>DATBEG010000035.1:0-42049 GCA_036276155.1 Bryobacteraceae bacterium | reverse complement strand
TTAATTCTTCACGCGCGGTCATTTTAACCTCGATAAGGACTGTTTGTTCAGTCAGCTAGTACTTCGCTAGGAATGTATTCGGTAGAGTTCGGATCGGACTTCACGGTTTTCGGGTCGGGGTTTATCCGAGCCGATTGCCCTTACCGACTGAGGTGCACGCAAGTAAACAGGGGGTGTTCAGGTGTAGATTTTTACGCTAAGATCTGCATGGAGGATCTTGGCCTGGTGGCAAAAACTCGCATCGGGGTTGCAAAGACCGGAGAGCGCTTTGGTGCGCCGATCTCGATTCCAACGCACAAAAGTCTACCGACAGAAATACACGAAGAGGATCCGCGGGTAAAGCGGCAGACGCTAGTTGAGGAACTGAGACGGCAGCACCTTGGCGACACCTATCACGTCCCGGCAAGCGAGATCAGCTCGGCAATGATCGAGAAACATCTGAAGCGCTAATCGGCCTGGCTGGGCAAACGCGCGAGCATCGCAAACCCGCCCGGTCCGGTTTCGAATCGAAAGCCGCTGCTCGTAGCCGTCCTTCGAATGCGCTCGACGACTTTGTGCTGAAATTCGGGATCGAACCAGGCTTCCTCTTTCGCATGTCGAGCGATAGCAACGGCGCAGGCGCGTGTCGTGGCGCCAAACGGTTTCGTGTCCCGAACGTGCAGGGGGTCGCCAATGAGGTCGCGCCGCCCGGCTGCGACAGCCAACTCCGCCAGTACTTCAGGATTGCAGGGAAGCAACGGCGCGAGAGTTGCATAAATCTCAATCCCGCATTCACGCATTCTCGTAATGGCCTCCAGCCTGGCGTCATTCGGCTCGCAGTGGGGTTCATAGCGCTTTCGCACGGCGTCGAGATCCGTAGTGACCGACATGCTGACACGAAGCTTCGTAAGGCGCGAGAGCTCCAGCAATTGCGACAAATCGCGCAAGATCAGCGGAGAGCGTGTCTGAATTGTAAACACTCGCGGTGGATTGTTCAGCACGGCGTCGAGAACCCGAGGCATCATCCGGAAATCGGCTTCGACTGGCTGATAGGGATCGACTAGCGGAGAACAGTAAATGACTGCTTCGCCAACGTGAATTCGTTCCAGGAGAGCCGGCGCATTTGATTTGAATGTTGTGAACTCGCCCCAGTGGCGCGTATCTTCGGCTTTCAAACCACCGTAGAACCCCATGGTTGGGACGTAGCAGTAGGTGCATCCGTAGGTGCAGTTGCGCGCAGGCGTCAACGAGTGAGTAAAGCCTGCTTCGCGGATGAAGCCGGAAGTGGGGGTAAGGATCGACTTAGCGTTTATTTCGCGGATCGGCCACACATTTCAGCTCTTTAGGTCGATTGAGAGGCTGGGCTCCTTAACTGGAAAGCTTCAGGCGATCCAGAATCGCGAATAGCGGGAGTGCCACGGCTGCATTCAGGACGCCATGGACGAGGATGTCTTGGGGATTGAATGGGACCATCTGGCCAAGTAAAGCGCGCCGCATCGCCCAATAGAAAAACGCGTGGAAGAAGTAGAAGAAGAAGCAGAGCACCAGCCGCATAAGGGACGTCTCGACATTGAAGCGTTGGCTCACGGAAGCGGCGAAGTAGCCGACGAGCGTCTTCGTAATACCGTACATGCCGATGGGGATATTGGCGGGCGATAGCGAGTCTTCAGCCAACCCGACAAACGCGCCAAAGAACAAAGCAGCAATCTGGCTGCGACGCATCAGGCCGAAATAAACGGTCAGGAGCAGAGGGAGTTCGACCCATTCCGTGTGGGGAATCAGCCGCGGCAGGTAGAACTTGCCGATGATGGCGACCATCGTGATCAGCACCAGGGCGACAACCTGGAAGCGGCCCAACAGATTCTCTCTTGCCGGCCGGCCTGTTAGCAGCGCTTCTGTTGTCTCGTTCATTGCTGCGCGTGAGAAGCTTGCGTTGCAGTCGTATCGGTGGCCGGTTTGCGTCGCGGAGCGCCCAGCGGCAGATTGGAGTCGCTGGGTTTCGCCGCGGGCGGATGAGTCGCGGTTGTCGTTGTCCCGGTTGTCGCGGGGGTTCGCGGTGCGCCCAGAATGGCCGGACGAGGGGGCGCAGGGGCGGGGGCGGCCGGCGTCTTGGGGGCCACCTCTACCGGTGCGGCCTCACCATCGGCTGCGTCCGCAACAGCCGATTGGGTTGGAGGGCCGGCCGGCTTGGCAGGGACGCCCGGCTTGGTGTTGAAGTTGGGTACATTCGACCCTACTCCACCGTACACATGGTTCTCATCCTTGCCAAGGCCTTCGTATTTGTGGAGCACCTTATCCGCTTCAGTCTGAGGCTTCACTTCCGGCTTGTCGGCCTGATCGTCAGGCGGCGCGGGCATCATCTTTGCCGTTTCGTCTTCGGGTGGCGCGGAAGGAATAACCCGGTGGACACCCTGCAGCACAACAAGAACTTCTTCGACGCCTCCGGGCGCACCACTCAGCGCGAGAGCCACATCGCGCATTCCGTTCCCCGGTTCTGATGAAACGACGGATCCTACCGGAAAGCCTTTCGGAAAAAGGCGATCCTCACCTGACGTGTAGAACCACTCGTTCTTGTCGACTTTCTCCTCATTCTGGATCTGCTCTACCTTGCACTTCCCGCTGCCGCAATCGAGCACGCCATGAACATGCCCTTTTTGCGACTCCACTCCAACCTTGAATGTGGGATCTGTGACGAGCAGCACTTGCGAAGCAAGCGGGTAGACCGAGACCACCTTGCCGATGATGCCTTCGGGCACCACGACAGCCATGCCCTTTTCGATACCGCTCGTTGAACCGCGGTCAATGAACACCGCCTTCGCAGAAGCAACCGTACTGTTGCCGATCACTCGAGCAGCAATCGTCTTAGACGGCGATTGCGCCTGAAACATGATAAGGGCTCTGGCGTGCTCTGCCGTGGCAAGCTGATTCCGGTAATACACGTTCTGCATCCGCAGGCGGTCGTTGTCGTATTTCAGCTTGCGGTTCTGCTCGCGAACGTCCAGAAGGATGAAATAGTCCTGCAGGAACCCGATTGTGTTCTGCCGGAACGCCTCCACAACTCCCGCCATGGGCGTGACGGCGCTGACCGCCCAGACACGAATCAGGCGTTCATCGCGATTCGTCTTCACCTGGTACCCCAGATAAATTAACTGCGCCAATACAACCACGATCAGAACCGTCAGGTTCCGAAATCGGCTGAGCAGGGCTTCCATACTTCTGTTTCTACTGTAAAAGGTGGGACGCTGGCCGGGGGACGTCTCCGTTAACCAGCGAATAAGTTGCTATTCAATTGCGATTCTTCTCAATAACTTGAAGTCGGTTAGCATTTTGCCGGTTCCGAGCACAACGGAGGCAAGCGGGTCTTCAGCGATCGACACAGGCAGACCGGTCTCTTCCCGAATACGGCGGTCCAGATTTTTTATCAGTGCGCCACCGCCCGTGAGTACGATACCGCGATCGCTGATGTCTGCGCTCAACTCCGGCGGCGTACGCTCGAGCGCAACTCGAATCGCGTTCAGGATGGTCGCAATGCAGTCCGAAAGAGCCTCACGTATTTCGGTGTCATCGATAGTGACGGTCTTTGGAACGCCCTCCACCAGGTTGCGTCCTTTGATTTCCATCGTCATCGGGTTATCCAGCGGATATGCGGAACCGATGCTGATCTTGATCTGTTCCGCCGTGCGCTCACCAATCAGAAGGTTGTACTTCCGCTTGAGGTAGTTCATGATGGCGTCATCCATCTCGTTGCCCGCGACACGTACAGAGCGAGAGTAGACAATGCCCGACAGGGAAATGACCGCAACATCAGTGGTGCCGCCGCCAATATCGACAACCATGTTTCCCGACGGTTCGGTGATGGGTAGCCCGGCACCGATAGCAGCAACCATCGCCTGCTCCACCAGGTGCACTTCGCTCGCTTTCGCCCGATAGGCCGATTCGCTGACGGCCCGCTTCTCCACTTGTGTGATTTCGCTGGGAACGCCGATGACGATGCGCGGATGCACCAGCATCTTGCGGCCGTGTGCTTTTTGAATGAAGTAGTTCAACATCCGCTCTGTCACTTTGAAATCCGCAATGACGCCGTCTTTCATAGGGCGGATGGCGACAATGTTGCCCGGGGTGCGTCCCACCATTTCCTTGGCCTCTTTACCGCAAGCTTCAATTTCACCGTTATTCTTGTTTATTGCAACGATAGAAGGCTCGTTAACAACGATGCCTTTGCCTTTCGCAAAAACTAGCGTGTTGGCAGTTCCGAGATCAATGGCAAGATCAGACGAAATGAGGCTAAAAACAGACCGGAAGTTCATTAAGCGACTGCTCTAATGGAAGGAGAACCCTCAGAGTAGCATAGGATAGTCTATCCCGGTTATTGCAGGCAAACTTATTGTTTTCTTATGGTTGCGATTTGGTCTCACTAACCCGGCGACACTGGTTCTCCCTAGCGGGCTTCGCCTTGGCAAGCGCTTGTGGGCCGCGCAAAGGTACTGGTTTTGCGGGATACGCGCTGGTCTCGAATGCAGGAGATCGCGCGCTGTCCGTTGTTGACCTCACAAAGTTCCGCGTCTCGCGATCTATCTCCCTCGGCGCCCCTGCAAGCAAAGTCCTTCCGGCAGGGAAATCCGGAAGCTTCATCCTGACGCCTTCGAATGGAAGCGTAGCGTTGCTCAGTCCCGAGCTGCGGGTGATCAAATCACGACGGTTCTCGGACACCCTATCTGACATTTGTTTCTCTCCCGATGGCGACGCTGTGCTCGCGACTTCAGCCGATAAACACGAACTGATCATCGCAAGAGCTGCGTCACTCGAGGTCGTACGGAGCATCAAGCTGAGTGGCGAACCCATTTCCATGAGCGTTCCCCCGCTGCCTTTGGCGGGCGAGGAGCCGAGACCTCCATACGTGGCTCTGTCAACGAAGCAAGGCGCTGTCGAGTTGCTGGACCTCAAAACAGGCCGCCATTACACGCGCAGCCTCTCTGGTCCTGCGGGCGACGTGCGCTTCCGGGCGGACGGCGAGCGTTTGCTGGCCGCGAACCTGCAGGAGCGTTGTATCACCGCGCTCACCACGCCGGATTTGAAGACCATCGCCGATCTGCCACTCGCCATGCAGCCGCAAAATCTTTGCTTCAACGCAGATCAGGGGCAGTTGTTCGTTTCGGGCGAAGGAATGGACGCCGTGGCAATCATCTTTCCTTACAATCCGCTGGATGTAGATCAAACAGTGCTGGCAGGCAGAGATCCAGGTGTGATGGCGTGCTCAGCGAATCCAGCCTATCTGTTCGTGGGCAGTGCGAGCGGCTCCGACGTTTGCATTCTCAACATTGATTCGCGCAAAATGATCGGCATTGTCGACGCAGGCCAACGCCCGACTTACATCGCCGTTACGCCGGATAGCCAGTATGCTCTGGTGCTAGCTGAAAGCTCCGGGACCATGGCGGTGATTCATATCCTCGACGTGCTTGCCAATGCGGGTAATGCAGCAAAATGGCGCAACAAAATCACCGCCGGACTGTTCACTTTACTGAACGTCGGCAATCAGCCGGTTCACGTCGCGGTGGTTCCTCGCCAGGCTGCCTGAACAACCGCCAGGGCGGCCAGTGCCGCGGTTTCCGCTCGTAGAACGTTGCCGGCAAGCGAGCACGCTGTCCAACCAATGTCGATGGCGCGTTGGCGTTCTTCCTCCGTCCAGCCACCTTCGGGTCCGAGCAAGAGCAAGACACGATCCTCCGCATTCCGGACCGAGGGCACGGAGTCGAGAATCGCCCGGGCGCCGGGGTTCTCATCGAGGAAAAACCGTATGCCGCTATTCATCTCGAGCGCGTCATTGAAGCGCATCACGGGCTTCAGTTCCGGCAGTTGCGCGCGACGTGATTGTTCGCTTGCTTCGCGCAGAATTCGTTCCCAACGAGTGCTGCGCTTGCGTGAGCCCTCGGCGAGTCCGCGCTCGGTACGAACACTTTCAATGGGTTGAACCACGGTGACCCCAAGCTCTGTTGCCTTTTCCAGCAGCCATTCAAAGCGCTCGAACTTGATCAACGCGGCAAGCAGCGTGATCTGGACGGACCGCTCCGGCAAGGGCAGTTCTTCGAGAATGCGAAACATCACGGAAGATTTGCGCGCAGATTCGACCTCGGCCAAGTAGACGCTGCGGTTGTCGGAGAGTTCGAAAACCTGACCGGCCTCTACGCGCAGAACGCGAACAAGATGTTCGGCATCCGAATCTGTCAATTCGGCGGAGCCGCGCCGGACTTCTGAAACGAAAAAGCGCCTGCGAGCCATCGCGTTGAATGCTCTATGCTGACACGAGCGCGTGTTTCATCCACTTCGGGCCAACTGAAATTTTCGACTTGGGCTCTGAAGCCGGCAAAACGCAATTAGACTAGTGTCGCCGAAGCCATGTGCGGTTCCTCGGACTGCAAGTGCGGCTGCTCGCTTGTGTTCACGAATGACCGGAGCACCTCGGCGACGCTCCACGCTTGGGCGCAGCAGCCGCGCGGGGTGAAAGGAGGTTCGGCATCGAAAATTTCGCTGATGGATCCAACACAGGCTGCTCGCAATTCAGCGTTGAAGCCGCCCAGGAATCCACGCGCTTTCTCCACCTGGTCTGGATGAACCTTGAGCCATGCATCGATAAAAGGACCAATGAGCCAAGCCCAAACAGTGCCTTGATGATACGCCGCATCGCGTGATCGCAGATCGCCGTCATAACAAGGTTTGTAGTCACGTTCGCCGGGTGCGAGCGAGCGCAAACCAACCGGTGTCAACAGGCGCTGCTCCACGACACGCAGCACAGGGGCCCAGCGGGATTCATCCAGAATCGGGTTATCCAGGGATAGCGCGAACACCTGGTTCGGCCTGCAGGAAGAATCATCGCGGCCGTTCTCCCCGTCCACGACGTCATAGAGGTATCCGCCTTGTTTATACCAGAACCTGGCATTGAATGACGCGCGCGCTTTGGACGCATGCTGCTGGATGCCGTCGGCCTCGTCAAACCGCTCAGCGTCGCGTAGCCAGCCCTCCAACACTTTCAGGGCGTTGTACCAGAGCGCGTTAATCTCAACGGCTTTGCCACGGCGCGGCGTCACTACCCAGTCGTCCACTTTCGCGTCCATCCAGGTGAGCTGATAGCCCTGCTGCCCTTGCACTAGCAGCCCATCCGAGGGATCCACGTGAATGTTGAACTTGGTTCCGCGCAGGTGATGGCCGACGATGTCGAGTAGCTTGGGCAACAGGTGTGCCAGCAGATGATGATCGCCGGTTTTCTGGACATACCGATTCACCGCGTGGAAGAACCACAGAGTGGCATCGGCGGTGTGGTAAAGACCGCTCGTCTTGCCCTCCGGGAACATGTTAGGGATGAGTCCGTCCTTGATGTAGTGGGCGAAAGTACGCAGAATATAGCTCGCTTCCGCTTCGCGCCCGGTCGTGAGAGTCAGGCCCTCCAGGCTGATCATTGTGTCGCGGCCCCAATCTGTAAACCAGTGGTATCCCGCGATGACGCTGCGAATTTCATCACCCGCCGCACGCGCACGCGCGGTATCTTCCGGTCGCCCCACTGGAGTGAACAAGAACTGATCGGCAGCCAGCACGAGCTCGCGGCAGGTCTCATCGCAAAGGGACCGAGGAGCGACACTCAACAACCGCCGCCTGCGATCATGCTCTGTGTCCCAGGCGTGCTGTGGCGTGAGTGCATTCATAACGTCCCAGATTTCCGTGGAGGCAACCATCGTAAGCTCGCGGCCAGGACCGATTTCCCCAGAGAAGTAGCCAGGGCTCCACAGGTCACCACGCCAGATATAGCCGCGCTTTCGTTCAATCTCGTAAGTCACGTTGCAGATCTTGCGCGCATCAATGCTGAAGCCTTTTTCGTTGCCAAGTAGCTTCAGCTTCAACGGCGGGATTTCATTTTCCGGCTGAATCTCATAAGAGTGGTCGTGCACAACCAGCGTGTACGGCTGCAGCGGAGTGTTCACCGGCGCCTCATGCGCGCGGATATTCACGGTGGGACGCAGGCGCAGCTTCAGGCTGCTCGATCCGAACGTCACCCGATAGTTGATGAAACAGGTATTCTGGCGATGCGGCAAATAGACGCGCTTCTCTATTGAGACCTCGCCGGTTTCATAGGTCCATACCGGCAGACCGTCATCCAGCCGGAAGTTGGTGAGCGTTGGCGATCCGCTAAAGCGCTGATCCTCCGTGTTGAATCCATTCAACGCGATAATACGGCCATCTGGTAACAAGAGCTCTTCGAGGATGTCGTTCAACATCATCGTGCGGCCGAGCGGCGAAGGCAGCGCGGAAATGAGATAGCCGTGAAAAACGCGCGTCGGCGTTCCCCCGACCGTGCCACTGGCGTATCCACCGAGGCCGTTTGTCACCAGCCATTCTGTCTCGAGTACGGCTCGCGACTCTTCCGCCGAGAGCTTGCCATTCGGATTGCGAGTAAAGATTATTTTCATTGTGAGTTATTCCGCGTCGCGAGTTGGTACCGGGTACAGAAGAACGGCGGATTGCCCGGGAATGATCCAGCTCTCATCCGTATCGAGAGGAGCGGTACCACAGCCGCCGTACTGCGCGTCGTCGGAAGACCAAAGCTTCTCCCAGCGCTTGCCGTTGGGTGGCCCAAGCAGCGGTTCCGGCGACGGGTTGTATCTCACCTCCACACCTAGATTTACAACTAGCAATCGGTCATTTTCAAAACCCGGCGAAAAGAAACGCAGAACGAAACATTGGGGCGAGAGTATCGCGCCGTCGATGCCATCTTCTCCCTGACGCGAAATAATAGGGTCTTCCCGCCGCAGCCTTAACAGATTTCGATGCAATGCATAGCCCTCAGCATGCTTTTCGACCTCAGAGTGATCGAGCTTCGATTTCTTGAACGTCTCCTCTGCCGAGGGGTCGTCGAAGCACTTTCGAATGTCGGGGATCACGTGAGAGCGCCACTGTTCCAGAAATTCGATACGCCCTTTTCGCACTGCTTTCGCGAGTTGCGGCTTATGATCCGCGAAAAAGAGGAAGCGGCTGGAAGATTCAAACTCCTGACCCTGGAAAAGCATCGGCGTGCCCGGCATAAGTAGCGTGAGCGCGGTGATCGCTTTCAATGTTCCCGGAGCCGCAAGTTCACGCGACCGTTGTCCGCGTGCCGAGTTGGCTACCTGATCGTGGTTCTCGGTGAAGTTCACCATCGACGGGCGAGGCAATCCAAGTGTGGACGTGCCGCGACGCTTCTTCTGCCACGAATAGTATTGACCCTGAAATAGATAACCGTATTTGGCGGCGGACACGAATTCCTGCGCGGTACCCCGATAATCCGTGTAATACGCATCCGCCTTGCCAGTGAGAGCGATCGTGGCAGAGTGATGGTAATCGTCATTCCAAAGTGCATCCAGGCCGCAGCCGCCTTCGCTAATGGGTCTAAGCAGGACCGTGTTCTGGGGCTCGTTCTCGCCGATCAAAACGACAGAACGGCCGCCGGCGGCCTCGCGCACACACTGGCTTATTTCGGCCAGGATGTGTGGCTTCGAGTCGTCGTGTATGTCCTGGGTCGCGTCCAGGCGCAGGCCGTCGAGGTGGAATTCGCGAATCCAATACTGCGCGTTCTGAAGGAAGTATTCGCGAACAGAGCGGCAGTGCGGGCCATCGAAATTGATGCCTTTTCCCCAATCCGTACCGTTCTTTTCGCTGAAGTAGTAAGGCGAGAACTCGGGAAAATAGTTGCCGTCCGGCCCCAGATGGTTATAGACGACATCCAGAATTACACCGATGCCTGCGTTGTGCGCGCGATCGACGAAGCGCCGCATATCATCCGGCCGGCCATACAGATGCGCCGGAGCAAACGGCTGCACGCCGTCATAACCCCACCCGAAGCGCCCGGGAAAATCGGAGACCGGCATCACCTCGACGAGAGTAATGCCGGTATCACGCAGATACTCCAGTTTTTCCGCCGCGGAAGTCCAGGCGCCCCCCTCCGTGAACGTTCCCAGATGCATCTCGTAGATAACTTGGCCGAGAAGCTTCACCCCGCGCCACTTCTGATCGGACCATTGAAATGCCTCAGCGTCGATCACCTCAGAGAAGCTGTGAGGGCCTTGCGACTGAAAACGAGATGCTGGATCTGGATACGCTTCACCCCCATCAAGCTGGAACTTGTACAAAGCCCCGGCGCCGATGTCCTCAGCCACTCCAGAGAAGTAACCTCCTTCTTCGGACGTTAGTTGTAGCCATTCCCGTCGGCCGCCGCAAAAAAAAACCGAAACGCGTTTTCGCTCGGGAGCCCAGACTCGAAATCGAGTGCCTCCGCCTGGACTCAATACCGTAGCTCCGAGTTGAGCGCTTTCCTGTTCTGGCGTGCGTGCGATGCTTGTCGCAGTTGCTTTGCTACTCACTACAAAAGATAGACTTCAAAGATCAGTACGTATTTCGCACCGTTCCGGGTATCTTGCCAGGATTAAAGTCGCTAAACCATTGGTATTTTTTGGAGCCAAGTTGCACGAGAGAGACATGTCCTCTTCTGTTTAATCTTGTTCTTCTGTGCGTTCGTGATGACCCACCGCGCGATAGCGCAGGGGAACTATGAGATCCAGGTCTACGGATCAGACACCGTTCCGCCGGGAAGTACCATGGTCGAACTGCACAGCAACTTCACGGTCTCCGGCAGCAAGACGCCGATAGACGGCACGTATCCGACAAATCAGCAGGAGCACGAAACGGTTGAGATTACTCAGGGATGGAATAGCTGGTTCGAAACGGGTTTCTATATCTTCACGAGTGCCGGTCCGAATGGGCAGGGCTACAAATGGGTGGAGATCACATCCGACCGCGCGTTCGCGTTCCAGATTCGTGGAAGTGGCCGGTTGGGGTGAGTATTTCCACAGAAATTGGCTATCAGCGCCCTATCTTTTCGAAGGACACCTGGAGCTGGGAGATCCGGCCCATCATCGACAAGCAAATTGAGAAGTGGTACTTGGCCTTCAATCCGGCTCTGGAGCGCTCATGGCACGGGCCGAGCGTCCCCGATGGCATCGAGTTTTCGCCCGCCGTTAAGCTCAGCTATCAAATGACAAAGAAAGTACAGGGCGGATTCGAATACTACGGATCCACCGGCCCCATTACGGGATTCGCCCCGTTCGCCGAACAACAGCAGCAGATCTTTCCGACTGTGGATGTGGATTTCGGTCCCGCCTGGGAGTTTAATTTTGGTGTTGGAGTTGGATTTACCGGCAGTACCGATCACTTGATCGTCAAAATGATCCTAGGACGCCGCTTTGACTGGTTCGGCGGCCACTCCCAACGAGCGTCCCGGTCCACCACCGGCACCGGACCTTGATAGGTTTACCCGCAAGTTACAATAGCGGATTCATGTCGCAACTGCTCGCGGGCAAGACCGCCATCGTGCTGGGTGTGGCGAATCGCTGGAGTATCGCGTACGCCATCGCCCGGAGCTTCGTGCGCGAAGGTGCTTCGCTTCTCCTGACGTACCAGGGAGAACGTCAGCGCGCCACTGTGGAAGAGCTTGGGGGCGAATTGGGGGCGTCGAAGATTCTGAACTGCGATGTCACCAAAGCCGATGAAGTGGAAACCCTGGTTTCGGAACTGAAGCAGCTCTCGGGGCCAATTAATGCCGTCGTGCACAGCATCGCGTTTGCCAACAAAGAAGATCTGAGCCGTCCTTTTCTGGAGACCAGCCGTGACGGATTCCTGTTGGCGCAAGAAGTGAGTGCGTTTTCGCTCATCACAGTGGCGCGCGCCGTAGCGCCACTGATGACGAACGGGGGCTCAATCAGTACGTTGACCTATCTCGGCTCGACGCGGGTTGTGCAGAACTACAACGTGATGGGCGTGGCGAAGGCTGCTTTGGAAGCATCTGTTCGTTATCTCGCTAGTGAACTGGGCGCCAACAAAATTCGCGTAAACGCCATTTCTGCAGGGCCTATCAAAACCGCTTCGGCGCGTGGCATTAAAGATTTCACAAAGGTTCTCGACAGTGTTGCCGCACTCACGCCGTTGCGCCGGAACACGGATCCTGCGGAGGTTGGCGATACGGCCGTTTTCCTCGCCAGTGATTTGGGCCGCGGGGTTACGGGAAATGTCATATTCGTTGATGCGGGTTTCCAGATCGTTGGCATAGGCCTGGGCGAGTGATCGGCCGGCCGCCCCAACACGACTGCTACGGGTCTAACGTTTCGCGGTTTGACCCGTCTCAATTGACAGCGATTTTCTCGCTTCACTATCCTAGATATTTCAAGCACAAAATACCGCGGCAGCGCGAAACGCTGTCCGGCTTTGGCGTGTTTGACACTGCTGCGTCGCCTCCCACGGCGCGCTTGGCGACACAATCCGCCAAGCAGGCTGCCGGGAAGCGCCGATTGGGCGTTCATCGTTAAATAAATATGATTCAGGTAGACAATCTGACCAAGAAGTACGCGCGTCACACCGCCGTGAACGACATCTCGTTTTCGGTGGAAAAGGGTGACATAGTTGGTTTCCTGGGCCCAAATGGGGCAGGGAAAACGACAACCATGCGCATCCTGACGTGCTTCATGCCGCCCACCGAGGGCAAAGCCACGGTCGCTGGGTTCGACGTTTTCGAGCAGCCGTTCGAAGTGAAAAAACGCATTGGTTATCTGCCGGAAGCGCCGCCGCTTTACCCCGAGATGAACGTGCAGGACTACCTCACTTTTGTTGCTCGGCTCAAGAACGTTCCGGCGGCTGAACTAAAGAGCCGCACGGAGCAGGTGATGGAACGCTGCTCCGTTGCGGACGTGAAGCACAAACTCATTTCGAAGCTTTCGAGAGGCTATCGTCAGCGAGTCGGATTGGCGCAGGCTATCATTCACAATCCAGATGTCCTCATTCTCGATGAACCGACGTCCGGCCTCGATCCTAAACAGATCACGGAGACTCGCGAGTTGATCCAAAGCCTCGCAGGCGAGCACACCATCATCCTGAGCACGCACATTCTTCCCGAAGTGGAGGCCGTGTGCCGCAAGGTGATCATCATCAACAAAGGCCGGTTGGTCGCAACAGATTCAGTGGAGAATCTGAAGAGCCGCGCGGGCGTTGGCAACACCGTCCAGATACAAGTGGGGACCGTCGGTCAGGCGAGCGCAACGTCCGTTCACCAGAAGCTCGAGCAGGTTGCGGGTGTGAAGAAGGTGCTCGACCGCGGAGGCGCCGGGGATCGCTATTTATTCGAGGTGGAGAGCTTACCAGGAAGTAACGCGCGGGGCGACTTGGCGCGCGCGGTCGTGCACGCCGGATGGGATCTTCTGGAGCTGAAGTCGCCCTACACGCTCGAAGAGGTTTACCTCGCATTGACCGGCGGACCAACCGACGAAAGCGCGGCAGTTCCCGCAGGAGGTGTGCAGTGAGAAATATCTGGACTATCTGCCGTCGCGAGTTGTACGCCTACTTTGTCTCGCCCATCGCTTGGGTATTGCTCACCATCTTCGCGCTCTTGAGCGGTGTTTTCACCTATGACATGGCGGCCCTGTTTGTCAAAGCCGGGTTCGAAAGCCAGATGCAAGGGCAATCGTTCCCGATGAACGTCAACGAGCAGGTGCTTGCACCGCTGCTTTCGAACATTTCTGTTATTGGACTTTTTCTGATTCCGCTGATCTCGATGCGTCTGTTTGCGGAAGAGAAGCGGCAAGGCACGATCGAGTTGCTCGTCACTTCGCCGGTGCATGATGTTGAGATTGTGATCGGCAAGTGGCTTTCCGCAGTGCTGATGTACGGAGCGCTGCTGGTTGTTCTGCTTGCCGATATCTCGTTCCTGTTCCTGTACGGCAATCCGGACTGGCGGCCCTTCCTGACCGGGTTCCTCGGCGTTCTGCTGCAGGGCGCCTGCATTCTGGCGCTGGGTACATTCATTTCAACGCTGACGAAGAATCAGATCGTCGCGGGCGCCATCGGCTTCGGTCTGGCGCTGGTGCTCTGGATTCTGAGTTGGAGCACATCGTTCGGCAATTCGCCCACAGTGCAGGTACTGAACTATTTGTCGATCATCAGCCACCAGGACAGCTTCACGCGCGGCATTATCGACACGAAAGATCTTATCTATTACCTCTCTATGATTTTCTTTGGACTTTTCCTTACGACGCGCTCACTCGAGTCGTTGCGGTGGAGGGCGTAAGTGGCTGAGGCGACTGTAAACCCATCGAACACGCCGGCAGTAAACCGCAAGGACACGGTCGCTGCGAGGCAGGCGCGCTACGGCGCGACCTCTGCTCTCTATACCATCGTCGTTATCGCCATCCTGGTGCTCATCAACTGGCTGGCGCAGATGCCACGGTTCAACAAGACATTCGACACCACAAGTAACAAGCGTTACACGCTGTCGGATGAGACGAAGAAGGTGGTCGGGGGGCTGAAGACAGACGCCACCATCACGTACTTCGACAAGGCAAGCGGCTTCAATCAGGCGAAGGCGATGTTGGATCGTTATGCCAATCTCTCGCCGAAGATCCACATCCGCTACGTGGATTATCAAAAGGATCCGGCTCTGGCGCGCGCGTTTGGTCTTCGGACACCGGGCAGCGCTTTCGTTAACATCGGTGACCGCCGCGAAGAAGCTAAAGCGCTTACGGAAGAAGGCTTGACGGGAGCATTCCTGAAGGATCTGAAGGGTGTTCGCAAAGTGTGCCTCGTCAGCGGTAGCGGCGAACACGGTCTTGATGATACCGACGGCACCGGCCTTTCCCAATTCAAAACATTCCTCGAGCGCGATAACTACCAGCCCCAGGCCGTCACGTTAGTCGACAAGACGGCTGTTCCGTCCGATTGCACAGTGCTCGTGGTCGCGGGTCCACGCAACGACTACGCTGCCAACGAGGTGACGGCGATCAAGAATTACGTCCAGGGCGGGGGACGCGCATTGATCATGTTAGATCCCCCGCTGAATTTCCAGAAGGAACACATCGCGGAAAATACCGGCTTGGCCGATCTATTGGCGAGTTGGGGCGTGACGGAAGACAAAGATCTGGTACTTGAAGAGAATGTTGCGGCGCAGCTTTTCGGCTTCGGTCCCGAGATCCCACTGGTCAGCAGCTACGAATCGCAGCCGATTGTCAGTGGCCTCAAGGACACCTTTACCGGCTTACCTATCCCGCGCTCTCTGGAAGTGAAGAACGGCGAAAAGACCACGGTGAACAAGCTGTTCTCAACCAGTGACCGCGCTGTGGCAGTGACCAACCTGAGCAGCGCCGAGGTGAATCCGGCCGATCCGAATAATAAGAAGGGCCCGTTCGTGCTGGGGGCCGCTGGAACCTACAACACCGACAATCCGAAGGCTCCGGGGCGCTTCGTTGTGATCGGCAGTTCCGGATTCCTCACAAACGGCATGATCGCGTTCCAGGCCAATCGGGATCTCGCTCTCAACGCAGTCAACTGGCTCTCATCCGACGAGGACCTCATTTCCATCCGTCCGAAGGAGCCGGAAGATCGCAGATTGAACGTGTCTCAGCGGCAGATGAACGGATTCTTTTACACCGATATCATTGCCATTCCGATTCTGCTGATCATCGGTGGCATTTTGGTCTTCGCCAAACGGAGATAGCACTCGAATGAAATCGCGAAATCTGTTGATAGCGGCGGTTCTGCTGGCTGCTCTCAGCGGAGTGGTCTACTGGGCCAAAAAAAATCCGCAATCAACCGTTACGAGCAGCACGACCACGCCGAGTCCTACTTTGGTAGCGATCCCCGATTCGCAGATTCAGTCGATCAATCTGAAAAAGAAGAACTCGCCTGAGTTGACGTTGCAGAAGCAAAACAACAAATGGGTGATCACAAGTCCCGAACGGGTTGCTACTGACCAGGATGCCGCCGGAGGCGTTGCTTCTGCGCTGACTTCCATCACGGCAGACAGCGTTGTGGAAGACAAAGCAACTGACTTGAACAAATTCGGCCTCCAGAATCCAAGTCTGACCGTTACAGTTCATCAAAAGGACGGCAAGACTCAGAACATCGAATTCGGTGACGATTTGCCGACTGGTTCGCTGGTCTACGCAAATGTTAACGGCGGGCCTAAAGTGTACTGCGTTTTCTCTTCCGCGAAGACGTCTTTCGATAAAAGCGTAAACGACCTCCGCGACAAACGGCTGCTCTCGTTCGACTCGAATACTCTTACGCGGTTAGAGCTGTCGTCGGGAAAGGCAGACATCGAATTCGGTAAAAATAACCAGAACGACTGGACCATTCTGAAGCCGGCGTCCTATCGGGCGGACAACTTCCAGGTAGAGGAACTCCTGCGCAAGCTGACCGACGCAAAGATGGATGTCTCCGGTACACCTGACGATGCCAAGAAGGCCGATGCCACATTCGCTTCGGGCCAGCCTGTTGGCACTGCGAAGGCGACCGACGCTTCCGGAACCCAGACGCTTCAGATTCGTAAAGTTAAAGACGATTACTACGCAAAGAGCAGTGTAGTGCCGGGCGCTTACAAGGTCTCGTCCGATCTCGGTAAGGCGATGGAGAAATCGCTCGACGATTTCCGTAACAAGAAGATCTTCGACTTCGGGTTCAGCGATCCCAACAAAATCGATATTCAGCAGGGCGCTTCGACAAAAACCCTGACCCGTTCCGGTTCGGACTGGAAGCAAAATGCTCAGACGATGGATGCGGCATTCGTACAGTCTTTCATCGATAAGCTGCGCGATCTCAGCGCGACAAAATTCTTGACCGAAGGTTTCACGGAGCCTGTGGCAACGATCACTGTCACCTCAAACGACGGCAAACGGACCGAGAAGGTTGAATTTTCAAAGGTCGGCAACGGTTACATCGCGCGGCGCGTGAACGAGCCTACTCTTTATCAGCTTGATGGCAAGGCCATCAACGATATGCTGGATGCAAGCAACGCGATTAAACCCGCGCAGTCTACCTCCAAGAAATAGATCGCTGAGGCTGGACGCGGTAACGAGCGGAAGCTTCTCTGCATGTCTGCCCTCAATACAGACCTGTACCAACTCACGATGGCCGCCGGCTATTTTGCTGCCGGCAAAACCGATGATTTGGCTACCTTCGAAATCACCATCCGGCGGCTTCCCGACAATCGCAATTTCCTGATCGCTGCCGGCCTGGAGCAGGCAGTCGAATATCTGCTCAATCTTCGGTTTCAGCTTGACGAAATTGAATACCTGAGAGTGCTGCCGCAGTTTGCGCACGCCCCGGCGGACTTCTTCACACTGCTGACAAAGCTTCGCTTCACGGGTCAATTGTTCGCGGTGCCGGAAGGCACGGCCATTTTTCCAAATGAGCCGTTGGCTATTGTGCGTGCGCCTCTGATTGAAGCGCAAATTGTCGAGACGTATCTTCTTTCAACATTTGCCTTCCAGACATTGGTTGCCTCCAAGGCGGCCCGCTGCGTGCTGGCGACGAATGGAAAACCCGTCGTGGAGTTCGGCAGCCGGCGCGCCCACGGTCCGGATGCAGGCATTCTCGCCGGGCGCGCTGCGTACATGGCCGGCTGTCTGGGAACGAGCAATGCCGAAGCCGGGAGACGATTCGGAATTCCCGTCTTCGGGACCGCCGCCCACGCCTGGACCATGGCGTTCGAAACCGAACTCGCGTCGTTCCGTGCCTTGCAAGATCTCCTTGGCGACTCCACGGTATTTCTCGTCGACACGTACGACACAATCGAAGGCACGCGCCTAGCCACGCGGCTTGGCAAGCCGATGTGGGGTGTTCGGCTGGATAGTGGAGACTTGATAGAGCTGTCGCGTAAGGTGCGGCGCGTCCTTGACGACGCGGCTCTGAATGACGCGAAGATCTTCGTCACCAATGACCTGAACGAGTGGAAGGTGGCCGAGATGGTTGCGGCCGGCGCGCCGATTGATGCTTATGGCATCGGCACTCAGCTCGCAACGTCTTACGATTCCCCGGCGTTATCGGCCGTGTACAAGATGGTGGAATTACGCCGGAGCGGAGACGTTCATTACACCGCGAAGTTCAGCGATGAGAAGAGAACTCTGCCCGGCGCGAAACAGATCTATCGCTTCCCGGACCACGACGTCGTTGCACTCGCCAGCGAATGCAACAGCGACTACTCGGGCGCCGAACCGCTGCTGCGACCTGTGATCGACGGTGGCAAACTGATTGAGCAACTGCCGCCGTTAGGTGAGTCGCGGTCGCGGGCTCTGGCATCTATCGATTCGTTGCCGTCCCGGTTGCGCTTGCTTGATACTGTGGCGCCATACCGCCTCGAAGTGAGTCCAAAACTGCTTTCATTAGCCGAGTCGGTTCGTGAAGGCCTGCAGTTGGCGCGCTTGTGAGCGCCGTCTTCTTCGACGTCGATACGCAGTTGGATTTTCTCTATCCGGCAGGCGCTTTGTGCGTGGCCGGCGCCGAAGAGATCGTTCCGACGCTTGCCAAACTCACTGAATTCGCCGCGGCCAGAAAAATTCAGATCATCTCGACGACCGATGCTCACCTGGAGGACGATGCCGAATTCAAAGTGTGGAAACCGCATTGTGTAGCGGGAACTTTTGGGCAGCAGAAAGAGGCCGTCACCAGACTGGCGGGAATGTTAGTGCTCGGGCCGGCAATGCCCGTATCAGCGCCGCAGATCATTGTCGAAAAAAGAGCGCTCGACGCGTTTTCGAATCCCCATCTCTCGCCGTTGCTGGATGCCTTACGTGCGGATCGCTACGTTCTCTATGGAGTGGTGACGGAGTTGTGTGTGCGCTGTGCAGCCGATGGCCTTCTGCGAACGGGCGCTCGCGTCGAGTTGGTGATGGATGCCGTCAAAGCCCTCAGCAAATCTGACGAGGAGAGTTTTTTTCGCGACTTTCAGGTGCGTGGGGGTATTCTCACCAGCAGCGCAGCCGTTCTCAACGGCTAAACGTCACAACGTGCTCCCCTGCGGGTAGCATCACGAATTCACCGGGATTGATGGTTGAAACTCCATCTACATCGATCCGCCTTACTGTCGCATCAAACCTGGCGATCGCGCGACTCCGGCTTTCGTAAGAGATCTGCACCTGTGAGGCCCCGGCAATGGCCGACTTCAGATTTCCGTTGAAGTCGCTGATCGAGATCGCGCTGAGCGCGAGACCGGGGCTCAGCACATGTTTGCCGGCGGGAACGAACACTTCCGTACTCGATTGCAACGGCCAAGCGTGTCCATCGACTTCGACCGGACCACTCCAGCGCAGTCGAGCCGGTTGCGACGAATCGGTCGCGATCTGATCCGGTGAAACCGCCTTTGCAGTCGCGTCCGTGGCGGCAGCGGCCAATAGAGACAAGTCTTGTTTCTCGATGGAGTTCTCGAAGTAGAGTGCTACCCGGCTGAACGAAGATGCAGCCTGATGCACCTGCTCCAGCAACTCAATGCCGGTCTGCTTCTTCGTTGGATAAACATCCTGATAGCGTTCGACGACGTTGATATCGACGGCAATGTCGTGATCGTTGGGTGCGATTTCGCGATACTTCTGCGCCAGTTTTGCATAGCGCTCCGGACCGAGGCTCCACAGCGTAGCAGGATCCTCCACCAGTAGCGTGCTCCGTCGCGCCTGTATCAGCGGAAGAGTGCGTGCGACGTCTGCGCCCAACTCGTCGCGAATACCGGGGTCGAAGCGATCGTCGATATGCGTGAGCACAACGTCAAGCCAGGGTTTCGATTGTTTCAGTCGTTCGAAGGTGTTCAGCCAATCGGCTTGCATCTGTGATGCCAACTGAGCGCGGTAGTCGAGGAATTGTCGCAGCGCGAGCGCATTCTTCGAATATGACGAATTAGGATCGAACAGCAGCTTCGGATCGAATCCGGCGGTCCCCTGAAACTCGGCTCGAACATCATCATTCATGGGGGTGAACCGCGCCGGATTGCCGGCGCCTTCCAGCGACTCGAAGTACAGCTCGGCTACATTGACGCCATCCCAATCGAACTCGCGAAGAAGCCGGCTAATCTTGTTTTCCACTTCCCGACGACACGCTGCATTCTGCAGGTTCATCAATTTGCGCCAGTCCAGCTGCGCGTCTTGGCCAACAGCCGTTTTTTCGCGCCACTCGGGATGGTCAGCCCAAAACTGCTCGCTGACGTGCGGCAATTCCAACCACGCATACACGAGAATTGCGTTCCGATGACAGGCTTCGATCAACTGTTTCAGATACTCGTCACGCGCGGCATCCGGTTCCACGTTGTGCCATGCCGCAACGTGCAACACTGAGATTCCGGCTTGCCGCCAGCGTCTCGCCAGGTAATCGACGTCTGCGCGAATGCGGTAAGAAGAATCGAAGAACGCCCAGAGATTCGTGGCGCGTAGAGGAAACTCCAGGCCCAGATCACTGAGCGCCTGCAAGAGGTACGGATACCGTTCAAAGCCTTGATCTCCCGGCGAAGTCGCAACCCAGAGAATCGCGCCGCCGCCAGTTCGCTTACCCGCAATAACGGGCGCCTGTGTCCATCTCTCCGTCGCGAACACCGTCCAGTCCAGCGGCAGTATGGGCCGCCGGATATTCACGGGCTGTTCCCAAATGATTTGCATCTTGGGCGCATGGTCGTCCACAATCTGCCGAATGGAAACGCTCTCCGGTTTCGCGGCAAGTCCAAGTTTCTCCACGGCAGCTCCGAAACCTTCGACGACCACAATGCGCTGCTCTGCGATCGCAGCAATGTCTCGCGTCGTGCTGCCGCTCAGCACTACGACACGCGCCTCGTCCCCGTGCGTGGTCGCCAGCCCGACCGACCCCAGCATCTTCTGCCACGGACTCGCGTCGGGCCCGCTTACTGAGTAACTGCTCGCCACTGCCAGGTGACAAGACACCAGCAGAGCCAATATCAGCAACCGCAATCGCGTCCTCATTTCGTCAGCGCGTACCAGAAAGACACGCGTATGTCGTTATAGTTCGGCCTGCGCGGGTTGTAAAGATTGTTCGTGTAAATGCCGCGAAGGAAATCGGTCGAGACGTAAACATTGTTTGGCATCCAGTGCATGTGAAATTTCAAGCCTGGGCCCAACTCGACCGTATTTGCCCAATACTGATTCTGAGAATCGCGGACATAGTTGACGTTGAACAGCGCCTGCGCACTGTTGTTCGCGAAATCGAAGGTATATCCCGAGCGATTTCGCGAGTAGAACAGCCAGTCTTTTTGAAAGCGGCTGACGTAGATTGCCTCGTCCACCGTCTCGTAAAACAATCCAGGCTTCTCGCTTCCAAGTAATTGCCCGAAGCCTTTCGTAAAGTTCAGGCCTCCGCGATAATCCGGAATAGCTGTGCCAACATCATGCCGGTCAGGAAGATACTTGACTGCTTCACCTGCCTCCGCCCATCCCATGAAGTGATGCCAGGTACGCGTGCTCACGCCGAGGCCGAATATAAATGAGCTTTCCGACAAATATTGAGGATCAACCGTGTGCTCGGGCAGGCTGCTCTTCACATCGCCGACGAATCGTGACGACACATAGAACGTCAGCAGCCGATTCACGCGGTCCCAAGGCAGCAAGAAGCTTCGTTTCACCTGACCGTAAGTAAAGAAATCGTTCCAGCGCGACGAATACATCGGCAGCGCCCAAA
This sequence comes from Bryobacteraceae bacterium, assembly GCA_036276155.1. GTDB lineage: Bacteria > Acidobacteriota > Terriglobia > Bryobacterales > Bryobacteraceae > Bog-105. Next base: position 20,566 of record DATBEG010000035.1, on the reverse strand, counting down.
TCGTCGTTTGCGGCCCTGTTTCTCCGGTTAGGTTGCGGTACGCTCGTGTCGCCCGCGCCGCGATATCGGGATCGTCCGCGTGCCGTGCGGCGTCGAACCATCTGATCGCCTCTGGGTCGTCCTTCGCAAGATTGTAAGCCCAGCCAAGCTGCAGTATTACATCGGCGTCGTTCGGGTTCTGCTCATGTGCCTGCCGCAAATACTTGAGAGCATCGTTCGAGTATCCCAGCGCAAGGCTCTTCTTGCCCATCGTCTTGGCGTCTATGACCGGCGTAGGACTTTGAACAAAAGGGGCGTTTTGTGCTGGCCGTTTCTTCAAGCCCGAGAGGCCGTCTAACTGGTCACGAGCCTCCTGGTCATTCGGAACCAACTCGACCAGGCTCTGCAAAACCGCTGTCGCTTCCGGCTTTTGGCCCATTGCGATATACAGATACGCCAGTTCCCGTCGTAAAGCGATATTCTGCGGGTCAATCCGAATCGCATTCACAAATTCGTACGGATACGGGTACCTGCCGCCCATTTGCTCTAATGCGAGTTCCGCGGAACGCGGACTTCCGGAACGCGACGCCGCCAGCAGCGCTGCATGCGCCTCTTCCCGGCGATCTATCTGCGTCCAGACGCGCGCCAACACAATCAGCAATTCGGGCAGTTGCGGCTTCAGCTTGCGGCAAATTTCGTATTGTTCCGCGGCAAGCGGTAACTCGTCTCTCAGTTCGGCCAATTGGGCTAACTCCCAATGAGCCGAGTACAGGGCCAAGTCGTTCGGATGCGCGGCCCCCGCGAGTGCCGCTTTCCAGCGTGCGATTCCGTCAGCTAACGGCCGATCGATATTCTGGAATGCCTGCTCCGCGGTCGCCCGTGTCGCCGGAGTACTGCTGTGCCGCAGCCGATCGAATGTCCGCCGCGCCTGTATCGGCTGCTTTGTTTCGTATGCCAGGAACGCGTATTCCAGGGCCGCTGTTTCGTCTGCCTCATTTAGCTTCACCGCCGCGGCAAACTCGTCACGCGCATCCTCGTTTTCTCCCGCCTTCACCAGAGTGTAGGCGAGATCTTTGTGGACGGCAGCGTTCTGCGGCTGAAGGTTCAGCGCCTCGCGAAACATCACGATCGCCGCATCGTAGTCCTTCTTCTTCAGCGAATCGTAGGCATTTGTGAGGTCGCTGTCGCCCGGCCTTTGAGCAAGCAGTAGGCCCGCAAGAACAACACCAGAGATGGAAAGCCTGGTTTTCACCCGCAGTTTCTTAGTTGGCCGAGGGCGCCTGGAATCTCAGCGAATTCTGAGGTTAGATTGCCCTTCCGCCGGTAGAATGGTGATTTCATGGCGCGTTTCCCTGGTGTCGACTATCTCGATTTCGATTCACTCCTGAGCGAAGAAGAGCGTATGGTGCGTCAAACCGCACGCGACTTCGTGGACGATCGCGTTTTGCCGGTCATTCGTGACGCGTTCAACGCCGGCGAGTTCCCGAAACAGCTCATCGGAGAAATGGCGCATCTCGGGTTCCTCGGGGCAAATCTCGAAGGTTATGGCTGCGCAGGCATGAGCAATGTCGAGTATGGTCTGGTCATGCAAGAGTTGGAGCGCGGCGATTCCGGACTGCGCAGCTTCGTCAGTGTTCAGGGCGCTCTTGTGATGTACCCGATTCACGCTTACGGGTCCGAAGAGCAGAAAGATCGCTGGCTACCGAAGCTCCAGTCAGGCGAGGCGATCGGCTGTTTCGGACTGACTGAACCTCAGTTCGGCTCCAATCCCGGCGGGATGCTGACGAGCGCTGAAAAGCGTGGCAACGATTGGGTGCTGAACGGCGAGAAGACATGGATCACAAACGGCTCACTCGCCGATGTCGCCGTCGTCTGGGCGCGCACGCCAGACGGCGTTCGCGGCTTCCTTGTTGAACGCGATACGAAGGGTTACACCACCAGCGATCTGCACGGCAAGCTCTCTATGCGCGCTTCGGTCACCTCCAGCCTGCATTTCGCAGACTGTGTCGTTCCAGCTGACAACCAGCTTCCCTGCGCGAAAGGCTTGAAAGCGCCGTTAAGCTGCCTGTCGCAGGCCCGCTTCGGCATCGGTTGGGGCGTGATCGGCGCGGCCATGGATTGCTTCGAGACCGCGCGCAGCTATACGCTGACGCGCAAGCAATTCGACAATCGCCCGCTCGCCAGTCACCAGCTTGTGCAGGAGAAACTTGCTTGGATGATCACCGAGATCACCAAAGCGCAATTGTTGGCGTATCAGGTGGCTCGTCTAAAGGATGCCGGGAAAATGGAACCGGCGCACATCTCCATGCTGAAACGCAATAACGTCGCCATCGCTCTCGAGTGTGCGCGTTTGAGCCGCGATCTGCTCGGTGCCAACGGCATCATGGACGAGTATCCGATTATGCGCCACATGTGCAATCTCGAAACCGTGAAGACCTATGAGGGAACCGATCACATCCACACACTGGTTATAGGTGAGCGTGTGACTGGCATTCCAGCCTACAAATAGCCTGAATCAGCTTAGATGGCGCTCCATCTCCTCATGCAGTACCGCCACTCCGGGGTCCCGTTGAACGGCTCCCGAATATCGCTTCCAGAAGCCGTTTTCTTCGCTTGAAGGCGTAAGCAGCGCCCGCACATCCCCGATCAAGCGCTCGAAATCCACGTGCGAAGAGGGCGGATTCTTGGCAGCGAGCGCCTCATCGATCTGCACAATCATGGTCGTCACCGGCCGCAACCACGCAAATCGCGCGTCGTTGATCAGCAGTTGAAGGAAAGCGCCCGGAGAAGCGATAGGCCCGTGTATGAGTTCGTAGGACGTGCGCTCTGAGTCGAGGAGCGCTTTATGCAGAATCAGCAGTTTTTCGCGAAGCTCTGTGAGCCTTTGCCGCGCCACCTCCGGCGCTGCTTGGGGTAACTCCATTCCAATTACAGAGTAACGCTGAGGCTCGCTATTTCGCGCCTCTATTGTGGCGGCATCGGTGACTTCACTTGCGCGTTTGCCTGTTCGAGTTTCGTTAGGGTCGCCTTCAGCGCATCTGCATCTTTGGCGTTCGGCTGCAGTTTCAAATAGGCACGCAGATGCAGGGCAGCTTCCGGATATTTGCTTTTGTCGAGCATCAGCTGCGCCATCAGGTATTCCGCTTGCGGGAAATTGTGCTGCGTGTCCAGCTTCAGCAGGTCTGCGTCACTCTGTTCCGCCAAGGCCGGCTTACGCAGATTGAAGTTGGCCAGTGCGTTGTACCAGAATGAAGTCGGGAACTCGACTGGATTGAGTTCAATGACATGCTTGCTGTAATCAGCCGTCTCTTCCCATTTACCTTGTTGGGCTGACAGGTAAGCAAGACGATCGTAGGGACTCAGATACTTGTTGTCTGCCTGTGCAGCTGTCAGGTAAGATTTTCCGGCCAAATCCGGTTGGGCCGCCTTTTGCTGCATCTGGCCCAATGCAAACCAGGCGAGCGCATACTTCGGGTAAATATCCGTTGCTTTCTGAAAGTCCTTCTCCGCCTCGTCGCCATTGCCCGCTTGTAAAGCCTTCAATCCTTTGTGATACGCCTTCTGCGCCGGCTTGGGAGCGAGTTCGGTTGTCATGCTTATCGTCGAACCTTGTACATTCCCCAGCCGATGAAGCACAATCGTCCCGACGTCCGGCGAGTCCAGAGGGTGCCGAGTCGAGAGATCGATGACATCCGAACGATATCCCGGGAAAGCCGCACGCAATTCGCAGTTCCAAAGCGCATTCAACTGGCTTGTCTGCATGCTGTTTCCAAAGCCTGCGGACGAATTAGCTGTCGTCCCTCCCGGTCCCATCATCCCGACGGAAGAATCCGATGCGTCGGAAAAAGCAACCGGGTTTTGTCCCACCTGGAAAGAGAAATGTCCTTTGCTGTCCGTATGCGACTCCAACCGTGTGGAACCCCCGCAAACGCGTTCAATTCGAATATCTGTGGACGCCCGCGCTCCGTCATCGAACATCACTGTTCCCGAAAGGAAGATAGTCTGCATCGAACCGGGCGAGGTAGTCTGCGTATTGCCGACGCCGAGGTTCGGATTGTTGTTAACAGTACCGCGCGAAGGTGAACCGATGGATGCGGCGGATCCCGCGGATCCGGCGTTCGCGGTCGTCCCGGGGGAACCCCCCTTTTGCGCGAGCAGCGGAAACGTATAGATCAGGAACAAACACAGCGGAACAGCAGCAGCACGGCGGCGGGTCCAGAAACTTCGCATGGAGCCTCCCAAAGTTGGTTCCACTATCTCACAATGCGAAGCAGTCCGGAAGATCGACGAAGTGCCGCGGATTCGTCACTGCGCGTTTCCCCCGCCGCCGTGCATCGCAACCAGAACCAGTCCGGAGGCCACCAGGCATGTGCCTGTCGCCTTGAAAAACATCGCTCGTTTGCCGAAGTTCTCTCGAAACCAGGACGGCCGAAATCGGGTAATTAGATAAGCCCCGATGAAGATGGTCACGTAACGAACGCCCGAGATGGCCTGCACAACAGATGGATGGGCACGGCTGATTGCGAAAACCACCAGGAAAGATCCCACTCCCGCCAGGAACCGGTTCACCATGTACCAGAACTTGCTCCTTGGGGTCGCCTCCTCTGAGTGTTCGAACACTTGCTTGCGCCACGAAGGAGGTACAAGCAGGGCCATGGAACCCGCAAAGGTTCCCAGCGTGAAGAACACATATCCGCTAACAAAGTTGGTCGCGTTGAAGGCGATCTTCTGCAACACGTTCATTAGCCCGAACCCGGTCGCGGCTATGACGATCAGCGGCGCCATCTTGCGCAGCGGCACTCGCTCGGCGAAGAACATCATGAATCCGCCCGCGGTCAACAACACAAACCCGGGCCATTCTCCGCCGGTCGGGGTTTTCAGCAGCCACAGCGCGAACAGCGCGGTAGAAACCGGTGCGAAGCCACCCATGGCCGCGAGTTCATCCGAGGCTTCGCCGTTTTTCAGTGCCGAATAGTAAAAGTACGATGCGATCAGATCCAGCAGTCCGGCTGAGAACGCAATGCCTGCAATGTGCCACGACGGCATCTTGAATCCGAATGCAATCAGAATCAGGCCGAAGATGCTGATGGCCCCGAGCCAGAAAACGTACGACAACAAGTTTTGCGTTTCGCGCCGCTGCAGCAGCACCTTGTCCCAGATAAGCGACAGGCCCACCAGCCCGTGTGCGAATATCGCGAGAAAGATCCCATTCAGAGCGACATCCTTGAGAGTTTCCATTCTTTTTTGTCGAATGGTGGACGCCAGCTTTGTGCCTTCGTAGACGGGTCAATGTCTGCGCTGTGATCCAGTCAGACAAAAGGCTCGCGAGACGGTCTAGCTTTTTGCACTCGCGGCCGCGAGTATCTCCTTCCACGAAGCCTCATCGTGGCCGATGCTGAATCGATTTCCGCTACGCACGAACGGCAGCCGAAGCAACTTCGCATCCCGCTCTATCTTTGCCAAAAGCTCGGTCTCCGACACCTTTAAGTACTTCAGCCCAGCGTCTTCGTAAGCCTTGCTCTCGTTATCGATCAGTCCTGCCAGACCGAAACGATCGGCGAACTTCCGGATCTCACCCCCCGACATTGGCTTTACCTTCAGGTCCACAAAATGAATGGTGATTCCTCGTTCCTTGAAGAACCGCTCAGCCGCTCGGGTCGCATTGGAGTTCTTCACCCCGAAAATCTGAACTGTGGCCATAAAATCTATTCTCAATAGCTGCTTTGGGCTGCTGAGATAAAATTGAGAAGAAACCGCTGAAACAGCACCGAATTGTACATGTCCGGGACCACTTGCGCATCAGTTCTGTTCTCTCGTGACACATACGGCAAACCGCTGATTTCAAAAGAGCCGCACTCCGTATACGCCTTCGGATTGCTCGTTCGTAAGGCGGAGCAGCTCCTCTTGAAGTTATTTAGCCAGGGTTTGCTGTCCGGAACGACACATACGTGCATCGGCCAGGAAATCTGCGCCATTTCCGTGGTTCGTGCATTGAACGAACCGGGCGATGCGGTGTTCTCAAACCACCGCAATCACGGACACTTCCTCACTTACAGCGGAAATTTCCTTGAGTTGATTGCGGAAGTGATGGGCAGAGAGGCCGGAGTCTGCCGCGGCGTGGGCGGAAGTCAGCACATTGCTTACCGTCACTTCCACAGCAATGGTGTGCAAGCGGGGATGACGGGCATCGCCGCCGGCCATGCGCTCGCAATGAAAAAGCGCGGTGAGAACTCCATCGTCGCTGCAATGGTCGGTGATGGCACTCTCGGCGAAGGACTGCTCTACGAGAGCATGAATCTCGCGTCCATATGGTGTGCCCCATTGTTGTTTGTGATCGAAAACAATGGCGTTGCGCAAACTACGTCCACGGCAGAGACGATCGGGGGCTCCATTGAGGCGCGCGGTGCCGCCTTCGGCCTCCAAACGTGGCATCTGGATGACGCGGCGGCGGATTTTCTGGATCGCATCGAAGACGTTGTTGCGGACGTGCGCGCAACCAAAAAACCCGGATTTCTTGTAATCGACACACGCCGTATGGGTCCGCATAGCAAAGGCGACGATCTGCGCACCGAGAGCGAGATGGCAGAGATCATCGCGCGGGACCCGCTCACTGCCTACGGACTTTTGTTGAGCGAAATGGAACGGCAGGAGATTGACCAGTTTACGACGGAGTTCATCGAATCCGTCCATCGCGACGCGCTCGCTTCTCCGGAATCGACATTCGTAGATGTGCCAGCTTGTATCTTTGGCGCCGATTGCGGCAACTCTGGTTCCGGCGCATCGTCTCGGCATTCGGATGCTGGCGCGCCACAAAACGTGCGCGGATCGCTCAACAGTGCTTTGCGTGATCTGCTTTCAAGTGACGACCGTGTTCTGTTGCTGGGTGAAGATCTCCATGATCCCTACGGAGGCGCCTTCAAGGTAACGGCCGGTTTGAGCACCGAGTTTCCTGGACGCGTGATCTCCACTCCCATCAGTGAAGCGGGAGTCACCGGCGCCGGAATCGGGCTTGCAATGTCTGGTTACCGGCCAATCGTCGAGATTATGTTCGCGGACTTCGCGACGCTGGCAATGGATCAGTTGTTCAACCACGCCGTTAAGTTCCCGGGTATGTTTCCGGACACGAATGTGCCAATCGTAATCCGTACACCGAGCGGCGGCCGCCGAGGATACGGACCAACGCACAGCCAAAGCATCGAAAACCTGCTGACCAGTGTGCCAGGATTAACTGTTGTATTCGCAAGTGAACGTCACAATCCGGGCCAAGTACTGTGGAATGCTGTCTTGGATTGGCCTTACCCGACCCTGTGCCTGGAGCACAAGCTGCTTTACGGAAAGAGTGTCGGCAGTGGCACCTATGAAGCACTTCCGCCCGATCCGACCGATCTCGCCGCCCATCTGTTTCCAACGCTGGTGAACCGCCAGGTTGACGATCCCGACGTAACCATCGTGTGCTACGGCCATTGCGTCGGTATCGCAGAAGAAGCGGCAGCGCGGCTCTCCGAAGAGGAGATTGATGTCGAAATCGTCGTTCCCTCACTGCTGGCCCCACTTCCCGCAGCAACTCTGACGCGCGCGCTCATGAATCGTGCTCGCGTGATCACTTTTGAGGAGTCCCCAGTGGAGTACGGCTTTGCCGCCGAACTTGGAAGCAAATTACTGCAAGCTGGTTTCAAGGGGCGTTTCACTCGCCTGGGGTCGCCGGCTTACCCGATTCCTGCCGCACGCAGTCTGGAGGCCTCGATTCTACCGGGAACGGATGCGGTGGTTGACACGGTGACCCAGCTTCTACTAGCCGATATCTTGAGACAAACCCAGTAAGAATGGCTAAACCGCTGTACACGCCGCGCGTGAACAATAACGACGATACTGTGCGCCTGGTTCATCTTTTCGTGGAGCCTGGCACCGCGGTCAGGAAGGGCGATCCTGTCGCCGATGTGGAGACGGACAAGGCAACATTCACGGTAGAAGCGGAGGAAGACGGTTTTGTCCTGCGTTATAACGCCGCTAAGGGCGACACGATAGCTGTTGGTTCCGTACTGGCCTGGGTTGGAAGTAAAGCGGACGAGATCGGGCCTGATGTTCCGCCAGTTAACGACAGGGCCACGGTGTCCGGCTCAGCCGGTGGACGCGAACCGACCTTGAAAGCCGCGCTGCTACTGGCGCAGTACAATATCGATCCTTCCGATATTCCTGTGGATGGCCCTCGGATCAGCACAGAGGCGGTACTGGGCTACCTACGCAAGAACGGGCTGTCAGCGCAGGTGCGTGCGAGCGAGGCAGGGGGGGCGCGGTCAGCACCGGACCAATCAAGGCCGCAGGAATCGGGCCAGCGCACCCCACTTAGCGGTGTTGAGCGCGGCATGTTGCGGACAGTCGAATGGCAGAAGCGCGAAGCGGTTCCGGCCTATGCCGAAGTTACCTATGACGAATCGGTATGGAAGGCCCGCGCAGCGCGATTCCGATCGGAACATGGTCTTCTGCTCGACCCTATTTTGGCGCAACTTGCATGGGAACTTGTCCGGATCGCAATGCGCCGCCCGCATTTGAATGCAACGGTCACCGGCGCCGAGAAGTACGCCTACGATCACGTAAACCTGGGATTCACCGTGCAATCGGGCCAGAACCTTTTTGTGGCCGTGGTGCGAGAGGCCGAAAACTTGAGTGAAATTGAGTTTGTAAATCGGCTTTCGCAGTTGCAGCGCGCCGCGTTGAAGAATGCACTCAAGCCGGAAGAGGCCTCTGGGGCGACGATTGGATTCACAAGCATGGCGCGATGGTCCGTCACCCGGCACATGCCGGTTCTGATGCCCCATACAGCACTGATCGTTGCGCACTCGGCGGCTCGCGACGGAATTGCGGCACTCGGCGCAACGTACGACCACCGCGTGCTTACGGGCGGCGACGTCGTTATCAGTTTGAACGAGTTGGCGAGCGCCGGTCAGCCGAACGAGTAGATAGATGAACGACATCAAGAAAGACATCCGCGCGAAAGTCATCGAGCTTGCGGCACAGTTGGGCAACAACGCGAAGAGTCTGCGCGATGAACAGGAAATTCCCGCTACGGGCTGGCTGGACTCGGCTGCATTGATGGAGTTGATTGTTTGGTTCGAAAGCAATTACGATCTGTCGATCGATCAGAGCGAAGTCACGCTTGAGAATTTTGGGACGGTCAATGCCATGGCGGCGTTTTATGAGCGTGCGAAAGGGCACGCCACCAAGGAAGGGATTTGACGCCGAAAATCGCGTGGCCTCAAGGCAAGTCATTCGCCTTCACGGTTTTCGATGATCCCGACGGCCACACCTGGGAAGCCCGCAAACACGTTTATCCATTCCTTGCCGATCTCGGATTCCGCACGACCAAGGCGGTTTGGCCCATGGGACCGTTGCGCGAGCGCAATTCGAATGGCGAGACATGCGCTGACCCGGAGTACCTGGACGACGCCCAGAAACTTCAAGAGAGGGGCTTCGAGATTGGTTATCATTGCGCCGCGCCACATTCATGCACGCGCGAGGAAGTCATCCAAAGTCTGGAACTATTCCGAACTTATTTCGGACGGTATCCGGCGGCCATGGCGAATCACTATAACGCAGATGCGATGTATTGGGGACAAGCTCGGCTGAGCGGCACATTGCGGCGTGGGTTGTACAACATGATGACTCGCGGCAGCAACAACAATCGGTTCCGGGGGCAATTGCCTGGCCCACATTTCTGGGGCGATGTGTGCCGCGAAAAGATCCGCTTCTGCCGTAACCTCGTTTTTCGCGACATAAACACCTTAAAAGCCTGCCCGATCATGCCCTACCACGATCCGGATCGTTCCTATGTGGGCGCGTGGTACTCGTCCGCGGAAGGGGCCGAAGCTCCCGCTTTTCTCGAGACCATCAAGGAACAAAATCAGGATCAACTCGAGGCGGAAGGCGGTCTTTGCATCATGTATACGCACTTCGGTAAGAAGTTCGTAAACGATGACAATTTGGACCCACGGTTTCGACAGTTGATGGAACGGCTAAGCAGAAAAAACGGATGGTTCGTGCCGCTAACAACGGTTTTAGATCATCTCGTGCAGCACCATGGAATTCATACGATTACGCCGGGAGAGCGTAGCCGTCTGGAGTGGAAATGGCTGGCTAACAAGTGCTTTCGCGGCACCTCGTAAGCTGGTGCGGCCATGCAAATCAAGATCGTTCCTTATTCGGCAGATGGCGAGGATGCGGCTCGCAACCTCAATCAGCGATTGCGTGCAGGAGGCGAATTGGAGTTTCAGCTCCCCGAGCATACTCCGCCCGAGCCTCCTGCCAACGCACTGATCCGTAATTCCAATTTCCTCGCGTTTGAAGGAGAGGCAGTACGCGGCGGTTTTCTGCTGGCGTCGTTTCCGGCAGCGTTTAGCGACGGACAGGAAGCAACGGTCATCAATTGTCGCGAACCAATTTCAGAAGGCACTGTTGATGGTAGATACTCGCTGCTGGCTCTGCAGTTGATGAAGTACATGCAACAGCAAGGACCATATTTGTTCGCGCTGGGCATGGGAAGCGAACAGGCACGATTCACAAGGCTCCTGAAAAGTGCGGGCTGGACCATTGAGCCAGTGCCGTTCCTCTTTCGGGTAATAAACGCAAACCGATTCGTACTGAACATCAAGCAATTGCAAAACGGTTCGCGGAGGACGCTGGCATTGGCCGCCGCGTGGACTGGCGCGGCAAAGATCGGCATAACGGCGTTGCAGGCCAAAAGCATCTCCGCCAAGTGGCGAGCAAATGGGTACACGATCGAACGGGTAACCTCATGGGGCGCATGGGCTGATGTTCTTTGGGAGCGCTTTCGCCGGACCTGCTCTTTCTGTGTAAAGCGCGACCGGGCGACTTTAGAAGAGCTTTATAACTTGGGTCGGGATCGCAGCATGGCCTTTCTCGCAAAGCGCAGTGGCACTCCGGTCGGTTGGCTCGCGGCACAGAATACGCACTTCACTGACCATAAGTACTTTGGCGCGATGAGAGTTGCAACAATCCTCGACTGTATTGCATTACCGGAAGCCATCGACGCCACCATAGCGCTCGGTTCCAAAGAATTGGCGCGAGATCGAAGCGACCTGATAGTGACTAACCAGTCGTTCCAGGGTCATATCGACGCCTTTCGCGCAAATGGCTTTCTAAAAGGCCCTTCGAACTATATCTTGGCGACGTCGAAAGGTCTGACCAGCGCAATAGCGTCACAACCTGGAGGCCGAAAGTGTACACACTTCACGCGCGGCGATGGTGACGGCCGCGATCACCTCTAAAAGATTGCGTAACCCCCTGCATTCGCGACAGTTTAGCTGTTAACATTAAAGGGGTAGGCCTTTTTTCAGGCCGAACCTTTCCGGAACTATCCCAGTGGCATTACTAGCAAGCGACCATCGGCGTGACGAGGAAGTCTCGCATGATCGTCTTCTGCGGGATGGCCCAACGAGAGCATCCGGCAAAGTGGCCGTATTCCAATACCTGACGGTCGCCGTTTTTGTCTTTCTTGTGTCCGGCTTCTGGAAATTACAGGTGCAGAGTTCGGACGTGTACAGCGAAGCGGCCGCGCGCAATCGCATTAAGAGTGTGCCCATTCTGGCGCCGCGCGGCAAAATTCTTGATCGCGACGGGCGTGTGATCGTCGACAACAAAGCCTCGTACTCCCTGCTCCTCAATCGCGATCAGATCAAGCCGGAGCACCTGCCTGCCATCGCGAGCGCGTTGCAATTGGATTACGGCGATCTGGTCTCCAAGATCCATCGGATGGGTTCTAATCCGCAGATCATCATCAAAGATGAGCTCACGCGCGACGAGATTGCCTGGATTGAGTCGCATCAGGACGCAAGCACCTATCCCGAGATGCAGTTAATTAAGGCTTGGCGTCGGCAGTATCCGCAGGACGGATTTTCCGCTCACGTCGTTGGCTATGTCGGTGAGATCAGCGAAAACGAGTTAAACTCGCCGCAATTTCTGGATTACCAGCAAGGCGACATCATCGGCAAGGACGGCCTCGAGCGCGAATACGACCAGACTTTGCGCGGAGTCGACGGCCAGCAGCGTGTACTGGTGGACAACTGGGGCCGCGAACGGCAGATGGAAGGGACACAAGAGGCAGTCCCCGGCAAAGACCTGCGCACAACACTCGATCTGGATCTTCAATCCGTTGCGGAGCTCGCCATGGAAGGAAAGCGCGGTGCAGTGGTCGCTCTCGATCCGCGCAACGGCGAAATTCTGGCCATGGTCAGCAAGCCGACCTTCGATCCGAACAAGTTCACGGGCCGCATCAGCCGCGCGGACTGGAACGAGATCAACGGAGATCCACACAAACCTCTTCTCAACCGGGCTATTCAGGCCGAACTTGCGCCCGGATCGACGTTCAAGCCCTTCACCGCTCTGGCAGGTCTCGAAACGGGACTCATCGACGACAAGACTCAGTTCCATTGCCCCGGCGGTGCCTCCTTCTACGGTCACTATTTCTCCTGCTGGTTCCATCCGGGCCACGGCACGGTGACGCTGCACCACGCCATTGAACAATCCTGCGACGTCTACTTCTATAGCGTCGCGAACCGCGTAGGCATCGACAATTTGGCTCATTATGCGGAATTGGCCGGCTTCGGTCATAAAACTGGTGTCGACCTGCCTAACGAGCGGGAGAGCACCATGCCGTCAACGAAGTGGAAGATGCGTATGTTCCGCCAGAAGTGGTACGCCGGCGAGACAATTTCGGTCGGGATCGGGCAAGGGGCGGTGACAGTCTCTCCGCTGGAACTTGCTGCTGCTGAGGGCGGCCTCGCTATCGGCGGACGCTGGTATCTCCCCCATCTGCTGACGAGCACGCCTCCTAAGTTATTGCGCGACGGGCACCTGAATCAGGACAATGTGCGCGAAATCGTATCCGGGATGTATGACGTCGTGAACGGCAACGGGACTGGCCACGGCGCAATCATCCCCGGTCTTCGCGTTTGCGGCAAGACTGGTTCCGCACAGGTCGCATCCAACAAGTTCACCAAAGGACGATCGGCGGAAGACTTGAAGGACAATGCCTGGTTCGTGGGCTACGCGCCCCAAGATGCTCCTGAGATTGTCGTCGTGGCTCTGTTCGAGAATGGCGTTCATGGGCCCTTCGCCGCGCCTATCGCGCGGGATGTCATCAAAGCGTATTTCGATAAGAAAGCTCGCCTCGCGAAATACAAGGCTGAGAGTGCGTATGCGCCCAAGCAACTGCTGCGCTCGCCTAAATGGCCTCTTGCGCTGCTCGGGCTGCCGATTCAGGAAGGCGACAGTCACTAGTGCCCGGCTATCGTCCCCTTCGCGACCTGGATTGGCCGCTTGTCATCGTTACCTTGATCCTCTGCGGCCTCGGCGTATTGCAGATCTATAGCGCTACCCAGGGCACGCACTGGGCCGACGCCTGGTGGAAGCAAATCGTTTGGGTTGCCACCGGGCTCATCATGATGTGGGTGGTCGCGATGATTGACTACCACAGTCTCCTAGGCCGAATTATCTACTTCTATGCCGCCTGTATCGGTCTGCTGGTATTGACTCTCGTGCTGGGCAATAAAGTCTTCGGATCCACCCGCTGGATTCGAGTGGCGGGGTTTACTTTCCAGACTTCGGAGTTTGTGAAGATAGTCCTCATTTTGCTAGTTGCCAAGTATCTGACCGACGTGAAATCGGAAAACCTCGACTGGAAAGACTTGGCTAAACTAGGCGCTTTTGTACTTGCGCCCATGGCTCTGGTCATGAAAGAGCCGGATCTGGGGACCTCTCTGACTTACCTTCCCGTGCTGATCTGTGGCGTTTTGATGGCCGGCATGCGCTGGAAGTATTTGTTGATAATTACGGCGATTCTAGTGGTTGCCTTGCCTATTGGTTATCATTTCCTTAAGCCGTATCAGAAGGATCGGTTGGTCAGTTTTATATATCCGGACCGCGATCCCAAAGGAACTGGTTTTCAGGTGATCCAATCGCGAATCGCTGTAGGTAATGGCGGCATGTGGGGTCGCGGAGCCAAGGAAAGCTCCCAAACACACTTGGGGTTTCTGCCGGTGCCTCATACGGATTTCATCTTCGCCTCGTTTGCCGAAGAGCATGGTTTTGTTGGTATTGTGATCGCGCTTGTTCTGTACTTTCTGCTGATTATGCAGGTGGTGCAGAATGCGCAAACGGCAACAGACAGAGCAGGACTGTACGTTTGCATGGGTGTTGCCGCGCTGATGTTATTTCACGTGTTAGTGAACGTCGGAATGGTCGTCGGCCGGATGCCGGTAACTGGTATTCCGTTGCCGCTGATGAGTTCCGGCGGTTCTGACACGTGGTCGATATTCCTGATGCTGGGTTTAGTTAACAGCGTCAGGTTACGCAGGTTTGTGAACTAGTTAGTGAGCGCCTCCCGGAGTGGAGGCGCAATTTGAAAAACTGGGCCGGATTGAGCAGGACAAATTTACGGAGCGCTGAGATAAGTTTAAAGTCGTTGATGACGATGTAGAACATAGCTTATTACTGCCGGTGTCGAGGCTGCAGTTATCAGCCGGAATTAAGAACGTTCCGGTGCAAGCTTCCGCCGGTTTCACGTAAACAATCATGTGTAACGCCCGTTTTCCTGGGCGCCAAACAGAAGAGCATCCCCGTAGTCTGTGTACGCTCATCGCCGGTCTGAAGGCGGTGATTCATGAGTAAGGAGTTGGTGATTGGTTCCAATCGCCACGAGACGAAAGTAGCGGTTCTAGAAGACGATCAACTCGTCGAAGTCTACTTTCAGCGCGCGAACGAATATTCACTCGCGGGCAGCATACATAAAGGACGCGTCACGCGGGTGCTTCCCGGGATGCAGTCAGCATTCGTAGATTTGGGTCTCGAACGCGATACGTTCCTATACGTTTCCGATTTCTTCGAAGAACATGAGGACATCGATGTCGCGGAAGAAAAGCCCATACGTCGTGATCGAGATCGAGCCGACCGCAACCAGGGGCGTGGAGGTGAACGCCAGCCACCGCCGGAGCGTCTAGCCCAACAAGCGGTCGCCGAGGTGCGGGAGTCCGTCGCGATTCCTTCTGAAACCGAACGCGACCCGGGGTACGCGGAAGGTGAATCCGGAATAGTTGTCGCAGAAAATGCGGCGTCCGGTGCCGCAGTTAGTGCGCCCGAGGTGGGTCTACAGGAACAACGGACTGACGACCGCGGCTTCCGCAATGACGGCCGCAATCGGCGCGGCAGGCGTCGGCGGCAGCGTGGCCGTGGTTTTCCCGATAGCAAATACGCCCAGCCCGGTACGGCGACGTCTGCTCCTGTCCGGTTCGTAGGGCCGGAAACAGATGAACCCGAGGAGACTGCTGCTGCGGAGGTGATCATCCTTCCGGGTGAGTCGCTGGCCAAATATCGGGGCCGCGTGCCGGGCACAGACACCCAGACATTTGCTGAAGGGCCCGAGCGCGACCAACCTGACATTTCCAGCGAAGACACGACTCTCGAGCCTCCCACCGACCCGGAAGAGCAGATGGCCATTGAAGAGGAGGCCGAAGAACTCGAACTCGCCGAGAAAGTCTTATCGCACCACAACAATGAGACGCCTGGGGAAATCGAGGAAAAGATCGAAGAGGTAAAGCAGGATCAATCCCTGTCCGAGCCCGCCGAAACAATGGCCGATGTGCACGGGGAGGAGTTGTTCAGTAAAGCTTCGGTCACCGTCCTCCCTGCTTCGCCCGAGCCACTGGAAGCGCCTGAACCGAGTTCATCGGACGCCGGCTTATTTCTTGTGGAAGAAATAGAAGACCTCGAAGGTGGCGAGCCAGAAGAGTCTGCCGAAACACCCGATGCGGAGGAATTCGACATCTTCGAACCCGAGGAGGCGCAGGAAACTCCGGCAGAAGTGAAGGCCGCCGAAACTGTGGCGGAAGATCGGCCTGCTGAGGGTTCCCAGCCCCGCACTGCAAGCGTGCGCGATCAGGGTGGTCGCGCCATGCATCGCGTATCTCGTCGTATGCGTCGCCGCCGGGGCGGCAACAGGTTCGGTCAGGGCGGGGAATCGGCTGGTCCTTCGTCGGGTGCGGTAGCCGGTGCTGCGGTTGCCTATGAACCGGAGAATCCTCGTGAAACTCCCGAAGAGCGTACTGTCGAGAGGCCTGATCGCGGCACGCCCTCTATCGCGGAGCTGTTGAAGGCCGGTCAGGAAATCATCGTTCAGATTGCGAAGGAGCCTCTGGGCCAGAAGGGCGCCCGCATCACATCCCACATTGCGCTGCCCGGTCGCTATGTTGTCTTCATGCCCAGCGTGTCGCACCTGGGTGTTTCCCGCAAAGTCGCCAGCGACGAAGAACGGCAGCGATTGAAGCGCATCCTGCAGGCTAATCGCGTCGGCACGACGGGTGGATTCATTGTCCGCACGGCGGGCGAAGGCGTTCCGGAAGATGAGATCGCCGCCGACATGAATTACCTCTACAGTCTCTGGCTCGATATTCGCCAGAAAGCTGAGAAGAAACCCGCGCCTGCGCTACTGCACTACGATCTGGATATTGTCCAGCGCATTCTGCGCGATCAGGTCACAGACGAATTCAAATCCATTTGGGTGGACGACGAAGATCTCTACGAAAACGTTGTGACCTTCATGCAGCGGTTCCAGCCGGCGCTCGTGAATCGCGTGAAACTGTATACGCGCAGCGCGCCTATCTTCGATGCATTCAACATCACCCAGGAGCTCGAGAAGGCGCTGCGGCCGAAGGTATGGCTGAAGTCGGGTGGTTACATCGTGATCAACCAGACCGAAGCGCTGGTGGCGATTGATATCAATACCGGAAAGTACGTTGGCAAATCGAATCGCCTTGAGGACACCATCGTCAAGACGAACACGGAGGCGGTCAAAGAGATTGTTCGCCAGATCCGCTTGCGCGACTTAGGCGGCATCATCGTGGTCGACTTCATCGACATGGATGAGCGCAAGAATCGGCAAAAGGTGATGCAAGCGCTCGAAGACGCAATGCGCGCCGACAAAGCGCCTTACAAGATTCTTCAGTTTAATGACTTCGGTCTGGTTGCTATCACACGCAAACGCGTCAAGCAGAGTCTTGAACGGACCTTGTGCTCGCCCTGTCCGTATTGCGAAGGCGCGGGTTACGTCAAGAGCGTCCAAACGGTCATCAGCGAGATCTTGGTCGAAGCGCAAAAGCTCAGCAAAGCGCTCGAAGGACACGACGTTGTTCTCCGCGTGCACCCTGAAGTCGCGAAGGTACTCAAAGCAAGCACTAACAACTATCTCGACGAGTTGGAAGACATCCTCGGTCGTCCGGTATTGGTGACCGGTGATCCGACTGTCCACCTCGAAAAATTCGATTTGGGCTAGCGGTCGCGGGCGGTCGCCGATGCTACACTGAGATCGCCCGCAACGATATTCCCCGCAAGTTCCCGTTTCGCAATCCGGAGAGATGGCCGAGTGGTTGAAGGCGCACGCTTGGAAAGCGTGTTTAGGGGAAACTCTAACGTGGGTTCGAATCCCACTCTCTCCGCCAAGTGTCTTATTATTAACTGCTTACAAGATCAAATTTAACTTTTGAGATTAACGTTGTCAAGTTCGGAATTAGACATTCCGGGAGACGATGATGCAAACGTGCATACAGTGGGCGATAAGCCAAAGAGAAACGAAGCCGCTCGACTGACACTACAAACGGCGTTGGACCACTCTGTCCTGTAACACTTGTTGTAACGCTTAGGTAGGCTGTCCACTAACTTCGAGGCGCCGCGTGAGTCGGAATTGGGCGGTAGCTAGACCATTTGCCTCCGGAGCAGAAGGTCGCTGGTTCGAGTCCAGCCGGGCGCGCCAACTACCCGTCTGCAGCGACTTGTCTCTCGCTCGCCGGGCCGCAACGAGGCGGGCGATTTCCGCTTGATCCCATTCATCTAGTAAGCTGTCCCAGCGATAGGGTTAGGGATGATTCTGCGCCGCGGATCTGAGTAGCACCAGCGGAAGGGCTTAGCGATTTCCGCATAGGCGCGAATGTACTTACGAATCTTGCGGATACCGAAAAGTGGCTCGCCTGCCTGGAATGCCGCTAACTCGGCGAACCCTTTGGTATTGTCCCGGAAGTGTTTGTAAAGATCGTACGAAACCAGGGAGAAGCCTTTATCTTGACTGTACCCGCCGTAATAACAGCAAAGTGCTTCTTTACCCAGGCGGTACAGTTCGTTGGGATTTGCTACTGCCAGAGACCTCAATAGAACGGCGTAGGCCAAAGTGAAAATGGAAGTGGTCGCGCCAATGCCAAGCGCCAGTATCAAAACTGTGGCAGTCGTGAACGCCGGGGCTTTTCGCAAACGCCGCAGTGCGTGGCGCGTATCTTGCAACAGCGTTTCCATCAAGGGCAGTCCTCTCTGATCTCGATAGGCTTCCAGCATTGCCTGCACTGCTCCGAACTTCAATGCGGCTTTACGCCGGGCTTCCGCAGGCGACAAACCGGCGCGAATATTCTCAGCGGTTTGGAGAGCGAGATGTTTTTCGATCTCGGCGCGCAAGCGCTCTTCGTTTTGCTGCGTTTTCGCCCAAGAAGTCAAGCGTTTGACCCAGCGCCGCAACGCTCTCATTGAAAGTCCTCTGCTTTCGCCGCAAAGAATCGTCCGATGATGGCTGCCGTCTGTTCCCAGCCGCGGGTTTCGGCCTGTAGTTGTTTGCGCCCGTCGCGTGTCAGCCGATAAAAGCGCGCTTTGCGATTATTTTCAGACGCGCCCCATTCGGAAGCGATAGAACCTTCCTGCTCCAGCCTCAATAGGACCGGATATAGCGTGCCTTGATTTACGGTAAGAAGATCTCCGCTGATCTGTTCGATGCGGCGAGCGATGCCGTAGCCGTGCAGCGGTCCGAGCACATCCAGAGTTTTTAGCACCATCAACGCCAGTGTGCCTTGCAGGACATCCGTTTTCTCTTTCATCGGTTTATTGGGTTTCCAACATGAAGTGTGACAGATTTCCGTTGGGAAAACAACAGGACGCAAACACGATACGACTTTGTCCGAGTAGGTCGGCATGTCGGAGAGTGAGTCTTGGTGGATCGCCCGCGCGTAGTCGCGCAGCGTTTAGTAATTGCTACACCGCGGCGAAACCACTTTGACGGAAACGCGTTAGTCGTAGAAGTGCCACTTGGCTTTATAGCGTCGGACGCGAAACATGAAAGGTCCCCGGTGCGTTAATACCCAATATCGGAAGCTGTCTGCTCGCCCATTCCGGCGCCGAGATCAGACAGCACCACTGACCAACGAACAATGACAAATAGTGATACAAGAAGAGCCGTTTCGAAATGAGAATGCTTCGTCGGGTCACTTACTCAGCCTTGGCGTTCTACTGCTATACAGCTTTTCCAGCCACGCCAGCGGAATTCCGCAGAGCGCGAGTAGTGCCGAAACACCAGATAACGTTTCGTCGCTAACATACAGAAATGAAGCTAGCGCATATTGGAATAACAAGGTTCTCGATAATCTTGCTGACCGGCTCTATCGGGTTATGCCAAACGCCAACGAAAGAAAGCGAAACTCTACAATCACTTCTGAATGAAGTGCGCGAGTTGCGAATGGCTATTCAGGCTATGACAGTGGCATCGCAGCGCGTACAGATTGCCTTAGCTCAACTGCAAATTCAAGAGGGTGCGGTCGCTCGCGCCAGTCAGCGCCTCGACACTGAACACAGCAGGTGTTCGTCGGTGATAGAGAACCAACAGCGAATAAGCGCCGACATTGGCAGAATTCAAAGCGCCTTGGACTCCGGCACCCTACCAGAGAACCAAAGCAAAGATTTGCAGTCGCAGTTAAGCCATCTAAGAAATTCGCTCGATGCGCAGACGGCGGAAGTGCAGTCTTGCCAAACGGCAGAAACGGAAGCAACGGGTCAACTAGAAGACGAGAAGAGAAAGCTGACTGCTTTACAGGATCGGATCGAACTTTTGGATAACGCTTTAGAGAAAATCAGCACGGCCCGATGACATTTGAAGCGCAGAACACTATGGACCCTATCTCGGGCATGGTAGAGATACGAAAGTAACGAGATAGGTCGAATGCTCTGAGCGTCGAACCACCTGGATGCCCCCCGCCCACGCACAGCGATGCACACAAAACATAGTTTCATGAGGTCTGGAACTCGCATATAATGCCACTTGCCGTCAACAAGGCTGGCCATACACGAGAGCGCCATAAGCGAAATCCGTCCTGGGTTCGATTCGGATCAAGTCCGTAGTAAGGAGAACCGACATGGCCGTGACAGTCGCCGCAAATACAGCACACAGAGAACGGCAGAAAACGTGCCGAGATTGTCACTACTTACGGCTTTACTGAACCAATTGCGACTTGCACGGGGCATCCGTGCAAGTAACAATTGGTGTATAGAGCGGGTTTATCCGGCCGATCCCCGAAAGCAGCGTAGTAGAAATCGAGGCGTGCCGAATTCCTGGCGACAGCGCGAAGCTTGCGCCCTTCTGAGAAACTTGGCGCGATCCAAGGTGACCATAGCGCGACTCGACCTGATTGCGTGTTTGTCAGTGTTGAGCAAAGCGCCCGCGCCGCGCCGTGCTGGACTTCAACGACCTCGCATACCGCGCTGTCGCTACCAAAGA
>DATBEG010000034.1:0-3936 GCA_036276155.1 Bryobacteraceae bacterium | reverse complement strand
AAAGCGCTGCGGATCGGGCCATTGCTTTGAAAACCGCCCCGTCGGCGTTTGCATCATGTTTTCGGCCAGTGCCGCGCTCACCTGGCTCATGCCCCGTTGCGCTTCCGGATACCAGCCGGACCTGGCAGAAGGCGACGAGATAACCACGAGTCGCCGTACCTTATCTCGATGCTGGATCGCGGCGCGGAGCGCGCTGGCGCCACCGAATGAATGGCCAACCAAGTCGGCTTTCGGAATGTTGAGTTGGTCAAGCAACGCCGCGATGTCGTCGCCCATCGTGGGGAAGCTCATCGGACGGTCCGTGTCGGCCGTGCGGCCGTGGCCCTGCATCTCTACTGCAATCACGCGCCGCGTCTTCGCCAGAGACTGCACCCATCCCTGCATCTCGCCAATGGTTGTCAGCCCGCCATGGATCAGCACAAGCGGTTCGCCCTCGCCGTAGAACTCGTGATACATTTTGATGCCGTTCACGGCTGCGTAGCCGCTGCTCACCGGTTTCATCTCGGCCTCTCCTAATTGGGGTCACCGGTCTCAGACCGTGGTCTGTCTCCTGCGTCGGTGCGAAGGCCGCCAACGACACGCTGGTCGAATGACAGAACGGACGCCACGATGTTTCCGCACACCGCCGTCTCCATTCGCTTAAATATGTAGCTCCGAACCCACGGGATCGGGGTCGATCCAAATTATAAATAACGTCGATCAGACTTGATCGTGCGCTTCCTCAATCTCAGGTAATCAGCATGGCGGCAGTGCGGCCTCCGGGCGTGTGACCACCATCCGCAGCATGAATTTAGGATCCCGTTGAGAACCGGCTACAAGGGGATTTTGACTTGAATTGGCGACTCCAGGCCAATGCGCTCATCGAACCTCGGTTACGCACACTTGCGCAGAATTAACCCCGGGATCCGAACTCGGTGAGCAACTCGGCGATTTTGCGTGATTCGAGAATATCGCAGGACCCTGGGGCGTTTTCGAGGACCAATCGTTATCATCCCTACGGCGTGCTCAGTGACCGCGTTCTTCGCAAAGGCGGTCAATCGCTACGAAGAACGATCATTGTCTCTGGTTCCGGACCGCCCTGTGTCACTGTGCCTTTCAAATAGATTTCCTACAACTCGCGCAGCGAGACGGCGACGGGGCGCAGCGCCGCACGCACGGCGGGCAGCAAACCGCCGAGAACACCCATGGCCAACGCAAAAACTACACCCATCACGAGCAAGTTGAAAGTAATCTTAAAGGCAAAGGCTATGTTCGAGAAGGTGGAGAAGTTCATGGTCTGCGTGGTCATGCCGTTCAGCGGAAGCACGACTACACAGCCGATAATGCCGGCGACGAACGAAATCAGCAGCGCCTCAAATAGGAATGACAGGATGACGTTCCAACTGGAGAAGCCGAGCGCGCGCATGGTGGCAATCTCGCGTCCCCGTTCGGCGACGGCCGAGTACATGGTGTTGAGAGCTCCGAATACCGCCCCGATCGCCATGACGGCAGCCACGAGACCGCCCAGCACAGTGATCAGCCGCGTCATGGCCGAAGATTGTTTCGCGTAGTAATCGACTTCGCGCTCGACCTCCAAATTCAATTGAGGATCGGAAGTAATCGAATCTTTGAATTTGTCGAAGGCCGCGGGTGAAGTGAGGTGAACAGTGGCAGATTGAAAGATGTTTTCCGGGCGCTTGAGGACTTGGTTCAGGATGGGCGCGTCGCACCACATTTCGGAATCGAACGACGATCCGCCCGCGTCGAAGACTCCCACCACGGTCCAGTGCCCGCCACCGAAGTTCACGATGTTGCCAACGGTCAGGCCCTCGTAGGTTTTCGAGGCATTTTTACCGACGACGAGTTCATCGAGACCGGAACGGAACATCCGCCCTTGAACGATCTTCACGAATTTGCGGATTTCGAGCACGTTGGGCGAAACGCCGCGAACTTCCACATTGGCGTCCGTACCTGTGCTGATCAGCGGTATGGGAACGACGCCCACGACTTCTTGTGTGACCAGCGGCTGCCCCGAGGAATCGCGTGCGACGCCCGGCTTATCCTGTACCAGCTTGACGGAATCGAGAGTAATACCGCCCATCATTTCCGAGGTCGAGCCGGCACGCATGACCAGCGCATCGTCGGGCGAACCTGAGGCCACCAGCGTGGCTCGGAAGCCGCGCGCCAGTGAAAGCATGGCCACGAATACGCCGACCGTTCCGGCAATGCCCAGAACGGCCACGATAGTGGAAGTCCAGCGAGCCCTAATACTGCGGAAGTTGTATGAAATCGGTACCGATCCGATCAGCGGCGCCAGCAATCCGGCAATGATGCCGCCTACGATGGCCAAAACCAGGACCAGAACAACGATGGCCGCTAGAGTGATCACTACACCGAAAATGAGCTTTGGCATCATGCTCAGACCCTCCGAAGAGCAGTTACCACGCCCATGCGCATCGCGCCGTAGGCGGGTAGAATTCCGCTGGCGAATCCGACCATGAGAGCGGCGATTACACCGTACGCCAGCGTTTTCGCTGTCACAAGAAGGGGCGGCAGCAGACCAGCCATGGCGCTGCTAACCGCTGGAATAGCAACCAGCGCAAGCAGCAAGCCCACACAACCGGCAAGTGAAATCACCATCGACTCGCCCAGGATGAATCCAAGGATGGCACGATCGGGGAAACCAATCGCCTTGAGCACGCCTAGTTCATTTGTTCGCTCGCGCACGGAGATGGCCATCGTGTTTCCGGTCACCAGCAGAAGCGTGAAAAAGACGACGGTCCCGATCGACATAATCAGGAATTTGATGTTTCCAAACTGCTTCACCCAGCCCTCCGCAAATGCGGATTCTGTCTCGGTCTTCGTTTCATAGGGCGAATTCAGGTACGCGCTGTCGATGGCCTTGGCGATGCGCGGAGCATCGTCGGGGTTAGTGATGCGAATAACGTACCAGCCAACCTGGCCTTGGATTCTATCGGGAACGCTCTCTTTGAAGTATTCCCACTGGAACCAAAACTGGGTTTCGTCATCTTCCGGCTTTGCGCCGTGGTACACGCCGTCGATGTTGAACTCGAAGGGTTTACCTGCCAGCCCATAGATGGTTGTCGTGATAGGAATGCGATCGCCGACCTTCCATCCGAAACGCTTCATGGTAGCCGCGCCGACAATCGCGCCCTGGCGATCTTTCAGGAAGGTGTTCCATTGGTCGTCGGGAACGATGAGTTCCGGGAAAACCCGCCGCTGGTTTTCCGGGTCGATTACAAACTGCGGGAAGAAGTTCTTGGGATCCTGATACACACCGCCGAACCAGTTATTGTGCGTGATGTAACTGACGCCCGGGATGCGCAGGATTTCATCGCGGTAGGAGAGCGGGATCGTGTTGATGATGGAGGTGCGATTGATGGTGACGAGGCGATTCGCGCTGACCACGTCCGCGCCGCGGCTGAACGCGTCGTTCACCACTCCCAGCAGGGCAAACAGAAACAGCGCCACTGCGAACGAACCGATGGTCAGAATCAGGCGGGCCTTCTTGCGAAACAGATTGGCTAGAATCAGTCTGCTGAATTTCATGAGACGCCTCCCGCGACAGCGCCTTGTCCCGCTCCCGCTTCTACCAGCACGCCCTTGTCGAGATGCAGTGTGGTTTGGGCCTGACGCGCAACAACTGGGTCGTGCGTTACCATCAGCACCGTTTTCCCGTATTCGTTCACCAGCCGCTTGATTAGTTCCATCACTTCGTCGGCGCTTTTGCGGTCCAGGTCGCCGGTGGGCTCGTCGCAGAGCAGGAAAGTGGGATCGGCGACGATGGCGCGGGCAATGGCAACACGCTGTTCCTGTCCACCGGACAACTGGCGCGGATAGTGGCGCATGCGCTCGCCCAGACCTACGATGGAAAGGGCAGTTTCAACGTGCTTGCGGCGTTCGGCCTTGGAGAGCTTAGTCAGCAGCAAGGGCAAT
>DATBEG010000033.1:0-25433 GCA_036276155.1 Bryobacteraceae bacterium | reverse complement strand
GCATCGGAGACTTGAGCACTTTGGGCGAAATCGGCGGTGTTACCGATGATCAACTCGACATCGCGCTTTTCGGGAATTCGGAAGAGCGCACGGTGGGCGTCGAAGTAGGCCTTCACCGCGGCCGGCTCCTTAATTATTTTGCCGGCGAACTCCTTTGGTTCGAACTCCAGATACTGCAAAGCGACTTTCAAGTTCTTGCGTTGGTATTCGGCACGCGCGTCCTCATCAGAAACAACCAGAGACTGGGCCTCGAGGTTTTCCAGTCGACTGGCCAGCATCCCTTCGCGCTGCTGGTCCTCGAATTCGGTCGGAGTGAGCCCCTGCTGCTGCAGAATTGCCTGATAGACCTTGAGGTCGAAGTTCCCGCCCATAGCGGCCGCAAACTCCGCGGAGATAGCATCGCCGAGTTCCTGGTTAGAGATCTGCAGGCCCATCTGGCGCGCTTGATACGCCATCGCTTTGGCTTCCACCAGTTGGTTCACGACACTCGGAACGTACATGGCCATAACGGCACGGGGAAGATTCTGCTGGCCGCGGGTCAGATTCTGCAGAGTGCGCTCGACGTCGTTGGTGGTGATCTTCTGGTCGCCTACCGTGGCGAGTACGTTGTCACCCCCAGTGCCGCCACCACCCGGACCGCCGGGGATCAAATACAGCAACATCGAAATGGCGATCAGGCCGAGCAGCACACCGAGAAGGATGCGCACACTTTTCTCTCGGCTGCGAAACAGGTCAAACATAAACTAGCGCGGAAGCTCCTGCGAGGACGTTCAAAAAGTTCATCGGCGGGCCAAGGCTCTGCCGACATACTTTTCGCCAGTATAACTGGAACTACTATTGTCGCTTATGCGGGGTCTGGGCAGCAAACGCGGGCGGAATCCGCTTAGAGATTGCTTTGTTCGATGACAACGTTCTCGCGGACGATCAGACGCCCGGGCGCCATTTCGCGCAGTTTCGGAAGTACGCGGCTAATATGCTCTTCCAAATCGACAAACGCCAGAACCACTGGCGAATTTCCGCCGGCTTCCACCAGGCTGGACGTATGTACCTGATTCCGACCTATGAAACCGGCAACCGCGTGAAAAACGCTTGCACCCGCGACATTCTGCTGGCGCAGATAGCGCAAGATCTCCAGGTGCAGCGGCTTGTGGTTCCACTGGTCCGACTCCTTGAGGTAAACGGTCACCTGGACTGCGGTATTCATGTCTGAAACTTTACAGTAACCGCGCGAGAGCTGCGCCGGCGGCTGTTCCCAACAGGCAAAGAACGTTTGTCAGAACAATGTTCCCAATACTCGCGAGCCATTGTCCCTGTTCCAAGAGAGCGAATGTCTCGTAAGCATAGCTGGAATAGGTGGTATAGCCGCCGCAAAAACCGACCGCGACGAGGAGACGCCAGCGCGGATCCGCCAGAACTCGCTCGCCCGTCCAAACGAGAAAAAATCCCAGAACCAAACTGCCCGAAATGTTTATGAGGAGCGTGCCAATGGGCAGCGAGCTAGAGAAAAAGCGCGCCGAGAGCTGACCCACTAAATAGCGGAGGTTGGCTCCGAGAATCGCACCTACTGAGATAAGCAGAAATGTTCGCAATTCGACCGCCCCGACGGATACGTAGGAGTTATCAGCCCCAGGGCGGTTACGGCGAACTCCATCGCCTATTCACAATTCTAATCCAAATGATTCTTGAGCCTGGATAGATACAGATTGGAACGATTGATCAAAAAATCGATGAGCAACAATTCAGGGCTGGTCGTGTCTGATTTTCGAATGCCACACGACACCGCGATCAACAAGCAGTACGGGCATTGCCCCCGGTGCGACTCCACGGAACTACATCTATCCAGGCTCAAAACGTTTTTTGAGCACGCAATTTCTACTTTTATTCTTCCTTACCGATGCAATACCTGTTGCACGAGGTTTTACCGGCCCTTTTGGTTCAAGGTTGAACCACGGCGGGTGAATGTCCGGAAGCATTTCGAGAAGAAACCCGAGTCGGCTACGCTGAAGAACGCCTAGCTTCGACAATCAATGGGGCTTTGACGGCTGCGTCGCGGTTGCAAGTTCCTGAACGCTTTTTTTTCGGCCTACTCCGAAGCAATAAACAGGTCTTTCCAGGATTCGTCCAGTGAAATCCAGCGCTGGCTTTCTTCCTCCCAGCTTGCGCTCATGTGTGGAACATGCAATACGCCATGACCTTCGGTACACAACAGTTCGGTACCGGACCAGTCGAGCAGCAGGCAACCGGGACAACCGATCCGCACGGGGAAACACAGTAAGCGTAGACACACGCGGCAGCGCGCCCGCTGGTCTGCAACCGCCCAGAAGAAGATGCCCATGGCAGCAAGGATGTACAGCCAGAGCAAAAACGGGCCGCTGGCGGGGTCGCGCGACGCGAGCAGAATGGCAGACGGCGAACGAGCCCACTCAAGCCCTGCGACGAAAGCGACAACCAGCGCGAGAGCAACTTTAGAACTGAAGAACAAAGCACGGCGCATCGCAGGTTTGCGGTTCATCGGGTGGCAAGCCGAGCGAATCTGGCGTGGGCGAACCTTGGCGGCCCAGAGGCAAAGAAACGCGCTGGCACAGACCGCGATCGTAAAGAGGCGGACTGGAGTCCAGAGCGCATCCTCCAGCCAAGACATGCGCAACTGCGAGCGGAAAAAATAGTAAACCGCATCTTCCGAAATGCGTACCAGCTCGCGATCCAGCTGAGGTTCCGTTACGCCCGGACGGGAGCGCGCAACCACATCCACGCGCTCAGGGAGCCAGCCACTGACGAGGAAAACGGACGGTTGGCGTGTCAGGAAGTCGAAGCCGGACGGCAGAACCGCGCGAATGTGGTAGTAATCCTTCCCGATACGAATTTCCTTCCGTAATATTTCGGGGTCCGAATGAAAAGCGGATTTCCAAGTACGCGCCGTGAGAATTGCGCCCTGGTCGGAAGGAATGGAACCCAATGCGGGAGCCGTGCCCAGAACCTTGAAAAGGGCCGCCTCGGTTTCAATCACCTTCGGATGCACGCTGCTACCGGTAGCCGAAGCATAGAGTCGAGAAACGTGGAATCCGGCTACGCTTTCGAGTAGCTTGCTCTGCGAACGCCAAGCCGCGGGAACGTCCGACGGCAGTTCCTTGTCAGGGCCGCCAACGTTTGGATGGAACCAGATGAATACAAGCCGCTGATTGGCCGAAGCGGAACTCGAGAGGAGAACCTGCCGTGTTGCTGGAAATCCGCCGCTTATAACGGCGATCAGCAGCAGTACGGCACCAAACGCGCCCAGACACGTCCACGGTGAGCGTGTCCAGCTCCGCACCTTTTCCCGCACTGGGTCCTGCAAGGCGAAGTGCCAGATGGCGTCCGGGAACACGCCCAGGCAAGTACGAAACAAACCCAACGCCTCGCGATTGTTCCAGAAACCGGCGAACGCGAGGAATTGCCAACGATGCCAGATCTCAGCCAGCCACTCGCGCTGAAATTCCGCCCGCTGGTTCGTGGGGACCAGGCGCGCTGCGATGCCGACCATGAGGTTGCAAAGCCTAACGGAGCGGGGCGGGTTGGTCCCGGTTTGCATAATGCTCCTGAATATCTGCTAGCGCCGCGTTTTCGCGGCTGCTAACTTTCCCAACAACGGATACCTCTGCTGAGAGGCTCCCAGCACCTCGGCACCTGTTTCCGTGATCCGATAATACTTTCGCGCTGGCCGCTGTTCGGCGTTGGCCTTCCGTTCGGGTTCCCATTCGGAAGAAATCCAGCCTTCGGTCTCCATGCGCCGTAGGGCAGGATAAACGGTGCCACTAGGAAGTCCTGTAGCGTCCATGATGTCGAAGCCATAATTACAGCCGTTGCTAACCGTCTGCAGAATCATGGCGGCCGTATGCGACAGTTTGGCCAAGCCAGTCATACCTATCTCGAATGCTACACCCGATCACACCAGCTTGAGAAGTTCAAAATCAGGGGCCGCGACATCTTCGAACACAATGCTCTCACGCGCGTAGGCGTTCTCGGCGCGCTGGCGATAAATCCAGTACCAGGCGATACCGAGCAGCAGGACGCCGAACGGGGTCCGCTCGGGATGTTCGATAATGCCGGCTTCGATTCCAGCCAGCGTTGGAACGCCGATAATCACGGTCAATACTGCCGCGAGAATGTGCATAATCAGCGAGCGGATGTCGGGTAGATTGCTGCAGGTGAACGGTATTTTGCGGAAGCGCGCCAGGCTTCCTTCGATCAGCGTGATGCTGACCGTCATGACGACCACCGTGTGAATCACAGCGATACGCCATCCGTATTGGGCTTGCGTGAGCGGCAGCACCACTGCGATTTGCCATGGAATGGTACAGAGGAGCATCACAACGCGAACGGGACGACGCGGATTCGCGCTTGAATGACCGTTCGAGACGGACTGATCGAGAATCGAGCGAAAGACCCAGTTGGCGTTCAAAGCAGCGGGCGTATTGAGCACGAGCCGTATTCCACTGATCACGAAGAACGCAATCATCAGCGGAATAGCAAGCACATACGGATTCAGAGATGCGTTAGCGTGCGGCGAGCCGAAAGCGTCGAGTGCCGTTTCCGCTGTCATGATGAATCCCAAACCGAGATAGCCGCCCAGGAACATGACGTGTCGCTCGCTTCGCAGCAGGCCTTTGACAAGGAAGGAGCCGCACGCGCGATCAAAGCTGGATGGAAACAGCAGCCGGATCAATGCTGAGGGCAGGGGGACGCGACGAACGTGCCTGGAGCCGCCGAGTTGGTCGAGCGATTCCGCGAGTCTGACGAATCGTTGGCGATAGCAGAGAGCGTAGGCTCCAATCGAGATGAATACGGCCGCGGTGGTGGCGAAGAGAGCACGATCCGCGAGAACGACCGTGTTGGGGCCGCCCAAATGCGCCATTTCGCGATAGATCCCGAGGAACCAGAACGATGGCAGCAGTTGAGCAAACGCGGCATCCGAGCCGATCCGCCCGCCGAGAAGATGCAGCAGGATGTTGGCGAAGAACTCGGCGAGCAGAGTCACAACGAGCAGGATGCGGACCGCGAGAGAAGCGGCCGGGAACCAACGCCTGGGCACCACTAGCAATAAAAGGCCCACGATGCCGAATACTGCAAAGAAGCTGAACAGGCTCGCCAGAAAAACGGTCGCGGCATGACTGCGCAGCATGAGCCATAACTTTGCGAAACTGCCGCCCTGGCCGTCGCTGATGGTGACCAGAAAGGGGAAAAAAAAGGCGGAGAACCCGTTCACGTCGACGGCGAAGAGCGAAGCCAAGCCGAACAGCGCAAGAAAATTAGCGATGAAGATGTTGCGAATCGGAATAGGAAGGACGGCAAGGTTGGCGAAATCGCGACGGTCCGGGAATAAGCGGTTCCAGCGGAGCAGCATTACCAGACCCGTTATAGTCATCGAGAGCACGATGAAGAAGTATTCGTCGCTCACTGAAATTTTGTAAGCGTCGACGTGCTGATGCCGAAACCACTGAATAAGGGTGGAGTACTTGTCGAGCAGGAAGATGGTTGCGAATGCACCAGGCGACGCGAGCATGGCGAGGATTGCGCCGAGACCGAAACTAAAGCCACTCTCGTTGTCTTCTTCACCCGCGAGAAGGCGGTTTACGAAGTGGCCGACCAGTGTCCAGAACGGACTGCGCTGAAGTTGCTTCGACCCTCGCATAGTGTTCACCCGGCGCTCGCAAGCGCCGTTACGATGTCGCGCGCGGCTTCGCTCGCATCCACTTCCTGCACGAGATTGGAAAAGGCTGCCTCGAGCGAAGGCATAGACTGAAAACGCTTCAGATCCTCTACCGTTCCGTACGCCACCTGCTTGCCGCGCTGCAAAATGATCACGTGCGTGCAGACCTTTTCCACCACTTCGAGCACGTGTGAGCAATAGAAGATGATCTTGCCCTGGTTGCGAAGTTCAGAAACTAGTTGGCGGAAGATCAAAGCCGAAGTGACGTCGAGGCCGGACAGCGGCTCATCGAAGATGACGAGTTGCGGATTGTGGAGTAAGGCCGCGATGAGCAGAATGCGCTGACGCATGCCTTTCGAATACGCGGCGATGGCCGTGTGCCGATGGGGGTGCATGGCAAAGGTGCGCAACATGGCATCGGCGCGCTTCGCGATCAAGCCATCAGATATGCCGCGCAGACGTCCGACAAGCGCGAGATACTCGAGACCGGATAGAAACGGGTAAAGGTTGGCTTCCTCCGGGACATAGCCGACGAGGGCTTTATACGCCGCAAGATCCTGCTGGATGTCAACGCCATTGAAAAAAACGTGTCCGGCGGTTGGCTCCATCAGGCCCGTGATGATTTTGACCGTGGTGCTTTTGCCCGAACCGTTCGGTCCGAGGTAGCCCAAAACCTCTCCGGGGCGGATTGTGAAGGAGACGTTATCGACGGCAGGAATCGTGGCATAGCACTTGGTGAGGGAGCAGACTTCCAGCATGAGCGGAACCTTGAAAGTAGAATACTACATAGCGGACGCTTTGCAACTGGTAAATCTCGCCTGGCTACTTTTGACTATCGGCTTTGCCCTTAGTGAGCCGGGAGCTGCGCAAGGAGTTCCTTTACTGCACGATCGAGCTGGCTGTCTTTGCCAGTGGCTGCCTCGCCCAAGGGGCGAGTGACTGGAATATCGACAGGTCTCGGATGCATCTCCATCGTCTGGCCGTCGGTTGCTTGGACGCGGATTTGCGGTAGTCGGAGAGCAGAGCCATCGATGAGAGTTGTACCGCCCGTATAAACGATCCAGCCGGCAGTGGGCTCGCCAACAACTTTTCCAAGCTTCAGGCTGCGATACCCTTCCGTGAAATCCTCAGCGTCAGAAAGTGACCCTTGATTGGTGACCAGAATAGTTGGCAAGCCAAGTGCGCGCTGGCCGAGAAAAGGCCGCGCCGGAGCGGGACTGCCACCGCGCGGCGTCATGGTCAGATAATTCTTGCGCGTGAACACATCAATGGCGTACTCGTTCACAAAACCACCGTTGTTATCGCGAATATCAACTACCACGCCTTCTTTCGTTTGATTCTGAACGTCAAGATCTACAAACAACTGATCCAGCGATCCCGAGGACATGTCGAGAATGTGCACGTAGCCGAGTTTGCCGCCGCTAATACGATCGACGTAGGCGCGATTCGCTTCGACCCAGGCGCGATACACCAAACCCTTCTCAACAGGAAGCGCTACGGGTCGTACAACCGCGTCTCGTGTCTTGCTGGCATTGGCCGTGGCACCAATTTGAAGCACCACGCGACGGTCCACTTTGTTTTCCAGCAGCTCATCGAGATTCGTGTCAGGGTCGATGCGTTCTCCGTCGACCGCTACAAGCATCTCGCCAGGTTTGATACTGCCTTCGATCGCGGCGGGGCCAAGCGGAACGACCTCGCGAATGATCAGACTCTTACCCGCTTCAAACGGATCGCGTTCGAACCGCAGGCCGAGGTGCCCAACTGGCGTGACCGCGGGCGAGAAAGGCGTTGCCTGAGTCGCGGGCGTGCGAGGTGGGGCATTTATACCCGAATGCGATGAGTTCAGTTCCCCGATCATCAAGTTCATCACGCGCCGCATCTCGTCTGGTGTGCGGCTACCTTCAACGTAGGGCCGATAATCGTCGCGAATCTGCTTCCAGTTCTTGTTATTGAACTCCGGATCCCAGAATCGCTTATTAAGAATTGACCAGCCTTCGTCGAATGCGGCCATCTTCTCCCCGTCGAAATCGATATCCATGGTTGCGGTAACGGTTATCGTTTTCGGGACATGCGTTTCCACGGGCATTGAAATCACCTTCCCGCCATCGAGGAAAAACAACGTCTTTGAATCAGGCGTGAATTGGTAGTGACTTTTCGGCGTGGCCGTCGATGTCAACTGGCGCGGCGAGCGCGGACCCGTTGCGAGTTCTTCGAGAGAGTAGGCGTAAAGGTTGCGCTCATTACCGGTGACGGCGATGAACACCAGAAT
Organism: Bryobacteraceae bacterium; assembly: GCA_036276155.1. Lineage (GTDB taxonomy): Bacteria > Acidobacteriota > Terriglobia > Bryobacterales > Bryobacteraceae > Bog-105. Next base: position 17,478 of record DATBEG010000033.1, on the reverse strand, counting down.
CTTGCCATCGGGGCTGATGACCGGCTGATTGCAATCAAAGCCGAGCGGAAGAAAGCTCAGACGCTCGCGAATGCCGTCGAAGACAACGCGAGTGGGTTGAATTTTGGGCAGCGCGCGCTTGGCCCGATCAACAGCGGCCGCGGTCGTCGGATCGTCCGGGATTACTATCTCCGAACTCTTTTCGGTGGCAGGCTGAGGGGTGGTGTCTTTCGAGGGGATCCGGTCCGGTTGGGTGTTGCGGAAGAGATCGCGGAATTGATCTTCGCGAAACTTAGGCAAGTGCGGTATGAGATCGACACGCGCCATCTTCGATGGCTCGCTACGCTGTGCCGTATCAAACAGGATATATTCGCCGTCGATTGACCAGGCGATGCGGCGCGCCGTTTCGCCGTCGGCCAGAAAACTCACAGGCTGCGCGGTACCGCCAGCCACGCTCACAACGTTGACGTTTCGGAACGACTTGGCTCCAATGCTGGTGAAGGCAATGTACTTACTATCCGGCGACCACGCCAGCACCGGATCTCGCACAGATGCGGAAGTAATCGCTTGCTCTTTCTTGGAATCCAGCGCCAGCGTGCGCAACTCTTTTTCATCGCGGACGAAAGCCAGCAATTTGCCATCAGGCGAAAACAGGGGGGCGGAATCGTCCTTGTCTGAAGTCGTTAATTGCGTCTCGACATTCCTGGTGAGATCGTATTCAAAGATTTGATCATGGCCGTTACGCGCGGAAAGGTAGATCAAGCGATTGCTGTCCGGGGACCACTGAATGTCTGTTTCCGGTACGGGTGAATGCGTGAGGCGGATCGCTTCGCCGCCATCTGCGGCAGAAGTAGCGAAGACCTCACCGTGGGCGATAACTGCGATTTTCTTGCCGTCGGGAGAAAGCGCGAGATCAGAAAATTGGCTTAACTGCAGGTGCGTGACTTCGGGTGTGGCCGGCGCGCCGCGAAGAGTGATGGGGACCTGCGAGGCCGCACCCGACTTCACATCCAAACGCCAGATGCGGAAGCCGCGCTCGAAGACAATTTCGCTGCCGTCGTAGCTGATGCTGGGCCACATTAACCGGCCATCTTCAAAATGACTCACCTGCTTCGCAGGTTCTTTGGCGCCCAGAGGTTGGCGGAACACATTTTCAGTTCCGGTGCGGTCGGATACATAAAAGATGGCGTGGCCGTCGGCCGACCACATGGGCCAATCCTGGCGCGCATCTTCCGCAACAATGCGTTGATAGCTACTGTTGTCATCGATTTTCCTCGTCCAGATTTCGGTCTCATCCAAATGGCTGTGACCGTGACGCCACCACTGCGCCGGCATACCTTTGGCGACAAAAGCCACCGTGTTCCCGTCTGGCGACGGTGCGCCGTAATATTCCGCAATAAAGCGATCGCGCGTTACCTCGAGCGGCGTTCCACCGTTCGCGCTGACGCGGAAGATATCTTCGGAGCGCCCGACATCGTTCGCGCTGGAACTGAAGTAGATCCATTTGCCATCATGCGACCAGGCGTTCAGGGTATCGGCTGAATCGCTAAATGTGAGCCGTTTGAGCCGACCTGTCGCAAACGTAAGAACGTAGATATCGCCGTTGCCAGTTCGCGTGGATACGAATGCAAGCTTTGTGCCGTCGGGCGAATAGAGCGGGCGTGACTCAGTAGCCGGGTGCGATACCAGCAAACGCGCCGTACCGCCGCGCGCGGGCACAGTCCAGATATCGCCGCCTGATACGAAGGCGATCTCCGACTTGTCTGGCGACAGCGCAGGATCACTGAAACCGGGAAGCGGAGCTACCTCCGACGCGACTGCGAGTGCAAAGGGAACCAGGCAGGCAGCGAGCGCGAACAATTTCATAGATGAAAAGGGTAGCAGAGTGGCGCGCGGTTCGGAGATCAGTTTGTGCTGCTGGCCGCTTTGCCATTGGACGTCTTGGCGCGCACGATGCGGAGAATGGTTTCTTCTACCTGGTCGAGGGAAAGGCCGGTCGTATCCACGAGTTCGGCGTCGGGAGCCTGGACAAGCGGCGCCTCGGAACGTTTTCGGTCGCGCTCATCACGTTTTTGTATTTCGCCTGCAACGACATGGACGTCGGCTTCGCGGCCTTGCTGACGCATCTCAAGTGTGCGGCGTCGGGCCCGCTCTTTGGGATCGGCATCGAGAAAGATCTTGACCTGCGCGCCGGGAAACACAACGGAGCCGATGTCGCGCCCTTCCATGACTACACTATTCTCTTCCGCTATGCTGCGCTGAATATTGAGGAGAGCGCGTCGCACACCGGGAACGGCCGAAACTTTCGAGGCAGCATCCGAAACGGTGTGATCGCGAATTTTATCTGTCACATCCTCGTCGTTCAAAAAGATTCGTCCATCTCCGATGGAGAGCCGGATGTGCGCTTCCTTTGCCAGCTGTTCCAAGCGATGCATATCGCTGAGAGTGACACCGAGGCGAATGGCCCACAGCGCAACAGCGCGATACATGGCGCCGCTGTTGATGTAAACATAACCGAGTTTGTCGGCCACACGCTTGGCGAGCGTGCTTTTCCCTGCTCCTGCCGGGCCGTCGATAGCCACGACGATACGCTTTTGGCTCATGCCCCTTGGGCTATCGTAGCTGGGCGTCGACGTCACGCAGCCAATCGGGCCGTTTCAGCACCTCTCGCGGCTTGCTCCCATCGGGCGGACCGATGATGCCATCGCGCTGCATCATATCCAGAATGCGAGCGGCGCGGCCATAGCCAAGGCGCAAACGGCGCTGCAGCGTGGACGTAGATGCTTTGCCCATTTCGAGGACAACACGAATGGCATCCTCGTACATGGGATCTTGCTCTCCGTCGAAGACTTCGCCTTCCTCTTCGCCCTCTTCTGAAGGCGGAGTAAGCAGGAAGCTTTCGTCGTATTCGGGCGTAGCCTGCTCTTTCCAGAAGTCTACGACGCGGTTTGTTTCGGCTTCCGTGACGAATGCGCCGTGCACGCGTGTGAGACGGGAAGATCCGGGAGGAAGGAACAGCATGTCGCCCTTCCCGAGCAGATGCTCGGCGCCCATAGAATCGAGAACGGTGCGCGAGTCAACACGTGTGGCGACGCGGAAGCTGATGCGCGACGGGAAATTCGCTTTGATAAGACCGGTGATGACGTCAACGCTGGGACGTTGGGTAGCGAGAACCAAGTGCATGCCCACGGCACGCGCCATTTGGGCTAGACGTGTGATGCATTCCTCGACATTGGCTCGCTCGAGCATCATAAGATCGGCAAGTTCGTCGATGAGGATGAGCACGTAGGGAAGTGGACGAAGGTTTTCGTCTTCGTCTGGATCGTCGAACAGTCCACGCGGCTCCTGCCGCAACTGCACCATCTTGCGGTTGTATTGATCGATGTTGCGGACGCCGTGCGAAGCGAGCAGCTTCAGCCGGCGCTCCATTTCAAGCACCGCATTGCGGAGAGCATTCGTCGCTTTCTTCGGTTCCGTGATGACCGGGGTCAGAAGGTGCGGGATGCCTTCGTAGATACCGAGTTCGACGCGCTTGGGGTCGACCATGATCATTCGAACCTCGTCCGGCGTTGCCTTGTAGAGGAACGACATGATCATCGCGTTCAACATTACGCTCTTGCCCGAGCCAGTGGAACCGGCGATCAGGAGGTGAGGCATGCTTTCGAGCGGCGCGGCTTTGATACGGCCATTGATGTCTTTGCCGAGCGCGATGGTCATACGCGACTGCGACTCGCGGAAAGCTTCGGATTCGAGGATTTCGCGCAGGCTGATGACTTCGCGCTTCGTATTCGGCACCTCGATTCCGACGGTGGGTTTGCCGGGCAGCCGTTCAATCAGGACCGATTCGGCCTGCAGGCCAAGACAAAGATCTTCGGTCAGGGTAGTGATACGGCTGTACTTCACGCCCGCTTCAGGCTTGTATTCGAACGTGGTGACAACGGGCCCCGGATTAATCTGAACAACTGAACCGCGGACGTTGAACTCTTCCAATTTCGATTTGATGCGACTGGCGACTTCTTTCAACTCCTGGCTGTCATAACCGCTTCCGGCTGGAACTTCGTTGAGCAGATCCGTTCCAGGCAGCCGATAGCTGCGGCGCCTTTTTGCCGCGCTTCTCGGTTCCGCAAACGGTTCAGAGAACGCGGCGGCGGTTGCCGGCTCGGGGTCCTGATTCAACGCGTAAGCGCGAACATTCGGTTGATAGTCGAGAGTGCGAATGGGAATCTCGTCATCCTGCTCTTCGGCGGACTGCTCGAACGACTCGGATACCGGTTCAGGAGCGAGATCGAACGGCGGAGCATCGGCCGCGATTGTGGCCTGGTTTTTGCGACTGCGCTTCGTGCGGGCAGATTCGACCACGTCTTCGTCCCCGTGTTGTTGGGCTACAGCAGCTTTGCGAACCGCGCGTTCGGCTGCACGGGCTTGTGCACGCTCGAGCGCATGTTGTCGCTTGGCCTCGCGAGCAGCTTTCATTCGTTCACGTACCGACCGGAACCACGCGATGGGACCGCTGAGCCACCGCATTAGCGTGGACACTTCGAATGTCGATGCGAAATACAGCGCGATGACGGCAGCAGCAACCGTGATGATGGCAGCGCCGGCGACTTCAAACCGGGCCAGCAGGAAATCGGAGATGACCATCCCGACAATGCCACTGGGTGCGATTGCGCCACCAATGAACCATGGCCGCGGAATCAGACCGCACGCCGTGGAGATACAGAACCACAGGGCGAAACTCCCGAGAATCCGGAACCAGGGACTTTCAATGGCAGAGGAACGAAGCCACTTCCACCCGAGTGCCCAAATATGGACAGGCAGGAGAAATACGCTGATTCCGAAGACCTGCAGCAGTAGATCCGCCCACTTTGCGCCAAACAAGCCCAGCAGGTTATGAACGCGGATTGAGCCGGTAGCCGTGTTCCAGGACGGATCGGCAGACGAGTATGAGAGGAGACTCAGCGAGACGGCCAAGCCGAGTAAAAACAATAGAAGACCCACGGCTTCATTGAGCCGGGTATAGCGAGACGGTGAAATAAACCTCATCCGCCGTAGCGGAAGAACACTGCCAGAGCGCTTTCATTATGCCAGAAACTACTCGTATCGAAAAGCAGCCATGGGGTCTATACGGGTAGCTCTCCGGGCTGGGAAAAAACTGGCCGCCAAGGCCACCGCAAGGAATAAAACGGCGATGCCGGCGAAGGTCACCGGGTCGGTGGTGCTGACGTGGAAAAGAAGAGTCTTCATCACCCGCGTCAAGCCGATAGCGCATGCAATTCCGACCATCGTTCCTGTAATCGCCAACCCCATCGCCTGTCCGACGATGAGCTGGAGAATGTGGCCGTCCTGTGCGCCTACGGCACGGCGAATCCCCATCTCATAAGTGCGTTGGGTAACGGAATACGAGATTACACCGTAAATTCCCACCAGCGATAAGGTAAGCGCCACCGCCGCGAAAAAGCCAAGCAGCTTCACTAGCAAGCGACGCTGCCCGAGTTCCGCTTCTACCAGGCTCTCCATATTTTCCACTTCGGAAATCGGCTGGTCACGGTCGATTGCCTGAACGTGCTGACGAATAGTGGAGGCATAGCGCGTCGGGTCCCCTTCTGTACGCAAGGCCAGCATCGCGTTGGGCGTCGGACCCTGGGCAAATGCGAGGTAAACGCTCTCGGGCCAGCCTACGTTTTCCACGTTCTGATGCACGTTGGCGACAATCCCGATGATTTGCGCAGGCAAGGGATTTACTCCGCCTACGAGGATGTACTGTCCGATGGGGTCGAGCCCGTGCGGATAAGCCGGCCAGAAATAACGCGCTAAGTTCTCGTCCACAATGACCACTCGTTGCGTACCCTGTTTATCGCGCTCATTGAAATCGCGCCCTCGTCGCATCGGGATCTGTAGCGTGTGGAAATAATCAGATGTAACAATATTCACCTTTGCGATCAATCGCTCATTCAGCTTCAGAATAGGCTTACTGGCGTCTTGAACGGGAGTGCCCGCGAAGGTTGTCATCGGGAGCGTCATGGCGCCCCCAACGGCACGAATACCCGGTGTTCGCCGAAGTTGCGCAATCAACTCGTCGACGAACGCTCGCTTTTTCTGGTCCGTGTCGTAGCGGGAGGGCGGCAGCGAGATACGTGCCGTAAGAAGTTGGGCAGGGTTGAATCCCGGATTCTCGGCGCGAAGGCGAATGATGCTTTGGATGAGAAGCGCGGCGCCAATGAGGAGCACGACCGACAATGCCACTTGAGCGACCACCAGAATGCCGCGCGCGCTGAATCCCAGGCGAGTGCGCCGGGGGGAAGATGCACTGGTTAGATCGCTCTTCGCCCGCAGCGCGCCGATAATGTTCGGTCGAGAAGCGCTGAATGAGGGAACCAGGCCGAAAAGAATGCCGGTGAAGATCGACACCGCTGCCGCAAACGCAAGCACCAGCGAGTCAATGTGAATCTCACCTGCCCGGGGAAGATCAACTGCGGTGATGGTACGGACACCACCCAATGCTGCAGTAGCGAGCAGCAGTCCGACGACGCCGCCCGCAGCCGACAAAACAAGACTTTCAGCGAGCAGTTGGGCCATCAGACGACCGCGACTGGCTCCCAGAGCCGCGCGCACCGCGATTTCGCGCGACCTCGCGCTCGCCCGAGCCAGAAGCAAACTGGCCACGTTTGCGCACGCAATCAATAGAACAAACCCCACCGCGCCAAAAAGCATCCAAAGCGTGGAGCGTATGCCTTCCACCATTCGCTCCTTGAATGCCTTTACGCCGGTGAAAGATTTTGGCTTTGCGTCGAGAAATGTCGGGTGACTGGCCGCATATTGATGCTGGATGACCGCAATTTCGGCGTTTGCCTGCTCCATAGTGGCGCTTGGTTTGATGCGGCCAAAGATACCCAGAAAAGGGCTGATGGCGCGTGATTTCGCCGGCATGATCGGCCACTCCTGAGGACGCGGCAACCACACGTCTAGTCCGGGAGACGGGAACTGAAATCTAGCGGGGAGAACACCGATGATCGTGTACGGCCCGGAGCCCAGGTTCAGCGTCTGGCCGAGGACATGTGTGTCGCCATTGAAATGCCGCTGCCACAACTCGGCGCTGATAAGCGCAACGGGCGCTCCAGCTGGTGAGTCTTCCTGTGGTGAAAAATCACGTCCCAGCAACGGGAAGACGCCAAGAAGATGAAGAAATCCGGCCGATACTCGCGCCGCCTTGAGCACAACTGGCTGCGCGGGCGTAATGAGTGTCTGATCTTCCGAACCTGTAGACGCTCCCATGCCGATAAATGTTCGCGTAGCTGATTTCATCAGCTCGAACCGCGCCGGAGTGCCGTTGCCCATTTGCACAAGTCTGTCGGCATCCGGATAATCAAGCGGCTTGAGCAACACCGCGTGAATGACGCTGAAGATGGCGGTGTTGGCGCCGATACCCAGCGCGAGCGTGAAGACCGCGACGCAGGCAAGCCCTTTTTCCTTGCGCAAGGCGTGAAACGCGTAAACAAAATCTCTTCGAACTGATTCGAGTGTCACAGCTGCTGCTTACCATGGTAAGGACTACCCTGACGATGCGGGCAACAAAAATAGTAGCCACACTCGGACCTTCGACAGACTCGGAGCCGATACTCAAGAAGCTATTTGAAACGAAAGTTGATGTATTTCGGCTAAACGCTTCGCACGGAACGCACGACGATATTGCGCGTCGCGTGGCGATGGTGCGAACGATGTCTCAGGAATTCAAATCGCACGCGGCGATCCTAATGGATTTGCAAGGGCCGAAGATCCGACTCGGCACCTTCCCACATGGCCCGCACGTCCTCGAAAACGGCGCTATCTTCACGATTACAACTCAGCCCGTCGAGGGCACTGCCGAGATCGGGTCGACCTCTTACAGCGAGTTCGCGAACGATGTGAAGCCAGGAAACCAGGTGCTGATTGCCGATGGACTCGTAGGCCTGCGGGCCTTGAGCAGCGATGGGGTATCCGTCCGGTGCCTGGTAGAATCCGGCGGCCCTATCAGCGATCGCAAAGGGATCAACCTTCCCGGCGTGAATATCAGCACGCCCTCGTTGTCAAGAAAAGATATCGCGGATGCGCACTTTGGAGTGGAACAAGGTGTCGACTTCTTCGCGCTGTCGTTTGTAAGGACGGCGCGCGACGTATTACGGCTGCGACATCTTTTGGAAGAGAAGGATGCGAAACAGCCGATCATCGCGAAGATCGAGAAACCGGAAGGCTGGCAGAATCTCGACGATATCTTGGATGAGAGCGATGGCGTTATGGTGGCGCGTGGAGACCTCGGCGTGGAGATGGCGCCGGAAAAGGTTCCCGCCATTCAGAAGGCGATCATCTGGAAAGCACGCAAACAGGGAAAGTTCGTCATCACGGCGACACAGATGCTGGAGTCGATGATTGAGTGCGCCGTACCCACGCGGGCCGAAGTGAGCGACGTTGCAAACGCCATTTATGACGGTACCAGCGCTGTGATGCTTTCGGCGGAAACCTCCGCTGGCAAGCATCCAGTGGAATCAGTCCAGGTAATGAATAGAATCTCCTGCGAAACTGAAGCGGCCATCAAGAAGCAAGGTTTTCCCGATGTCTGGGGCGAAGGCGAACTAACGATCCCGGAAATTATCGCTGATGCAGCGTACCATTCTGCTCGCTCTGCTCAAGTAGTGGCGCTGGCCGTGGGCACGACAAGCGGCGCTTCGGCCCGTCTGCTGGCACGCTACAGGCCGCCCGTGCCGATATTCGCGTTCACTTCAAGCGAAGCCGTTGCGCGACAACTTTCGGTTATCTACGGGGTGGATCCAATCATCACGTCGGTACAGGATTCAACGGACAAGATGCTGCATGACATGGAGGTCACGCTGATCGAAAGCCGGCGCGTCAAGCCGGGCGACAATATTGTTTTTGTAGCCGGGCAACCAGTGGGACTGCGAGGTTCCACGAACATGCTGAAACTGCACCGCGTGACGGGACTGTCGGCGTGATGTATGACTCGATTCTCGTCATCTCGTTTGGAGGGCCGGACCAGCCACAAGACGTGATGCCGTTTCTCGAAAATGTCACACGCGGCCGCAATATCCCGCACGAGCGATTGCTCGAAGTCGCCGAACACTACCACCATTTCGGCGGCAAGAGCCCGATCAACGATCAATGCCGCGCCTTCATCGCTGCGTTACGCCAGGAGCTTGACGCGCACTCCATTTCGTTGCCGATCTATTGGGGCAATCGCAACTGGCATCCGTTTCTTCCGGACACGTTGCGGCAGATGCGCGATGACGGCGTGAAGCATGCGCTCGGGTTTGTGACGTCGGCCTACAGCTCGTATTCAGGTTGCCGGCAGTATCGGGAAAACATTGCCGCTGCTCAGGCGGAGGTCGGTGAACGCGCGCCCAAGGTCGACAAACTGCGCGTCTTCTACAATCACCCCGGATTTATTGAAGCCTCGGCTGATCGCGTCAAGCACGCGTTGGCACAGTTCAGCGCTAAAGAGCAGCGCGACCTCCGTTTTGTTGTGACCGCCCACAGCATTCCCTGCTCCATGGCGAAAACGAGTGCCTACCAAAAACAACTGAGGGAGACGGCGCGCCTTGTGGCGGAGCGACTGGGTCTTGCGACTTGGGAACTCGTGTTTCAAAGCCGCAGCGGGCCGCCGTCACAGCCTTGGCTGGAGCCCGACATTTTAGATCATTTGCGCAGTCTGCATGCAAGCGGCACGAGGAATGTGCTGGTCGCGCCGCTCGGATTCATTTCCGACCATTTGGAGGTCCTTTACGATCTCGATACAGAAGCGAAGGACTTAGCGCAACAGCTTGGTATGAAGATGGTGAGGGCCGAGACTGTAGGAGTGCACCCTGCGTTCATCGCAATGGTGCGACAGCTCGTTTTGGAGCGTATGGATACCTCGCAGCCAAAGTTGGCGATCGGAGCATTCGCACCTAACCACGACGTTTGTCCCGTTGATTGCTGCCCTGCCCCTCAGCGAGCTGGTAGACCTTCCGTTTCGGCAGCCCCATCCGTTTCGCAACGGCCTTAATCGCGTCCATCCTGGAGGCGCCTTCCCGCTGCAGGCGCCCGATTTCGGCTTCGGCGTCCAAGTCCGCCTCAATTTCATCGCGCTTACCGATGACGATCGTCATTTCGCCACGCACGGCCTGATTCGAGATGAGCTGAGCCTTTACAGATTCCGCCGAACCGCGAATAAATTCTTCGTACAGTTTGGTCAGTTCGCGCGCCAGGACGACGGGCCGGTCTTTGAGAATTTCGGCCATATCGTCCAGACTTTCGAGAATGCGATGCGGACTTTCGTAGGCAATCACACTGCCGGGGTGCTCGGCAATTTCCGACAGCAATTTGCGCCGAGCCGCCGCTTTCGGCGGAAGGAAACCGAGGAACCGAAAATCGTTTGTCGGTAAACCGGATGCGGCGAGTGCGGCAAGAGCGGCAGACGGGCCGGGTAATGGCACTACCTTGATATTCCGGGCGATGGCGCCGCTAACGACCCGGTAACCTGGGTCAGACAACAGCGGTGTTCCGGCATCGCTGATAAGGGCGACATTTTCGCCGCGCTCCAGGGCGGCCAGAATTTCCGGGAGCCGCGCTAATTCGTTGTGCTCGTGATAGCTGAGCAGCGGCTTATGAATTCCGTAATGCTCCAGAAGTTTTACGGAATGACGAGTGTCTTCACAGGCGACCAACTGCACTTCTTCGCGCAGCATTCGAACGGCGCGAAGGGTGATGTCTTCCAGGTTCCCGATGGGAGTAGCGACAATATAGAGAGTGCCCGGCAAGCAATAAAAGTGTATATCGACGCTGTAATGTGAAGTTAGCGCATGGCTAAGACAGCAGCCCCTTCCATCACGGACGATCTGCCGCTCTACATCCGCTGGAGTCCGGACCGTTCTCCCTATGCAATTGAGCTGCGTCTAGACCTGGTAAATACCATTGCGGGTCAGATCAGGCTTTCGCGGCAGTCCGGTAGGGAGATGGGCGGTTTTTTGATCGGCACCATGCCCGCAATGCCAGTCCACACGCTGCGCATTGAAGATGTGGAGATGATTTCGGCGGGTTTGGAGGACTCTACTGTATTCCTGCCTGAACCGAGCCGTTGGGATGCTTTGCGTGCAAGCTCCGGAGGACAGATACGGAACGCCGCGATCGTCGGGTTTTTCCGGACTCATCTGCGCTTAGGGCCGATGCGGCCATCGTTGGCGGACGGGAGCATGCTGCCGGATCTCGGAGCGGATCCGTGCGTCGTGCTGTTGATCAGGGCGCAGCCTCCGAACATGGCCGCCTTCTTCGTGTCCGAAAACGGACAGTTGCCCGACGAACCCTCGGTGAGCGAATTCCTCTTTGACGAAAAAGAGTTCAAATCGCTGCCAGAAGTTCCGCACGAAACCGCAGCGCCTTTGGCCTCCGCGGAAGAATTGGCAGAGACGGGAAGACTCGGGCTCTATACCCGAATTGCGGCCCTAACCTTGATCGCTGTCGCCGCGTGTGCGCTGATGTGGTCTTTCGGGCGACAAACCAGCGTGCCGCGCTGGTTCCCCGGCGATAGCCATTTGCACGTGATGATCGCGCCTGAAAACAATCGGCTTCTGCGAATCTCCTGGGATAAAACCGCGCGCGCGCTAAACCAGGCGTCCGGTGCCACGCTCATCATCAATGAAGGTTCAGCCCGTTCCGAAGTGCAACTCGGCATGGACGATTTACGGCTGGGCAGTGTAGAGTATCAACCCAAGGGGGCGCATGTGGATGCCCAGCTCACGGTGGACGGCCCGGAGGGGCCACTGAGTTCGGAAACAACCCGGTGGCCGGTCAACTCAGGTCAGTAGTTGCGACCTATTGGCGCATAAGCACGTTGAATTCGCCATTGCGAGCGTCGAGGATCACCGTCGCGCCGGGCGCCACATCGCCCTGTGCCACCAGCGCGGCAACAGGCTGCATAAAGTGCCGCTGCACCGTGCGCTTCAGTTCGCGAGCGCCGTACTCGATGCTGGTGCCTTGTTCCAGCAGGAGGTTTTTTCCTGCGACAGTGCAAATCAGCCGGAAGGCCCTGCTGCCGAGTCGAACGTTAATTAAGCGGCTGAAGCTGAGCAGGATGTGCTCGAGAATCTGTTCACACGCCTCGCGGTTCAGCGGTCTATATGTGATAACCGAATCAATCCGATTGACGAATTCGGGCGAGAATTTCTGGCGCACGGCGGAAATCCCGATGCTCTGAAGCTTGTTAGAATCGCTCTGGACCATCGGGGGCACCATCGCTTCGAATCCGAAGTCGGGCTTATTGGCCCGCTGGATTGACCTCGCGCCCAGATTGCTGGTCAGGAAGATCAGACTGTTTTCGAAGTTTACCGTGGTGTTGTCTCCCAGCCGCAGGGTGGCTTTATCCAGAATGCCGAGTAGAAGGCGAGTCATGGAAGGCGCGGCTTTCTCGATTTCGTCAAAAAGCACAAGCGACACATCGCTGCGCTCAGAGGCAACGGCCGCGAGTTTCGCTTGCGTCAGCATGGGCTGCGTCTCGCGATGTCCCAGGTAACCAGGAGGGGCGCCAATCAGCTTGGCGACTTCATGCTCCATTTGGAATTCGCCGCAGTCTACCTTCAACAAATTCTTGCTGCTGCCGTGGAGTACTTCTGCGAGCGCTTCCACGGTACGCGTTTTCCCGGTGCCTGTAGGACCTAGCAGCAGAACCACGCCAACAGGACGTCCTTCCGGGGCAAGACCGGCTTGCTGCATCTGCATGTACGGCACGATCGTGTCGATCGCTTCCGGTTGCCCGACCAGCAGTTTATGAAGTTGGGCGCCTAGACCGCCGGGATCCTCCGGCAAGGATGCACGCTTTGTGCGCGGTGACTGCATTTGAGATCGCATTCGCCTCCAGGTTTCTCGTCCACGACTGTACGCTCCGTAATCAGCCAACGGAGAAATCTCCGAGTCGTAGAGGTGGCGGCCACGGGGGTCAATTGCATCAGGAACCTGTGCCTTTTCATCAGCATGCGGTCAATCGGAGTGTCCGTGAAATAAAGATCACACATCTGTGATCGCTTGTTTTAGCCTCACGTTTTCCGCGTGCGAATAGCACGACTCCGACAGGACCCACACCCATATAAAGAATGTCGCCGCTGCAGCAATAGCGGCTTTACTCCGATTAGTCCAATGGCGACCCGAGAATTTTCCGGGAAATCCATGCATTGGTTGGAAGCAGCCGGGAGATTGGAGTGGTTGCCCACGAAATTCGCCACGCCTGATTCGCCGGTGACAAAAATCTAAAAAAAAGTTTCTTCCTTAGGATGAGCAACTTAGAGAGAAAAATGGACGGCGAGTGAACGGTACGGCCGGGTAGCGTGTGTTCGCGGGTAGGGAGCCCGCGAGATTCATGGCACCTCCAGTGATCCTTGATCCTTGCGTTATAGCGGCAATTCTGAAGCTGTTCGGTTTCTAGGGGCCTTCCCGGCTTTCACCATGGATTCATGGTGAACAGCGATTGGCGACCGCTCTATTTGGTGATAGATTCAAGGCTAAGAATTTAGTATTGATTTGCTACCTTTAGGGCGGACCATCCGGTCAATTGTCATTTTGACGGGGCTGACCCGCATAGTATTGGCAGCACTTGTTTGTGTTCTGCCAAGCATCCTGACCGCTGCGCAGTGTGGGACAGAAGTCCTACCGCACACACCAGCAGGCTCCGCGTTCCAACGGGCGTGTGATGAGCGCGAGTCCGGACTCTACAATCAGGCAATTAGCGGTTTCGATGAGGCTGCGCGGCTTTCCCGAGCGGCCCACGATTATCATTGGGAAGCCAAAGCCCAGGTATATAAGGGCGGAGTGCAGATACGGCTGTTCCAATACACTGCCGCGCTTGAAACAACTGAAGCGGCAGCCGCTCTAGCCAGGCTTCACGCAGATTTAAGACTCGCCGGTCCGGCGGAAGTCAATATCTCCACCATCTATGCTTTACTCGGCTTCTTTTCGCTGGCTCAGCAGAAAGTTGAGCAGGGCATCAACGATGTCCTAAAGATAAAGCGTCCCGACCTTCTGTCGCAGGCGTATTACGCGTCTTCTTACCAGCAAATTAGACTGGGCGATATTGCCAGGGGCATACACTCGTCCGAATTAGCCATAAACAGTGCCCGAGAAGCCCAGCGGCCGGACCTGGAAGCGGTGGCGTGGGATTTCCGCGGCTTTGGATTGTTGCAGGCGGGGAAGGCAATGGACGCCCAAATCTGCCTGGACAAAGCCATACAGATCTACCAAACCACCGGAACCGGACGAATCGCTGCTCTCACCTTGCAGCATCTTGCCGAATTAAAGCATTTGCAGGGACAGAATGCGGCGGCGCTGGCCGATCTCGAAAAGGCCTTCGCGAATCCTGACGCTCAATTCAACAGCAGTGGCCGCTTCTATCCTCTCTGTCTGCGAGCGAACATTCTGGAAGATCTTGGCCGCAAAGATGAAGCTTTGGCGACCTCTCGCAAAGCCGTCAAAGCAGCAAGCGAGTGGCGGCGGGCCGCCCTGCCGGGCGACACGACAAATGTCGAGACCGTCCAGGAACTGGACAATACCTACCATTCTTTCGCCGAACTGGCCGCCCAGCAGGCCATAATGCGGCATGATGATGTGCTTGCGCAGGAGGCATTCGAAGCTCTTGCAGAAAATCGCGCTGCCACATTGCGCGAGGAACTCGCAGTCGAAATGGGACGGAATCGATCTCTCCCACCCGAATATCTCGCCAAATTAGGCGAATTGCAGGGCGTTCAGGCCAAGATTACGCTTACCAACGACAAAGCAAGTCAGGCACATTTAGCAGAATTACAAAGCCAAATTGCCGAGATTGAGACACGGATTGGACTACAATCTGTAAAAACATCGCCTTCGAAAGAGAAAAGTTCTTACAGGAATTCACTTAGAGATATACAAACGAGTCTAGGGTCCCGTGAGGCGCTGCTGAGTTTTTGTTTAGGTAATCATCATTCGTTCCTTTGGTCTGTCACTGACGACACCATGCATTTATATGAACTGCCATCGGCCCACGACATAAGCGAGGAAGCAACCCTGGTACGCGAAGCTCTTGAACACAAGCAGAAGTTTGCCGCTGCGGCCAATCGCTTGAGCGCTGCTCTTTTTGCGCAGTTGGATTCCTCTGTAAAGAACGCTCCTGACTGGCTGTTGGTGGGCGACGGCGCCTTGCTCGACCGTGTTCCTTTTTCTGTGCTCCCCGCAGCCCCGCTAGACAAGGCTCCTCTTGTAAACACCCATACGGTCCGGCTGCTACCAAGCGAACTGATGCTGCTTTCGCGCTCTACCGGCAGCCCGCAGCCGAAGTTTCTGGGCGTCGCCGATCCTCTCTATAATCTGGCTGATTCGCGTCATCCCCACGAAGTAATGCTGAGGAACATGGCGAATCTGCAGGGGGCAAAGATGCTCGCACGATTGCCCGGCAGCCAGCGTGAAGTGCGCAGTTCCGCCCAATACAGCGGCATGTCGAAAACCGAGTTGCTGATCGGGCCGGACGCAACCATGACAAACCTGGTGAAAGCGCTTCAGGAACAGCCGGAGCTGATTCACTTTGCGGTTCATGTGGTGAGCCCTCCGGACCATCCTGAGCAGGCGGCGCTGGCGCTCAGCCTCAGCTCCGACAATTTCCCCGAGTTGCTGACACGAGAAAAGATATCGACGCTGCGCGTACCGGGCAGCCTCGTCGTGCTGAGCGGTTGCTCATCAGGGCAAGGCCACGCTGTGCCAAGCACCGGCCTCATAGGTCTGAGCCGGGCGTGGCTGTTGGCCGGCGCCAGCGCGGTAATTGTGAGTAATTGGCCGACTCCGGACGATTCGGGACAGTTCTTCAAAGTGTTCTATTCTTTACTGAACAGCAGCGGTCTATCTGGCGCCCATTCGGCCCCGCTCGCAAGACGGGCCACCAGTGCGCTCCAGCAAGCTCAAGTAGAAATGCAGCGGCGAGGCGGTTACGGAAGCGCGCCCGGGTTTTGGGCGGCGTATTCGATCGTCACGAAGGAGTAGCAGCAATGCCCGGCCCAGACAACAAACCCGAGACAAACGCCGAATCGCAGGCGCCCCAGCGCGACCTGCAGGCGATCGACTGGCCTGTTCTCGTCAGTCAGATCAAAGCAGGCAAGGACGAAGGCATGGAGCAGCTATATAAACTCTTCAGCCGCGGTATCCGATACTATCTCTGTCGTCAGCTCGGTCCGCAGGAGCTTGAGGACAAAGTGCACGACACGTTCCTCATTGTTGTAAACGCGATCAAGCGCGGTGATTTGCGAGAACCCGAACGTCTAATGGGTTTCGTCAGAACAGTTGTCCGAAGACAAGTTGCCGCGTACATTGAACAAGTCGTGCACACACGGCGCGAGCAGGCTGAGTTAGAGAGCGGAATCTCAATCGCGGATCGAAGCCAGAATCCCGAGCAGAAGGCTATCATCCGGCAGAAGGCCCAATTGATGAAGAGTGCACTGGACGCACTTTCCCAGCGCGATCGCGATATTCTAGTACGGTTTTATCTCCAGGAGCAGCCCCAAGAGCAGATTTGCCGTGAAATGTCGCTTACGGAGACACAATTTCGCCTATTAAAATCTCGCGCTAAGGCGAAATTCGGGGAAATTGGCAAGAAAAAACTGGCAACCAGCGGACTTTTCTCTGTTCTGCTGAGAACAAATTCCTAATGAGAGAACTACAGAAAGGGGGGCAGTACGTGCCCTGGAACATGCATCATACAAGTTTCGATCACCTGCCTGTTGAAGTATTAGAACGATTTGCATTGAACACTTGCTCAGAAGAGGAAGTGGAAATGATCGAGACGCACATACTCGCCTGTGAATCGTGCGTAGGTGCGCTGGAAAATCTCGACTTGGATATCGCGGCAACAAAATTGGCGCTGGCTGATTTTGCAACGCAAGGAAAGACGGCTGAAGAACGTCAACCCAAGCGGCGGAACTGGTTCTCGGTTCCGAACCTTTCTTGGGCTGGCGCGGCGCTCGCGGCTTGCGCGTTCTGCCTGTTAGCATTCGTGCCGGTCAATGTGAAACTCACGGCCGAGCGCGGCGACGAGCACGTCTCAGTTGTGCCGGAGTGGCGCAAATTCAATCTGAACGTGGATGGGGAAACCCTACCCGCAGGAAAACTGCCTGCAGAGGTGGTCAACGAGAAAGGCGTTTCCGTTTGGGCGGGAGACGCTAATAACCTACAAGGCCGCGTTCACGTCGAGGGATTGAGAATTACACATACCGGTCATTTCCTGGCGCGCGTTTACAATTCCGGCTCAGATCACGAACTGATGGCTGAATATCCGTTCGACGTGAAGTTCGAACTGTTCCAGCAATAGCCCCGCAACGCAATGCGGATGGCTTGGCAGCGCAGATGAGCAGCTTCGATTTGCTGATCAAGCACGCTTTTCTGCCGGGCTAGAACACGCGTCTATGTAAGCGTTCTACGGTGAACTGGGCGGTATCGGCAACAGCCATTACCGCCATAACACCAGCCTGA
>DATBEG010000032.1:0-48601 GCA_036276155.1 Bryobacteraceae bacterium | reverse complement strand
CCGGCAAGGTTGCGCGCAGGCTTCCACTGAAGCCGGATTACGTGCAGAACGTGCTGAGAGCGTCGGAGATATAGCCGCTGAAGCTTGGCATATTCAAGCATTGCGAAGAGGAAGCGGTTACCGTTCAAAAGACGTTTCCTTCAGAGTGCTACCGCAAGCGGAAGCGGACCTGAACCGCCCGAGCATGTAAGTTCTCTCGTTAGCTGGACTAAATGCTTTCGCATGGTTCAGGTGCGGCGCGATTATAATCCCGTACTCCGCGAGCAGGCTGCGAATCTGATTACGAGTTGCGTCCCATTGACCCAGCCGGCTCGGATCACCGGGCAACGTCCATACATCGGCTCACTTTCGGTCGATCACTAATCGGGGTGTGATGCGCAGCAGGCAATGACTCTTGTTTGTGTCAATATCTGAGCAAAAAGCTAAAGCATTTAGGCCGCTTCTTGCTGCCTAGTGGCTTATTCACTCAGATTTCCAAAGAATCCTCGTCCCGTGTTGCCACACATCTTAGTGGAACCAAACGTTCGGACGAGGGATCTCGATTAAACTTTGTATCTTCTTCGTGCTTGTCTTTGCACAATCGATAACCGCCTATGCAGACGGGAATGGGACGGGCCTTACAGGACAATATTTTCAGGACAGTAGCTTCGGAACACATCTTCAAGGTACGCCCTTCCTGACGCAAGTAGACCCTACCATTAATTTCGATTTCGTTAATGCACCGCCCAGAGCGTTGACTCTAAACACGAACTTTTCGGTGAAATGGACCGGACAAGTTCAGCCAATTTATTCAGAAACATATCTCTTCATGACGTATTCGGACGACGGGGTTCGAGTTGTAATAAATGGTCAACAGATCATAAACGATTGGAGTTATCACAGCGGCACTTGGGATTGGAACTGGATAACGCTCCAAGCCGGCCAACTGTACGACATTGAGGTTGATTATTTTCAGGGTGTTGGCGCCGCGAATGTGCAACTCTGGTGGCAGAGTCCAAGTCAGGGCAAGGAAATCATCCCGCAAACCCGGCTATATCCCCCCGGCAGCAGCACATATTACGTAAGCCCCTCGGGAAGTGATTCCAATTCAGGCACATCCGCCGGACAACCCTGGCAGACCATCGCACGAGTAAATCAGCAGCTATTCAATCCTGGCGATAACATTCTGTTTCAAAGCGGAGGGACATTTGCCGGAGCCCTTCAGCCACAGGGCTCCGGAGTACCGGGCTCGCCCATCATAATCAGTAAGTACGGCAGCGGGCCTAACCCTATCATTGACGGTACAGGCCAAGAGTCAGCGCTGAAGCTGTTCAACCAGGAGTATTGGCAAATCGATTCGCTAGAGATTACCGGGGGAGAACGGTTTGGGATTTTTGTTAGTGGTGATCGCAGCAACACCGTCCTACATTACTTCAGGTTGACAAACCTGGCCGTGCACGACATGTACGGAACACCGCGATGGGACAGCGGGCTAATAATGATGTCGCCAATGGGCGACCACTTGACTTTCGATGATGTCGTCCTAGACGGGATCACAGCCTACAATACGAACCTCTGGTACGGAATTCACGTCGGGTTCAATATCTGGTACTCATACCCAACGAATCCGCCGATGAGCGCGAACGTAACTATCCGAAACTCGCAGGTTCACGATGTATACGGGGATGGCATTACCGTGGCGATGAGCTCAAACGTTCTGATTGAGAAGAATGTGACTTATCAGACCGGATTAGCTCCCCCCGGCGTCAGCTACACTCCGAATGCAATTTGGAGTTGGCAGTGTAATAACACGGTCGTGCAATTCAACGAGGGGTACTCATCGCATTCGTATAGCTACGATGGGGGTGTTTTCGACATCGATTTCGGGTCAACCAATACCACGATCCAGTACAACTACGCTCATAACGCAGACGGGTATTGTGTCGCAGTCTTAGGTGGACACAACCTGATTACCTCGAACAGTATTGTGCGTTTCAATATCTGTTCTAACAACGGGCGACATCCGAGCATGGGACCGAGGGAAGGCGACATATTCATAAGCACCTTCGACGGTGGATCGTTAGACGGGATTCAGATCTACAACAACACGGGATATTGGAATCCGACTACAGACGGAGGATGGATCAATGCGAGGAATGTGTCGCTTACGGGAAGCCTTCCGAGATTTATCCAAAACAACATCGTCTTTTCAGCAACGCCCACGCTCATTGATGTTGATGGCACGATTCCAATGGATCACAACCTCTACTGGGCGCCAGAGCAGATCCCAACCTGGCGTTATGCCGACTTCGTGGCCACATCGTTGCCAGCCTTCCAACAGATGAGTGGACAAGAGACGAATGGGCTATACGCCGACCCTAAACTAAACAGCGGAACTTACTCTTCGACGGGAATGCCCACTTCGGCATTTACTTTGAACCAAGCTTCTCCTGCGATCGGGAGCGGCGCGACCTGGTCTGATATGGGTTCCGTCGATTTCTTCGGAAACAGCCTGCCAGAAGCTGGCAGCCCCGATATCGGGGCGGACTACGTAAATGGAGTAAGTTCTCAACCGCCTGGGGTGTGGGTGAACGTTGTTTCGAAGAACAGCGGCAAGTGTCTCGACGTCACGGCTATCTCGACATCAGCTGGCGCACCACTCCAACAATGGACCTGCTGGGGCGGTGATAACCAGAAGTTCCAATTCACTCCTGTTCAAGGCGGATTTGAAATCACGGCTAAGAATAGCGGGTTACAGCTGGACGTGGCGGGTGGTCCCTCGTCTACACAGGACGGCACGCCCGTGATTCAGTGGCCGTACTGGGGCGGCACAAACGAGATATGGCAGATTGCTCCCACTACTGATGGCTACTACTCAATCACTGCATTGAACAGTGGTAAGTGTCTGGATGTCACCGGCATCTCGATGTCGGATGGCGCTACAGTTCAACAGTGGAGCTGCTGGGGGGGTGACAATCAGAAATGGCAGCTAGTTCCCGTTCCGTAGCAGAGCGCTCAAGACCCAAGTAAGTACGTTAGGTTTCCCCCAAGATCTATGACGCGCCAGTCGGCCCGACGCATGGCCCCAGCGTGCGTAGATCACGCCTATCAATCGCCGCTGTAAGTATTCCGACGCCAGGTGATGTAGGTGGCACTTCTATAATGTCTGACAATCGGGAGTCCGCGATAGGCGTCTTCGCTTCCAGGCTCAGAGGAACTATTCCGGCCCAGAACGGCAGAGCGTAGTCGGGTTCATCATCTATTGGAGGGCCTTGCCGAATCTTCGCCGATGCCTCTTCGACCAGAAATTCAAGCACCGCTGTCGCTTTTAATTCTTTCAGGGTTGGGGTGCGTACATCATCCCACCGGCCCGGCATCAAATGCTCGGAAATTACGCGTAGGGCATGGCTCTTCTGTTCCGGTCCCTCGATCTTGCGGGTCGTGCCAAACGCTACGACGGAGCGATAGTTGATGGAGTGGTGAAACGCGGACCGAGCGAGCACCAGTCCGTCTACCAATGTCACAGTTACGCATGCAGGAACGCCTGTTGCAAGCTCAGCCAGCATTCGGCTGGCGGCGGAGCCATGCAGGTATAGAGTCTCCCCTTCCCGCCCGAACAGCGTAGGAATCACAAACGGCTGTCCGTCTACAACGAATCCGACATACGCCAGAAACGCGGCGTCCAGGATGGCATGAATGATTTCGGGTTCGTGCGACCCGCGTTTGGGCAATCTCCGAAGTTCAGTTCGCTTTGTCTGAGCGCTCATGTCGGATTGGTCTAGAACGGAACCGTGAACCGGAACGTGGCGCCCTGCCCTTTGCCGGCACTTTCGGCCCAGATGCGTCCGCCATGCGCTTTCACTATCTTCTTGCAGGTGGGCAGGCCGAGGCCGCTGCCGGGGATGTCTCTCGGGCCGAGACGCTTGAAGGGCTGAAACACGATTTCCAGATACCGCGGCTCGATTCCTATGCCGTTGTCGCGCACCGAAATGATGTGGGCCTGGTCTCCTTCTTCCGACAACAGCTCAATCACCGGCGCTGCCTCGCCCCGAAACGTGATCGCATTTAGAAACAGTTGCTGCAGCACTTGAACAAACTGCGACTCATCCACATGCAATTCAGGGAGATCGCCAGAAACAATCCGACCTCCTGTTTCGCGCAGCTTCGGCTCCAGATTCATGCGCGCCCATTGCAGCAGCGTGTTCAGACTCACGTTAGAACGCCGCGGCAAGTTACCGGCCCTCGAATACTTCAGCAGGTCCTCGATCAGCGTGTTCATGTCCTTTACGCCTTGCGCCGCATAGGTACTGAGCTCCGCCGCTTCCGGGTCGGCAGCGTACTGCCGTTGTAGCAATTGGGTGTAACTGGCAATCGCTCGCAGGGGCGTGCGCAAATCGTGACTCACCGCGTAAATGAGGTGCTGCATGTCTTCGGTGGCCGCACGGCCTTCTTCCAGGCTGCGCGCCAGATCCTGTACCGCTTTTTCACAAGCGGAACGGCACTGTTCGAGCGCCTGCCGAAGCTGCTGGTTCTCTGCGCGGAGCTGGGCAAGCTCTGAATCTTGGATTTTATCCATTAACGCTATGCCGCTTGCAGAAGCCCGAGGCGTTCCAGTAACGCATTCGGGTCCGGGTCGCGGCCCATGAAATCTCGGTACAACTGAGCGGCATCAGCGCTATCGCCCCGCTCTAAAATACGACGTCGGTACTCCAGTCCTGTTTCGGCATTAAAGATTCCTTCGCGCCGGAAACGGGTGAACGCGTCTGCATCCAGAACCTCCGCCCACTTGTACGAATAGTACCCCGCGCCATAGGCGACGGGGCTACTAAACAAATGAGTGAAGCTGGCGATCATGCCGTAGTGGGGCGGGAGCGGGGCAATGGCGAAGCGAGCCAGGATGTCGCGCGCAAAAGCCATCACGTCGGCGCTTGAAAGGGGATCGAATTCTCGATGCAGCTTCAAATCCATCAATGCGAAACCAAGCTGCCGCATCTGCCCCGTCGCGCTCATGAAATTGCGCGCTCGTTTCATCTTTTGAAAGAGTTCGTCGGGAATCGGCTCGCCACTTTGATAACGACGCGCAAACAGATTCAATGCATCGCGCTCCATGCACCAGTTCTCCATGATCTGCGACGGGAGCTCGATGAAGTCCCACGGCACCGTCATGGACGCCAGCGATTTGATGCGTACACGGCCCACAAGCTGGTGCAAGAGGTGGCCGAATTCGTGAAAGATGGTCTCCACTTCGCGGTGGGTCAACAACGACGGCATCTCCCCGACCGGCGGCATGAGATTACCAGCGATCACGCCGAGGTGCGGCTCTGCCCGGTCCGGATCTCCAGTAAAGATGCCATCCATCCATGCGCCGCCGCGTTTGTTTTCGCGCGGGAACCAATCTGTATAGAAGCCGCCCAGCAAAATGCCGGATGCTTCGTCGATTACGCGATAGTACTTCACCGCCGGATCCCAAACGGGGACGCCCGGCTCGTCGATCACCTTAATTCCGAGCACTCGGCTGAAGATGTCGAACATTCCGGCCACAACACGGTCAAGCTGGAAGTAAGGCCGAAGCTCTTCTTCATCGAAGTCATAGAGAGCCTTGCGTTGTTTCTCCGAGACGTATGTAACGTCCCAAGGTTCCAACTTTTCGTAGCCGAGTTTGCGTCCGAACTCCTCGATGTCCGCTACCTCGCGTTCGAAGAACGGTCGCGTTTTGCTTTCGAGGTCTTGCACGAATGCTTGCGCCTCGGTGCCGTTATGCGCCATGCGGTTCTCAAGCACTAAATCTGCAAAGTCTCTGTAACCGAGCAGATTCGCTTTCTCGCGCCGTAGCCGCAGAATCTCAAGGATCAGGTTGCGATTGTCCAGTTCACCCGAGGTCGCTCGCGAGTTCGAGGCCTCCCACAT
Source organism: Bryobacteraceae bacterium (assembly GCA_036276155.1). Classification (GTDB taxonomy): domain Bacteria; phylum Acidobacteriota; class Terriglobia; order Bryobacterales; family Bryobacteraceae; genus Bog-105. The sequence continues at coordinate 42,715 of DATBEG010000032.1, read as the reverse complement.
CTCCCGCCGCCTTACGCGGTCGTCCAGATACGTCATTAGCGGCGTATAGCTGGGTGCATGCAGGGTGAATCGCCAACCCGAAAGGCCCTTGCTCTTGGCACTCTCCTGTGCGGCCGCGCGGAAAACATCCGGCAGACCGGCGAGTTTTTCTTCCTCTGTGACAAGCAGCTCGTATGCGTTGGTTGCATCGAGCACGTGTTCTGAAAATTTTGTCGTTATTTTGGTCAGCTCGACATCAAGAGCTTCGAGTTGACGCTTGCCGGCTTCGTCGAGATCCGCACCGGCGCGCCGGAAACTGGAGACGGTCTTATCAAGAAAGCGCTTGTCAATCGGAGAGAGTTCTCTAGCCTGTTTGCTCTCCGCAACTGTCTTCACAGCCGCCCAGATATTCGGATCTAGTGGGATCGACGAATAGAACAGGCTGACCGGGCCCAGCACTTCGTTGTACGCAGTGCGTAGTTCCGGGTAGGTGGCGACGCCTTCCAAGTGCCGCACTACGTTCATGGCGTAATCGAGGGGCTCCGTTATTCGATCGAGCGTGATAAGCACGTTCTCATAAGTGCGCGGTAACTCGGGTCTGCCGAGATCGGCCACACGCGCCTTCATCTGCTCCAGCAGTAGGGTGATAGCTGGAACCACCAGCTCGGCCTTCACTGCATCAAACCGGATTGGAAAACGCTCAGTAAGGAGCGGGTTTTCAGTGATCGTTTCTGTTTGCATCGAACGTATTTACCAGACCCGGCACGCATGGGCCGCATACATCTTGTCGCCGAGCTTGCACCCGAATGCCTGACTGAATTGAGGCATGTTTTGCACTACGCCGTTGGTTCGGAATTCACCCGGCGAGTGCGGATTTGTTTGCGCATCAGTGCGCGCCTGCTCCGGCCGCATGTTCTCGCACCAAACCTGGGCAAAACCCAGGAAGAACTGCTGGGCCTGTGTATAACCGTCCTCTTTTTTCGAGAGCGGAATGGACTTGTTCACAAGATCGTCTATCAAGGCCATGTAAGCCAAACGGATGCCGCCGTTGTCTGCCGTGTTTTCCCCAAGCGTCAAGCGGCCGTTGAGTTCCACGCCCGGAATGGGGCTGAAGCTGCCATATTCGTTTACCAGACAATCGGCGAGTTTGTTGAACTGCTCCTCATCCTTCTTCTGCCACCAGTCCTTCAGATTGCCATCTGCGTCAAACTTACGTCCCTGATCGTCAAACCCGTGCGTCAGTTCGTGGCCCACCACTACGCCGATTGCGCCATAGTTCACCGCATCATCGGCTTTATTGGAGTAGAAGGGCGGTTGCAGAATGCCCGCAGGAAAATTGATGTTGTTCTCGGTCGGGTTGTAATAGGCGTTCACCGTCGGCGGCGTCATCCCCCACTCGCTGCGGTCCACAGGCTTGCTGATCTTGTTCAACTCGCGCCGGACTTCGAATTCGGTGGCGCGATACCAGTTTCCGAAGTAGTCGTCGTCCTTGATATCAACCGATGAATAGTCGCGCCATTTCTCGGGGTATCCGATCTTATTGGCTACGGCGTGCAGTTTCACCAGCGCTTCCTGTCTGGTCGCCGGACTCATCCAGGTGATGGACTCGATGTCCTTACCCATCTGCTTCTCAATGTCGTGCACCAGTTCAAGCGTTCGCTGCTTCCCTTCTTCGCCGAACGTCTTTTCGACGAAAACGCGCCCCAGCGCCTCACCGAGAGCATCGTCCGTAGATGAGACGCATCGCTTCCAGCGCGGCCGCAGTTGCTCCGTACCGGACAGCACGTGCCCATAGAAATCGAAGTTGGCATCAACAAACGCTTTCGGCAACAGCGCAGCGCTTCCATCCAGGTAGTGCCACGTCATGTAGTCACGCAAACTTTCGATCTGGTCGTCCGTTAGTGCGGTGTCAAGGTTCTTGAAGAAATCAGGCACGGCTACGTTCAGCTTGGTGAAATCCGGCGAACGCAGATCGGTAAAGAACTGATCAAAATTAACGACCGGCGCCAGTTGAGCAAGCTCGCTCCTCGGCATCATGTGCACTGTCTTATGTGGATCACGACGTGTGGTGATATCCAACGAAGCCTTTGCCAGCGACGTCTCGAGTTGCATAATGCGGTCGGCTTTCGCCGAAGCCTGATCCGCCGGAACTCCAATCAGTTCGAACATCCTCGCGATGTGAGCCACATACTTCTTGCGGATATCCACCGACTTCTCATCTGTCCGGAAATAAAAATCTTTCTCTGGCAGGCCAATGCCGCCCTGGTCCAGCGCCGCGATTTCCATGCGGGCATCATCTGGGTCCGGCTCGTTCCCAAAGCTGAAGAAAACGTCGATACCCCGGGCTTGCAGCCGCGCGATTTCGTCCAACAGTTCCCGGCGATTCCCGACATGACGGATGCGTTCGAGCTCCGATTGCAACGGCTCCGTTCCACGCTGCTGGATGAGCTCTTCGTTCATGCACGATTGGTAGAAGCCGCCGATCTTCTGATCAATCGCGCTGCGATTCTGGTGGGCTGCCGCGTCCTGCAAGATATCGCGCAGGGCATTCTCATTACGCTCATTCAGAACGTCGAAAGATCCCCAGCGGCTCTGATCTACGGGGAGCGGATTGTTTTTCATCCAGTTGCCGCAAGCGTACTGATAAAAGTCCTTGCATGGGTCGGCAGTCTTGTCGATAGCCGAAAGATCAAGCCCGCTATGGGATGCAGACGATTGCGATTGCCCAACGGCACAGGTCGCGACGGCTAACCCGGTCACCGCGGCCAAAATGAATCTCCGAAGGTTCACACCCTCAGTGTAAATAGCGCGTTACGACGCGCCGCTTCTACCAAACCCGACAGGCGTTAGCCGAGACCATCGGCTGGCCGGCTTTGCATCCGAATGCGGTCGCGAATTCAGGCATGTTCTGGACGGTGCCGAGCACGCGGAACTGTCCGGGCGAGTGCGGATCAGTTCGAATGCGATTCTTCAGCGATTCCGGCCGCTGATTCTCACACCAGATCTGCGCAAAACCCAGGAAGAACCGTTGCTGCGGCGTGTAGCCGTCGAGCTTTTCTTTATTGATGGTGCCGTCCTCCAGTCCACCGAGAAGGGCCATAAAGGCCAGGCGAATGCCGGCGTTGTCCGCGCCATTCTCCCCCAGGGTGAGACGTCCGTTGATGTTGGCGCCCGGAACGGGGCTGAAGCCGCTGTACTCATTCACGATACAGTCCACGCGCTTCTTGAACTCGTCCGCATCCTGCTGCGTCCACCAGTCGCGCAGGTTGCCGTCGGCATCATAGCGGCGCCCCTGATCGTCGAAGCCATGCGTCAGCTCATGGCCGATCACCGCCCCCACACCGCCGAAGTTCACGGCCATATCAGCGGCCGCTGTATAGAAAGGCGGCTGCAAGATGCCAGCCGGGAAATTGATGTTGTTTTCGAGCGGACTGTAATAGGCGTTGACTGTGGGAGGAGTCATGTTGAACTCACCACGGTCAACCGGCTGTCCAATCTTTGTGAGATTGCGATGAATCTCGAACTGGCGAGCGCGTCCTTCATCCCCAACCAGCTCACCGGGAACGATCTTCACACTGGAATAGTCACGCCATTTTTCCGGATAACCAATCTTGTTGGTGACGCCTTTAAGCTTCGCCAAGGCCTGCTGTTTTGTTGCCGCACTCATCCAGGTGAGCGAATCAATATCGACCGACATTTCGCGTTCGATCATCGCTACTAATTGCTGGGTCATCTGCTTGGATTGGCCCGCGAATGCCTTGGCGACATACTTCTGGCCCAGCGCCTCCCCTAGACTGCGGTCTACAAGCTGAGTACAGCGTTTCCAGCGCGGCTGCAGTTGCTGTGTCCCACTCAGCGTTCTGTTGTAGAAATCGAAGTTCTCGTCCACGAATGGCTTGCTCAGAAGGCTCGCGTTGCTGGAAAGATAGTGCCACGTGAGATAGTGCTTCAGCGTGTCGAGGCTCGTGTCGGCAAGGGCCGTATTCAGGCCCTTGTAAAAATCCGGTTGGGCAACGTTGAGGCTGGTGAATTCCGGAGCATGACGATCCACGAGATAAGTGTGGAAGTTGAAATCGGGAGTGAGCGCCTGCAACTGCTCAATCGTCATCTTGTGATGGGTGTTATCGGGGTTGCGCATGTCCACGCGATCCATCGACGATTGCGCGAGCCGCGTTTCAAGGGCCATGATGTCTTTAGCCTGCGCGTCCGCGTCCGCCGCGGGAACACCGATGAGCTGTAGCATGCGCGAGATGTGCTTAACGTACTTCTGCCGCAGCTCTTCGTCTTTCGGGTTGAGGTAATAACTCTTGTCGGGCAGGCCCAGGCCGCCCTGACCGGCTTGCGCGATCTCGACGCTGGATTTATCCGGGTCGGGACCGGCTCCGAAGCGGAAGAACACGGGGATGCCTTCGTCCTGCAGGCGCGCGACTTCGGCCGGCAACTCGTTCTTTAACGTCAGAGCGCTGATACGCTGAAGACCCGGCTCAATCGGCTGGTATCCGGCCTTCTCAATCGCTGCTTCGTCCATACACGCGCCATATAGCGTGCCAATCTTCTGATCGCTCGCGGCCGCATTCGGGTGCTTTTCCGCGTCCTCCAAAATGCTGTGAAGCACTTCGAGATTTCTGTTCTGCAACTCGTTGAATCGGCCCCACGCCGCATATTCGGGCGGAACGGGATTCGACTTGATCCAGTCGCCGCATGCGTATTGATAGAAATCGGTGCACGGATCCACGCTCTTGTCGATGGCTTTCAGGTCCACTCCGCTTTGCGTCGGGACAGACTCCTGGGCCCGTAATGCGTTAGAAGAGCTGACGACGAGAGCTACGGCTCCAAGCCAGAAAACGGATGAATATCGCATGGATTCCCTTACCTGTTGAAGGTAACAAAGCGATGGATTACAATTTCTGCAATTTGCGGCGAATCAGCCACGCGAGCGCCGCAACAGCGAGGAGAACTGCAGCCGCCGGGAAGGTATAGCGATGAACCAGAGCGAGGCCGCGTTGCCAGTTCTCACCGACAAAATAGCCGACGGACAGGAATGCCGCGACCCAGACGGCACCCCCTGACCAGGCGAAGATAGCGAAAGTGCGGAACTCGAGTTCCGATGTACCGGCCGCCAGCGCCGTAAAGTGCCGCACGCCCGGGAGGAAGTATCCAAACGCCAGCAGCCACTCGCCTGTGCGCTGAAACCATTGGTGCGTGCGTTCCAGGCGTTGTTGGGTCACTCCCAGGTATTTGCCGAATCGCAGCACAGCACTGTGACCTAGAGTTCGGCCCAGCCAATAACTCAGAGAGATACCGCACATGCTGCCGCCCCAACCCGCTAAGTAAGTCAGGAAAGGATTCAGTTGCCCGCGTGAAATCAGGTACCCCGAGAACACCAGCAGCGTCTCATCCGGAACCGGCAAGCCAACTATTCCGAGCGTTAGAAGCGCGAATAGACCAGCGTAGCCATAGTGCGCAACCCAGTCGAGAAGCGAGTTCGGCATGGAGAACAGGGTGAGGCTTTCGCAGCATAGCAGTTCGTCTAAGTTACGCCCGGCAACGCCTGCGCTGCCAAAGGGCACCCACTTGGCGACTTCTTGCCTGTGTTGACCAAGCACCGCTTGGCTGCCGGGCTGCGTTACGATTCCCGTATGGCGAAGGCGCAAAGTTTAGCGTTCGAAGTGCTGTGCCCCTGCTGCGGCGCGACGCTGAAGATCGATCCCGAAACGCAAGTGGTTCTGCATCATCGCGAGCCGGAAAAAAAACCCTCCATCGAGGACCTGAGTGCGGCGGTGCAAAATCTCAAAGGTGAAGCCGCGCGCCGTAACGACGTGTTTGAGAAGAGCTTTGCGTCTCACCTGAGCGGCGAAAAGATTCGCGAAAAGAAGTTTGAGGAGTTGCTCAAGCAGGCAAAGGAAGACAAGAGCGGCGCGCCGCCAAAGCGGCCGTTCGACTTGGATTAGGAAAACTAAGCAGTCCTCAACTGATGAGCGAAGTCGCCGCGCGCTAGGCGGCGAACGAAATCCAGATCACCATCAAGAAAATCGAGCGTGGGCAACACATGGAGATCGGTCCAGCAGATCTGCTCAAATACTCGAGCCTTTGGTTCGCCAGCAAACTCAGGAACGACAAAGAACAGCAGATGCACACGGCTGCCACTCGGGTAATCGTGCTCGTAGCGAGCCAGTTCTGTCCCGACGGTCGCCTCGATCTGGAGTTCCTCGGAGAGTTCGCGCACCAGCGCATCTTGCGGCGATTCGCCGTATTCGACTTTTCCGCCGGGAAATTCCCATTTATACGCGTGGCGGTCACCGCGACGGCGCTGGCCCACGAGCACACGCCCGTCGCGGTAGATGATGCCGGCTGAGACGAGCAACGGCACACGGCTTTTCATCTGCACTTAATCACACGGTTAGAGATTACGCCTCCTCTTTCCTGAGGTGCGCACTCTAAACTGTAGCAGCGCTGTTGCCGGTTAGCTGTCTCAGGACGTATGGCAGAATTCCCCCGCTGCGGTAGTACTCGGCTTCCTGCGGCGTATCGATGCGCGCCTTGGCTTGAAACTCGATAGTTTTGCCGTCAGGCCGCGTCGCAGTCACCTGCACGTTGCCACCGGAAGCGAGCGCTACTGGTATACCCGTGATGGCAAATGTTTCTTCACCCGTGATGCCGATCGTGTCGCGTGTTTGGCCAGTGAGGAACTGCAGCGGCAGCACACCCATTTGCACCAGGTTTGAGCGGTGGATGCGCTCGAAGCTTTCCGCGATGACGGCACGCATGCCGAGGAGCAGCGTACCCTTTGCGGCCCAGTCTCGCGACGAGCCGGAGCCGTATTCCTTGCCGGCGATCACAATCAGCGGTACGTGTTCGGCGCGATAGCGGACAGACGCATCATAGATAAACATCTGTTCGCCGTCCGGCATATGACGCGTCCAGCCGCCCTCTACCGCCGGCACCATGAAATTCCTCAGCCGGATATTTGCGAACGTGCCGCGCACCATCACTTCGTGATTACCGCGGCGTGCGCCGTAGCTATTGAAATCGGCCGGTCTTACGCCCAGGCTGATCAGATACTTGCCCGCCGGGCTATCCACAGGGATCGACCCTGCGGGAGAAATATGATCGGTGGTCACGGAATCACCTAAGACTGCGAGCACGCGCAAGCCGGTCATGTCTTGCACCGAGTTTCCAGGATCGACCAGCGTCTCAAAGTACGGAGGCTGCTTAATGTAAGTGGAGTCACCGGTCCACTCGTAGATGCTGCCTTCGGGAACTCTCAGCGAATTCCAGTTCGCGTCGCCGGTAAAGACTTCGGCGTACTCCTTTGCGAAGAATTCAGTGCGGGCGGAGTGTCTGACTACTCGTTCCACTTCTTGAGGCGATGGCCAGATGTCTTTCAGCTTGACGTCTTTCCCGTCTTTGTCTTTTCCAAGCGACTCTTTGGTGATGTCGATGTCGATGCGCCCTGCAATGGCGTAAGCGACGACTAAGGGCGGCGAAGCGAGATAGTTCGAGCGAACCAGCGGATTCACGCGCCCTTCAAAATTGCGATTTCCGCTGAGCACGGCCGCAACATTCAATTTGCCTTCGTTCACTGCCGCAGCTACATTTTCAGGAAGCGGACCGCTGTTGCCGATGCAAGTCGTGCAACCGTAGCCCACCAAATGGAAATTCAGTTTCTCAAGGTAGGGCATAAGTCCGGCATCGCTCAGATAATCAAAAACGACCTTGGATCCGGGCGCGAGGGACGTTTTCACCCACGGCTTGGCAGTCAGTCCCTTCTCGACGGCTTTCTTGGCCAACAGACCGGCGGCAACCATGACGGACGGATTGGAAGTGTTGGTACAACTTGTGATGGCGGCAATCACGACCGCGCCGTCGCGAAGCTTTTCTTTGTGGCTGTTGACACTCACTTCCGCGGATTTCGGCGGATGACCCAGCGCATCGAGAAAGTTCGATTTCACGTCGGGAAGATCGATGCGATCCTGCGGACGCTTGGGGCCGGCCAGGGACGGCACAACTTTGGAGAGATCGAGCGAAACCGTATCGGTGTATGTCGGATCGGGAGAATCTTCGGTCAGGAACAGGCCTTGTTCCTTTGCATAAGCTTCCACTAAACGGACCTGCTCTTCCGGCCGGTTCGTCAAGCGCAGATACTCCAGAGTGACCTGGTCAATCGGGAAGAATCCAATCGTCGCGCCATATTCGGGCGCCATATTACTGATGGTTGCGCGATCGGCGACGGGCAGCGCGCTTACGCCCGGACCGTAGAATTCGACAAACTTACCCACTACGCCCTTATTGCGCAACATCTGAGTCACGGTGAGAACCAGGTCAGTTGCGGTGGCGCCTTCGGGTAACTTGCCGCTCAGCTTGAACCCAACCACTTGCGGCAGGAGCATTGAGATCGGCTGGCCAAGCATACAGGCTTCGGCTTCGATGCCCCCGACACCCCAGCCAACTACGCCCACGCCGTTGATCATCGTTGTGTGTGAGTCGGTGCCCATCAGCGTGTCCGGATACGCCTGCAGAACGCCTTTGGAAGAATCGCCGAACACAACAGGGGCCAGGTACTCCAGGTTCACCTGGTGAACAATGCCGGTATCCGGCGGGACGACCCGGAAATTACTAAACGCCTTCTGCCCCCAGCGCAGAAACGCGTAGCGCTCCTGATTGCGGGCAAATTCGAGAATCGCGTTCTCCTGAAAGGCCTGCGCCGAACCGAAAGCGTCCACCTGAACCGAGTGATCAATGACCAAATCCGCCGGAATCAGGGGATTGGCCAGTTCCGGGTTGGCGCCCATCTTCTTCAGTGCGTCGCGCATAGCCGCAAGATCCACAACACAGGGCACACCGGTGAAGTCCTGCAGCAGGATTCGAGCCGGGCGGAACTGCACCTCCTGCGCTGTTAGCTTGGGATCCCACTTGGCGACATATTCGATGTCGCTTGCCTTAACGGTCTTGTCGTCTTCGAAACGAAGCAGGTTTTCGAGCAGAATTCGAATCGAATAAGGGATCTTTCGGACTTTGACCCCGCTGAGTTTGTCGAGCGAACTGAGGCGAAAGATCTGGTAATCTTTGCCGTTGACGTGCAGCGTTGCCGCAGCGCCAAACGTATCTTTGCTGGCCATTGCAATTCCAGTTTATTGCAGGCTTACATGTACTCCGGAACTGAAATGCCGAGCACTCCGAGCGTACTAACGAGTTGGGAGTATAGGTACTTCGTCAGCCAAAGCAGCAGAATTCGGCGCGTCTCGTCTTCTTCTGTGATCACGCGCTGATCGTGATAGAAATTATTAAACGCCTGCGCCAGTTGGAAAGCATACTTTGCAAGGTGGGCCGGCTCTCCTGAGGCAACAGCGCGTTCGATAGCGCTGCCCGATTTCGAAGCGAGCAGCAGAAGCTGCCAAAAGCTGTCGTTCTCGAAAAAGTCTTTGAGCGCGTCCGTATTCAGGACCGTTTCGAATGCCGGCAACTCGCCGAAGCGCTCAGCATATTTGCGAAAAATATTAGCTGCCCGTACGGCGCTGTATTGCGCGTAGGGCCCAGTCTCACCTTCAAACGCCAGCGCCTCCTGAAGGTCAAACGCGATCACTGAGTTGCGTGTGAACTTCAGCATGAAGTACCGTAGCGCGCCGATGGCAATCTGTCCCGCGATATGCCGGCGTTTGTCCGCGGGCTCTTCAGGATGACGCGATTCTACTTCGGCGAGCGCAGTTTCAATGAGCTGATCAATCAGATCGTCCGCTTTGACGCCCAAGCCTTTGCGGCCGGACACCTCGACATAGGGGCGCCGCTTGTCTTCTTCAGAAAGCGGTATTCCCATCTGCGCACATGTGCGAGGCGACAAGGCGACCATTTCGTAGGAGAAGTGGATAGATGCATCGGCCTGCGCCCCGAAACCGAGCGCGCGCAAGCCGGCCACAACCACGTCCTGCAGATAGGACTGGCGCGAATCAATCACGTTGTAGACTTTCGCTGCCCCGCCGAAATGTGGCGCTTGCTGGTCAGACGACTGATCACTCGTCACCCAGACCTGATGGCCGTCCGGATAAGCAGACCACGGGCGGTAGAAGAAGTCTTTTCCCAACAGCCCGAATTTCCAGAGTTGATAGGCGATATCTTTGCCGACGTACGTCACAGTCCCGTTAGAGCGTACAATCACTTTGCTGTCGTCTACACCGTCGTTATCTTGTTCCTGGGCAGCACTCTCGCGGAAGGCAGACGCGGGCATTACCCAACAGCCTTTGTTTTTACCTTCCGTTTCGAAGTAGATGGCGCCGCGCTGTTTCAGAAGCTCGAACGCAGTCGCCCAGAACTGCAAATGCAGGATTTCGCTTTCCCGCGGGAGGACATCGTACTGAATGCCCAGCCGGTACATCGTTTTCAAATGTGCTTTGACGATGGCATCCGCTACGATGTACCCAACTTCCGCCAGTTCGCCTTCACCGGATTCGATGCCGTGCAGGGTTTCGGCGCGCCAGGCAAGAGAGGCCGGGTCTTCTTTATAGAACGTCGAGATGCGTGCGTAGAGGTCCCAGCAAAGATAATCAAAACGAATCGCCGGGTTATCGATTAGAAGCTGGACATCGGCAGGCCTCTTTTTTTCCATGTAATGGAAGCCTGCGACAACATCCGCGACTTGCACGCCTGTGTTGTCGATGTAGTTCTGTACCTCAACCTGTTCCCCGCGCTGGCGCAGCATGCGAACGAAGGTGTCGCCTAAAATCGCGTTGCGAAGGTGGCCTATGTGCGCAGCTTTATTGGGATTGATGTTCGTGTGCTCGACGATGATCTTGCAGCCGCGACCGACTGTGGGTTCGGTTAAGCCGGCTGGTGAGACGAGTCCCTGGGCGTAAGCGGCCCGGTCCAGACGAACGTTGATATAGCCGTTACCCGCGATTTCGAGCGACGCCACGCCGGATATCGGCTGTAGACCATCCAACAGGATTTCCGCAATTTGTTTAGGCGGTTTCTTCAGTTGCCGCGCAAGTTGAAAGGCGACCGGCACTGCCAACTCGCCGAATCCAGCCTGCTTCGGCTGCTCGAGCGACACGGGCAACTCAATCTGAAATTTCACTCGCAATTGTTCCTCAAAGGCGCGAGCCAGCCTATGTTGTATGTCCTGAAACACTAGCTTTCAGTATCGGAGATCAAGAATGCAATCAAGCATCGAGCCGCTACAATCGAGGTGTGGCGAAAGTAACTTTCTTGCCCGAAGATCGCACGGTGGAGTTTGAATCGGGCAAGTTGCCGTATAGCGATCACGGTAAAAGAGAATCTCTGTTAGATATCGCGCTGAATTTCAACATTCATCTTGAGCACGCTTGCGGCGGTAGCTGCGCTTGTACAACTTGTCATGTAATTGTCCTGGAAGGCGAAAAGAATCTGTCCGAAGCCGAAGATGATGAACTCGACCGCCTCGATATGGCGCCAGGTCTGACGTTGCGCTCGCGGCTGGGCTGCCAAGCGGTAGTGAAGGGCGACGTAAAGGTTGAAATTCCTGCGTGGAATCGCAATTACATTAGCGAGGGCGGCAAGAGCACGCTATAGCGCTAATTAGCTTTAGTGCGAATGTTTCAGAGCTAAAACACTGTCCAGCAGCTTGTCCGCAACGTCTCCGCTGAGATCTGTCCGCACCTTTACTGTTTGATCTGACTTATCAACCTGTATTGAGTCGTACGCTCGAAGCAGGTCTTGTTCGTTATCTCTCGTTGAGAGCCGACCGAAGCCAATCAATCCCCGCAGAGCATCGTGGACGCGCGTCGCGCCCGCGTCGGACTTGCATTGGAGCTCGATACTGAGGTGGAAGCCACTATCGACGTAGATGCCCGCGGTTGTGCCGCTAATCGATCCTGTGATGTTGGCCAAAGCGCTTGAAATGTCGGCCTTCATAGGCAGATTCGCATAAGCCAAGCCAGCGCGGCTTACTGTCCAGATTTGATCGCGCTTGTCGAGCGTACGCAACCGCTCCGCCAACTCTTCTGGAACTTCACCTTCACCAGCGCTCTCGAGGTCGATGGCGCGCCGCACCGCGGCATCGTCCCCTTCGAGAGCAACGCTCTTGAAAAAGACCATCGCACCGGTGGCATTGCCGAGGACCTTGTGACCCTTATACGTTGTCTCACGTGCACCGCCAGACACTATTCGCTTCTGCAAATCGTCGGCGTTGAAGCGGCCTCGCTCCATGAAAAGGTAGTCTGTTGCGTTTGAAGCCACAAGCAGGTTCGAGAGATCGCGCAAGGGATTGATGCCCATACGCTCGACGGCTGCGTTGAAGGAGGGGATGTTCAGATCGTGCTGATGACGCTGGTAGAAGGGGCTCGCTTTTAGCGCGTCCCATTCCATACCGGAGAGCGTGCTCGTATCTGGCGGAATCAACGTTCGAAACGCCGGATCAACCGTGACGCCACGCATGGGTGTGCGCGTACAAGAGCTGAACCATGGCAGGGCTACAGCAGCAAAAGCAGTGAGTAGTACCCGCACTCAGAAGTCCCGCTTTCCAAAAATATAGAGCGCTCCCGAGAGGATCAGTATTGCAAACGCGCCGGATGTCCAGATGGGCGTTGTCCAGTTGGGATTGCGGTCAAACACAATGGTCTGCATCATTACGGTCGCAAGATCGTAGAACTTCGGCACAATCCAGTACAACCCGCTCCATATATCGCGTGAAAACTCTGAGCTGAGGACTCGCATCATCAGTTGCCGCTGCGCGAGAATCGCGCTAATTACCATGACCGCCGTCGTGATCATGACGGAAAGGGCAGCCGATTCGGTGATGACGCCGATCAACGTCACCAGGCATAACAGGACGCTGAAGATGAACAGGCAGGTTGGGATGGCGAGCAGGAAGCGCGGCTCCCACATGTGCGTCTTCAGGCCGATGATGATCCAAATCGCTCCAACCAGATAGATGTGATTAATTGCGACAACCAGAACATTGCCAGCGAAACGGCCTAACAGCAGAACAGTCCGAGGCACGGGTTTTGAAAGCAGGAGAGCGATGCGGCCCGGTTCGAGAACGCTCGGAATGAGACCGGAAGAGGCGAAGATCGCGAGCTCGGTGCCCCAAATGTACAAAAACATTGAGATGAAGGAGTAAGACCTTCGCACGAATGCCTGTATCGTAAGGGCCCGGGTGCTGCCTTGAATGCCCATGATGGAGATTGCGCCTTCCACCAGATCGATCTTCAGCACGAACAGGAAGATCAGGATCAGCAGAGTCGAGAGCCCGAACAGTCCCCAGAACAGCCATCGCGCGCGAGCTTCCTGAAACGTGTCTTTGATGAGTGCGCCCCAGACAGAGGTCATGCTGCCTTCCCCTGCTGCGTGGCGCGAATGAAGACGTCTTCGAGACTGCTGGTTGACGCTTCCATGGATTCGATCAGTCCACCAGTGGCGCGAATGATGTCGATCAGTTCGTTCGCTTCGTCGCGCGTTGCAGCTTGAATGTATGCGGCCGCGAAGACCGCGCCTGCAGAACGCAGCTTTTCTATTGCTTCAGCACTGAGGTTCCCGGCCGTGATGCGATACCCTCGCCCTGCTGTCAGTTTGCGGATCTCGCCTTCGAGCACAAGACGGCCTTTGTCCAGAATGGCCGCGTAATCGCAGAAGGCTTCTACTTCGCCGAGCAGATGCGAGTTGATGAAGACAGTTACGCCGGTTCCGGTGAGACGGTCCAGAATGTCACGGATATGCCGCCGGCCGACTGGATCGACACCGTCTGTGGGTTCATCCAGAACCAGCAGACGCGGATTGTGAATCAGCGATTGCGCAAGGCCGAGCCGCTGCAACATACCCTTCGAATACTTCTTGATGCGCACGTCACCCCAGTCGCGAAGACCGACAAGTTCCAGAAGCTCGGGGACGCGACGCTTTCGATCGACAGCGGGCAGGCCTGAGAGAGCCGAGTAGAAATCGAGCATGGCGTTGCCCGTGAGATAGGTCGGGAAGCGATGATTTTCCGGAAGGTAACCGACGGGGCGGCGCGCTTCCGGCTCTTCGCTGTTGCGGCCAAACAGCTTCGAAGTGCCATACGTCGGATGCACCGCCGAGAGCAGCATCTTGACGAACGTTGTCTTCCCCGCTCCGTTCGGGCCGAGCAATCCGAACTTCACACCCGGCGGAACGCGCAGGCTCAGATCGGTAACGGCCGGGATCTTCCGGCCGCCGAAGCGCGAATAGTAGACTTTGCCGAGTTGTACAGTTTCTATTGCGTACTCGGGCATGGTGATGTACCTCTAGGATACGTTTGCAAATCTACTTAAGTTCGAACAAAGCGTGTTTGGCGCTCACTCTACTTTGCATGGCAGCGGGAGCGCAGACCAGTACGCCGCCTCCGCTGAAGACGACGATTACTGTCACAGACACGTTGTCGACCGAGACGCCGGCGTCGATTACCGTTCTGGATCAGAAGCAGCTTGAGAATACGCCGGGCGTGAACCTTGATGACGTGCTGCGCCAGGTACCCGGCTTCAGCCTGTATCGCCGGACGTCCAGTCTGGTTGCAAATCCGACGACACAGGGAGTTTCGCTGCGGGCGACCGGTTCAAGCGGTGCAAGTCGCACGCTGGTTCTCTGGGACAGCATCCCTATCAATGATCCGTTTGGCGGCTGGGTGTATTGGAGCCGCGTCGATCCATCGTTCGTCAGCGAAGTAGATATTGATCGTGGCGCGTCGACGGCTGTGTTTGGCGACCGGGCGATGGGAGGGACCATTTCTTTGTTCTCGCCGACTCCAGAGCACCAACACTTCTATCTGAACGCGCTCGGCGGAAATGAAGGAACGGCGGACGTGTCGGCCGCTTATTCGGACACGTGGGGACCATGGGGACTCACCGTGCAGTCACGCGGCTTCACTACAGATGGTTATTATATTGTGCCGAAGAGCATCCGCGGGAAGGCGGACAACGAGGCGAACGTGCGCTTCGCAACGGGCGCCATGATCCTTGATTATATGGGGCAGAAAGACCGGCTGGCGATTCATGTCGACATCCTGGCGGAGGAGCGGCATAACGGCACGGAACTGACGCACAATTCGACCGGATTGGGCACAATCGGCGGACATTATTCGCATAGCTGGACGAACGATCAGGTCTCGGTAACCGGGTTTCACACACAGGAGCAGTTTCATAGCACGTACTCAAGCGTGTCGCTCAACCGGAACACGGAGACGCTCACCTCGAGGCAGACGGTGCCGGTGAATGACTGGGGCGGCGCCGCGTATTGGCAGCACCATGGGCAAACGGGCGTCTTCAAGTGGAACACGATTGTTGGCGCCGATGTCGACGACGCGCATGGCATCAGCTACGACTATTCCTATTCAACCCACGTCCTGACGCCGAGCGGTGGAACACTTGTCGAGCATGGGCTTTTCGGCCAAGCCGATGTGAGTGTCAGCCGGGTGAAGTTCTTCGCCGGCATTCGGCATACGTTTACGGGATTGAATGGCGAGACGTTTCTCAGTCCGAACGCGGGAATGGCGGTCGGGTTGGGACGGTTCCGATTACGCGCATCGGGATATCGCAGCTTCCGTGCACCGACGTTGAACGAGCTGTATCGGCAATTCCGAGTTGGCAATGCCCTTACGCTCGCGAATCCGCAACTCGTTCCCGAAAGCATGACGGGCGTGGAGACGGGGTTTGACTGGACGGGCGAACGGAGCCGTTTGTCACTCACTCTGTTCCGCAATGAATTGGGGAATCTGATAGATAACGCGACCCTTAGCACGACGCCGACATCGATCCTCCGGATGCGAGAGAACTTCCCCGCCGCACTTTCCCGCGGGATCGAAGCGAACGTGAATCGCCGCTGGAACAGATGGACGGCTGAAGCCGGATACATGTACGCCGATGCGCGGCTGGCAACGGGGCAACGTATTCCGGAGATCCCGAAGCAGCAAGGGACGGCGCAGCTTACCTACAATTTCAAGACGACGCTGATCTCAGCGGGGGTGCGCGCGTTCGGCTTGCAGTTCGACGACGACCTGAACCAGTTTCTCCTGCCCGGTTTCGCGACGGTGGGATTGACGGCCCAGCAACGGATCACCTCCAGGCTCTCCGCGGTTGGCACAGTAGAGAATCTCCTGGGACGCACCTATTTGGTTGCGCTGACACCCAATGCGAATATCGGCGAGCCGCGACTCTGGCGGCTGGGGCTGAGGTGGTCCGGGAAACTGTGGTGATAAAGGTTCAGCGCTCGGCGGGTTGATGGCGATCATGTCACCGCTGTACCCGAGCACATCGGCGGATCTGGCGGATAAGGTTACTGCCCAAGCGCGGACGGTTCGGCGCCTGCGCTTCCCGGCTGGCGGTGAATTTCGATCACCTCGCGGTGCCGGACCACGGAAATACGTGCACAAGACTGGTACGGCTTAGAAACGTGCTCTTCCAGCCATGTAGATGTACGCAAGGCGGGCATCACCGAACGAACCTATAATCGGTACATGAATCGGAACGAGTGGATCGCGCCGCGTCTCAACGATGCGGTGCGAACGCAAATGCACTACGCCCGCAAAGGCGTGATCACTGGCGAGATGGAGTACATCGCCCAGCGCGAGCGCCTCAGCGCGGAGTTGATTCGCGACGAAGTGGCGCGCGGGCGGATGATCATTCCGGCGAACATCCACCACAGCCGTCTGGAGCCGATGTGCATCGGCGTGGAGTCGAAGTGCAAAATCAACGCCAACATCGGTAATTCAGCCACCACGTCCAACATCGACGAGGAACTTGGCAAACTCGCTTATGCGGTCAAATTCGGGGCCGATACGGTGATGGATCTCTCGACCGGCGGTGATATTCCGACGATCCGGCAAGCCATTATCGACGCATCGCCCGTACCGATCGGCACGGTGCCGATTTACGAAGCTCTCAGCCGTGTGCGGCGGGTGGAAGACCTCAACATCAAGGTCATGCTCGAGGTCATCGAGGAACAGGCTGAACAAGGCGTCGACTACATGACCATTCATGCAGGCGTGCTGGTCCAGTACATCCCACTCACCACCAAGCGCATCACCGGCATCGTCAGCCGCGGCGGCGCCATCCTGGCCGAATGGATGGTCAAGAACCACAAGCAGAACTTGCTCTACGAACATTTCGATGAAATATGTAGGGTCTTTCAAAAGCATGACGTGAGCTTCTCACTGGGCGACGGACTTCGTCCGGGCTGTCTTGCCGATGCAAGCGATGCGGCACAGTTTGCCGAGCTGAAGACATTAGGCGAGTTGACGAAAAAGGCATGGGAACACGACGTTCAGGTGATGATCGAGGGTCCAGGGCACATTCCGCTCGACCAGATAGCGCTGCAGGTGGAGAAGGAGCGCGAGATGTGCTACGAAGCGCCGTTCTACACGCTGGGGCCGCTGGTCACGGACATCGCACCTGGCTATGACCACA
Source organism: Bryobacteraceae bacterium (assembly GCA_036276155.1). Classification (GTDB taxonomy): domain Bacteria; phylum Acidobacteriota; class Terriglobia; order Bryobacterales; family Bryobacteraceae; genus Bog-105. The sequence goes on along the minus strand of DATBEG010000032.1, from coordinate 25,355 downwards.
TTACCTCCGCCATTGGCGCGGCGATGATCGGGTGGCATGGAGCGTCTATGCTGTGTTACGTGACGCCCAAAGAGCACCTGGGCCTGCCGAATCGCGAAGATGTGAAGCAAGGCATTATCGCCTACAAGATTGCTGCGCACGCGGCCGATGTGGCGCGTCACCGCAAGGGTGCGCGCGACCGCGATGATGAGCTTTCTCGGGCGCGTTTTGCGTTTGACTGGCGCAAACAGTTCGCGCTTTCGCTCGACCCTGAAACGGCTGAGGCGATGCACGATGAGACGCTCCCCGAAGAAGGGTTCAAGGACGCGGCATTCTGCAGCATGTGCGGGCCGAAGTTCTGCTCGATGAATCATTCGTCAAAGACGCAGGAGTTCAGCGAAGCGGATGCGGCTGCGGTGTTGGCAGAGAGCGCAACGCTAGTGAACTTGCCATAACGAACCGGTCAGCCAGCGGACCGCCCTCGCCGGAGTCGCTAGCCAGGCCAAGCTCAGTCCACAGCCGGGCGGACGCGCATGCCGCTGACGATCTCGGCGTCACTAGGTTCGATGACTCGGTCGGCGACCTTGTCTCCTTTGCTGAGGCCGTCGAGTATCTGGACATTGTTGATATCGCTGACGCCGGCTTTCACAGCCGTCCAGGCCAGGTGGTCGCCGCCATTCAGCTTGAAGACTCCGTTGACGCCTTGGATGACGCGGAGAGCGGCTTTGGGGATGGCGAGAGCGTCGGGAACAACTTTGGAGATGATGGTCGCGTTAACGGTGACGCCCGGGATGAGATCGTGATTGGGGTTATCGACAATGGTGGTCACTTCGCCGACGGTGCGCGTGCCGAGGGACGTCACTTCAGTGGGTAATTTGTCGACGCGACCGGACCACTTCTGACCGGGAATGGCGTCCCAGGTGATGATGACCGGCATGCCGACGGCGACACGGCCGAGATCCGGTTCATCCACATATACGATGACCTTCACTTGATCGAGATCGCCGATGAGACCGACTAACTCGCCGGGTTGCATATAGGCGCCGAGCTTGAGATCGAACTGATAGAGCGTTCCCGAGATGGGCGCGCGAATGTCACCGAGGCCGACGCGATGTTGCGCCAGACCGACCGCTGCCTGCGCATCATACAAGCGGGCCTGTGCGACGGCTTTGTCGCTGGCGGTGACGAGGGTGCGGCGTTGGTCCTGTAAGGACGAGAGATTTATCTTGGCGCGATCAAGCGAGTCTTTTGCATCGTTCAATTGGAGCGTTGTCGCGGCTTGCTGTGAGGCGAGGCGCTGGATGGCCTGGTAGTTACGCTGCGCGACATCAACTCCAGTCTGGGCGCCGCGAATGGAGTCGTCGAGATTGGCGAGCTGGGAAGCCTTTCCCCCGGCGACCAACGTTTGCGTTTCTGCCTGCGCTTCCTGTTGGCGGGCGAGTGCGCCTGCGAGATCGGATTGCGCGGCCGTGGTGTCAAGCAGGACGAGCGTCTTGCCGGCCTTGACGTTTTGCCCGCGCTGCACCTTAATGGAGCGCACAACGCCGGCGCTCTCAACGCGCGCTGCAGCCCAGTCGACAGGCTCTACTTTGCCGTTGGTGGAAACCGAGCTTTCGATGCGCGTTTGTTTGGCTGTCGCGAAATGAATAAGGGGAGCCGAGTCACGATGGCTGAGCCCCCACCATAGTCCGAGCAGAGCCAACAAGACCAAAGGGATCCAGTATTTGCGCATTTACGAAGTGACAAACTCGCCCCTTGACATTGTGACAAATGGGTGAGGCAAAGCATTAGAAACGCGACGGCGGTAGACTGTTGCGTTGATGGTTTTTCGTATCTACCGAATGAAAGACGGGCCTCGCGAGCAGTTCAGATGGGCGGCACACACAGGCGGTCCGGCGATGGTGAAGCCGAAGGACTACGAAGCGACGGGCGAGATTGAAGCAGCGTCACCCTATGCGGCGTGGAAGGCGCTGGCAGCAAACGGTGATCCGCTGCACACGGGCGATCTGCTGGAAGAAATTGCGACCGACGCCTCAGGCAGCGCACTTCACATAGCTAAGTACGTAGGCATTGAGAAAGCGACATGGCTAGTGCCAGAACCGAAACCGGAAATTCAGCCGAGTTCCCCTCTATAAGCGATTATTTATTCGCTCATAACCGAATAATTCAGCGAAAATAGAACTGTTTTGTTTTTCGAAGAAAATGCGTTCACGCTAGTGGCATATCTGCCCGACCCACTTCGTTCCTGGCTCATCGAGCTGCGGCGCACACTGCCCCTTGTGATCACATCGGAGCCGCACCTTACTGTTCTTCCGCCGCGACCGTTGTCGCTGCCCATCGAGGAAGTAACGCAGAAACTCAGCGCGATTCTGAACCACTGGGCCAGCTTTACCGTGGAACTCTCGAGCGTGCGAGTGTTTTCCGGCAGCAATGTGCTTTTTCTCGAGGTAAACCAGGGCGGCCGAACCTTAGAACTTCTGCACGCGGAGTTAAACCAGGACGAATTCGCGCACGAAGAAGAATTCCCGTTTCATCCCCACGTGACAATTGGCGCCATCGGTGATAGTCATGCGGTTGAGGAGATCAAACGCTTGGCACAGGTGGCCTGGAATAGCTCCCAATGTCCCCCGCGCTTTCCTGTCACAGAGTTGGCGCTGGTAGCGCTGCGCGGGCGAGAAGAATGGACACGCTTGTGGGAGTATCGCCTATGCTCCGCTGCCTATGCCAATCAAACATAGCGCGGGCCGCGATTGCCAAGTTAGTCAAACATCCTAAGTTGCGCCCGCGCGTCGTCGAGTTCCCCCTGAGGTTGTTGCGTTCTCTGACGGGAGGCCACGGCGGAGCGCCCGACCACACCTCGCAGCTCCGTTCCCATAACCGCAGTTCGCGGGATGAATACGCGCTGGCGAGCGGACCCTGCGCGCGGCGGCGTAATGAGATAGCCGGCTAGCGGCCATTCGAGCAGGTTGTGGGATAGGATTCCGTCGAGAAGGTCGCCGTCTTTGAAAGTGAAGCGGGTCCAGAGACCGGGAACCTTGGGACGGCGTTCGAACAATCGATGCGCCGTGAAGAGGTCGGCTGAGCCGGGCTCTGAAAAGAAGCAGAGAGCCTTCACCTGATCGAAGGGAACGCGGTGAAGCAGGCCATCGGGCGTGATGCACTCGATTTCTTGCTCGTATAAATAGGTGCCCGCGCTGACCAGGACTTCGAACGGCTGGCGATCAAAGCGGTAGAGGATTGAACGTTTGGCAGTTGAAGCAGTCACGCTGAAACCGCCGGAGAGTGCCCGCTGGCCGACAATTTCACGATTGTTTCAAACAATTTCGCGATTATTGTATCATTGGCACAATGAACCGGCAGGTCAGCTTCGAGGCGCAATTGCGAGCATACCTGCAGTATTGCCGGATTGAGAAGGGCTTGTCGGCGAACACCCTGGATGCCTATCGGCGCGATCTGGCGAGCTTTGCCGTGTTCATTAAAGATGTTTCGTTGCAATCAGTTACGCTCGAAACGCTGCGCCGCTATGTCGACAAACTGCAGGTGCGGAAGCTATCGAACCGGTCCGTTGCCCGTCAGATCACTACACTGCGCGGTTTCTTCGGGTTCCTTACGGAAGAAGGCGAAGTAAAGACGAATCCGGCGGAACTGCTGGTTGCACCCAAGTTTGGTAATGCACTGCCGAAGTTCCTGAGCGCGCATCAGGTAGACGGGTTGCTACAAGCGCCCGAGAGTGGTCGGGTGGGCCTGCGGGACCGCGCCATGCTGGAGCTTCTTTATGCGACGGGGCTACGGGTTAGCGAATTGATTCAGCTGCGGGTGAGCGACCTGGACGAATCGGAGGGTGTGGTTCGGGTTATCGGGAAAGGCAATAAGCAGCGGTTAGTGCCGGTAGGGCGTGAAGCGCTAGCGGCAATCTCCGACTATTGCGCTGGACAGAGGCCGCAGTTGCTGAAGGGTCGTTCGAGTCGCTATTTGTTCGTGACGGCGCGGGGCACGCGGATGACGCGGCAGGGTTTCTGGAAGCTGCTGCGCGGGCACGGGAATTCGGCGGGCATGTTCCGCAATCTGAGCCCGCACGTACTGCGGCACACCTTCGCGACGCACCTGCTGGAAGGCGGCGCAGATCTGCGGAGCGTGCAGGTCATGCTGGGTCACGCCGACGTGGGGACCACGCAAATTTATACGCACGTGATGCGGTCACGACTGCGGCAGACGGTGGATGTTCATCACCCACGCGCCGGTACGGGGGCGATGCGGGCACAGAGGAGCAAGAACAGTCATGAGTGACTACATGTTCATGCTTGACAGTCATCTGAATGGCGAACAGGCCAAAGCGTTGGCGGTCGTTCGTGAAGCTGCCGAACAGTCGAATCTGAGCCTGTTCCTGACGGGCGGAGCAATGCGCGACATGATGGGTGGCTTCCCCATCCGTGATCTTGATTTCACGGTTGAGGGTGCGTCAATCAAGTTAGCCAAGAGCCTGACTCATAAGGCTGGCGTGGAACTGCTCAGCCTGGACGAGAACCGGAAGTGTGCGGAACTGCACTTTCCGGGCGACGTCACCGTAAGCGTTGGGATGGCGCGACAGGAACGTCTCGCAAAGCCGGGTGGTAAGCCGCAAGTGGTTCCGGGCACGATCCATGAAGATCTGCGCGGGCGTGACTTCACTGTGAATGCAATTGCACTCTCACTCGGGAAAGCATCTCGTGGGTTGCTGTTGGATCCGACCAACGGTCTTGGAGACTTGGCGCGGAAGGAGCTGCGCACGACCGGTAATTACGCTCTCTACGATGATCCGGTCCGGATTCTACGGTTGATCCGGCTACGGACGCGACTCGCGTTCACGGTAGACGAGCGCACAATGAATCAGTACCGCAACGTGCGCGAAGCCAAGTTGGAAAGCAAGATTTCGCCGGCATTGCTGGAGCATGAGCTCCGCCAGATTGCGCTGGATCCGCTGGCGGGCGACATTCTGCAGGCCTTTGCAGAAGAAAACCTGCTGAACCTGTTCTCGCCTGCTCTGAGCGGGGCGAAACTCAATTTGGCCGGGTTCCAAAAATTGCAAAAGGCCCGGCAATCACTGCCGTTCGGGCTCACTCTGGCGGTAAATTCGTACGCGCTGTTCCTGTTCCTGCTGCTCGAAAAACTGAACCCCAAAGAGCGCGCGCAACTGATGAAAGCTGTTGAACTGGACAAAGGCGAGCTGGAATTCGCAAACCGGCTGGAGGCGAAAGCACAGAAGGTCGAGAAGGAACTCGCGACGGCCAAACTCACGCGGCCCTCGGCACTTTACGCGATTCTTTCCAAAGTACCGGGTGAGATTCTTCTCTTCCTGTTAATGCGCTCAAGCCAGCGGTTGGTTCTGGACCGGGTGAAGAACTACTTGCAGAAATATCTGCCAACTGCACAGGAGGTAACGGAAAAGGACGTCATCGAGAAGGGTGCCGAACCGGGCACACCAAAATTCGCCAAACTGCATCAGCAGCTCATTAAAGCCCGGTTGGATGCCCGTCCGAAAAAAGTCATAGCAGAGGAACCGCCCCCACTCCCGCCACCGGGACCTGGACGGCGTTCTGCCTCGCCGTTTGGTCGGTAACTGTCGGCCGCCAAAGAATCATACGTAGTAAAGTCCATAGGCTATGGAATCTTTCGTCCATGTCGGATACTCTAGTATTTAGATGGACAAAGCTCTACCCGCAGCCGAGCAAGCCAAGGTAGCGGGCAACTACCTTCGCGGAACCCTCGCCGAGGAGCTTGACAACACGGAACAGTTGTTTTCAAAACCCGCGACAGGCGTGTTGAAATTCCATGGAATCTATCAACAGGACGACCGAGATCTGCGTAAGCAGGGAGTGAAGCAATACGCGGCCATGGTACGGGTGGGCGTTCCGGGCGGGGTGCTCACCACTGAGCAGTACCTAGCGTTGGATGCATTGGCGGATTTGGGCGATGGAAGCCTGCGCATCACGACAAGGCAGGATATTCAGTATCACTACGTGCCTAAGGCTGGTTTGCGCGACTTGATGAAGGGCCTCAATGACGTCTACCTGTCCACCTTTGCCGCCTGCGGCGACGTAGTGCGCAATGTGATTTCTTGCCCGGCGCCTTTCGAGGGGAAGGAGCGGCATGAGCTATTTCCGTATGTACAATATGTATCGCGGAACCTCAAGCCGAAGACGACAGCCTACTACGACATCTGGATCGACGGTGAGCGGGCGGCTACGGCGGAGAGCGAAAATGTGGCGGGGGAAGTGGAGCCACTGTACGGCGCCACGTATCTGCCACGCAAGTTCAAAATTGCGTTCACGTTCCCAGGCGACAACACCGTTGACATCTATGCCAACGATATCGGCATCGTGCCTGAGTACACGGCCGGGGAGTTGACCGGATTTACCATTCTGGCTGGCGGCGGAATGGGGCAGAGTGCAGGTGTGAAGGCATCCCACCCCCGGCTGGCAGATCCAATCTGCTCGATTGGAGCGAGCAAAGAGGAATTACTTGAAGTAGTCAGCGCAATCGTTACCATCCATAGGGACTTCGGTAACCGGACGAATCGCAAACTTGCACGACTCAAATATGTTTTGGACGCCTGGGGCGTGTCGACATTTAAAGCGGAACTCGAACGGCGACTTGGACGGGAATTGGCCGAACCGAGACGGCTGGAGTGGCGCCGTGCTGAAGATTACCTCGGTTGGCATCAGCAAGGCACTGCGGAAGACGGCACACAGCTTTGGTTCGTTGGATTGCCAATCATCAGCGGACGCGTGAAGGATTTCGCGCCGCAGAGAAGGCTGCGGTCCGGGCTGCGGGCGCTGGTCCAAGCGTATGGGCTAGAGGTGCGCCTCACCTGCCAGCAGAACGTCTATCTGGCTGGTATTCGGGCTGAGCACAAGGCGGCTATCGCGGCGCTTTTGGGCGAGCACGGCCTGGTGGAACCTGAGGCATTGCCGCCCGTTCTGCGTAATGCGATTGCCTGCCCTGCGCTGCCGACCTGCGGGCAAGCGATTACAGAGTCAGAGCGCATTATGCCGGAAGTGGTGGCGGAGGTTCAGCAGGAACTAACGCGCGTCGGGCTTCCGAACGACGTTGTGCACCTGCGCACGAGCGGCTGCCCCAATGGATGCTCTCGCCCATACACGGCTGAAATCGGGATCGTGGGTGCGAGCATCGATATGTACACGATTTACCTGGGCGCCTCGCCGCTCGGCACGCGACTCGGAACGGTGTTCGCTCAGAACGTCAAGCGCCCAGAACTTGCGACACGTCTGCGTCCCGTCATAGAGTATTACGCCGCTATGCGAGAGGCCGGTGAGCACTTCGGAGATTTTTGCCACCGGGTCGGTGTGGCTTCGCTACAGGAAATTGCAGTAGGCGCAGCAGCTTAGCGCGATAGTGACGCGACGATAATAAAAATGCCCGAGGCGTGCGCTTCGGGCGTTCGTATTTTTGGAACTTAGTTTACTGAGTAGACGAAGTTGCCTTGCACGTGCGTCAGGCGGGCCACTGGCTTCAGATCGACAACGGGGCTGATACGGTGCATCACGGCCAGGACTCTGGAAGCGTAAGTGGGATCGGGGTTATAGAGGCGAAGCTTACCGGCTGCATCGCGATTGCGATATAAAGTGCTCCGGCCGAGTTTGTACGCGACTTCGTGAATGCCTGAGAGAATGCTGGGAAACAATGAGAGCCCATTATTCCAGCCAAATATATTGTTGTTCCGGTATGCCTTACCACCGCCGGATTCCACAACGGAGATGCTAGGTAAGAGGCGCCAGTCGAGGGAATTCTCGTCGGCAGCATTCACGAACTCTTGTGCGAGGGTCGCGACAGGACAATGAAGCTTACTTAAGAAATTCTTGACGCGATCGGTTCGGGGGTCGTCGCTCACTGGTTGAACCGGCTGGGCAGGTTTTACATCTGGCTTTCCCATCATGTTGTCCGACCGGAGAGTGATGGGCAACGCAAGAAGCCCAACAGCAACCATGAACTGCTTCGAAAAGAAGGCCGACTTCTTTTTCATGCAGGTATAAGCAACTTGCATACAAGTATCGTATCACATTTATGGCATAAATGAACGGCATCTCACGTAGTTCTTTGCAGGCCTGTTCACTTATACGTACATGCGAAATCGTGAGACTATCACGTTTCGTGATGGTTTCAGATCGAGTGCTGAGACAGACGTACTGCGTGCCGGTCTTTAATTAGTACCGGTACCGGTCGTTGCGGCCGGAGGCTTAGTTTTTTCGCCAGCGACGGGTAAGACGGCAAGAGCGGTGCGTGGGAACGCGAATTTACGGCCAAACTCGTCGATCAGGTTGACCTGACACTGATATTCACCGAGTTGCAACTTAGCCGCAGGCACTTGCAGCCATACAGGCAGCGTGCCGAAGCGCTTGTCGCTGAGCCGATTCGCGCGGACTGGGTCGGTCTCGAAGACCTTCTTATCGTTCTGATAGAGGGCGACGCTTGCTTCGACGTCGGCGCGACGAAAGTTTTCAGGCAGGTTATCGGGAATGGTCGGGTCGTAGACCTCGACGTAGACCAGCACGTTCTGCCCCGGGTGGAACACCCGTGTAACGTTGGGCAGCAGCTTCTGGCCGTTCTCGATGAGCGGATTGTTCGCGATCAGCTTTTTGTCGTTCTTGACTCCGGCGACCTGTTGTGTGACCGGCTCGCGCTGGTTGCTCAAAACCACCGAGCTGATGCGAAGCGCCTGGCCAGACGCAAGATCAGGGATGGTGAAGGGCATCTCGAACGTACCGGTCTTCCCTTCTCCGTTCTCGCGGGCAACGAAACGCAGCTTATATGTGCCAGGCGTGAGGGTGACGCCAGTATCGTATTGAATACTCTTCCGGACAACCTGACCGGCTGTATCGGAATCGACCTTTAGAGGAATAGTGTCGCGGACCGTGGCAGCGGGACGGTTGCGGGTATCGAAGACTTCCGCTATGAAGTCAAGCTCAGTGGCCTGTTTAGCTCCCTTGCTGTGGAAGGCAAGCGCCGAGCCGGGAATTTTGACGGAGACGGGGGCGAAGTATTTGTCCTTGTCGAGCCGGAAGTAATCGACTTCGACGGCGATGGGCAGATCGGTGACGGGATTGTCGGACTGGAGGGCCTGAGCGAGTTGCGCCTCCTTATCGGCCCCCTTCATGCGCGCGAATGTGGTGGGTCCGAAGTAGCCTTGCCGATAATCGAGCTTGGCGCGCAGAGCGGCGTCTTTCGGCGCCAGCTTCACCTGGATCCGGCGATAGCGACCGTCCTGTGCGGTGTTTGAGCTGACATAAGAAAGGACGTAGTAGCTGGAGAAATCCTGCTGGACCTGGCGAATGCCTTCGGTAAGGTCGTTGGAATCAAGAAGCGCCTTCCCGCCGGTGTCGCGTGCGAGGGTGTCGAGAGTCTCCTGCTGGTTGTTGAAGTTCTCTTTGAGCGACTTCTGGCCGGCGCCGCTATAGAGATTGTTGCCGACTGCGCCGACTTGCGTGGCGTCGCCGCCGGGAACGAGCGCGGATAGACCACGGGCATCGATGGGGTAGAAGGCAACGTTCGACCTGACGGCGGTGTTGGTGGTGGCGCGAAGCTGCGACTGGTTGTCGACGCCGTTCTTCTGAATGCCGCTCGAGATGTATATAAGCGCCTTCTTTTCTGGATACTGACCCAACTGGCGGGCGGCGTCCTCAAGGGCGGCGAGCTTCAGGTCGGCATTAAAGATGTTAAATTCGGTCTCGTCGGCGACGAACTGGCCGCTCTGATCCTGCGAGTCGGCGCCTTCATCGGCGAAGGTGGCGTTTTCACTGGAGTCGCCAATGCGGAATTTGTTGATGGTGGCGATGAGTAGGTCGCGATCAGAGGTGAAATCAAGCACGGTTTGCAGCGAACTGCCGTAGACCATGATGGAGACCGTGTCGCTGGCGGTCATCTGCGAGTTGAGGAACTTAATACCGGCGTTCTTGGCTCGAATCTGCTCCGCCGGCTGCATGGACGAGAAATCAAACAGCAGGACCATGAGGCGGCGGTCCTGATATTTCGAAAGCATGGAGGTCTGAATGGCAGCTTTTTCGCGATCAGGATTGTAGCCCTTGGGCGGCGGCGAAGGTTGCGCTTCCGGCGAATTGACCGGCGGCAAAACGGTATCTTTCAGATGCTGGAAATCGACCGCTTGCAGCTTCTGCGCCTTGCCATCTTCGTAGACTTCGAAATCTTCTTTGGATAGATTCGGGATGGGCTTGCCGTTGCGATCGAGAACGGTCACGTTGACGATGACCACATTCGTAGTGGTAGAAAACGTGGCGCGCTGCTGGGACAGCATGGGCTGCGCAATCAGGAGCCAGGACAGAAGAAAGCTGACGTATCTCAAAACCTTAACCTCACCACTACATCCATGGTGCGCATGGCACCGGCGGCACTGGGCAGACCATAATTGACGGCGTTCACTACGGTGTACAGACCCGTATAGTTGACGTGATTCAGCACGTTGTTGCTTTCGACGCGGAACTCGATACTTCTTCGACGTTCGCCGAGCGCGAATGACCGGGAAAACGCGAGATTCAGATTGAACAATCCAGGCCCCGGGATAGTGTTGCGTCCGGCGTCTCCATAGGTGCCCGCTGCTGGGACTGTAAACGCACTTAGATTGAAGAAGCCGGTGCTGGATTCGATAGATTCGCCGGTGGCCTCAGCGCGTTCGCTGCCGGTACCGCCGGTTTGAGCGAGTTGGGAGGTATTGCCGAGCGCCCGCGCTGTCAGCGGTAGGCCTGTTTGCGCCGTGATGGCGCCACTCAATTGCCAATTTTCGAGCGCCTTGCCGAGCTTAGTATCGGAGGGGATGCGTGACGTGGGCGTGCCGATTGGCGACTGATAGACGAAATTGGTCGTGAGCTGATGGCGGATGTCGAAGCTGGACAAGCCGCGTTCGGCCGAGATATCCAGCCAGTTCTGCGCGGTGGTGTTGCCTGCTCCGCCGAATGTGGATGAATTGTCAATGGACTTGCCGTATTGATAGAACGCGTTGATGGAGATGCCGTGGTTGAAGCGCCGGACGAGGCGCAGATGGCCAGACTCGAAAACGGAGTTGCCCACGGATTCGTCATAAGTAAACGCGAGGGCTGCGCCGAGCTGAGTGGAGCGGATCACCGAACCGGGCGGCTGCTGGTTGGGCACGATGCGGACATCAAGGCCTGTACCTTTGGTCGCGAGATATCCGACCTCGATGAAGAAGCCACGGCCGAGATCGCGCTGAATGTTCGCATTCCAGGTTCCGGCATAAGGCGTGCGGTAATTGCGCGCGACTGCGAACGTTTGGGTGATCTCACCGGGCGCGGCGAGAAGGAAGCCGTCCGCGATGGTCAGCATGCGCGTCAGGCTGCTATTTACGCTTTCGGAGATGGCGCCCGCAGCCGATTGGTTCGCGAGCAGGTTGCCGAAGGGGATGTACGATTGGCCATTGTAGTAGATGCCGTAGCCGGCACGGAACAATGTGGACTTCTTAGACCGCAGCTTGTAAGCAAGCGCCAGGCGCGGCGAGAAGTTATTCCAATCCGAATTAATGAGGCCACTCGGGAATACTCCTGTGTACGGACCCGGGCTGCTGGGAGTCACGATGGCGACATTTGTGAAATCAGGCGCGATATCGAGATTCGACTCGCGCCCGTACTTCTCATGCAGGGGCGAGAAGTAGTCATAGCGAACGCCCAGGATGAGCGTGAGGTTCGCCTTCGGCTTCCACTCGTCCTGCGCATACAGGTAGAACTGGTTCTGGACAAAGTAATGAGTGTCTTCGCTGTAGGAGATGGACGTCGATTGCGGGAAGCCGAGCAGGAAATCGGCCAGATCGTAGCCGGTTCCGGTGACCGCTGTTCCACTGTTAAGGAGACTGCTGGCCTGACCGGTGAAGCTGAAGGTGCCGCGCGCATTCGGGTCGGTACGCGAATTGAGATCGGCGCGTGTATAGCCGCCGCCGAATTGCAGTGAGTGCAGGCCCTTGAGGATACTGATGGCCTCGCTGGGATTGAAGGTCTGATTGCGATTCAAAGTCGGGTTTGAATCGTTTAGTGAGGCGAAGTTGGTGAAGGTGAGCGTCGGCGGTCCGAAATCAAGAGGATTGGTGGACGCGCCCGACAGATTCAACTGCGATTCGATATCAGGCACCGTCGAGAAATACGGCGTGATGCGACTGTAGCTGCGATTGAAGCGCACGCCGAGCGTGCTGATGGCCTGCTGTGAAATGTTGCGCGTCCACTGCACCTGCGTGTTCACGCCGTAGCCGTTGCTGGTATCGGAATAGCCGAACGGTTGTGCGGTGGTGCCGTTGCGACGCTGATACTGCACGTTAAGAAACAGGCGGTCTTTGCTGGTAAGATTGCGCTGAACGCGGACCCCAAGGTTGTCCGTATTCGAAGCCGAGGTCGTTTCGTCCTGGTAATTGTTGGCACTGCCGGGCTCATTGGGAAGCGGATAGAAGCGCAGGAGCGTAAGCGCTGTGGAGTTCAGCATAGTCACCGGAATTTGATTGTTGGGGAACTGCACGCGCGTCGCGCTGAACGGGTTGTAGATCTGAACGGGAACGTCGGTCTGTGACGTTCCAAGCGACTGGGTAGCCGCTGAGAAGTCGCCGTTGCGCTCGGCTGCCGTGGGAACCGTTTCGGTGAACAGATTCGGATTGCGCGCGCGGGTTCCGAAGTAACTGATGAAAAAGTTAGTCTTCGTGTCTTTTATGGGCTTGAATTTCAGTAGAGGGCCATTGAGGATGAAGCTGAACCGGCTTTGCGCATAGGCGGCTTGCGGAATCTCGAGGCCATTAATCGAAAACGGTTTTGCATTCGCGACTGAGTTCGCGAGCGTGAATGATGCCTGGCCGTGGATTTGATTCTGCTGCCGCCGCCGGTTGCCGAAAGTAGCGCCAGCGGTTTGGCCGGGACGTCGGCCGCCAGGACCACCGCGGCCACCGAATCCGCCACCACCGCCGCCGCGTCCTCCAAAACCACCGCCGCCGGCGCCGCCACCGAATCCTCCGCCGCCGGGGCCGCCAGGTCCACCGGGACCGAATCCGCCACCCGGATTGACATCACCGGCATTCACGCCACCATTCTGGGCCGTGTCTGCATTCGGTCCGCCTGCGCCGTTTAGTCCTGGAGGTCCACCCCCGATGTATCGCATATCTGGACCGGAATCAGCCTGCGCGCCCTGGTTCATGCCGGGACTCAGGCTTCCCGAGATCAGAAATGATTCGTTTGCGTTCTCATTGCCCGATGGGGCAGCCACGTTCTGCGAATTCCCGTTCAGATCAGTCTGCAGTTGCTGTTCGAGATCTCCACTGTTCTCATTGCCGCTCGCGCTTCGATCGGTAGCGGTGTTTTGTCCGGCTTGCCCGTTGCTCGCCCCCGAGCGGCTTCCGCCGCCAAAGCCACCGGGCCGATTGCCGCGATCCGGAGCACCATCAGGGCGTCCGTTCGCGCCGCCGGTGGCGCGCCGCGCCGCGTACTGCTGCAGTCGCTGCAGGACGGGAGAAGGCTTCAGCGTGAGATCGAAATTGAGAGCACTAGTGACCGATGCGAAGTCGACATCTTTCTTCAACGCTTCGAAGCCGAACATCTCGATGGAGACGTTCCATGTGCCGGGGCCTAATAAGGGAAAAACATAATGCCCGTCCGAATCAGTTACGGTCGAAACTGTTTTATCGCCCTGGTTCGCGGTGATGGTGGCGCCGGGGATGGGCTGGCCGCCTGATTTGACGAAGCCGCTCTGAGCAAGAGCAGATCCGCAACACGACAGTAGGAGAAAGAACATCGGGGCGTGCAGCCACCGAACACTTCTGAGCAACAGCCCGGCAACGCACTGCGCGGTGGCTTGGCAAGGGCACATTAGCCGCTTGGATGTGTTCACCAAGCATCGCTTGGTTGCCAGGCTAAACAGCACACACTTCTCTCATAGGGGAACTTGCACGTAACGATGCGGGCGGCATGACTGAGGTTACCGAATGGCCTCTTACCTCAAAACACAGGACGAAGGCTTAATTCCGGGCATTGGTTGTAAAGAATTCTGAATCTGCTAGGTTGAGCCTTATGGCTCTTGATCTGGAGTCTTTGCGAACCGAGATTATTTCTCACCTGACAAAATCCGAGACGCCGGTCTTTCACGCTGCACATCGGGCCGTGGATCCGTTGAACCAAATCTACTGGGACGTGGAACGGTACCCGGATTATCGCGCTTTCCTTTCGGTTGCGCGGAATGCGGGGGTGAAGTTGCTTAACTTCTACCATCAGACCCTCGCAGTGGAGCAGATCGACGAAGCGCTGGATGAACTGGAGGACAGCGATCTGCCCTTAGACGAGAAACGGCAATACTCGAATCGATTGAAGCAGCTCCGTGAATTTGAGGGATTCACCTGTTCCGTTGAGCTGTGGTTCTCCCTGGATGGCAAGACATATGTTTTCGAACAACACACGGAATGGTATGAATCATTGACCGACATTCTGGCCGAACTCGAAGCTGCCGATGATGAGGAAGAGGCGAGCGACGACGGCTTCGGCGGCTATTTCTCGAACAATTAATGGCAGCTATCGCAAATCCACCGCGCTGGACGAGGCCTGCTGCACGCTGGGTGCTGCCGGAGACACCAGAAGCTGCGGTAGAACAACTTCGCGGCGGCCTTGGTTTGCAGCGTCTGCCTGCCGCGGTGCTTGTGCATCGCGGTTTTGCAGAGCCCTCGGCTGCGCAGGAGTTTCTGTTTCCGGAACTGAAGGCGCTACACGATCCGTTTCTGCTGCGCGACATGGACGGGGCAGTTGCGCGCTTGCAGTTGGCCATTGCGAATCGCGAAAAGGTTCTGTTATACGGCGATTATGACGTGGACGGAACTTCTTCCATCGTCATCTTGAAGAAGGCGCTTGAAATCCTCGGCGGCGTTGCGGAATTCCATATCCCTCACCGGCTGAAAGAGGGCTACGGGATGCGCACGGAAGCCATTGAACGCGCGGCCGAATTGGGCGTTCACCTGATCGTGAGTGTCGACACCGGCATCCGGGCGCAGACTGTTATCGCGCATGCGCGACAGCTTGGTATCGACGTGATCGTCACGGATCATCATCTGCCGGAAGCGGAACTCCCTGCAGCGCTCGCGGTGCTGAATCCGAATCGACCCGATTGCGCGTATCCGAACAAGCATTTGTGCGGCGCGGGTGTCACGTTCAAGCTGGTGCAAGCGCTGCTGCAGCGGAGCACGTTAGCGCAGGCGCGCCAAAATGCGCTGCTCGATTCATTTCTGAAGCCGGTGGCAATTGCAACTGTGGCCGATATAGTGCCGCTGGTGGACGAGAATCGAGTGCTGGTGCGGCGCGGGCTCTCGGGTCTCAGCAATGTTCGCAATATCGGACTGCGCGCGCTTTTGTCCGTGGCCGGGTTTGACGATGGCGAAACGCCAACAGCCCATCAGGTTGCCTTTCGGATCGCACCGCGCATCAACGCGGCCGGACGCATGGCGAGCGCACGGGATGTGGTCGAAATCTTTCTGACTGAAGATCCGGCACGAGCGCGCGAACTCGCTGGAAAATTGGATGCTTTGAATCGCGAGCGACAGCAGACCGAGACGGAGATCGTCGAAGCGATTCTTAGGCAATGCGAGGAGTGCGACTTTGACTACTCCGCGCCGGCGATGGTGTTTGCAGGCACGGCCTGGCACTTGGGAGTACTTGGTATCGTCGCGAGCCGGTTGGTGGAACGCTTCAGCCGGCCGGTGTTCGTGCTCAGTGATTCGGCAACCGAAGCCGACGGGGAGGATGCTTACCTCTCCGGTTCGGGCCGAAGCATTCCCGGCTTTCATTTATTAGAAGCGCTGGAGACAATGCCGGAGTTGTTTCGCAAATTCGGTGGGCACCGACAGGCGGCGGGGCTGACGCTGCGAGCGGATCAACTTGCGGACTTTCGGGCGCGTTTCGCTGCGTGTGCGGGCGAGCGCCTGAGCGAAGACGACCTACGACCTAGTTTCTGTGTTGACGCAGAGGCCGCGTTCAATGAATTGACTGAGCTTTGTGTGCAGCAGGTGATGTCGCTGGGGCCGTTCGGCTTCGGAAATCCGGCACCCCTATTTCTTGCCCGTGCCTGCGAGATAGCTGGACCGGTGAAGGCGCTGGGTAGCGGTAAGCACTTCAGCGTTCCTCTTCGGCACAGTGGCCGACTCCTGTTCTGCAAAGCATGGAATTTTGCGGAGCGCGCGGAATGCCTGGACGCCGGCGCGAAATTTGATGTGCTATTTCAGCTTGAGGACGATCCGATGGGGCGCAAGCGTGGCTATGGGTCGTGGTGCATCAGTCTCAAGGATGTGAGGCGGTGTGACTGATCGCCTTATTCAAGCTGCTACTGCCGTACGGCAACGGGCGCATACTCCGTTCTCACACTTCAAAGTCGGCGCCGCGATTGAAGACGAGAACGGGCGCGTGTTCACGGGCTGCAACGTTGAGAACGCCACCTATGGACTGACTGTGTGCGCGGAACGGGTGGCCATTTTCAAGGCCATATCGGAAGGCGCGGGCAAGTTGAAGCGCGTCGCCGTCGTGGCCGACACGGACACGCTCACGCCTCCGTGCGGCGCATGCCGTCAGTTGCTTTGGGAATTCTGCGGCAACGCGGAGCTGATTCTTGCTAATCTGTCCGGGAAGCACGAAAGTACGTCCGTCGCAGAGATTTTCCCAAGGCCCTTTGATGCGTCGTTGCTCTAGTCTCATCGTTCTTCTTGTGCTGGCTGCGCAAGCGCTTTGCGCCGCGCCGCAGCAGGTCGATTGGATCGTCCGCGCCAAGTACGTCATCACGATGGACGGGCACAACCGCATGATTGAGGGCGGGGCCGTCGCCATTTCCGATACACGCATTGTGGGCGTGGGGACCCAGGACGATATCGCACACCGTTTCCAAGCCAAACACACGCTCGACAAACCCGACGCGATGGTGACGCCCGGGCTGATCGACACGCACACGCACGCGCCGATGTCGCTGTTCCGCGCGATCGCCGATGACATGCGTCTGGAGGAGTGGCTCACAAATTTCATCTTCCCTGCCGAGTCGAAGAACGTGTCACCGGAATTCGTGCGCTGGGGGACGCGACTGGCGTGCCTGGAAATGCTGCTCGCCGGCATCACCACCTACACCGACATGTATTATTTCGAAGAAGTCGAGGCTGAAACCGCGAAGCAAGCGGGCATACGCGGTGTGCTTGGGCAGACCATCATTGGCTTCCCCGCTCCGGATCACAAGACATGGCAGGAAGCGCTGGTCGCGACAGAGAAGTACATTCAGCAATACCAAAAAGACGATCTGATTGTGCCCGCCGTGGCGCCCCACGCCATCTACACAACTCCTGATGAGGCTCTGGTGGCTGCGCACCAACTGGCGATCAAGTACAACGTGCCTCTGACAATTCATCTGGCAGAGACACAGAAAGAGCGCGATGATTCGCTCACGAAACGCAATCTCAGTCCCACGCAGGTTCTAGAGAAACTCGGTGTGCTGGACGGGCGGGTGATTGCAGCGCATTGCGTTTGGGAGAGTCCGGAAGATATCGACATTCTGAAGCAGCACGACACCGGCGTAGCGCATTGCCCCTCGAGCAACATGAAGCTTGCAAGCGGTGTTGCGCACTTGACCGACATGCTCAACAAAGGCGTGGCCGTGGGGCTGGGGACAGATGGATTCGCAGGCAGCAACGACTCAGCCGATCTCATTCGCGAGATGGACCTGGCGGCGAAGTTGCAGAAGGTGACAACTATGGACCCGACGGCGCTGCCCGCGTCGCAAGCGCTCGCGATGGCGACTATCGGTGGTGCGCGAGTTCTCGGTCTCGATAAGGAGATCGGCTCTCTGGAAGAGGGCAAGCGAGCGGATCTCATCACCATTTCGGTCGCGCATCCGAATGCTATTCCGTTGTACAACGTCTATTCGCAGATTGCATACGCGACCAAGGCCAGTGATGTGGAAGACGTGTTCATCAACGGCAAGCAGGTTGTAAGCAACCGGCAGGTGCTGACGCTCAACGCGAAAGAGATCTACGCGAAGGTGGAACAATATCGCCAGCAGATACTGGCTAGCCTGCAGCACTAGGAATAGTCCCCTCGTTCCCTTCTTAAACACGCGCCTACGGGCAATTCTGGCGTAGATCTACGAATAAGTCGCCACACTCTGATTTCGTCACTAATCGAATCGGAGGATTCACACATGTTCAAGATGCGCAATGCATCTTGGTGCTTACTGCTTCTCTCGCCCGCGATACCCGGGCTGGCGACGACAATTCAAAGCACCACATATCAGAGTTGGATGACCCAGGTCACGGGGACACCGACGTTTGAAGACGTTGAGACGCTGCCGACGGGAAACTACAGCACGGTAGCCGGCGTCAATGACGGGTCCTACGTGTTCACCGGGCCCGACGGACTCGGCTGGAATCTGCATGAGCAGACATTTGGCAGTACGAGCGGGCTGTACGGCGCCAGTGATGGAAGCGGCGGGATTGAGGTGACTTTGCCTGGATCAGGCCAGAGCGCTATCTATTTCGATGCAAATACCGAGACGAGCAATTACCTCAACAGCGGCGCCCTGACGCTCACGCTTTCCGATGGCGAAGCATTCAACATCAGTAGCGGCCAGTTCGGACTCAGCATTTCGCACAACATTACCTGGTATAAGCTGAGCACCACTTCCGGACTTGCTCCGTTTCTGCAATGGGCTTACTTTGGCAACAGCGCGTTGCCCGCGGACGGGACCGGCGGCACAGGGGATCCCGCGCCATCCTCCGAAGCGGCGACTGTCGCGCTGGTGGGCGGCGGAATACTTGTATTGTTTGGCGCCAAACGCAAACTCGTGCGACGTTTGGCAATCTGATTTAATCCCTCCGAAGAAGTACCCTCGCGCCGGAGCCGCACCCGCGACTCTGGCGCTTTTTTCCTGCCGTGCGCGGCTACGCACGTTTGGTCTACCTTGGGGATTATGTACGCGCAGAGAATCAAGCCGCATAATAAATACGGTGACCGCTCCTGCTCAAGTAGGGCCCCGTTTGCCCGTAACAATAGCGATTCCTAGTGAACTCGATCGCGAGACTCTCGTCCGCGTCTTTCGCGTCATGTATTTGTCCCGCTGCCTCGATGACCGCGAGATTCTGCTCAAACGTCAGAACAAGATTTTCTTTCAGATCAGCGGCGCCGGGCATGAAGCGGTTCAGGCCGCAGCCGGTCTTGTACTGCGCGCGGGCTACGATTGGATTCTCCCGTATTATCGCGACCGGGCTTTGATGCTGATGCTTGGGCTGACTGCCGAAGACATGTTGCTGCAGGCTGTCGGCGCCGCGCGCGATCCCAGTTCCGGCGGGCGGCAGATGCCATCGCATTGGTCATCGCCTGAGTTGCATGTTGTCACCGGTTCCTCCCCCACAGGCACGCAGTATCTTCACGCGGTCGGCTGCGCGCAAGGCAAGCGGCTGCTGAAGGCTCCCGATGATGAGATCACGCTGGTTGCTTCCGGCGAGGGCGCGACAAGCGAAGGCGAATTCTGGGAAGCGATGAACATCGCGTGCATGGAAAAACTTCCTGTTCTGTTTCTGGTGGAAGACAACGGGTACGCGATCTCGGTACCGGTGGAGCGGCAGACGGCGGGCGGCAACATTACTCGATTGCTGGAAGGTTTCCCGGGCCTGCTACGGCTGGAAGCAGATGGCACTAACTTCCTTGATTCGTATCGCGTCATGAGCCAGGCTGCCGACTATTGCCGGTTGGGACATGGCCCTGCCATTGTGCATGCGCATGTAGTGCGGCCCTATTCGCACTCACTGTCAGACGACGAACGTCTTTACAAGCCGCGTGAGGAGCGGGAGCACGAAGCGGCGTGCGACCCCGTACGTGCCTTTCCGGAGTTTCTGATTCAGGAAGGCTATCTAGATCGGGCCGCGGTAGACCGCATGACGGCAGAGATCGAGAATGAAGTGGCGGGAATTACGCAGCGGGTTCTGCGCGAAGAGCCGCCGGCTGCGAACTCCATCTACACCTTTCTTTATTCGGACAAAGTGGATCCGTGCTCAGCCGTTTTCGAGACGGAACCGCGCTTCCACGGCCACCCCCGGACGATGATCGATTCGATCAATCAGACGCTGGCGGAAGAGATGCGGCGCGATTCACGCGTGGTTGTGTTCGGCGAGGATGTTGCGGACTGCAGCCGCGAACAGTACTTGGACGAAGTGAAAGGCAAGGGCGGCGTATTCAAAGCGACCACCAATCTGCAGCGCGAGTTCGGCAGTGGGCGCTGTTTCAATTCGCCGCTTGCGGAGGCCTCGATTATCGGCCGCGCCGTCGGCCTGGGTGCGCGCGGGTTGAAGCCGGTTCCGGAGATTCAGTTTTTCGATTACATTTGGCCGGCGATGATGCAAATTCGCGACGAAGTGGCGACGTTCCGCTGGCGATCGAACAATGGTTTTTCGTGCCCCATGGTGATGCGTGTTCCCATCGGCGGCTATCTTACGGGTGGGGCGATTTATCACAGCCAGTGCGGCGAGGTGACATTCACCCACCTGCCCGGATTGCGCGTGGTGTTCCCATCGAACGCGCTCGACGCTTGCGGATTGTTACGCACGGCGATTCGCTCGGATGACCCGGTTATGTTCCTGGAGCACAAAAAGCTCTACCGCGAGCCGTACAACCGCGCACCAAACCCGGGACCGGATTACACAATCCCATTTGGCAAAGCGCGGCTGGTGAAATCGGGGAGCAGTCTGACGATTGTGACGTATGGCGCGCTGGTGCAGAAGGCATTGCAGGCGGCGCTGCAGATTGAGCAGCGACGGCGTGACGCGACGGTGGAAATACTGGATCTGCGCACCCTGGCTCCTTATGATTGGGACGGCATCCGCGAGTCTGTGACAAAGACGAATCGTGTGCTGATCGCCCACGAAGACGTGCTGTCGTTCGGGTATGGCGCCGAACTGGCGGCTCGCATCGCGGACGAACTGTTTACGAGCCTGGACGCACCGGTTGGCCGAGTGGCGGCTCGTGATACATGGGTGGCCTACAATCCGCAGGTGGAAGACGCGATTCTGCCGCAAGTGGACGATCTGGTGCGTGAGGGCGAGCGGCTGCTGGCATTTTAGGCTCGTAGCTTAGAATCAGAGAGTTAGTACAGAGTCGGGGCGTAGCGCAGCCTGGTAGCGCACCTGCCTTGGGCGCAGGGGGTCGCAAGTTCGAATCTTGCCGCCCCGACCAATAGAATCAAAGCGTTACATCGCTCATAGTGAGTCTCACTGGGCTGATGTCCACACGAATGTCCACATACACGAGGATCCGCTTCGCGGGTATAGGGTGGTCGGTTTGGACTACGAGGTGAGAGCGCAAAAGGCTTTCTGCCTTTGCTGCGGAATAGAAGTCCCGCCCCTCAACAAGGTTACAGCGAACGAAAACTACACCCGTGACGGATGAGCGAGCACGTGGTCGGTGTAGATGCAGTTACCTCGACACCCATGGGCCGTCGGAAGTCATCATGCCGGAACAAGTTAGCTCAAGTTTTTGTGTGTTCAATGCCGTTCTGCAAGCTGGGGTTTGTTGAGGACATTTAATACAAGAGGAACAGTGCTCAACGCCCCGACGGCCAGCAGCGCCCAGCCAGCACCCTTGCGCGCATCGCGACCAAGCTTATCGGCAATCAACAAACCCAAACCAACTCCTAGTGCGACGCGAGTGCCCCCAATCAACATGATTTCAGGTATTGTTAGGATTCTTTCTCTCATAAAATCGCCTCCTTCCAAACGGCTAGTCACTTCAGCGTCAATTCCTTTCGCCATCCTGTTTGGCACGGACCAGCTGCGGCTCTCAGGTACTAAGACGCGGACGAGTATTCTCTCCCATGCGGTCCAGCCTCGGCGTCAATAGTAGCGCACCAGGATTGGCTGGCCACGGCGTTAAGCGCCAATATCGGAAGCTAACTCCCCCGAATCGTACTGGCTGGGGGCCACTGTCATTCTCCGGCACGGGATCTCTGCGCGAATTCAAACCAGCATAACCAGAAGCAGCTCAGCCGTCTTCACTTTCAGATGATGGAAAGGAAAGCGGATCTTGCGGGACTAATCCAGCTTCTGATCAAGCAGAGGTCCCCAGAGGTCCTTTATAGCCAATCTACGGATTACCGATAGTAGGTCAAAATGAATTGCAATTGGTGATAGACGATAAGAAGCGCGCCTACGGCCCGTAGTCCTGGCGAATGGCATCAAAACGTGAGAACCTCGTTGACCGTTTTGCTGCCGAGTTTTGAAAACATGATTCTCAAATATTTCGAGGCTGCGAATCCCAAATTTTCAGCTTACATTTGACGTTGAGCTTTGAGCGAGCGAGCCGCCGATTTCAGGTCCTTCGCGGGTTCCTTAAAACTCGATGAGAACTTCTCCGGTGTTCACGTTTGGGAAGGATAGTGCCGCAGCCGCACCGTCGCTACAGCGGCAAACCACGCAGATGAGCCATCTCGTTCAATTTCCGGCTGTTGGACAGTGCGCGAGCAGTGGCCAGCGGTGTGCGGGTAAATCGTGGCATTTGTGGTGTAATTTAGCTTCTGCGCACGGACCGGCGGCCAGGCCGGCGAGAGGAGACAAAGTGAGGCCCCCCAGTGAGCAGACTGCAACCCTCAGGTCGCCCAACAACCCGCTTGCATAGTTGAGTGCGCGGGTGATGCTGGCCGCTCTCTGTTCTGAAGGGTTGATGGTGAACTGCTGCGATTGGCATTGCACTCGGTAGTCTGGTGGGCTGGGGATCGTCACGCCTGGCCGGCAATTACGTTGCGGAACTTCAGCTTCCTGGCCCGATGCCGTTGCTGGGATCGGCAGCGGTCGTGGTTATGTCAGCCGTCTTGGCATCGTTGGTGCCCGCCGCGCGTGCTGCGAGAGTTGACACGGTGCAAGCGCTTCGCGCTGAATGAGAAGCGAGACAAAATAGTTTCCGTATCGCCGAGGACACGGGAGCAAATCGCAAGCTAAATATTTCGCCGTTACAGGTGATCTTCCGCTTCAAGCCGCTGCTTCACGGCCCAATTTCCGGATTGCCCATTCGGAAGGAACGCATCCCTTCCGGGCAGCCCACTTGCCGGCACGAAGCGGGCTCGGTGAGTGACTTGGCGATTTGGCGCCAACTTTGAGTCGAGGGTTGGGGGTTTCGGTTAGCTTTGCACCGCGAACACATAAACCGCGCCCGGCGTCGACGCCTGGGGAGGCACGATCACGTAGAAGCGCCCACGCGGCCTGCTGAGCAGACCGTTCTTGCCTTTCGGCCCCGACGGCACCTTACCCGCAAGTTCGTAGTTGTCCGCGTCGCGCTGCTGGTACACATAGATCAGTCCGTCTCCGCCGCAGGTCGCATACAGGCGCTTGCTGCCCGCGTCAAAGACCATATCGTCCACACCCCCGCCGATCGGCAGCGACGTGAGCTCTTTCCCCGTCCCGGTGTCAAACACTGAGATCGCGCCGCTGCGCGAACCCACGAACAGCCGGTGGCCCGCTTCATCAAAGAGCCATCGCGACATTGCGTTTGCCCATCGTCACCGGCCAGTTCGCCACAATCGAACGGCTCCCGCGGTCGAGCACCACCACCTTGTTCAGCGCCGCCTCGTTCACATACATCTTCCCGGAGTTCCTCTCGAGTGCCATCGCCTCCAGCGTGTCGCCGTCGATCTTCACGTCCGCCACTCTGGGTGTCGCGCGCCGTTTTCCACCACGCTCAGCATCGAGAAGCTCTCGTGCGGGTCGCCGCCGCCGTTGTCGATATCGAGGTAGTGAGTTGCAAGGTTGAGCGACTCAGGTCCGAATAACTCCCTGGGCAAAATATGTGAAATACTACAGTCGCACTTCAGAATGCTTTTTTCGCCAAAACGGGCCGTCCGAAGGTAGAGTTCGGGAGTTGTGGGCCTGGGAAATGACCGTACAGTGACCGTACAGTAGATTTGGCGGTTCTGGAAATCATGCCAATTCGGACTTTTTCAGAATCAATAAGTTGAGTATTTTCGGCACTCATCTCCGGTTCGACTCCCGCCGCCTCCACCAATATCGATTCCAAAGAGGTTCTCGGACTTCCAGTTAAGAAGCTTAAGTAATTAAATATCATAGGGTTAAGCGTTCGTCTTCTTCCGCAGACGTCCGCCGCGTTCCGGGAAAGCCGAACCTCTTGGGAGTAGTTTTTGGGGCAAGTGTTCAATACGCCTCTGGAGTTACCCCCAGCACGCCAGGATGAGTCTTCGCCAAACCGTTGATGTTCAAGTGCTGAACAGGCGAGGTGGGACGGTCCGTGGCAACGTGGCGCGGGGAAGCAGGCCGCCAGGGACTGAGCAAGGCCGAGATCGACCGCATGGCATCTGCCTTTCAGTTTCGGGAGTAACCAGGTGGAGCCCGGTTATTGCACCTGATAGAGGGCGCAGCCATGAGGAGGCAGACGAACCGTGATGCTTTCCGCAGGTGCGAGATCGTGTTCATCCCAAATGTCCCGGATGCTGTGTACATCCCCCGCCACGCCCAGGCGGGACCACACGACCCGTAACGTCACTTGCTGATCCTGCAAATTGAAAAATGCAAAATAGTACCGCGGTTTGCCCGAGTGGGATTTCTGTGCCTCCCAGACCCGAACCTGCGCAGAGTCAAACGACAGATTGGTGACAGGATGGCTTTCTGTTGCGTGCTGGTCAAGGCTCAGCAGCTCCCGGTTCGTCATCAATGCCCTTGTGGGTTCATCCAGCCGGATCAGGTTTGCTCCTTCGATCAGCGGCGCGCGCGCAAAGGCCCAGAGCGCGAACTCGCTGCGCTCTTCGTCTTCAGTCAGTCGGGTATGCCTCGGCTGACCAACAGGAGGATGCGGTCCAAGCCATCCGTCCGGCAGAGCGTCGCCATCTACCCAGTTACCCGGCTTCACGAAGGGCGACCACTGTGCGAACAGGTCGAAGGCTTCGCGAACACCGATGGGGGAGCCCGCCTTGCCCGGAGGAGCGGCCCAGAAATCCCAGTGCTCCGGCGCCACCCGCCACATTTGGGAGTAGCGACCCACGAAGTGGGCATACTGCTGTGGAGGTGGACCCGGTGAGAGGCTCAGCACCATCGGTCGTCCGGTCCTGCGGATGGCCTCGCTCATCTGCCGGATTTCCGATGGATGAAAGGGGTGGTCACTGACGCAGCCGAGTTTGATGAAGTCGACGCCCCAGTGGGCATAAAGCTTCGCGATAGAAACGTAGTATGCCTGACCGGCAGCATTGTCGGCCGCGACGTAGAACTCCTTATCCCACGAGCAGGTCGCGCTTGTATCTGCGGCGTCCGCGGCATGAAACTTCGATCCGGCAATCGGCAGGTTGGCGGCGACCGCCTGCCGCGGAATTCCCAGCATCACGTGGATCCC
>DATBEG010000031.1:0-26258 GCA_036276155.1 Bryobacteraceae bacterium | reverse complement strand
CTCAACATCATTTCGCTCCCGGCGATCACTGGGATCGAGATCTATGCGCGAGGGAGCGGGTCCTCAATTCCGCCATCATCGCCGCCGATATCAGTACGGGTTGGGAGGACTATCTTGAGATTTTCGACGCATTCTACGCCGATGATGTCGAGGTGACAGCAGACACGGAAACAGGACCGATACGTGGCAAAGAGCGCATTCGTGCACTCCTATTTAACTTCCTTGCCCCGCTTCATGTAATGGTTGAAATTGGTGGCTTGTCTATACGGATTCGAGAGAGCCCAATTCATGGAGACGCCGCAGATGAGACGCATTCGGCCTGGTCAGTGGATCTGATCGGGGTGTCAGGTAGGAGGTGCAATCTTACCTGGTGCACTCTTCGAAGATGGGCCGGCTCCCACGTGGTGTATGAACGCCATTACGACCATCAGCAAACCAGCGGCCCGCTAACCGGTGACGACCTTAATCTGAGTGCCGTCTGCGGAAATCGCGCATCTGCAGTCCCTTGCTAGCTCGGCTTTTGTCCTGGGCCTGTACAGGCGCGCTTGGGGCGGGTAGTGCTTTGAACAATCCTTGCCATGGCGTCGAAACAACTTGAGAGCCATGGCCGAATTGTATTACATGGAGCACTACACGGATCAGGCCCTCTGTAACTGCCCAACCATATCAACAAGATAGCTGGCGGAAGCTAATGGGAGTCGCATCCTCCGTGTCAGCGGAATATCTGCAACTTACAGAGAAATCAGGCTGCATAAACTGCATCAATTGCAACTATTCTTCTACCCAGCTAGAAGAATCGAGCGTGCGGGAGTGGGACTTTAATTCACTTCCGTCAGGGACTAATCATCTCGCCACCCTGGGAATCGGGACCGCGGCACGGCTGAGGCAAAGCAGCGATGTTTCCGCGCTGCCCAGCCAGCACCTATCCAAGTCGTTGAGAAACTCAGGGGGATTTAAAGTGGTTCAGATGCCTTTTGCAATCTGTCGATGATTCGACCGACGCCAGCGCAACTGCACGTATCTTCGATTCACGTTGTCCTTTTCCGCTTGGAGGTGGCCGTCAGAGGTTTGCTACGACTGCTATGTCTCGAAGTAACAAACCCCCACCAGCCCGTGGCAGAAGTGACTAAATCCCAAAGCGATAGCTGATTCTAAAAAGCAGTGCTCACAAACGCGCTACATTGCGCTCCTGACAGGTGGTTAACGGTTCGAGTACCCTCCAAAACGGCTGGAAATCGCCTGCCGTGTCTGAGAGCTACTAAAACCACAGGCTGCCACGTAGGTCCTCCGGATTCGCGCACACCGGCACGCGGCAGCACCTTGCGCGTGCTTGCTCTTTCAAAGAGCTTGAGCGATAGTGGCCAAAATAAACCTGGAGCTTGGGAGCTGAGTCATGGAGTTTGAAAATTGAATCGGCGTGAGTGGCTTTCTGCTGCTGTCGGCGGGATGGTGCTGTCGTGCTCACGATTCGCGAAAGCAGAGAAAATCGTTGGAGGCGAACTGGCGTGGCTTACGCTGAAACAAGCCTCTGATCAAATCCGTGCAAGACAAATCTCTCGGGTGGAATTAACGGAGGCTTGTCTCGCTCGTATGGACACCTGCAATCCCAAAATCACCACCTGGATCACGGTGATGCGTGACCAGGCTCTGAAGCAGGCGAAGATGCTGGAACAAGAGCAGGCAGCAGGTAAACTTCGCAGTCCACTTCATGGCGTGCCAATCGGATTGAAGGACACGATCGATACAAAAGGTGTTCGCACGACTAGACGCGAAAGTGCCCGCGCTCTCCGCAGCCGCCGCGAGTCAAACAGGCGAAGCGCTCACCCGGTAAAAATGCGCGATAGCGATTCATTGACACTGGAATCGCCGCCCAGTAAAATGACGTCTTCCCCCCAAGGCTGTGCGAAGTAGCTCAGCCGAGCAGCAACAGCCTCGCCGCTGACTAGCCTGGCGGCGGTTGTCCCCCAGGCGTGATTGATTTCTTCCCAGTTAAGACGGAGAACTTGTGACCAATCCTTTCAGAACGCCATTTTTTGCCCGTATTGTCCTCTGTACCTTGATCGTTACTTCTTGCGTTGTGACTTCCGGCTGGCAATCCAGCAGTAGTCAGACGGTTGCGCCGGTGGACCCAAGCTATCTCAACCTTGTCCACTGGCGCATGGTCGGTCCGTCCCGAGGCGGACGCGTTCTGGCCGTGGCAGGTGATCCCGTCAACAAGCTCGTGTTCTATTTCGGATCAACGGGCGGAGGCATTTGGAAGACGGAGGATGGCGGACTGAACTGGCGCAATGTGTCCGATCCGTTCGTGAAAACCGGGTCCGTTGGCGCTCTTGCCGTTGCACCGTCAAATCCGAATATCGTGTACGCGGGAATGGGCGAGGCTTGCGTTCGCGGCGATGCTTCTTACGGCGACGGCGTTTACAAATCGATTGACGCAGGGAAGACGTGGTCACATATTGGACTGGAAGAGACGCGCAGTATCGCACGTGTTCGCGTCAATCCGGCAAATCCGGATATCGTCTATGTCGCTGCTCTTGGAGACCCGTGGGGACCCAACCCGGAACGCGGCGTATTTCGTTCAAAAGACGGAGGGCGTACCTGGAAGAAGATTCTATTTCGGAGTGAGAAGGCCGGGGCTATCGATCTTGTGATGGATCCGAATAACCCGAACGTCCTGTACGCTTCGATTCTTGAATTGCAGCGCTTTCCATGGGGACTTCGGAGTGCGGGGCCAGGCACGGGACTATTTA
This sequence comes from Bryobacteraceae bacterium, assembly GCA_036276155.1. Taxonomy (GTDB): domain Bacteria; phylum Acidobacteriota; class Terriglobia; order Bryobacterales; family Bryobacteraceae; genus Bog-105. The sequence goes on along the minus strand of DATBEG010000031.1, from coordinate 23,508 downwards.
AGACGACCGATGGGGGAGAGACGTGGACCGAGTTGACCAACCGCCCCGGCCTGCCGACAGGCACGAAGGGGCGCATCGGGATCGCGCTTGCCCCGAGCCGTCCTGAGCGCGTTTGGGCGCTAGTCGACGCCGAACTCGGCAAGAAAGGTATCTACCGTTCCGATGACGGCGGCCAAAGCTGGCGGCGCCTGACTGACGATGCCGAACTGACCATGCGGCCCTGGTACTACCACCACATCTTCGCCGATCCAAAAAATGCAGATTTGATTTACGTGTTGAACGTCGGCGCCTGGAAGTCGACAGACGGAGGCGAAAAATTTACGGCCTTCCGCCCGCCGCACGGCGATAACCACGATCTCTGGATTGATCCGGCCGATCCCAATCGCATGATTGAAGGAAATGACGGCGGCGCGACAGTTTCTTATAATGGCGGCCGCTCCTGGTCCACGATTCTCAACCAGCCCACGGCACAGATCTATCATGTGGTTGCCGACCACCAGTTCCCATATCACATATACGGCTCACAACAGGACAACACCACCATCGCCCTACCAAGCCGGTCTGACTTCGGGCGCATCACAATTGAGGACTGGGAAACAGTAGGTGGCGGCGAAGACGGCTACATTGCCGTAAACCCGACGGACTCAAACGTCATTTATGCTGCCAACCATCATTGGTTGACACGCTACGAACGGCTTACGAAGCAGGTTCACGACATCTCGCCGAATCCCGAAACCCATTATGGCTGGGGTGGCGCGGACATCAATTACCGTTTCTGGTGGACATATCCTGTGATGACGTCTCCCAGCAATCCGAAAGGTCTGTACGTCACGTCGCAATACGTGCACTATTCTGCCGACGAGGGTCAAAGTTGGCAGATCATCAGTCCGGATCTTACGCGTCACGACCCCAAGACTCTGGAGCACACGCCCTCCTACGGTCATGAAGAGACCCAGGAATATTGGGGTCCCATTACGCGCGAGGCTTATGGACCTGAGTGGTACGCCACGATCTTCTCGTTTGCAGAGTCTCCAGTAGACTCGCAGGTTATGTGGGCGGGTTCTGATGACGGATACGTCAACGTCTCGCGCGATCATGGCAAGACGTGGACCCGCGTTACTCCACCAGACCTGCCGGAGTTCGCGCTGATCAGTATCATCGAACCGTCGCCCCACAATGCGGCAGAAGCTTACGTTGCCGCAACCCGGTATAAGCTTCAAGATAATCATCCCTATCTCTACAAGACCTCCGATTACGGTAAGACATGGACCAAGATAGTTACAGGTATTCCGGAGAACGACTTCACGCGCGTGATCAGGGAAGATCCGAAGCGGCCTGGTCTGCTGTTCGCCGGTACGGAGACTGCCGTCTACGTTTCCTTTGATGACGGAGCACGCTGGCAGACTCTGAAAAACGGGTTGCCCGTTGTTCCGGTGCATGACTTGTTAGTGAAAGATGGCGACCTGGTGGCGGCTACTCATGGTCGCGGTTTCTGGATTCTGGATCACGAGGCGTTGCTACGCCAGTTCGACGCGGCTTCGCTGAGCGCTGGAGTTCATCTATTCGCGCCAGAGACTACCGTTCGCTTTCGGGGCCAAGCAGGCTTGGCTGGCGGGTTTGGCACCGATGTGTCCGGGACAGGAGAAAATCCACCCGCGGGAGTCAACGTCCCGTTCTATTTGAAAGAGGCGCCAATTGGCCCGGTTACGCTCAAAATCTTCCGACGAAACAAAGACACGGAGGACCAGGTTCGTACGTTTGCCATGGACACCACCGGCGGCCCGACAAGCGCGACCACAGGCAGAGGTGGCGGCCGTAGACGCGGTGCAACTGTGAAACCCACAGCCGTTCAAGGCGCCAATGTGTTTGTCTGGGACTTCCGATACCCGGGCGCTAACGTCCTTCCTGACGCGGTATTCCAGGGTGCCGCAGTTGGCCCACTCGCGCCTCCGGGCGCGTATCGCGTCGAACTCACGATTGACGGTCATCCGTACAGCCAGACGTTCAAAGTTGTAAAGGATCCGCGCGACACTGTCACGGACGCGGATCTTGTAGAGCAGTTTCAGTTCATGAAACGTGTGAGCGACAGGCTCGAGCAGACAATGGCCACAGTGCGGCGAATTCGCGAAATGCGCAAACGGGCTGAAGACATGGTGGCGCAGGCAAAGCAGAACAATCACAATACGGCCGAACTCGACCAGGCGCTGAAGGCATTGAACGACAAGCTGTATCCGATCGAAGAAAGATTGGTACAGTTCCGGGCGCGCGCAGGCGAAGACCTGATCAATTATCCGACCGGCATTGACAGTAAACTCGCGCGGTTGCTCGATTTCGCTTCTATGGCCGATGGTGCGCCTACCGAGGGCGAGAAAGAGCTATATGGCCGCCTGTCTGAGGGCGTGACCGATCGGGTTCGCTTAGTGGACCAGGTGGAGAAGAAAGAATACCAGTCGCTGGTGGTGTTAACTGGCAGCGCACAATAGAAAGCTGTAGGATTTGCCAGCAGTAAGTTGAGAAGTGATGCTTGACATGTAGTTGAAGTTATGTATTAATAGCCCTAACCCAGACTCTGTTGTGTCGGGATAGCAGACGCGTTCCTGCAATCTATAACTCACACATTGGGAGGCTGGAGATGTCTCGCTTTATTTGTAAGCTCGCGCTTACTTTCATTTCTGGTGGTCTGTTACTAGCTCAAGGAAACCGTGGCTCAATTACTGGTGTAGTCACAGATAGTTCGGGAGCAGTCATGCCGAACGTGACGGTCATCGCTTCGAGTCCGGCGTTAATCGGAGACGAAGTCCAAACCACAAGCGCGGAAGGTCTGTACAGATTTCCCGCGCTGCCTGTCGGAACGTACAGGCTCAGCTACAGCATGCAGGGATTCGCAAAGATCGTGCGTGAGGGCGTGGCGGTTCAGGTGGGCTTTGCGGACGAAATTAACGTATCCCTCTCGGTGGCCACGCAAACGCAGGAGGTGGTTGTCAGCGCTGAGACGCCGCTGATCGATCCGGAAAACACAAACATTCAGAATACGGTAAGCCGCGCGCAGCTAACGAACCTGGCGAATTCTCGCGACATATGGTCCGTCATGGGAATAACAGCCGGCATGAATATTCAGAGCCTGGATGTGGGAGGCTCGGCGGCAGGTACGCAACCCACATATACAGCTTACGGATATGGCGCTCAATCCTTTGCGCAGACGCGTGTTCAGTTGGACGGAGTCAATACTACCGAAGGTAGAAACGGAGCCGGTTTCTATTGGGACTATGGAGCACTACAAGAGTTTACAGTCAGTACTGCTGCCAACGACGCATCGATGCCCGTACCCGGCGTTTTCACCAATGCAGTTGTGAAGAGCGGCGGCAATCAATTTCACGGCGGCTTCTACTACGATTACGAGAACCCTAATTTTCAGGGGCATAACATCAGCGCTGCCCAATTGCACGAAGGAGCTGGAACAGGAACGCGTATTACGCAATATCAGGATCCGAATGGCGATATCGGCGGACCTATTAAGCATGATCGAGTCTGGTTTTACGTTTCTCTCAGAGATCAAGCGTTGGGAAATACGGTGACCGGGTTTCCTGCAAACAATCCGGGCACCGGACCAAACTTTGAGACGCACCTGCAGAACATAACCTACAAGATCTCGACGCAGCTTTCAAAGAATCACCGAATATCTCAGTTTCTGCAGTGGGGACGCAAGAACCAGCCGTATCGAAATGCGGCGTCCAATTACTATGCCGATGCCGTTTATAACCAGAACAGCTTTTCCTGGGCGGGCAATATCCAATATGACGGCATCATCACGCCGAAATTCTTCGTCACTGCGCGAATCGCGAGTTTTGGCTATAACTGGATGAATACCGCGTATGCTGGTCCCGATGGGCACATCGATTACCGCCAGCAAGAACTGCAGGACACGAATCTGGCCGGAGGCTATCCGCCTTATCGCTATGACCGGCGTCGTTACCAGTACGAACCGACAGCGAGTTATTTTCTGGACGATTTCTTGAAGGCTAGTCACCAACTCAAGTTCGGATACATATTCGAGCACGAATTCTATGACAACGAACAGTATCCGCCGTTGAACGCAGTGCTGGAGATTTACAATAGTCCGGCCGGCTCTCCGGATTTCACCACGCCGTATGAAGTAAGCATCTACAACACGCCTTCCGTCGCGCTCGATTACATGAATCATGCCGGCGCCTATATTCAGGATCAGATTCGCATTAAGCGGCGCATCACGCTGAATGTCGGTGCGCGCTGGGATTTCTATCGCTCATACGAGCCGGCGGAGAAGGTACGAAGCGATGCACCGTATGCGGGATTCTTCTATGCCGGTCAGCCACTTTCAAACGGCTACTCTCTCCCGGCGACAAATCCAACTTTCCAGATTTCGGCTAAGCCCGACGTTCTTCGCTACCCCTTCCTGATTTCTCCGCGGCTTGGTGTTGCGATCGATGTGTCGGGAAATCAGAAGACCGTGGTAAAGCTGGACTGGGGCCGTTTCTATAGCAACCCCGCGCCCGATTGGGGATCGAACTACATCAACGCTCTGCAAACGGCGACAGCTACTTTCCGTTGGAACGACATCAATAAGGATGGCGTGTTCCAGAATAACGAGTTTGGTTCAGTCGTTTCAGTATCATCTCCGGCTAGTGTTACGGTGGCGCCGCACATCAAGGATCCAGTAGACGATAACGTCAGCGGCTTCGTCGAGCACGAGATTGGCAATTCGTGGATGGTTCGCGCCGGAATAGTGTATCAGTACGTTCACCATAACTGGCAGGAAATCAATACAGCCTGGACCTCATCGCTCTACACGAAGGCATATCAGGTCTTCGATCCAGGTCCGGACGGAGTTAAGGGGACGTCAGACGACGTCGGCTATCAGACCCTGTACGGAATTCCCGGCACATTGCCGAACATTACCTACCAGATGCAGACTCCGAGCGGGAATAATGCCAGTTACATGAATTACGAGATCTCCGTCAACAAACATCTTTCCAGCAAGTGGATGGTGATCGGAAGCTTCTATTGGACTAATCAACATTACTTGCTGAACGGTATTGCCACGAACCCTGACGTGGCGATTAATAACTACGTGAAGGACAACTACTGGACGTCGCACGTGAGCGGCACCTACCACGCGCCCTGGGGCATCCTGATTTCGCCGATCGCCCGCATGCAGCAAGGTCAGCCAATGGACCGCGTTGTAACCGTAACCGGCGTACCCGGCGCGTCAACAACCAGCTCCTTCAGCTATGTCGCCCAGCCGTATGGAAGTTATCATTCGCAGAACATTTACATCTTCGACACGCGACTGGAGAAACAGATCCATATTTCGGAACGTATGCAATTGGGCCTTTTCTTCGATGCCTTCAACATCTTCAATACCAACGCCGAGCAAACCCAGAGCAGCACAACCGGCACAAAGAGTGTAACGGTGAGCGGTGTGTCCTACACTTATCCGTTGTTCCTGTCGCCTGTAACGGTTCTGTCGCCGCGCATCTTTCGCCTCGGCGTGAAATTTTCGTTCTAGCAGAGAGCGTCGAGCCGTCCGGGGCGCAAAACGCGGTAGTGGTCACAATAATGCGCCTCCACAGCTCGATCCCGCACCGGCCGTGCAGCCGAAACAGTGAGTCGAAGTGGCGCTTTGAGAATCGCAACTTCGCGTTGATGTGCCTGCATTGGATCACGCTGCAACTTCTATACTGGGCCGGAGTGTGGCCGAACTGGCTCGCGCCTGGTATCCTCATGCGCGCCGCGCCACGGGATGAGGTGCCGCTTCGAGCGCAACTTTTGCTTCGGGTTGTACCGCGACCCAGGCGACCGCTCCCGCTGCGCATAGGGCGGCTGCTACAAGGAAAGACGCATTCCAGCCGAAGTCGCGCGCAATCAGCGGGGTGAGCGAAGCAGTGGCGACGCCGCCGAACTGGCCGATCATGTTCATGAATCCCGAAACCGTGCCCGCAGATGTGCCGCCGACATCCGCGCTCACCGACCAGAAGGAACTCTGGGAAAGGTAGAGCGCTCCTGCGCCTCCTGCGAGCATGATGCTGGCCAACTCAACGCTTGCGACCTGCATCGCGGCGGCGATGAAAAGTGCGGCCAACGCCATTCCCCCGACAGCAACGCCACAGCGTCCGGGTCGTTTGCCGAACTTACGCGTGATGCGATCGCTGATGATGCCTCCCAGCGGCGACGCGACCGCCATCGCGATGAACGGAAGCATAGTGTAGAAAGCGCTCTGGCGCAGGTTCAGATGGCGCACGTCATTCAGGTAGATAAAGAACCACGTAAAGAAAATGTATGCAGCGTATCCATAGGCAAAGTAGCTGAATGAGACCAGCCAAATGGACGCGTTCGCCAGAACGTCGCTGAACGGAACCGGCGCGGCGTCTGAGCGGGAATTTGCGGGCAAGCCTTCGGAGATGTGTTCCGCTTCGGCATGGCCGAGCCAGGGATGTCGGGCAGGCGCGTCGCGCGCGACGATGTACCAGACCACGCCCGCGGCAACGCCGAGGCCTGCGCTCGCCCAGAAGGCGGAACGCCAGCCGTAGTTCGTCATGAGCCACGTAATCAGATGTGGCGCGGTGCCGGCGCCGAAGCCGACTCCAGCGAAGATGATGCCGTTTGCGAGACCGCGTTCGGCGGAGGGAATCCAGACGGCGACCAGGCGATTGGATGCCGGATAGACCACTGCCTCGCCGACGCCGAGGAGAAAGCGAATGGCGATGAGGAGCAGAAGAGTGCCCGACATTGATGGCGCCAGGAATGTGATGCCGACGGTGAACACGGCCCACCAAATGACCCCGGCCATGATGGCCCGGCGAGGACCGCATTTGTCGGCGAGCCATCCGGCGGGCGTTTGCGCTAGCGCATAGCCGAACACAAACCCGCTGAAGATCCAGCCGAGGTGGACGTTATCGAGGTGGAATTCGTTTGCGATCTGGCGGCCGGCGATTGAGACGTTGACGCGATCGAGATAAGCCACCGCGCTGATGAGGAAGATCCAGACGATGATAAGCCAGCGAATTTGCAATTTCATGCTTTGACGAAGCCGCGGTTTTGGATAGAGTTTGAAGGATGAATCGACGGAATCTGCTGAGACGCAATCTGCTGAAAAGCATGGCGGGTGCGTGTGCCGCTTCGGCCGTGTTGCCACCGCGTGTGCGCGCAAATGCGCCCGCAATGAAGATCACGCGCGTGCGTGTGTACTCGCCGCCAAGTCCGAATCCGCTCTTCAATCAGAGCGACATGGTGGTGACGATCGAAACCGATGCGGGCATCACGGGCGTTGGCGAAGGAGGCTCGCGGGACACGCTGGAGCAGAGCGCGGGACGGCTGATCGGAAAAGATCCGCAGTACATCGAGCGCTTGTGGCAAGACATGAACCGTTCGTTTTTCTATCCGGCGGGTCGCGAGAAAGAAGATGCGATTGGCGCGCTGGATCTGGCGCTGTGGGACATCAAAGGAAAAGTGCATAACGTGCCGGTGCATGAACTCCTGGGTGGAATGGTTCGCAACTATTGCGAATGCTATAACACCGCCGGTAGCATTCCCGGCATTCATCCGGGCATGAGTGTGAAAGAACGTGCGCGACTCACCGTCGAAGCGGGCTATCGCGCGTTTCGGATGGGTGCGGCAGACGCGCCGATCAACACCGTGTACAACACTCGCGAGCGCGTGAATCAGTTGTATGAGGATTGCGCGCAGGCCCGTGACGGTGTCGGCAAAAACGGCGATTGGGCTGTCGATTTCCACCAACGTTTTGATCTCTCAGACGCGATTCGCGGCTGTAATCTTATTCAGCCGCTGGCGCCGTTCTTTGTCGAAGATCCCGTGCGTGCGGAGGCGTTCGCGGAAGACATTCCTATCCTTCGTCAAAAAACGAACGTGCCCATTGCAGCCGGTGAGGAGTGGGGCAATCGCTGGGACTTCAATAAACTTGTCGAGCACCATGATCTGGACTACGTGCGTGCAACGCTGCCGAATGTGGGTGGCATCACCGAGATGATGAAGGTTGCTGCGATTTGTGAGACGCATTTTGTCGGGATCGTGCCGCACTTCACCGGTCCAATTGCGACGGCGGCACTGGTTAACAGCCTGGGCACTTTCTCCGGACCGGTGTTGATGGAGTACAACTTCCAAGGCAAGAGTTTCGATTATTTGCCGGAATGCCTGGACTTCAAGAACGGGAAACTGTACCCGAATCAGCGGCCTGGTCTGGGCGTGACGCTTGACCTGAAGCCGCTGAAACTGGTGACCGAGATAACCCAGCCGGTAACGGCCCGTGCTCAGCTTTACTACCGCCCGGACGGGTCCATCACGAACTGGTAATCAACGCCTCAAAAATACAACTTAAGTGCTAACTGCAACTGACGAGGAGTATTCAGCAGGTCGGCGCTGCTAGTGAGCTTGCCGAAGTTCGAGTCCTGCAGGTTGAGATCGCCCGGGCCGAATCGAACGCGGTTGAAGACGTTGAACGCTTCGGCCCGGAATTCGGCGCGGATCTGTTCCTTGATGGGGAATGAGCGCGCGAGCGCAAGGTTCTCATTCAGGTTCGGGAATTGGCGAACCTTCGGGTTGAAGCGGGTCGCATTGCCGAAGCCGTTATCAGGTGTGCCTAACCCTTGTGACGGGAACGGGCCCGTACCGTACGGCACCAGGAAGGAATCGATGGTGGGATCGAACTTGCCGTTCCAATTTGGCTGCCATCCGTTATAAGACGTGACATACGGAATGCTGCGTCCTTGGGATGCGCCATAGAGGGGCAACACGTACGAAGAGGTAAGCTCGATAGGCAATCCGCTCGCGTAAGTCAGAACGCCGTTCACACCCCAGCCGCCAACCAGCCATGATGCCAGGCCATGAGTCAGGTATTGACGGCCTTTGCCGAAAGGCAAGTCGTAGACCAAACCGGCTTTGAAGTCGTGGGTGACGTCGAACTCACCGATGGATTTTTCCAGGCTACGATTGTACTGGTCGGCCGCCAGGCAACAGCCCCCGCCTCCACCGATAGCGTTCAGGCTGCCGGCGATGTTGTTGCCCCAGTAGCTGTCTGCGTTTGTCAGCAGCTTGGAGAAGACATATGACGTTTGCGCCGTGAGTCCGCTACCGTAGCGCTTCTCAAAACGAATCATGCCGGAGTGATACGTGGAGTGGCCGCTGTGATCGCCTTGCCCAGCGTAGGTGTCAATGAGCGTGTATTGCGGATACGGCCGAAGCGCCTGCTTCACCGTGCCGGTGAAGCCTGGGTATGGCGCGACGATGCCGTACGAATTGGCTAACGCAGAGCCCACTTGGCTGTTGAGCACCAGGGTGCTTTGCGCAATGCTGCCGAACCGGGTCAGCACTGACGGGTTGTCCTGATTGTAATCAAGCAACTGAGCCTGGAGATGCGAGCCCATTACGCCGTTGTAACCCACTTCCATCAACATATTCTTGGAGAATTGCCGCTGAATAGTGAAGTTGAAGTTGTCCGTTGTGGGCGGGTGATCGGTTTCGGCGCCTTGCCACCACGAAACGCTGGTCCCGTTCGATACCGATGGATTAATGAACGGCGGCACGTTGTAAGCAGGGAAGCCATTGCTGAGAATGAACAGCGGATTGATGCCGTTATTCGGGTTCGAAAGGCTATCCGTTAGCGTGAACCCCATATTGTGTGCGGATCCGCTTACCGCCATCAGCGGACCGTAAGCCCGGGCGTAGGAGCCGCGATACACCATCTTTTCGTCGGGCGAGTACGCAAACCCGACGCGCGGCCCGAAAGCGTGGTAATACCCGTCGGCGAGCGTGCGCGAGCCTTGGCGTCCTGGTCCCGTTCCCGCGAAGATCACTGCGCCGAGAATGCCGCCCGCAGCCGGATTCGGCGTGGTGGGCGAGAAGTCGCTCCAGCGGTCATCCAGGCCAGTGGGTGGAAGATTCGTTTCCCAACGGAGGCCGAAGTTCACGACCAACTTGCGGTTGACATGCCAATCGTCTTGCGCGAAACCGGCGAAGTAGCTGAACTGTTGACCGATGAATCGGGGCGTATCGATCTGGCCGGAATCGGCATAGCCCAGCAGGAATGACGCGAAGGCATTGCCGCCCGCGAGCGGATTTGTACCGCCGGGAACGCCTGTCTCCGTGTAGCTGAAGCCGGCGCAACCGGCTTCGCACTGACGGCCGAATCCGTTGTAGTGATTGATCTGCCAGGCGCCGCCGAACTTGAAAGTATGCGCTCCACGAACCCAGGTGAAGTCGTCGTTGTAGGAGTAGACGGTGTTTTCCGAACCGTTGTCCGCCTGGCCGCCCCAGGTGGTGAGGTTGTCGCCGTTGCCGCCTGAGAACAAGTTGACCAGGTTCTCATTGCAATTGGGAACATTGCCCAGACAGAACTTACTCTGCCAGTTACCGATGTATTCTTGCGGCGATTTGTGATCCTGCCGCCAGTTGTTGCCGCCGGCGTAGAAGTGATTAAACTTGGTGGGCCCGAACGTCCAATCCCAGGTCATGCGAAGCACGTCAGAGCTTTGATGCAGGTCGTTGTAGTTGGAGTAGAGTCCCGGTAGCGTGGCAGGGCCGTCAGGACCGGCCGTGGTGGCTTCCCGGTCATACCCGTAATAGCCGGAGATGCGTTGCTTCTCATTGAAAATGTGATCGCCCTTGATGCTCCACTTGTTTACCGGCTGCACATTCGTCCCATTGCTGATGATGTAGTTGTTGTTGACGTAAGCCAGAGTGCCCGGGGTGGCGCCGTTATTGGGTGCCAGTATGCCGCTCGATTGGAAGACTTTCAACGCCGCTACTGAGGCAGAGTTGAACATGCTGACGGGAACCTGGTTGTTCGGGAAGACGGCGCGCGTAACGGTACCGTTCGAACTCACTACTTGCGTGGTCGGGTTGTAGATAGGGATCATCTGGCCGGCCGCATTCACCCATTTGCTGAAATCGCCGTTGTACATTTCAGGCGTCGGGACAGTTGCGGTTGCGTTGGTGGCGCCATTGCGATTGCGGAACCCTTCGTAAGAAAAGAAGAAGAATGTTTTGTTGCGGCCGTGATAGACCTTCGGAATGTAGACGGGGCCCCCGACAGTGAACCCGAAATCGTTCTGCTTGTAGATCTGCCGGCCCCTGCCTGCCCGATTGCTGAACCAGTCGTTCGCGTCGAAATCGGTGTTGCGAACGAACTCGTAAAGGGAGCCATGGAGATCGTTGGTGCCTGATTTCGCGATGAAGAGCATGGCGCCCCCACCTGCATGGCCGTACTCGGCTTTGAATCCGTTCGTATCTACGGTGAACTGCGTGATAGCTTCAACCGACGGAGCATTCGAAGTCACCCAGTTCTTCTGCAGCGCGCGGGATGTGTCGATGGAAACGCCATCGAGAGTGGCCTGATAGCTGTCGGCCTGGCCACCACCCAACGCGAAACCTTCGGAAGTTCCGGTGTTCTTCGCTTCGGGAGTAAGTGCGGCGAGATCGAACGGGCTGCGCACGGTGCCGGCAACAACCAGCGGCAATTCATTCACCAGCGTCTGGTTGACAGTGACGCTAGTGCGAGCATCTTCGGAGTTCACCTGCAGCGCACTGGCTTCCACTTCCACGACTTGGCGCGCCTGACCGATCTGCAACGAGATATCGACGCGCGCTGTGTTTGAAGCGTTTACGGTGACGGCTCTCACTTCCGCCACGCTGAAGCCTTGCTTTTGCACACGAACGAGGTAACTGCCGACCGGAACATCGGGAACAGTGTAATCGCCGGAAGCGCCGGTTGTTTGTTCCGTGGTTTCGTTCGTCGCCATGTTGGTGACCGTTACCTTCGCGTCCGGAATGACGGCGCCGGTGGAATCGTGAACAGTGCCGGAAATAGTGCCGCGGCCCGACTGCGCGAATGCGGCCCAGCAAAAAAGCGCGAGAGAAAATACGACGAGGATTGCTTTCCTCAAAAAAATCCAACGGGGGATCATGGCAACTCTCCTTTTCTGGCTCTTATTTATTGATTGATGACGCTACCGTCCGCCCGGCGGACAACTCCCCAGCCGCCGTTTAGCGCCTTGCGAGCCCCAGACTCGCTGCCGAACGGATATTTTGCGGCGGCTTTTTCGTTAATCTCAACGCCCCAGCCCGGCTTTTCATTCGCGTAGGCATATCCGTCTTTCACTTCCGGATAGCCGTCAAAGACCTCGCGAATGCGGTCGTTTGCGAACGTCCACTCCTGGACGCCAAAGTTGTAGCAGACAAGATCGAGCGTGACATTGGCGCAATGACCGATGGGCGAGACGTCGCCGGGACCGTGCCATGCGGTGCGCACCTGAAATGCTTCAGCCATAGCGGCCATCTTGCGACACGGCGTAAGTCCGCCGGCCTGCGTGACGTGAACGCGGATGAAATCGATTACGCTCTCGCGAATGACATTGTTCCATTCGTGCGGGTTATTGAACAACTCACCCATCGCCAGCGGCGTAGTGCAATTGGCGCGGATCTGTTTGAAATAGTCGATGTTCTCGGGCGACAACGCGTCTTCGAGGTAGAACAACCGATAGGGTTCCATGTCCTTCGCAAACTGCACGGCCAACCGCGGCGGTACACGCTCGTGAACGTCGTGGAGCAGTTCGATCTCAGGCCCTAATTCCTTGCGCGCCGTCTCGAACATTTGTAATGTTCGCCGCACATATGGCAACGGTTCGAAGACCTCGTCTGTAAATGGCTCGGAGCTGCCAACCACCGGCTCTATCGCGTTGGGATTGCGAACCTGCGCTGCCCCATATGCGGCTTGTCCCGGAATTGCTACTTGCAGTCGTACGACTTTGATGCCTTGCGCCATGATCTTGCGCGCCTGGTCGAGAGTCTCGGAGATCTCTCGGCCTGAAGCGTGCGAGTAAATCATGGCGCCGCGCCGGCACTTGCCGCCCAGCAGTTCATAGACAGGCATGCCCGCCTGCCGGCCTTTGATGTCCCAAAGCGCCTGATCGACCCCGGCAATCGCGTTGTTCAGCACCGGGCCGTTGCGCCAGTACGACGAGTTGTACATTGCCTCCCACAAGTCCTCAATGGCATCGGTCGGGCGGCCGAGCAGAAACGGTTTGAGATAGAGCTTGACCGCCTCGACGACGAGATCGGCACGTTGCGTGAATGTGGCACACCCGTAACCGTACAGCCCGTCCTGATCCGTCGTGATCTTCACAATTACGAGCCGCACACCGGCGGGCTGCGTTGCAATCACGGAAACGTCTTTGATTTTCGGAACCGCCATCCCCCGCAAACGCGCAGGAAGCAGAGGTGAAAGGGCTATGGGTGCAGCACGAAGGAAATGCCGCCTGTTGATTTTCATTTACTGGGGCAGAAATATATCACAATCGGCTGAGTGGACTTCAGCAACGATCACGTAATCCCTTCTGTATAACGGGGAAAGTGAGCGTCAGGCCCACCAGCTTTCACCGGGTGCCAGGTGCGCCCGGGCCACATCGGGATTGATTTCAATACCGTAACCGGGCTTATCTTGAATCGTCAGATAGCCTCCTTCCCAGATCGGCCCGTCGTGTAGAACGAGTTCCGGCCACCAGTCAATCCAATTCGCGAGTTCGTGGATGCGGAAGTTGCGCATGGCGGAAGCGGCGTGAGCAGACGCGATGGTTCCTACGGGACTCGCGGGATTATGCGCGGCCGTCCAGATGCCGTAACTCGAGGCGAAGTCGGAGATACGCTTCGACTCCAGCAGGCCCCCCGATTTCGGAATGTCGATGTGGACGCCGTCGCAGCCTTGCAACTCAATCAGCTTCTCGAAGCCTGCGAAGCCATAGAGATTTTCGCCCGTGCAGACGGGGACGGGCGAGTTTCTGCGCACCAGGGCCATGGTTTCCGGATTCTCGGGCGGCACCGGATCTTCAATCCACATTGGGTGCACGGATTCTAGCGCTTTGGCAAGATCGACGGCGTCGCGCACGTCGTAGTGCCAATGCAGGTCGATCGCGAAATCGGCATCGGGGCCGAGTTCTTCGCGTATGGTCTCCATGATTCGGACAATCTGGCGGATGTCGCCGCTTTTCAGATTACGAAGGTAACGATCGTGTCCGGGTTGCTTGTATTCGGGATCGAGGGCGCGGGGGATGCCGTCGCCCTGAAACTTGAAAGCGGTCCAGCCCCAGCGTTCTGCCTTTGTGCGCCGCACGAGATCGCGCCACGATGCAAGGTCTTCCGGATGTTGCTTCGGCACCTGAGTGGTCCGATAAAAGCGGACCTTGTCGCGGAAGCGGCCGCCGAGAAGATTGCACGAGGGTGTCTGCAGGATGCGGCCGGCAAGGTCCCAAAGCGCAATCTCAATGCCGCTGGCTGCGGTGATCGTTGCGCCACCGATTGCCCCCGCGCCCGCGCTGTCCATCAGCATCTTCGTGTAGAGCTTGTCGACGTTCAACGGATCTTCGCCGACTATGATGCCTTTCATTTTATTGACGACGAGATCCTTGACGCCCCAGCCCCAATAGGCTTCGCCAATGCCGTACAGGCCGGCATCGGTCTCGATGCGGATGAGATTCCAATCCCAGGTGCCGCGCACGATCATGCACTTGACGTCTGTGATCTTCACTTTGCGGCGAAGATCCGCGGCCTGTTTTGCGAACGGAGCAGGGAAGACTGCGTCGGCTGCCAGTAGCGCCGAACTGGCAATGCCCGCCCGCTGTAGAAATTGGCGTCGTGAGAAAGGGGACATGGCTCTCTATGCTAATGCAAGTGCCAGTCGCTTGCCAAGGATTGCCTGGCAGCCCGAGTTCAAGGCGATAGGAACGTCAACTGGAAACGGCGGCCCGCCGCCAACTGGCAGCGAACGGATCCATCGGAAGATTGTTGCAGCGGTAACTCCGTGCCTGTTTCTGATATCACTGCAGCAACTCGCTGCTGCCTGGGCGGGCGAATCGTATACTCTCGTTTCGTTTTCGACACCACGCTGGAGCGGATGATCCTACCTTGGGCCCACCGTATATCGATCGTCAGCCCGCCACGCGCGCAGAGTCCTGTCACTTGTCCATCTGCCCAAACGGACGGCAACGCAGGCAGCAGGTCGATGGTGCCGGCGTGGCTTTGGACAAGCATCTCCGCAATGGCGGCGGTTGCGCCGAAGTTTCCATCAATCTGGAATATAGGGCCACCGCTGGCTGGATGAGTGTCCAAAAGGTTGACGTTCGTGCTGTGTTGCATCAGCATGGAGAGCGATTCCCATGCTTGATCGCCATCGCCCAGGCGCGCCCAAAACGCAATCGCCCACGCACGGCTCCAGCCGGTGTAAGCACCCCCGTTTGCTAAACGGCGCTCCAGTGAAACGCGTGCCGCTTCTCCAAGCCGTGGAGTTCCGGAAGGGGTAATCTGATTTCCTGGATACAGCCCGTACAGGTGGGACATATGTCGTTGGCCGGGTGTCGCCTCTTCAAAGTCGATCGACCACTCCTGGAGCTGCCCGTATCTGCCGATCTGAAAGGGAATCAGCCGCTTGACGGCTGCCGCAAGCTTCGACGCAAACTCAGCGTCCAATCCGAGTTCCTTAGAAGCCGTGATGCAATTGGTGAAGAGCTCACGAATGAGCGTCATATCCATCGTGCAGCCTGCGCTCGTCATGGCGGGTTTGCCGTCGGGAGCCATGAAGTTATTCTCTGTAGATTCGGAGGGACAAGTCGTAAGGTGTCCCTTGCCGTCTTCGATCAGCCACGCCAGGCAAAACTCAGCGGCGCCCTTCATCGCCGGATATGCACGCTGACGCAAGAAGTTAATATCCCCGCTGAACAGATAATGATCGAAGAGATGCTGGCAAAGCCAGGGTCCGCTCATGTTCCAGTTCGCCCACGTTGGCGCACCTACGCCCTCGCCCACTGGATTAGCCGTGCGCCAGATGTCAACGTTGTGATGCGAAACCCACCCCGGCAGACCGTATGTTTCTTCGGCTGCTTGTCTGCCGCGTTCACTCAGCCCACTTACTAAGTCAAACAATGGTTCCGCGCACTCTGCCAGATTGCATGGCTCAGCAGGCCAGTAATTCATCTCGACATTGATATTGGCGGTCCAGTTTGAACTCCACGGCGGAGTAACGTGACTGTTCCAAATGCCTTGTAAGTTCGCCGGCTGAGTGCCTGGCCGGGAGCTGCAGATTAAGAGATAGCGCCCGTATTGAAAGTAGAGCGCGAACAGCGATATATCGAGTGACTTCCCTACTTCTTTTACGCGTTGATCAGTCGACCTCGTGCCGGCTCCGCTGGGGTGTCCTAACTGCAGAGAGACACGGCGAAACAGATGCTGATGATCCGTTGCCTGGCGCTTCTCTAAGTCGTCGAAGGCTCTTGCTGTGGCCGCGTCCAATTGATTCTTAGCCCGCTCGAGTACTTCGCTGACAGGCGTATCCGGAACAACTGAAAATCCTCCATATCCAGTGGAAGCCGTCAGCAGGATCGTGCATGCGTTCGCGCCGCTAACCTGCAGATGGTCCGAGTTGGCTTTGATTTCTCCACCTTCGGTTTTCGCCTCGAGAATTATCCCAAAGTACATACCTTCGCCCGGTATCTCGGAAAAGGTGACGGGTTTCTCACTCCCGGGATGGCCGGCGCCTGCAACGTGGGCAGGGGCTTTCCCTGTCATAGCGAGCCGGTTTGGGGCCGGAGATGACAGCGACTTCATCAAGGGGCCGGCAATGGAAATCTTGCAGTTCAATTGGCCGGGAGCACTTGTCTTCGCACGCAAAACCAGAACCTGATCCGGGCCGGAAACAAACGCTGAACGCTCGAACTGTATTCCATCCACGCTGTAAGAAGTTCGCGCACAAGCGGTGTCCAGGTTTAGCTCACGACGGTAGCTCGTGACGGGCCCAGCATGAATGAACTCCAAACGTAAGTTCCCGACCGGCTGATAAGCCTCCGCGAATAACCCCTGCATCTTGCGGCACAATTGATCAGCTTTGTGATAGTCCTGTTCGTGCAGCACGGCCTGGCGAATCGCATCAAGGTAGTTCTGGGCATCGCGATTGTTGCCATCGTTGGGCCTCCCCGACCACAAAGTGTCCTCGTTTAGTTGAACGATCTCCTTCGCGGGGGAGCCATCATCGCCACCGCCGAACACCATCGCGCCGAGGCGTCCATTGCCGATAGGCAGAGCGTCCGCCCAATATTTAGCGGGTTCGGTGTACCAGAGAGTCAAATCCTCAGAGGAAGCACCGGAGTCAGGCGGCTGCATGCCCTCGGCTCTCCGAAAAATCGCAAATGCGGCAGAGGCAGCCAGGAGTTCACGGCGACTACAACGATTCATCTTCCCAATTGTCTACACCATGCTATGAGAGCTCTGCATCACGCAGCTCAGGCCAATCCCAGGAACGCGTTAGGCGCAGCTGAAAAGGAAGATCTGGTTCTTGACACTCCTTGCTGATATCTTTTTATCGAGGGGAGGCTAAACATGAGATTGCAACCGGCTGCTTACGCGGTACCGCAATTCACCATCTCTTGGAAGAAAGATGAGAACGCCGCCGACTTCGTTTTCGAATCGGAGAACTGTCGTCTTCCCGTTCCCGTTGTCGCGAAATGAATCCCCAGTTATACACACCGAATGACGGAGCCGTCGACACGCCCTGGACTTTTCTCGCTGGGACCATCCTGGATGGCGGCTACGAAATAAAAGAGCTGCTGCACGCAGAGCATGGCAAATCCGTTTTCCGCGTTCGCATCCTTGGCGACCGCGACACCAACGCCACGGTCACGTTTCTTGCCCTGAACGAGCAGGAAACCGCCGAGCAACTCGCAATTTGGCAGAGTACGAAAGTTTTGCGCTCTCCCACTTTCAGTGCACCGCTCTCTTTCGGGACGCACGTGCTGGGTGACTCCACTGTGCCCTACGTAGTGCTCGTCAGAGCAGACGAGACCCTCGCTGGCGTCCTCCGCGAGCGCCCTCTGGAGGCCGAAGAAGCATCGGAAACTCTGCTCAGCATCGCGCGCGCGCTCGCCCATCTCCACCGCAACGGTCTCATTCACGGATTCGTGTCACCGGAACATGTTCTCGCCATCGGGCAAGACATCAAGTTGTCCGGTCATACCGCACGAGCTATCAATACCAGTTCTCAGCCTTACCTTGGGGAACCGCTTTACGTCGCTCCGGAGGGATCAGGCTCCAACAACACCCCTGCCGCGGACGTCTGGTGTTTGGGCGCAACTCTCTTTCAAGCTCTTACTCAGACGGTTTGCGACCAAAACTCTACCCAGCGAGTGCATAGCCTTCCCGGTCGACTCGGATTCGTCGCCCAGCGTTGTCTTGAGACCGAGCCCACGTCTCGAGCAACCGCCTCTGAAGTGATCGATATGCTCGAAGGGCGCATTCCGGTAACACTCCCGAAGGCCGCTCCGTTAGCGGCGGCTGCGGCAGCCACGTCCGTCTCGGGTCCGTCCCCAAGGATCATCAAGGTCGCACCTGCTCCGGAACGGCTAGCACAAACGCCCGCTCCTCCCCTTCCGAATCCCGTATCTCGTGTTAACCAGCGCTTTGAGCAGCGCCATGCCCGCGATCTCAAACCCGACAAGCCGAAAACTGTGCGGCCTCCGATTTGGCTCTTTGCCGCGGGCGGATTGCTGCTGGCGCTTATTGTTCTCTGGCTTGCGTTGCCTCGGCACACCGGCCCTGCCGCCGTCCAGCCTGCGCAGCCAACTCCCCAGGCGTCCATCCCCCCGCAATCAACGGGAGCGGCCCAAACACCGGCTGCGTCGCCCACGCCGAATGTATCCAAACAGGCGGGAGCGGACACATCATCCGTGGCCCCAGTCGGAGAGCCCGTTTCGGGCGATCGGATCTGGCGCGTCGTTGTCTACGCCTATCATCGAAGCGAAAGCGCCGAACAGAAGGCCCAGTCCATCAACCAGCGCCATCCCGAGCTAAATGCAAGCGTGTTCTCGCCGAAAGGTCGCTCCGTGTTTTACGTCGTTACCGTTGGCTCACCGATGACGCGCGAAGAAGCGGTTCGTTACCGGTCTCAAGCGATTCGTTCCGGGATGCCTCGCGACACCTACATCCAAAATTACCGCCCCGAGTAAACTGTGAGCGTGTCTGTTGTCATGGCCGCATGATCGATTACCGGACTATGCCGCGGATGTTAATCTCCACAGACCGGCTGCCTAACGAAACGTGATGTGCGAAAACGCGTATGCGTCCGCGGCTACCTGGTTTCGCCTTGATCCATACGGCGCCCCCGCCCCCGCTCTCCGTGAGGTCGAACGGATTATCACCGACAATGACTCCCGGTCCCGCTATTGAAACCGTAACAAGGCCTCCAGCAAACAAGCGCGGCGCACCGAACTTGTCTACCACGCGAAACACGAGCCGCGTAGCATCAGAGCCGTCATTGAAGATCTCCGAATCATCTACCTGCAAAACAAGCTGATCGCTCGCCGGGTCGGATGAGAACGATCGCGAAAGGATTAGAGCGCCGCCGGAGTAACCATTGATGCGAAGCTCAGGTTTCGCTGAACCATCTATAGCCAGATCAACAAGGAACGGCGGGTACTTAGTATGCGGGAAGCCCTCTCGGTCTGGATTCACAACGGAGTGCAACTTGCCATTGATCAGCAATTCTAGTCTTTGAAGGTTCGAAAATATGAGGGCGCCTTTCCCCGGACCAGACGGAGTACTCGCGCCGAAATCCCAGTAAAAGTTAGGTTCGATGACAGCCCGCTGCTTTGGATCCACCTGCGCTCGATAGAACGAAGCCCCTAGCTTCGGAACGCGGAAAACGTCCGCGACCCCTGGATACTTTACACCGCGATAGGCTCCTAGAAGACTCCCATACTCAAAGGCACACCACGCGATTACTCCCGCGTAATGGAGGTTAGAAGCCCCGCGATCGTGAACCTGCGCATGATAAAGAGCTTGCTTTTGCTGCAGTTCTACCTCGCCTGCTCGCCGATACTTGTTATTGAATCCGTGGGCTCCGTAGCTGAACTGCCCCACAGCTTCCGAAAAAAGAATGGAACTCCAGGAAAGGGAGGCTCCAGGCCGACGCTCCCGTCAGGTCCCGAATGATAATCGTCGTAAGCGAATATGTCCTGCAGCCAGTTATCCGTGGAATGGTAAACCATGCTGCCCGAAGTGGGGCGAGAGTCATCGAGCAACTTTGCCGCTTCTTTTGTCCGGTGATAAAGAGCCGGGTCGTTGTGGGATTCGTTGATTCGAACGCCCCAAATGATGACGGAAGGATGGTTACGATCCCTCTGCACCATTTGGCTCACGTCCCTTACGGCCAGATCCTGCCAGCTCGCGTCGCCGATGTATTGCCAGCCCGGTATCTCTTCCCAAACGAGTAGACCCAGTTCGTCGCAGGCATCCAGAAAAGCTTCCGATTGCGGATAATGCGAACACCGCACCGCGTTGCAGTTGAACTCGTTCCGTAGAATCTCGGCATCCTTGCGCAAAACGCGACGAGGCATTGCCCTTCCTACATACGGATACAATTCATGCCGGTTTAGCCCGAAGAACTGTAGCCGACGGCCATTCAGGAAGAAACCGTCGATCGTACTGGAACGGCAGAAATCCGCCGAGATGCTGCGGCAGCTTGTGGCCATTGATGGCTGCCGTCGCGGCGGTCATCACGTGCTCGAAATGAATGAAGATTCGGTGTCCGTTGAACTCGCGTGGCAGCGCAAAGTGTCGACGGTAAAACCACAGCTTTTCCCAGCTAGCGGGATTCCAATTCTGGCAGGAGAGTGGGGCCGCGCAGTGTGGGACGTTCGTTCGACCTAAGGCTTTGTCATCGAACTCTGGTTCTAACGCAGCTTCATTTAACCCTGTCGCAAAAAGCCAGTCCTGGTCCAGGTCCAAGACGCGGGTTGCGGCGCCTCGTGTTTCGAGCGGCGAAGTGTCGTTCAAGCGATCTCCCCACAGAACTGCAGCGAACGAGAGAGCGGAAGCGGCAGTTCCATAGCTTTTGATCAACTGTCTTCGGGACATCTCGTCTCGTAGTTTCGATGGCATAGATTGGTTGCGCATGAGTTACCCTTCGGGATGCCGTACCGCATCGACATCCGCCGTCCGCCTGCCGACACGGTTGACCTTCTCATCGAGTTGGGAGCGCTCGATATCGAGTCGGTCGACGACGGAATTGCAGCCATTATGCCCGATGGCGTGACACAGGAACTGCTGGCTCGTGCATTGGGCGTGTCCAGCGTAACCGTTTCGGCTGCCGTGGCGCGCGACAACAGCTCGGTCTGGCTGCTGAGTCCCGGGGCTGTTCATATCGGAAATGTTCTGATCACCTCACCGGAAGCGGCCGCGGGAGCGGAAGCACTGAGGTTGATCGATTCCACTGCCTTTGGGACCGGGCATCATCCCACCACAGCGCTCTGCATCCAGGCTCTCGAAGAGATCTTGACTTTCGAGCGTCTCAACAGCGTCCTTGATGTTGGGACGGGATCGGGCATTTTGGCTTTGACGGCCCTGATGATGGGCGTGCCGCAAGCCGTTGGCCTCGATACGGACGCTGACGCACTGAGAATCGCGGCGGCGAATGCACGCCTGAATAACTGCGCGGACCGATTGAAACTCGTGCTCGGCGGCCCGGACGTTTTGGATGGTCACTGGCCACTCGTCATTGCAAACGTGCTGGCTGCACCTCTGATTGAAATGGCGTCCGTTCTCGTTCGACGAGTGGGAAGCCATGGCCGACTCATTCTCTCCGGGATCCCGTCCTCTCTCGAATCCGAAGTGAGGCTAACCTACCAGCATCTCGGCATGCGGCATATCGGATCTACGACACGAGCCGGGTGGACAATGCTGATCGCTCGAGCTTCCTGGTAGGTGCTAAAGCCTCCCGCCCGCACGAAGAACTCCCGTCATACTAACTCACTACCTTCTTCAGCCGCACGACTCTTCCTTTCGCGTCTCCGAAACCTCCCGAGCTTTCGTCGTGTCTGATTTATCAGAGGACAAAACAGATGAAACGAAAGCTGCTTTTGAGTTTTGTTTGCGCGGGCGCTTTGCTCTGCGTGCAAACGGCGAATCTCGCCTTCGCCCAGAGCCCTGGCGGAATCCCTGGCGGACAAAGCCCCTCGACACCCTCAACGCCTCCGGGCCAAACACCGGGTGCAAATAATCCCGGTGCAACTGGTCCCCTGGGGCCAAACAGTCCCGGAACCACCGCACCGCCCAAAGTAGACGATAAGAAGTTCTTGAAGCAGGCTGCTATGGGCGGGATGGCCGAAGTGGAACTCGGCAAATTGGCGGCGCAAAAAGCTTCTAGCGACAATGTCAAACAGTTCGCCCAAAAGATGGTCGACGATCACACCAAGGCTAACGACGAATTGAAGCAGGTCGCAAGCAAAGAAAACATCCCCTTCCCCGACGCGCTCGATTCTAAACATCAATCGCAAGTCTCCAAGCTGTCCAAGCTCTCTGGCCCGGAATTCGACAAGGCGTATGCGAAGGAGCAGTTAAAGGATCACGAGAATGATGTAAAAGATTTCAGCGCCGAAGCACAAGGTGGCACCGACCCGAACGTGAAAGCGTTTGCGTCCAGTACGTTACCGACATTGCAGCAACACCTCGAATTGGCAAAGAACCTGAATAAGTCGGAAAAGAACGCGGCTAAATAATCTAAAGGGGGCGACTGAGACAGCGCCGCCCGCCTTGTTGCTTGCTAAACACTTATACCTTCTCTGGATTCAACTTTACTCCCACGTTCCTCGACCTGATGCTTCAGGTGGGCATCGACCGAATTATGTTCTCAACGGACCACCCTACGCTTCCATGACGGACGCGCGCGCATTCTTAGACAAACTGCCGGTGAGCAGCGCTTCGTGGACAACGGATCACACTTCATCTAAGGTTTCGTGGTGGCGCTGAAAAGACCATCACTTTACCCAGTCCCTTACGATCGTGGGAAGGATGGATGACTGACGCTGAAGTAATCGGCAGAATCGACCAGCTACTCGATACGCAGACCTTCAGTCAGATCGCAGAGACGCTGAACAATGCCGGGTTCCGGTCTGGCAAAAGTCCAGCGGTTTACACCCCGTTACATCGCTCGCATTCAAAAACGATACTCACTCCGCTCACGCTTTGACCGGCTGCGTACGCTCGGCCTTCGTCGCCCAGCGACATCGGTCATACCGGAGCGTTTGAAAGAGGTGCAGTGTGAGGCGTAAGCGTTGGCCTGTGGCGAATGCGCCGCAATCCAGCCGATCCCTAGTTCCTCCAGCGCTCGTCCGATCTGCGTCTTGCCGGGCTGCTCCGGCAAATGCTTGTTGTAATGCAAGCGCCGATTGATCGTGAACAAACTCGCTTTGTCGGTGTAAAAATCCACCGGCCGGCCATACCGTTCCAGGTATGTCCACAACAAACGCATGTTCTCGGCCGTCGAATCGCTCAGCGCAAAACGGCCGTCAACTCGCTGCTGGCGTCCTCGATCATGGCGATCAGATACAACTTCGGCCCGCGCCCTTCAACCAATCGTGTTCGCTAGTGTCCCATTGCACTAACTCGCCGCGCCGCTCCCGCCGGGGACGCCAGCCATGCACCCGC
>DATBEG010000030.1:0-35850 GCA_036276155.1 Bryobacteraceae bacterium | reverse complement strand
GCGGCTCCGTCGAACCCGGTATCGACAACGAGGATCTCATCTTTGCCTACCAGGAATACTGAGTTGCAGCTTGAATCGTTATCAGAGATGTACGCGTAAAGTCCGCTACCTAGCGGACGCACAGTAGGAGCAGCGCTCGCGGTAAGCGCAATAGCGAACAGCAGCAAGAGCGCTAAACGTTTTTTCATCAAAATAGAAACTTCAAACCGAACTGGATCAATCGCGGACCACCGGAACCTAAGCCGACGTTGTTCTGCGCAACATCCGGGGTCTCATAGAGAGCCCCGAAGTTAGCAGCCGACTCCACGTTGCTGGGCAGTGCGAAATTTGGATGGTTTAAGACGTTAAAAAACTCGGCGCGGAACTGAAGGTTCGCTCGTTCGCTGAAATGCGTGTTCTTAATGATGGAGAAATCAAGGTCGTGGAAGCCCGGTCCAGTTACTATGTTTCTCCCCGAATCACCGAAAGTTAGAAGTGCATTCGGTAAGAAATCGGCAGTATTGAACCACTGTTGCACGGTGTGTGGACCGCTGTTTGGATTATTAACTACGTTAGGCCGGTCGTTCCCCTCCCCCGTGCGGCTGTTGTTTAGGCCAGTAAGTACGGAGAACGGTTGCCCCGTTTGCAGCGTGAGAATCCCAGCGAACTCCCAGCCGTTCGCAAACGCAGCCGGCGCTGAGGAAATCCATTGTTTTACCGGCAGTTGCCAAACGAAGGAGCCGCTGAAGCGATGGCGAATGTCGAAATCGGAGAGTCCTCGTTCGCCTTCCAGGATGTTGAAGTTATTCTGCGGGAGCACAGTTGTTCCATTCGCTCCGGAGCCATAGAAATCCGACGCCTCGTCAATCGATTTCGAGAACGTGTAATTCAGTTGGAACGACAGCCCCTGAGAGAGCTGCTTGGAAAGCGTGCTTTGCAAACTGTCGTAGTGCGAGTTGATATTTGTTTCAGCGGTCAGTATTTTGGGATACCCAAAATATTGATTTCGGACGATGCCCGGTAGCGCCCCGATATTACTCTCAAGAATTGGAATGACCGGTGGCGGAACTCCGATAAGTTGCAATCGCTGTGTGAGAGACGGCGTTAGCGTACTTAACTGCGCCTGCGTGATGTACGGCTGATTGGTGTCAACAAATCGGGGCAAATGCGTTCCGTGCGTTCCAACGTAGCCCACCTGAAACACCATGGTCCAGGGCAACTCTTGCTGAATATTGAAGTTGTAATCCTGCGCATAGGGGGTCTTCAGGTTCTGATCGACAATCGTCAACACGGGGAAAGCGGTGGGTCCAAAGGCCTGAGGCCATCCGATACTGGGTGCCGAGTTGTAGTAGTCAGGAAGATACGGCGGATTCAGAGCTACGTTACCCGGAATATTGCCGATGATGGTGTCGTAAAAAATGCCATAACCGGTCCGAAAAACCGTGTGGTACTTCTGCCCCACACTGTACGCGAGGCCGAGTCGCGGAGCGAAATTCCTGTGATTGCCGTCGTAAATTCCGGAGACTTGATTTTGAGTGACGATACCTGCCTGCTGCAGCGCTTCGAGATTCGTTTGACTGGCAGCTGGAGGCAGATAGCTCTTGAAATTCTGCGGGAAGAAAGTACTGAGAAGCCCGTTTACGTCTTTTAACACGGTGTTCAGTTCGTAGCGCAAGCCATAGTTGATCACCAGGTTCGGCTTCAACTTGAAAGTGTCTTGCGCAAAGAAATCGAAGCTCGAAGTTCGGAGGCCGCGTTCGGAGTTGCCTACAAACTGTAGCGAGCTTACCGGCAGCCCCTCCGCAAAATCGACGAGAGCATTTGAGATGCCCTGCGGATTTTGAGAGCCATCGAAGACCAGTTCGCCGCTAAAAGCGAGATCGTAAATACGGTTCAGCTGCAGACGCCGAATGTCAGTTCCAAATTTCCACGAGTGCCGGCCAGTAGTGTATGAGAATTGGTCTACGTATTGAAACGTATTTATTGTTGATCCAGAGGGGTTATTATCACTGCCGCCCAAGTTGGAAACCGCGCTGCCAGCCGAAACGAGACCGCCAGACAACGTGATGAATGGTATGTTGCCCAGACTCATGGGCGCACCGGCGCTGTACCCCGTATTGATGCCATAGGTGGCGGCTTGAGGACCTAGCTGATTTGCAGTCAGGTCGTGCGTGCGATTGAAACCGAACCGGGCCTCGTTCAAGGCATGTGGCCCCAAGAGTTTGATGTAATTCAACGAAAACAATTCATTGGAGCCAGTCAGATTCGTTCCAAAACCGGGTACGGACGTTGAACTCTGCCCAGGCGTGAAGGGATACGCCGTGTCTTGCCTCGACTGCGTGTAGCGGGCAGAAAGAGTGTCGCTGTTTCCAAAATGGTGATCGATCTTTATGAGTCCCTGGTCGGTGCCTTGAACGAGATTAGGGCTTGAGACAAAGTTTCCAAGCGGGCCTGAGAGATTGGGCGTGGGCCAGAGATTGAACAATTGAGCACTCACCGAATTGACGGGAACTCGGATCTGCTGTCCGTTGGCATTCGTAAAGACACCTTGGCGCTCAAGCACCGTAGGAACGTTGGTGATCAGCGTTATGCCAGCGATGCGGCGGAAGCCTTCGTAATTGATAAAGAAAAAGGTTCGGTCCTTTTTGATTGGGCCTCCAACGGTGCCGCCAAACTGATTCAGGCGCAGTTCGGGCGTGGCAAAACCCGCCGGATCGAAGAAATTACGCGCGTCTAA
The DNA here is from genome assembly GCA_036276155.1 of Bryobacteraceae bacterium. GTDB lineage: Bacteria > Acidobacteriota > Terriglobia > Bryobacterales > Bryobacteraceae > Bog-105. The sequence goes on along the minus strand of DATBEG010000030.1, from coordinate 33,134 downwards.
CGCGTCATTGCGGAAAAACTCGAATAGCGAGCCATGCAAGTCGTTCGTTCCAGAGCGAGTAACAAGGTTGACGATGGCTCCGCTATTACGCCCGTACTCAGCCGCGAAAGTGTTTGTCTGGACCTCGAACTCCTGAATGGAATCGATGGAAGGTTGCATGGCGACAGCGCCTGAAACGTAGTTGTTGTTGTCCACGCCATCGACAAGGAAGTTATTCGAAGAAGAGCGCTGTCCGTTGGAGGAGAAATTCGCCACTCCGCCTTCGCCGCCTTGCTGCCCGCCGCCGCCGCCGGAGGAAGCAACACCGGCCTGAATGCGTGCGAGTTGAGTGAAGTCGCGGCCATTCAATGGAAGCTCTACGACATCGCGATGGTTCACAACACCGCCGAGTTGTGTCGTCTCGGTGTTGACGTTCTCAACCGAACTCTGAACGGTAACCTGTTGGGTCTGTTCACCAACTTTCATGGTGATTTCAACAGTTCGAACCTGATCGACCGCGACGTTTACGTCGGCCACCGCAGTTTGAAAGCCGGCCTTCTCGGTTCGTAATCCATAGGAGCCAAAGGGCAGAGCCGAGATTAAGAAGTCGCCGCTGCTTGCTGTCCGAGTTTCACGCTTGAGACCCGTAGCAGTGTTTTCGACCGTGATGGAGACGCCGCCCATCACAGCCCCGCTCTGATCGCGCACCGTGCCTGAAATGGATCCAGTGATGGTTTGAGCTGCGCCTACGAATGCAAACGCAATCGCGACGAATAGGTGGGTAAGACAAGCTCTAGTCGTAAACATAAGAAAGCCTCCTGCAGTGACATGTCAGAATGTTCTTTTGGGCCGGATTATCTCACAGACCGCGGGAGCTAAACAAGAGAGCGTGACGCAGCCGCGGCGAACCGGGATGTTGACAAGCGGACGCAGTCTGTGAAATTCTTGCTGAAGTTTCACGGCGATCCTCTGCTCCTGGAATCTTTGTACTTAAGGAGCTCACGAACACAATAATGAGTACCTCGACTGTACCCGCTGCACTGACCGGGGAACGCATCTCGGAACTGCGACGAGAATTCCCGATCCTGGGCAACAGTATCTATTTATATAACTGCTCGCAGGGTGCGCTCTCACAAGCGGTGCAGGCCGGAATGCAAGAGTACGCGGAGAGTTGGCGCACATCTGCTGCGCCTTGGGATGACTGGATGGTCAAGTATGAGGCTATACGTGAGGAGTTTGCCCACTTCATCAATGCAGATCCGGATGAGATTGCGATTCTGACAAGTGCTTCTGCTGGCATCAATCCCGTAGCGAACGCACTTCACTTCGATGGCCGCAAGAAGGTCATCATGGGCGAGTTCGAGTTTCCCACCATGGGCCAGATATGGCTGGCGCAGGAAGCGCGGGGCGCGAATGTGCAGTTTCTGACTGCAATCGGCAATCGCATCCCGACCGAAGCTTACGCGAAAGCAATCGACGAACAAACGGCTGTCGTGCCGCTGACGCATGTTTCTTTTGTTAACGGATTCCGTTCCGACGTTCGGGAAATCACACGTGTTGCGCATGATCGAGGCGCGCTCGTTTTCCTGGACGGCTATCAGGATTGCGGCACGCGGCCCATCGACGTGAAGGCTTTGGGCGTCGATTTCTATGTTACGGGTACGTTGAAGTACCTGCTTGGGCCTCCCGGCGTGGCGTTTCTTTATGTGCGCCGCGGTTTGGCCGAGAAGTTGACGCCTCCGATCACCAGCTGGATGGCGCAGCGCGATGTTTTTGCATTCAAAACGAAGTCTCTGGATCCGGCTCCTAACGCACGACGGTTCGAGGGAGGCTCGCCGCCGATACCGAGCATTTATGCAGCACTCCCGGCGCTAAGGTTATTACGCGATGTCGGGCTGGACAACGTTGCAATACAAATCAAAAAATTGGCAAGCGCCTTCATAGATGGTGCGCGGGGTCTCGGAATCGAAATCAAGACTCCGCTTGATTCTGAAGGACCTCTGGTGGTGCTTCGCACGAATGATCCGGCTCGTATGGTTGCGGCGCTTACATATCGGCGAATCGTCGTCTCCGCACGGCACGACGGTGTTCGATTTGCCTTCCACTTTTACAACACGCTGGACGATGTGCATGAATCGCTGACTGCACTGAAAGACAATCTTGGTCTAATGGTCCGCAGCTGAGGCGGTTCATGGAAGAAAACATCCTTGCTCGATTTGCGCAGGCTCTGGTAAATGGCTCCATACGTGTTATCGATTTAAGTCAGCCTTTAGATGCGAACACGCCGGTAATTCAGCTCCCGCCGAATTTTGGGAAATCATGGCAATTCCGGCTGGAAGAGATCTCAAAATACGATAGCCGCGGACCAGCGTGGTACTGGAACAACTTCTGCTGCGGCGAACATACAGGAACGCATTTCGATGCGCCGATTCACTGGGTGACCGGCAAGGACTACGAGCACAACACGACCGACACGATTCCGGCTGAGAAGTTCATTGCGCCTGGGTGCGTGATCGATGTGTCTGGCGAATGTGCGCAAAATCCTGATTTTCTGCTAACGCGGCAGCACGTGGAGTTTTGGGAAAGCGAGCACGGACGCGTTCCCGCTGGATCTTGGGTGCTGATGCGGACAGATTGGTCGAAGCGAACCGACGCCACTGCATTTCTGAACATGGGCGAGGATGGATCGCACGTCCCGGGGCCGCATCCGGAGTTGATTCCTTTCCTGGCAAAGGAGCGGGACATCGCTGGTTGGGGGTCCGAAGGTGTTGGGACGGATGCGGGCCAAGCGTTTCGATTTGATCCTCCCTTTCCTTGCCATAGCATCATGCACGGCAGCAACAAATTCGGATTGGCGAGCCTGGCAAATTTGGACCAACTGCCGCCGACCGGGTCCATTTTGATTACTCCGCCGCTTAAGATTGTAAATGGGTCAGGCAGTCCATGCCGTGTGCTTGCACTGTTTGCCAGTTCGGGATGACGGAGGACACAAATGTCAGAACGGTCCTTCAAAAAAGAAGTAGAAAAGCTCCGCTTAGCTGAAGGCGAGGAATTTCGCGGGGAGGGAATTCTTGCGGTCACGAAGGCCCTTCTGGAATCCGGTGTTTCCTACGTCGGCGGTTATCAAGGCGCACCGATCTCGCACCTGATGGACGTACTGACCGACGCCGCAGACATACTGAAAAGCCTCGGCGTGCACTTTGAGCACAGCGCATCAGAAGCAACAGCCGCCGCGACGCTGGCCGCTTCCGTTCACTATCCGTTGCGCGGCGCGATTACGTTCAAGTCTACGGTCGGGACCAATGTTGCTTCTGACGCGCTTGCGAATTTGGCCTCGGGCGGCGTTACCGGCGGCTGTCTGATCATCGTCGGTGAGGACTACGGCGAGGGCTCGAGCATCATGCAGGAGCGCTCGCACGCGTTCGCAATGAAGTCGCAGATGTGGTTGCTCGACCCCCGCCCCAATCTGCCCTCCATCGTGCGGGCAATTGAGGAAGGCTTTGCGCTGTCGGAAGCAAGCAACACTCCGGTGATGCTGGAGCTTCGAATCCGCGCCTGTCACGTATACGGCCGATTTACGGCGAAGGACAATGTGCGCCCGCAGTTCACGCTTAAGGATGCGATTGAAAACCCCGTGCGCGATGTCAGTCGTATCGTGCTGCCACCGGCGAGCTTTTTGCATGAGCAGGAGAAAGTTCGCAAACGATGGCCAGCCGCCCAGCAGTACATTCAAGAGCGAGAGCTGAATGAGTTTTTTACGGGAGATGTCGAAGACCTCGGCATTTTGCTGCAGGGCGGCATGTACAACACCGTGGTGCGTGCACTGGAGCTTTTGGGGCTTGGCGATGTTTTTGGGAACAGCCGCATTCCCCTTTACGTTCTGAACGTCACGTACCCACTGGTTGATGACGAAGTGAAGCGTTTCTGCGCCGGCAAACGGGCGCTGCTAGTGGTCGAAGAAGGCCAGCCTGATTTCATCGAGCAGAATCTGAACGCGATACTGCGCAGGGCTGAAATTCAGACGAAACTCCACGGCAAAGACATGTTGCCGATGGGCGGCGAGTACACGGCCGCTTTGGTGCTGAAAGGCCTGCTCGAATTTGTAAGAAAATACGCGCCTGAGTTGATGGAAGGACATGCGTTACCGACGGCCCTGAGAACCGATACCGCGAAACCTTTGGCCGTGCGTAATGTGGAAAGCGAAGTCCACGCGCGACCGCCATCATTCTGCACCGGCTGTCCGGAGCGCCCAATATTCAGCGCAATGAAATTGGTGGAGCGCGAACTGGGACCGCATCACGTCAGCTGCGACATTGGCTGCCATCTTTTTTCTATTCTGCCGCCCTTCAACATCGGCGCAACCACTATGGGATATGGGCTTGGATGGGCCGGCGCGGCGGCATTCAATACCAACGAGACGCAGAAGCGCACCATCAGCATCATGGGCGATGGCGGGTTTTGGCACAACGGACTGACAAGCGGAGTTGGAAACGCAGTTTTCAACAAGAACGATGGCGTACTGGTCGTCATAGACAACGCTTACACCGCGGCGACAGGGGGCCAGGACATCCTTTCGTCCCAAGCCGACAATCGGATCAGAACGACAAAGATATCGATCGCCGATGCAGTACGCGGTGTAGGGGTGAAGTGGGTCCGCACCGTGACGCGAACTTATGACGTGGCTGGAATGCGCGATCTATTGAAAGAAGCGCTTACCACAAAACAGAAAGGGCCCAAAGTCATCATCGCGCAAAGTGAATGCACGCTTAACCGCCAGCGGAGAGTCAAGCCGCTGATGAAAAAATTGGCGCAGCAGGGCAAGCGTGTGGTTCGCGAACGGTTCGGCGTAGACTCAGATACCTGCACGGGTGACCATTCGTGTATTCGGCTGTCCGGCTGTCCGTCTTTATCTATTAAGCCCAACCCGGATCCTTTGCGGAAGGACCCGGTGGCCACTGTACTTGATAGCTGCGTTGGGTGCGGCTTGTGCGGCGAGGTAGCTCACGCGGCGGTATTGTGTCCGTCGTTCTTCCGTGCGGATGTAATTACAAACCCCAGTAGCTGGGACCGGGTTAAGGCTCGAGTGACACAACCGATCATCAGCTTCTTGCAGCGCCGTATCGATTCCCGTCTTTCGGGTATTGCGGCTTAGCAGTTAACCAAGGATTGAAATGGCTTCGAATCTGACTGCAGGACGTGCGTCAGTGACGACGCCTACCGGCAAAGTGATTTCAATCGCAATCCTTGCCATGGGCGGCGAGGGCGGCGGCGTCTTGGCGGATTGGCTGGTTGATGTCGCCGAGAATGCCGGTTACTATGCGCAGACGACTTCTGTGCCGGGAGTGGCCCAACGAACCGGCGCGACCATTTACTACGTTGAGATGTTCCCCGAGTCGGAAGCGCAACGCGCCGGCAAAGAGCCAGTACTCGGATTGATGCCGGTCCCGGGAGAGGTCGATGTCGTGGTGGCTTCCGAGCTAATGGAAGCAGGGCGCGCCATTCAGCGCGGTCTCGTCAGTCCGGACCGTACCCTGCTGATCGCTTCCGAGCACCGAGTTTATTCGATGTCCGAACGAACAGCAGTTGCCGACGAACGCGTGGATACGGAGAAGCTGCTTGAAGCTGCAAATGCCGCAGCGAAGCGCTTTGTACGCGGTGATTTCGCTCGGATTGCAGAAGAAAAAGGGAGCGTCATTAGTGCGTCATTGTTTGGCGCACTTGCCGCAACAGGTGCACTGCCGTTCGAGCGCCGCCAATTTGAGGAGGCCGTGCGCCGAGGCGGCGTAGGCGTGGAATCTAGTCTTGCCGCGTTTGCCGCCGGGTACGCCTCGGTGAGCGAACCCCGTGCCGGTCAAAACAAGACGAATACAGACCAGACGTCCGTCGCGATCGGGCCTCGCTTGCGAGAGTTAGCGACACGCATCAGGCGAGATTTCCCAACCGTCAGTCACATTGTGCTGTTAGCTGCCGTTCAGCGCGCGGCGGATTATCAGGACGAGGCATATGCGGCGAAATACCTGGATTTGTTGGAAAGGGTCCGAGATGCGGATGCTCAATTCGGGGACGGGAATTTCGCTCTTATAACCGAAACGGGACGATACCTTGCGCTCTGGATGACCTATGAGGATGCAGTTCGGGTTGCAGATCTGAAAATTCGCCGAACACGATTTGAGAGGGTGCGGCAAGAGGTGAAAGCTGGCCCGAATCAATTGATAGAGATCAACGAATTCCTGCACCCCAGCCTTGACGAGATCACGGACATTTTGCCCGCACGTTTCAGCCGTTTCTTACTCAATACGAAGCCGCTGAGACGGTTAATAGAGCGATTCACCGGCAAGGGGCGAGTGATAAAAACAAGTTCGCTCACAGGCTTCCTGTTGTTGTACGGCTTGGCGGGGATGCGCCGCTGGCGTCGAGGGTCGCTGCGCTTCGAAGGAGAATATAAAGCGATCCACCGATGGCTGCAGATGATTCCATCGCTTGCCGCTGAAAACTACGCGCTCGCGCTGGAAGTGGCGGAATGTCCGCGGCTAATAAAAGGCTACGGAGAAACGCACGCAAACGGGATGCGCAATTTCAACGTAATAATGGGCGCTGTTTCGCGTGTCCGTGGCAGGCAAGACGCGGCCGCGATCATTAGGAAATTACGCGAGGTGGCGTTAGCGGACGAGAGCGGAAAGAAACTCGATCGAGCGCTCCAGGAGATTAGTCCATGAGTGCGTGGCTGGAGCGAAGCGCGTGAACATCGTTTGCTTAGGCGGCGGTCCGGCTGGCCTGTACTTTTCGATTCTCGTCAAAAAGACAAATCCAGACTGGCAAATTACCGTCATCGAGCGCAACAGGGCGGACAATACGTTCGGCTGGGGCGTCGTTTTTTCGGATAAGACCATGGACGGGTTCAAGGAAGCCGATCCAGACACGCACTCCGCGATCACTGGTGCCTTTCGGCATTGGGATGATATCGACGTTTTCTTCAAACGCTCAAAGATCACATCAAGCGGCCACGGTTTTTGCGGGATAGCACGTATCAAGCTGCTGGATATCCTGCAGCGGCGTGCTTCGGCACTGGGCGTGAAGCTTGTGTTCGAAACGGAAGTGACGGACCCGGACGAATATGTCTCTGATTTCGACCTCGTGGTCGCTTCCGATGGCGTTTCTTCGGTGACGCGGCGAAAATACGATGACATATTTCGGCCAAACATACAGGTACGGCGCAACCGCTTTATCTGGCTTGGCACAAAAAAGAAACTGGACGCGTTTACATTCGATATCCGAGAGACGAAGTGGGGCTGGTTCATTCTGCACGCTTACCGATTCGATGAGGACTGGTCGACCTTCATTGTCGAAACGCCGGAAAAGAACTGGCTGCGTGCCGGTATCGACCGAATGGACGTTCAGGAATCGACTACTCTTTGCGAGAGCATCTTCGCTGAACGCCTGGATGGAAATACGCTTGTCTCAAATGCGAAACATTTGAGCGGGTCGGCTGTCTGGCTGAAGTTCAGGCGCATTCTTTGTGAGAAGTGGTACCACAAGAATATTGTTTTGATCGGTGACGCGGCGCACACGGCTCATTTTGCAATCGGTTCCGGTACGAAACTCGCGATGGAGGATGCCATCGCTTTGTCGCGCGTGTTGTCTACGTGCCCGAACACGGCACAGTCGCTGCAGCGCTACCAGGAGGAACGAGAAACAGAGGCGCTGAAACTGCAAAGCGCGGCTCGCAATCGGATGGAGTGGTTCGAAGACATCGAACGTTACGTGCATCTCGATTCGCCACAGTTGGCCTATAGCCTGTTAACGGGCAGCCAGCGCATTGGGCATGAAAACTTGCGCGTGCGCGACCCGAAATACGTGGAGAGCATCGAGACGTGGTTTGCAGCACGTAGCGGACTGAAGTACCCCATTCCGCCGATGTTTACTCCTTTCCATGTGCGAGGAGTGTCGCTCAAGAATCGTGTCGTCGTTTCTCCGATGGCGACCTATAACGCGAAGGATGGCGTACCTAACGATTTCCATCTGGTGCACTTGGGTGCCCGCGCGATGGGCGGCGCCGCGATGGTCGTAACCGAGATGACCTGTGTGTCACCGGAAGGCCGAATTACACCAGCCTGCCCGGGGCTTTGGAACGCACAACAGCAGCTAGCCTGGACGCGCATAGTCGATTACGTACACGCGCACACGGACGCGAAGATTGCGCTACAACTGGGACATTCCGGACGCAAAGGATCGACGCGGCTGGGTTGGGAAGCAATCGATCACCCATTGTCAGCGGGCAACTGGCCGGTCATATCGGCGTCTTCATTGCCATACATTGAGGGCGTGTCGCAAATTCCGCGGGAGGCCACCCGAGAGGATATGGACGGCATCAAGGATGAGTTCGTCTCCGCCACCAAGCGCGGTATCGAAGCGGGTTTCGATTGGCTGGAATTCCACTGCGCGCACGGCTATTTCATGTCGAGTTTTATTTCTCCCTTGACAAATAAGAGGACGGACGAGTACGGGGGCTCGCTCGAAAACCGCATGAAGTATCCGCTGGAGGTCTTTCAGGCGATGCGCGCCGTGTGGCCGCATGATAAACCAATGAGCGTGCGCATTTCGGCTAACGACTGGGTACCTGGGGGCAACACTCCGCAGGATGCGGTGAGGATAGCGTGTCTATTCAAGGCTGCAGGCGCGGACGTGATTGACTGTTCCGCAGGTCAAGTTAGTAAGGCCGAGCAACCCGTGTACGGGCGCATGTTCCAAGTGCCGTTCTCGGACCGCATTCGCAACGAGGTCAACATTGCGACAATCACGGTTGGAAATATCTTTGAAGGTGATCATGTAAACACGATCATCGCTGCCGGCCGCGCAGATCTTTGTGCAATAGCGCGGCCGCACTTGGCGGATTCTGCCTGGACCCTTCACGAAGCAGCTAAGCAGGGTTATTCAGAGATATGGTGGCCACAAGAATACCTAGGCGGCAAAATACAACTTGAACGCAATATGGCACGAGCAGCTCAACTGAAGCTTCTGGCGTGACACCACTCTCAACCATACTGGATGGAAAACACGCTCTCGTGACCGGCGGAGCACGTGGAATCGGTTTGGCGATCACACGTGAGTTGCTTGCACACGGAGCACGTGTTAGCGCGACCGGGCGACGCGCTGCGCTTCAATCAGAAACGGTAGGTGATCTTGAAGGAGCTTATTTCGCGTATTACAGTGCGGATGTAAAGGACTCTATGTCAATACGGACGTCGTTTCAGCGTGCGCGCGAGCATTTCGGCCGAGTCGACATTTTGGTCAACAACGCCGGCGAAGCTGCATCAGCTCCGTTCATGAAAACGGATGCTGCTTTATGGCATCGTATGATGGCGGTCAATGTTGATGGTACATACCACTGCACGCAAACAGCATTGCCGGACATGCTCGAGTCCGGCTGGGGACGTGTGGTGAACGTTGCAAGTATCGCGGGGCTGGTCGGGTATAACTACGTTACGGCTTACTGCGCGGCAAAGCACGCGGTGATCGGCCTCACGCGAGCGCTGGCTAAAGAATTCGCAACAAGGGGCATCACTGTAAACGCAGTGTGTCCCGGGTACACTGACACCGACATGGTCCAGCACGCTGTGGCCGTCATCACCTCCAAGACCGGCAGAACCACGGAACAGGCCTTAGCTGAGTTGACGGCTCGCAATCCACAGAAAAGATTGGTGCAGCCGGAAGAGGTAGCGCATGCCGTTGCCTGGTTGTGTATGCCTGGAAGTGATGCTATCAACGGGCAGGCAATACCAATCGCAGGTGGAGAGGTCTAGGAGAGCGTCGTAATGCGTTATATTCCCGGTGAGCCACATCAGTTACCCGGCAACCGCACTCCGCGTAGAGAGTACAGCGCTCAGCATTTCCAATACGAGACTGAGGGCAAAGTTGCGGTCGTAACTCTGAACAGGCCGGAACGCAAGAATCCATTAACGTTCTCTTCCTATGCAGAATTGCGCGACCTCTTCCGCGGGATGCAGTATGCGGATGACATCAAAGCCGTCGTGCTCACCGGGGCCGGAGAAAACTTCTGTTCAGGCGGCGATGTACATGACATTATTGGACCGCTGACAAAACTCGACATGCCTGGGTTGCTGACATTCACTCGCATGACGGGAGACGTGGTGAAAGCGATGCGTGAGTGCCCTCAGCCGGTGATAGCTGCGATTGACGGTGTTTGCGCCGGTGCCGGAGCTTTGTTGGCGCTGGGTTCCGATATCCGTATTGGCACTTCGCGGAGTAAGACGGCGTTTCTGTTCGCGCGCGTGGGATTGGCAGGCTGCGATATGGGCGCATGCGCGTTGCTTCCAAGGGTGGTCGGACAGGGTCGTGCTACCGAGCTACTGCTTACCGGCCGATCGATGACGGGCGATGAAGCGGAGCGCTTTGGTTTTTTCAACCGGCTCTCGAGTCCGGAGACGCTACAATCTGACGCTTTTGCGCTGGCCGACAGCTTAGCGAAGGGGCCCACTTTCGCACACGGAATGACGAAGACCATGCTGCAGCAGGAGTGGAGCATGGGCGTTGCTGAAGCGATCGAGGCCGAAGCACAGGCGCAAGCTGTCTGCATGAGCACCAACGATTTTCATCGCGCTTACCACGCCTTCGTTCACAAAGAGAAGCCCGTCTTCGAGGGAGACTAGCGCGCCGCATGTCTGAGCACAGTCACTTAGACTGGCCGTTCCTTGATTCGCAACACAAAGAGATGGCGTTGGCACTGCAGAAGTGGTGCGTTGACCATCTGAGAACTCCGGATCATGACGACGTGGATGCCGCTTGCCATCATCTTGTCCGGCAGCTTGGTGAGTCGGGGTGGCTGAGGTTCAGTGTCGGCGGTACCGTGTACGGCGGCGCGGCTGAACTGATCGACACGCGCGCTTTGTGCCTGATTCGTGAAACGCTGGCGTTTCACTCCGCCCTAGCCGATTTCGCGTTCGCAATGCAGGGACTCGGCTCGGGTGCAGTGACGCTTTTCGGGAACTGTGCACAGAAGGAGCAGTATCTGCGCAAGGTAGTGGCGGGCTCCGCGATTGCGGCGTTCGCTCTTTCCGAACCCGAAGCGGGCTCCGATGTCGCCGCACTGACTTGTAAAGCAACTCTGGACGGCGATGCCTACGTTGTGAACGGCGAGAAAACGTGGATCTCAAACGGCGGTATCGCCGACTTCTATGTTGTGTTCGTGCGCACCGGGGAGGCGCCTGGCGCGCGCGGAATCACTGCGCTGATCCTTGAGGCGAATACGCCGGGGTTTCAGATTTCCGAACGACTAAACGTCACGGCTCCGCATCCGCTTGCCAGGCTTTGTTTTACAAACTGCCGTATTCCTGTATGGCAGCGCATTGGAGAAGCCGGTCAAGGGTTCAAGATCGCGATGGCGACTCTGGATGTGTTTCGAACGTCAGTCGCCGCCGCAGCACTCGGATTTGCCCGCCGGGCACTTGAACAGGCGCTGCATCGAGCGACGTCACGGAAGCTTTTCGGACAGTTATTAGGAGATTTTCAACTCACACAAGCGAAGCTCGCGACAATGGCTACCGGGATAGATGCTGCCGCCCTTCTGACATACCGCGCAGCGTGGCTCCGAGATGGTGGTAACAAAGTCACGATGGAAGCAGCTATGGCAAAGATGACGGCTACAGAAACGGCACAACAGGTAATCGACGCGGCAGTTCAGATTTTTGGGGCGCAGGGCGTTATGAGCGAGGAGCCCGTTGAACGCTTGTATCGCGAGATTCGCCCCCTTCGCATTTATGAGGGCGCGACGGAAGTGCAGCAATTGATCATCGCGCGCAGCATCATCAAGTCCTTCCAGGAACGAGGATAGCGATGCAATTTCTTCAGCCGGACGGCTGGCCGCCGCCCAAAGGCTATGCAAACGGCGTTGCGGCGCAGGGTCGAATGGTGTTTGTCAGCGGAATGGTCGGCTGGGACGGCCAAGGTAAGTTCAGAGCCAATGATTTCGTTGGCCAAGTTCGTCAGGCCCTGAAGAACGTTGTCGAGGTGTTGGCGCAAGCCTCTGCGGAACCGAGCCACATCGTGCGTATGAGCTGGTACGTGCTTGACAAAAAGACATACTTGGCTGCTCTAAAAGAGATCGGTGTAGCCTATCGCGAGATCATAGGATCGCACTATCCAGCTATGACGGCCGTTGAAGTGTCAGGCCTCATTGAGGATCAAGCACTCGTTGAAATTGAGGTTACAGCTATGGTGCCCAATTAGAGCAGATCGCTACATCAGGCTACAATCGTCGCTTTTCGGTTTTCGCGGCTTGGCCGCGACAGGCGCGTGGGCTCTAACCATCAACTGCCAGTCACTTCATTCAGCCCTGCCGCCTTCAAGTCGTTGTTAAAGGAGGGAAGGTCCACCGTAAGGGTGTGGTTCATCTTGGCCAACGTTCGTTCAAGCTCGGCCGAGAGTTCCCTTAAAACGGCGATCTCCTGATCCGTCGGCGCATAATCTCCCTGGCTATAACTTTGCAAAGCGGCAAAGCGGTTGTTCAATCCTAAGGGATAGATGAGCGTTTGATCGTCAAAGCCGGTAAAATGCGGCTGAACGAGACGCTCTAATTCAGACTTTAGGGCTTCGTTCAGCCTGTTGCCTTCGCCAACCAATGAGCCTTGTGCTCCGGGCGTTTGAATCGCCGAATTCACTTGCCGTTGAACTCTCCGTATGTGGTTGATGGCACTATCTGTTTCTGAAAGCCGATTTCGCACTTCGAGCAGAAAACTCAGTTGCTTGTGATAGTCCAGATCTGTCGTAGCGACACGCGGGTCTTGTCGAATTTCAAATTTCTGCGTCTGGGTAAGGGCACCTGCGGTGATTCGCACCTGATAGCTGCCGGGAGCAGCTTCAGGGCCGCGCAAATTGCCTCCAAGCAGGAAAGTTCCATCCTCAATTCCGTCCGCGTCGGGATAGCGCATGTCCCAGGCGAATCTGTTTAATCCTGCCTCTGTTTGCACCGCAGCTTCATTACCTCCACGCCTCACCGCGCCGCGTGTGCCTGTTCCGCGGTTACTCGCCATGTCCTTTGTGTTGCTGGAAAATGATTTGATCAGCTTGCCGGAAGCATCGAGAAACTCGATAGTAACTGGTTCCGTGGCCGCGCTACGGAGTACATAGTCCACTACGACACGATCGGTTGGCGCGTTCGGATTGAACGAGCGCCCTTTGGCAGCGCGATATGCAGGTCGTGGAGCAAACAGGTGCAATGATGCATTGATGTCGCTCGTAATCTGCTGCAGCGGAGTGATGTTATCCAGCACCCAGAATGAACGGCCCTGAGTGGAAACGATCAAGTCTCCATCCTTGATCGTGAGATCTGTGATGGGAACCACTGGCAGATTCTGTTGGAGGCTCTGCCATTGTTCTCCGTCGTTGAAAGAGACGTACACGCCGGTTTCGGTGCCGGCATAGAGCAACTGCGAACGTACAGGATCTTGCCGCACGGATCGTACGAAGGTGTCCTCAGGAATTCCGCGAGCGACCAGCGTCCACGTCTTTCCGTAGTCGTGGGTGCGGTAGATATATGGCCGGAAGTCATCCACCTGGTACCGGTTCGCCGCAACGTACGCCGTCGCGGCGTCGTGAGACGAGGCCTCGATCACATTGATTCTGGTCCACGGCTGCACTTCCGGCGGCGTGACATTAGTCCACGCCTTGCCACCGTCACGTGTAATGTGGATGAGTCCATCGTCAGAGCCGGCCCAAATCACATTCTTTTCCAAGGGTGATGGCGCAATTGTGAAGACCGTATCGTAGATGTCTTCCAGACGTCCGCCCGCCTCCTTCTCCTTATCGTTTCTCGTGAGATCGGGACTGATAACCTTCCAACTCTGGCCCTGATCGATGGATTTGAAAACTACATTGCCACCCACATAAATGGCATTCGGATCAGCTGGAGAGATGGCGATAGGAAAGGTCCACTGGAAGCGATATTTTGTATCAACGCCGCTGCGACCGCCCGGCATGTCTGGCCAAACAGAGATATTCCGTGTGATGCCGGTACGTTTGTCGTATCGCGTCAATAAGCCCCAATATGCACCTGCATAAATGACGTCGGGATTTTTAGGATCAGGAACTACATACCCCGATTCCCCACCCGCTACTTCCGTGAAATCTGGAGGGCCACCAAGCCCCCCACGACCAGCCGCACCACTGACGGCCTGGCTGGAAATCGAGACGGTCGTGTTGTCCTGCTGCGCACCGTATACGTGATAGGGAAAAGCGTTGTCGGCGCGAACAGTATAGAACTGGGCCGTAGGCTGGTTCATCTCTGAGGTCCAACTCTTGCCTCCGTCAAACGTGATGGTGGCCCCCCCATCATTGCCGTTCACCATGCGCTGGTTATCTTTGGGATCAATCCAGAGGTCATGATAATCGCCATGGGGAGTTTGGACGGTTTTCCATGTTTTGCCGCCATCGCTGGATTTATAAAAATCCTTGGCGACGAATGTGTAGACAGTATCGCGCTCTTTGGGGTCGGCGAAGATGTGGCCGTAGTAATACTGGCGTGAGTGCATTTCGAAGCTGCCGTTGATCAGCTTCCAGCTCTGGCCGGCATCATCAGAGAGATAAATGCCGCCGTCGTCGCCACCGATGGTGGCCCAGACACGACTAGAATCGACGGGGGAAACAGCGATTCCAATTTTCCCCATTGGCGTCTTCGGCAAGCCGTCTTTGAGAGCTGTCCACGTGTCTCCACCGTCAGAGGTCTTATAGATACCGCTGCCGGGACCGAATTCGTAAATGTCCCACGGAGTGCGCAGCACTTGCCAAGTGGAGGCATACATGACGTGCGGGTTCGCAGGATCGGCCACGATGTCAGCAGCGCCGGTTTTGTCATTCACGTATAGAATCTTCTGCCACGTCTGGCCACCATCTTTCGACCGAAAAACGCCGCGCTCCTGGTTCGGACCATACGGGTGGCCGATCGCTGCGACGTACAAAAGGTTTGCATCTTTAGAGTCGACATACACTTTGCCGATCTGGCTTGTGTCGCGCAGACCCACGTTACGCCAAGTCCGGCCGCCGTCAGTGCTCTTGTATACACCATCGCCATGCGAGATGTTCGCGCGAAGACAGGCTTCGCCCATCCCGACATAGATGGTGTTCGCATCTGACCCGGCCACTGCTATGGAACCCACTGAACCGGTCTTGAAATACCGATCCGAAATAGGCGTCCAAGTCACCCCCGCGTTCACCGTCTTCCATACCCCGCCGCCGGTTGCGCCCATGTAGTAGGTGAGGTGGTCATCAGGTATGCCGGCAACCGCTGTTACGCGACCGCCACGGTCAGGCCCAAGGGAACGCCATCGCAACGCCTGATAAAGCTTCGGATCCACCTGAGCGAAAACAATTCCTCCCAGCGAAACCAATAGAAACACTTCAGTGACGAGCTGCGAAATTGAATGGCGAAGCAAGAATGTTCTCCTGTGCGAATTCATCATCGCTGCACTGGATGCGCCGCTGCGATAGCACCGCGTTCGAGTTGCGTTACTTGCGGCAGAAGCAGCTTCCATTGCGCTTCAATATCTTTCCGTTCGCGCTCATAGTCTTGAAACACTTCATAGGTCTGTTGTGGAGGCGCGGAATCCGCTGTCTCCAACACATTGCCTAAATCCGCATACTGCGCGTCGAGCATAATGGGATAAACAAGCGCTGCGCTTCCGTTCGTGGATTTCACCTGAGTCAGTCTTTGCTCCAGAGCGTCGAGCTTCGAATCGAGTGTGGCAATAGAGTCTAATTTCGCGCTATCGGCGCCGCTGCGAGCGGCTTCCAGGGCAGCTCGCGCTTGACGAATTTGCATGACTGAGTTATGTACCTCAGTCACGCGGTCTCGAATCTGGATTGCGAAATCATATTGCTTTTGCAGATCCGCCAATGTGACGTGCACTCGCGGATCCATCTTGATTTCAAGCGGAGCGGTGTATTGCTTCCCATCAGCCGTAAGTCTCACGCGGTAGAGGCCAGGAGGCATAGCGGGTCCACTGCGTACCTCCATAACCACGATGCCGGGTAGAGGCGCCGGGCCGTTCACACGCAAGTTCCAAACGTAGCGGTTCATTCCCGCACGCGCCGGCAAAGTATCCTGGTTCCCGTTTCGTCCGCGCGCACCCGCGGGAGCATCCGGCTCCCTCACGGTTTCGCTCGACACCCGATGCAGCACATGGCCGGCGGAATCCAGAATCTCCAGGCTGATCGGCGCTGACGGCGCAGCGCTCAGGTAATAGTCGATCACGGCTCCATTAGGCGGATTTTGACCTGCCGGACCCCCCGCGCGTCCACCGAAACCACCGGCTGCATGCACACGAATCGCGGTTGCCGGCTTATAGAGATAAGCGGAAGCGGATATTATTTGCGCATTCGCCTGGCGCAGTGGAGTGATGTTATCAAGTACCCAGAAGGCGCGCCCGTGAGTGGCGGCGATCAGGTCATTGCCGTGAACCCCGGTGTCAAATACCGGAGTGTGCGGCAGATTCAATTGCAGCGATTGCCAGTTCGCGCCATCGTCGAAAGACACAAAGATGCCGGTCTCAGTTCCGGCATACAGCAAGCCTTTGCGCTGCGGGTCGGCATGAATCGAATGAACGTAATCTCCGTCCGGAATGCCGTGCGTAATCTCCGTCCATGTCTTTCCGTAGTCTACAGTCTTGAAAATCATGGGACGGAAATCGTCAGAGAAGTGGAGATCGCCGACCAGGTAGGCGGCGCCGGCGCTGTAGGGCGAAGCCTCGATCAGGTTCACGCAAGCCCATTCCGGTAACTGCGGAGGGGTGATCTTGGTCCACGATTTTCCGCCGTCGCGCGTGATATGCACCAGGCCGTCATCGCTTCCCACCCAGATCAGGCCTTTTTGCAGGGGCGATTCAGATATAGCGAAAATCGTGTCGTAATACTCGGAACTGGAATTGTCAGGCGTAAGCGGAGTGGGGCTTGACTGCTGTTTCGATTTGTCGTTTCGCGTGAGGTCGGGGCTGATGATTGTCCAGCTCATACCGCCCGTGGTGCTTCTGAACAGAACCTCACCGCCGATGTAGAGGACACCAGGATCGTGCGGCGAAATCAGCATCGGCGCGGTCCACTGAAAGCGATGCTTCAGTTCAGCGGGGGGATGTGCCCGCGCGCCGAACCAGGGAGCAATGTCCTGCACTTGTCCGGTATGCCCGTTGTAGCGCGTGAAGTGTCCGTTGTGATCGCCTCCGTATACGATGGCCGGATCGCGAGGGTCAGGCCAATTGAAGCCGGACTCCCCGCCGCCGACGGAGTGCCACTCACGGTCCGTTATGGAACCGGAATCGCTGCGGCTCTCAATGCCAACACTGCCGCTGTCCTGCTGCGATCCGTAAATTCTGTAGTTGAACTCGTTATCCGTGGCAACGTGATAGAACTGCGCAGTGGGTTGATTGGTTTCCGGACTCCAGGTAGCGCCGCCATCTTGTGAAATGGAAGCTCCGCCGTCGTCGGCTTCGATCATGCGCTTGGGATTCTCCGGGTCAATCCAGAGGTGGTGATCATCGCTGTGCGGTACCGGCATCGTTGAAAACTTGTGCCCGCCATCGCTGGAGCGCATGGCGCCAAGATCCAGGATGTAAACCACGTCCGGATTTTTCGAGTCTGCAAAGACGTGATTGCCGTACCAGGGCCGTACCCATATGGGTTCGTTGTTTACCATCTGCCAGTTTTGCCCTCCATCGTCGGAGCGATAGAGCGCATTTTCTTTGGCCTCGATCATGGCATAAACGCGATTAGAATCGGCTCCGGAAACCGCAACGCCAATTCTTCCCAGAATGCCCTCGGGAAGTCCGTTCCCCCGCAAATGGTGCCAGGTATCTCCGCCGTCTGTCGATTTGTAAAGTCCGCTGCCGGGCCCACCGCTGATCATGCTGTAAGCGGTTCTGCGCACCCCATACATGGCCGCGAACAGGACCTTAGGGTTGTGCGGATCGAAAACCAGATCGGTGGCGCCAGTCTTATCGTCGACAAATAGAATCTTCTGCCAAGTCTCGCCGCCGTCCCGTGATCGAAACACGCCGCGTTCTTCATTCGGGCCAAAAGCATGTCCCAAGGCCGCAACGAAAACGGTTTTCGGGTCCTGGGGATCAACGAGTATGTCAGCGATATGGCGGGAATCACGCAACCCGATGTTGGTCCAGCTCTTCCCTCCGTCAATGGATTTGTACACGCCGTCACCGGAGGAGATGTCATTACGCAGGCAAGGTTCGCCTGTCCCTACGTAAAGGACATTTGCGTTGGAGGGATCTATCGTGATCGCGCCGATTGAGAATATTCCCTGGCGATCCGTAATCGGCGTCCAGGAAGCCCCGCCGTTTGTGGTCTTCCAAACACCGCCGGCAACAGCGCCGAAGTAATAGACGAGCGGGTTTCCGACAACGCCAGCTACCGTCTCGGCGCGACCACCTCGAAACGGGCCCACCTGGCGCCAACGCATGCCATCGAACAGATGCTGATCGATTGTCTGCGCACAAAGCGATGAAGCGAATATTGTCGCGAAGACAACAACGCCCTTCGAGACCTGGGCACAAGCGTGCCGAATCCGATGATGAACCATCTTTGGTGGGCCCATTCTATATCACATCGTGCTGCCATGCGCCGTGACAGCCCTCCAGATTTGGCGAATTGGTTGAAGTGCTTGTAAGTTACTCACGACAATCGGCTACATAAAGAACATTCCACTTGACATTTCACAGCTCATCAACTAGAGTTAACCCCAATCAGTACGAGTGCCTGCTTGAGGTGTCCTCATGTTTCGGAACTTTGTTCTTTCACGTCTAGCTATCGCCGTTTTCTGTGTGGCGGTGGTAGCCGAAGCTCCAAGCGTTGTTCGAGCGCAATCGTCCACGACCGGCCTTATTTCGGGTGTCGTGACTGATACCAGCGGTGCTGTCATCCCGGGCGCGACCGTCACGCTGGAGCAAATCGGAACCAACACGCTGACCAAGACCGTTGCTGACGCGAAGGGATACTTTGTGTTTCCCGCGGTTTACCCCAGCGACTACCGGCTTTCATTCTCCGCCAAGGGTTTCGAATCCGTGGTTGTGAGCGACGTAAAAGTGGAAGTGCTGAAATCCTATACCGAAAATGTCCAACTCAAGGTTGGCAGCACGCAGACCACATTGACTGTCACCGAGGCGCCTAGCGCGGAACTGCAGACTACCAGCGCAACTGTTGGTCAAGTCCTGGGTGGACAAGCTCTCGAAAGTCTGCCCGTGTTTACCCGGAGCGCCAGCGCATTGATGTTCTATCAGCCCGCAGTCAGTCCCAGCGGTCAGATTGCCGGTGCTCGCGATGAGCAGGTCACCTTCAACCTCGATGGTGGCGACGTCACGAGCGATTTGGACGGTAACAATACATACGCGGCACCTCCGGGCGAGCCTTCCCCTTCTCCGACAGTGCCGGTACCAATCGAAAGCACGCAGGAGTTTCAGGTCGCCACTACCAATCCTAATTCTGAGTTCGGACGGTCCTCAGGCGGACAGGTGGCAATGCTTACGAAACGCGGCACTAACACGTTTCATGGAACTGCCTACGAGTTTCACAATGATGATGGCTTGAATGCGAATGGATGGACGAATAATTTCAACCATCTTCATAAGCCGCATAGCGTCGATAATCGCTTCGGAGTTGACGTCGGGGGGCCGATCTTGAAAGACCGGTTATGGTTCTTTACTAACTACGAGGGTCGTCAGTTTTACGATGACACGTTGTTCAACGCGATTGTTCCGACGCCTTCGATGCAGGCGGGGATTCTCAAGTTCAAGGATGCGGCCGGCAATATTGACCAGTACTCGTTCCTGCCCGGAAGTATCACCGCAGCCTGCGGCGGAGCCTCCTGCGACCCCCGCAACTTAGGTTTCAACCCCGTAGTGAAGAGCCAGTTGGCGCTTTATCCAGCGGGCAATAACACCACACTTGGGGACGGCCTCAACACTGTCGGGTACACGTTCAACGCTCCCACGCCCATCAAGCAAAACCTGGGAGTCGTGCGCTTGGACGGCACCATCAACGATAAGTGGCGAGCCTTTGCAACTTACCATTACGCGAAAACGGATCGAGTGGGAACGGAACAATTTAGCATCCTCGGTACACCTGGATCGACGGCTACCGATCCCATATTGCCGTTCGTGTATACAGTTGAGTTGACTGGTCAGATCTCGCCGAACCTTACGTCAGTAAGCCACGCATCTTATCTTCGGGACTGGTGGGGCTGGAATCGTCAGCCCCCTACTCCCCTGGTGGGCGGAACAGAGCAGGCGCTGGTGCTCGCGGGTGAAGGCGCGGGCACGAGCAACAGCACAAGCAAATTGCTGGCAGATCCCGTAAACTTGGCCACTCAGTCCGCGCGCGGGCGTGTGTTCGATGGGCACAAATGGTATTTCGGACAGGATTTTAGCCTACTGCATGGTAAGCATCTGTTGCAATTCGGGGCCTCCGGATACGTGAACAACGATTATTTCGAGAAGACGGACAACTTTGCGGGAGGCTTAACAGCCGGTCCGCTTCTGTATAGCGAATCCACCGGGAATGGGAGCGGCGAGTTTTTGACCATTAGCAGCGCTTTCACACCGGCCGCCTGTGGCGGTTCAGTGACTAGTAACTGCCTGCGCTCGACGGACTTGTTGCGATGGGATGAGCTCTACACCACAATGTTAGGCCTGGTGGACCGCAGTTCGCAGGTGATTACGCGAAACGGATCTTTCCAGCCAAATCCATTGGGCACTCCCGCGTTTTCCAATACTGGAATCAACGCCGTCAATAGCTATGTGCAAGATGTTTGGCAGGTAAGGCAGGGGTTGAATGTTACGCTCGGCCTTAATTGGGGGGTACAGCCTTCACCCACAGAAGCAAACGGAAAGTACGACGTGTTGGTGTATGCCGCAAGTAACACGCCGGTTGATTATTGGGGCTACATATCGCAGCGTGCCGCCTCTCTAAACAACGGGGTCGCGCAGGGGCAAGCATTCAATCCTCTGTTTGGGGTCACGCCCGTAAATTATCTGCCCAGCCCCTACACCGGCACTTTGCGGACAACGAATTGGCATCAATTCGCGCCGCGACTTTCGGCTGCCTGGCAAGTCCCCTACCACAACTGGTTTTTCGGCGACAAGAAGACGGTGATTCGCGGCGGCTACGCACTTATCTACGATCGTATGAGTGACATCAACCAGGTGTCGCTACCTCTCACTACGGGCGGACTGCTCGATGTTGATGCATGCGGCGGACCCGTGCTCGTGGGGGGGCAGGTGAATTGCACAAATAGCGCAACCACTCCCGCCAACGCGTTCCGGATTGGCGCCGACGGCAATATCGTTCCGATTCCAACACCTACAGCCGAGCCGATCCCTTATGTAGCCAGCGGAACAGCAGCGGCTCCCTTTGGGTTGTTTATGCAGAGCGGTCTCGACCCCTTCGCGATTCCCGGCCATGACCATAGTGTCGATTTCACTATCCAGCGCGAATTGCCTGGTCATACAATCCTGGAAATCGGCTATATCGGACGATTCAGCCGCAATCTGCCGCAGGACATCGCGTTCAACTCCAGTGATTACCTGATGAAAGATAAACTTAGCGGTCAAACCTATGCGCAGGCCTTTGACGGCGTTGCCGTGGCGCTAAGGAATGGAACCCCTGCTAACGCGGTGCCGAGCCAGCCGTTCTTCAATAATCAGATCGGACTGTCGAAGTGCCAGGCCGCAGGTTTCCCGAACTGCAGCGCGATGGTGGCAAAACAAGATCCCACTGACCTGGTCAACGGCTCCATCAATGACTTTTCGCTTGACGAGTTCAACAAAGTGACGCCCGTACCGGTAGACAACATTCAGTCATTCCAGTCTTATGGGATCACCGACAAAGGATTTTCGAATTACAACGCTGCATTCATCAGCTTCGCAAAGAGCTTGTCCGATGGATTGCAGTTCTCAGCGAATTGGACCTGGAGCCACGCCATTGGAAACCAGGGAGTCGATCAGCAGAGCGGCTCGTCAGCGAACAGCCCGTTCAACCCGAATCTCGACAAGTCATCTGAGCCATTCGATCGCAAACATGTAGTCAACGCGTGGTGGTACTATCAGCTGCCGTTTGGACGTTCCCAACACCTCCCGAATAGAGTTGTTGATACTGTAGCGGGCGGATGGGCAGTGTCGGGGATTTTTACGTTCTTTACGGGAACGCCGATGCACATCGTCGCCGACGGCGACTACGGAGCTTACGAAAGCAACGGTACGGCGGCGATATGCAGCGCCCAACTCTATGGCGCGGAGGGTCAAAACGCGGGAGTCGCAGGTTCGAACGGCATCGCGACTTCAGGAAACCCGGCGACGGGCGGTAGCGGGCTGAATCTGTTTGCCAACCCGACAGCGATCTTCAACTCCTGCTCACGGCCATTGTTGAGTGTGAACGGTCAGATCCCGTTCGATGAATTGCGCGCCCTCCCGCGCTGGAATGTGGATTTTTCTGCCATCAAGCAAATCAGAATCACGGAGCGCCAGCGCGTTGAGTTTTCCGCTCAATTTCTAAACTTGTTTAATGTCGTCAATTTCAACAATCCCTCGCTCAACCTGAACAGCCCGACTAACTTCGGGGTGCTCACTAGCCAGGCCAACAATCCGCGCCGTGTCCTGCTAGGTCTTAGATATCTTTTTTAGGAAAATCCTCCAATCGGGAAGCCGTGGAGCATGACGGCTTCCTATTCGCCGCGTCGTAGAATACCGGTGAGTTTACTCAGAGAACTCACCGGCACGATCTTATGCCGTAACAAATATGGATCGTAACTATTTCTACTCACTCATGAACGGCGAAGGGACCTTGGATTACGAGGTCTACTTGAATACGCACGAGTTGCTTTCCTGCCAGAAGGCATTTTCAGAATTTTGCAATCGCGACGAGTTGCAGTTTCAGATTGTTCACCAGGTGGAAGAGCTCTGGATGAAGCTGATCGGCTACACGCTGCTGGACATCGACGAATACTTGCAGCAGGAAAATACGAACCGGGTAGTGACACTCTTCCGGCGCGTGCACTTGGCGCTTCGTCTCATGATTAACCAGCTCGGTCTGCTGGAAACGATGTCTCCGAAGGAGTACCAGGAAATCCGATTACAGCTTGGTCACGGCAGCGGCCAGGAGTCGCCAGGATTTCGCGTTTTGCTTAAAATGCATCAGCCGCTGTGGGACTCCTTCCAGGAGAACTATCTCAAGAAGCACGGCCTAACAGTCGAGAAGATCTACAACTCCGAGTACAGCCACTCAGACGCTTACGTCGTCGCGGAAGCTCTGGCTGAATTCGACGAGCTGTTTCAAATATTTCGCTATCATCACTTGCAGCTAATCCACCGCACAATTGGATTAGGCGCGAAGTCGCTGAAGGGACGATCAGTCGAGCTGCTCGAAAACGGCTTGCGTGTCCAACTTTTCCCGGAGTTGTGGGAAATCCGGAATCGGATGACCGACATGTGGGGAAAACAATACGGCGTCGTTCGGGACTCGTTCACTGGACACTAGATTCGCGAAGCACCCCTCTCAACGGCGGCGAACTCGTCCAGGATGCTTTCTCTTCATGCCGCCATGCGGCAGAAAATTGCTTGATGCCGAACACAATTCGCATTCCAGACGTGCGGACACGACGGAAGCGCACGGGCTCGCCGAGCCGGCAAATAACGATGAGATCCAGCTGTTATCCGGTTCGGCAATAAACCGTGGACGGAATGGCGCGATTTTCTATGGAAAGATCAGATAACCGCTGACGTGTCATTAACTTGCAGTGGTGGACGGCATGGGGTTCGAACCCACGACCCCCACGTTGCGAACGTGGTGCTCTCCCAGCTGAGCTAGCCGCCCCCGGTGAGGTGTAACGCTCTCAGCATACCATCCGCAGCCATGTTAGGATGACGGTTCGCACCCGGCTGCCATGGTCCTTTCTGACGTCGATATCCGCCGCTACATTGAACGCGGCAAAATTCGTATTAGTCCCGATTTGCCTGCTGAACAGTTTGGAAGCTGCTCGGTGGATTTCCGGCTCGGGCCCGAGTTCAGCGTGTTTGAGCACAGCAAACATCCCTACATCGACGTTCGCGACAAGACCGCCATTCAAGACATCATGCGCAGCATCATTGTTAAATCAGGCGAGCCGTTCATTCTCCAGCCGCGTGAGTTTGCGCTTGCTATTACGGAAGAGTCGCTCGAGCTCGATGACGATGTTCTGGGACGCCTCGAAGGCAGATCGAGTCTAGGGCGCATCGGCATCATCGTGCACGGGACCGCCGGCTTGTTCGATCCTGGATGGCGCGGCAAGGCGACGCTCGAGCTGAGTAATCTCGGCATCATGCCTGTCGCACTTTATCCGGGGATGCGCATTTGCTCGTTTACATTCGAGCAGCTATCGTCGCCTGTGTCGATTCCCTATTACAAGAAGGCTGGCAACAAGTACGCGGGGCAAACGCAGCCGCTTGCAAGCCGCCTGACCACAGAAGTCAACCGGAGCTAGGGTCAGTCAACCAGAGCTAACGTCCGGAGGAGCCGAAACCACCGGCGCCGCGAGCGGAGTCGGCAAGTTCACCTTCTTCCCATTCCACGCCCTCGTATCTCGCGACGACCATTTGGGCGATGCGATCACCTGCGTGGACTTGGTACGCGGTCTTGCCGAGGTTCAGCATGATCACTTTCAACTCGCCCCGATAACCGGGATCAATGGTTGCCGGCGAATTCGGCAGCGTAACCGCATGTTTCAGGGCGAGGCCGCTGCGCGGGCGCACCTGTACCTCGTAACCCGATGGGATTTCGAGAGCCAACCCTGTGGGAACCGCGCACGGAATGCCGGGTTCGAGCATTAAGCCTTCAATGCAGCGGATATCCATGCCCGCGTCTTCCGCGGGACCATGAGCGTACTCAGGCAAGTGAGCACCTTCGTGAAGCTTCTTGATACGGATGCGCATGAGCAATCCGCTATCATAGCCCGGTGAGCGCTCCGCAAATCGGTGCGAACAAGCGTGTGTTGACCGTTGCGCCAATGCCGCCTGAAAAGCTTGCGTACGCATTGGCTCGTTACAGCCGCTCGCCTGATTCCATTACGCAATCGATTGAGTGGGTTCGCACTCACGATTCGACGAAATTTCTTGAAAGCTTTTATTTTCAGTACGGCCATGCCTCCATTGCGGATCTTGGCCATGTCGCTGTTTGTTTCGAAGGCGTCTCTGAACTCGCGGCGACCGAAATCGAAGACGAGCAGCTCTGGGATGGGCAGGCGCGCAGTTCGCGTTATCAGGATTTTTCGAAATCGGGTATCGTTAGTCCGCCCGAGCTAACCAAAGAGGAAGCCGATCTGTACGCGCACGCGGCACAGAATCTCCTTGCTGCTTACAACCAAATTCAGGACCGCGCGTTCGCTTATCTGCAGCAACGATTGCCATGTCCGCCTGACATGAAACCGGAAGCGTACAAGCGCAACCTGAGCGCACGAGCATTCGACGTTGCCCGTTATCTTCTACCGTTCGGCATTCCCACCGGCGTCGGTCAAGTCACTAGTATTCGGACGCTTGAAAAACAGATCCGTCGGTTCAAAGCTTCGGAGTTTCAGGAGTTGCGGGAACTTGGAGACGAACTGAGTACCGCTTGCGCGCGGCCGCCGGAATGCGTACTGGCAGACACCGGCCTCAACGCCGACCCGTTCGCGCCAACCCTTGCGCGCCACGCCGACGCGGATGAATATGCTCCGAATCTGCGCGCCGACTTGGCGGAATGGGCCGGCGACCACATGCCGCCGCGGCCAGAGGCCAAGAATAGAGCTGTTGACTTGATTCAGCCCTCTGATCACGTCGCCGATATCTGTGCGACGCTATTGTTCCCCGTGACTGACTGGTCTTATCGGGACCTATACAAACTCGCCCGTGAATGGACAGGGACGCGCAGGCAGGAAGTGCTGCACGTTGCGCTCGGAGCGCGAGCGCGGCGCGATGAATTGCCTCGACATTTTCGTAGTGCTCCGTATGTGCTCGAGATGGTTATGGATATTGGCGCCTACCGTGACATGCACCGTCATCGCCGGTGCCAGCAGTTCCGGCAGCACTATACGAACAAGCTCGGGTACGAAACGCCGGATCTTATTGAAAAATGCGGAGGAAGCGAGATTTATGCGGCGGCGTTGCAAAACGTTGATGAAGCGATTGCAAGACTCCCGCAACCGGCGGCGCAATATCTGCTGCCGTTCGCTGCACGTTCACGATTCCTGTTCAAAATGGATTTCGCGGAACTCGAGTACATCTCGCGCCTGCGGAGTGGCGTCAAAGGTCACTTCTCGTATCGGAGAATTGCCTGGGAGATGAAGCAGGCTCTGGAAGGGGTAGAGCCGCTGCTAGGCGGACTAGTCGATGCGACGCCGCCGTGGATTGAGGATCCGTTGAAAAGGTAGCTACCGAAGATTCAGCGTCCGGAGCACGGTTCCGCGCTCTTTCTGGATTTTTTCCTGCAGCAGCATCAGCGAATAAATCAACTGCTCAGGTCGCGGCGGACAGCCGGGCACGTACACGTCGATTGGAATCACCTGGTTGACAGGGACCAGCGCGTAGTTGCTGAACACACCTGTCGACGTGGCGCAGGCACCCATCGAAATCACCCATTTGGGCTCCGGCATCTGACGATACAGTTGCCGAATCACGGGCGCCATTTTGTTGGACACACGACCGGCAATGATCATCAAATCGGATTGCCGCGGCGATCCGCGAAATACTTCAGCGCCGAATCGCGCCGCATCGTAGCGCGAGGCCATCATGGACATCATCTCGATTGCACAGCAGGCGAGACCAAAAGTCATGGGCCACAACGAATTCTTCCGTGCCCAGTTCAGCGCGCTGTCGAGGGTCGTGGTAATCACGCTTTCCCGGACCAGCTCCGTGTCGTCCTGATCCATTCGCGCGAACAAGTCTGGCGGTTGACTTATCTCGAATCGCTCGGTATCGGCCACAACAAAATTATCCCACGCGCATCCACAACCTAGAATCGAAATTGAAGATGCCGCCATCTAGTTTCGAACCCTCGCACACTTACGAAGACGCACTTGCCCGGGCGGCCGACGAATGCGGAATTTATCACGACTATTGGGACATCTTTCACCACCGGCATGAAGTCAGTCCGGAGGTCCGGGCAGGCATTCTGAAAGCGCTCGGTTGGGACATATCGAACCGGGAAGCTCTGGACGTCGAAAGACGAACGCGCCTGGAGAAGGCGCTGAGTGCGGGACTGCCGACGACAGCAGTCATCAGTCAATCAGGATTGAGGCTTCCATTGACGCTGCCGGCGTCGGCGAACGGGTCGCTCTGTTTCGAGCTGAAGCTGGAAGACGGCCAACAACTCGCGGGGAGTCTGGAACTGCATCAGTTGCATTCAGTTCGCGATGTTCATCTGGACGAGCGACATTGCATCACGCGCGAATTCCCGCTTCCCCCTGAGACACCGCTTGGCTACCACCACCTCCGGGTGACGCTAAACGGACAAAGTATTGCCGAGACCACCCTGATTGTTTGCCCCGATCGCGCATATATTTCCGAAAATTTGGAGCAGGGCGGAAAAACCGCCGGTCTCAACGTCGCGTTATATGGTCTTCGATCCGAAAGGAATTGGGGCTGTGGCGATTTCACCGACCTGCGCGTGCTGACCGAGTGGGCTTACAAAGAGTGCGGGTTCAGCTTTATCGGGGTGAATCCGCTGCACGCTTTGCAGAATCGCGCGCCATACAATACGAGTCCGTATCTCCCGCTCTCGATGTTTTACAAAAATTTGATTTACATCGACGTCGAGCGCGTTCCTGAATTTCGGCAATCTGTGTGCGCACAGAGTTTGGCCCGTTCGGCCCGAGTGCAAAACGAACTCCAACGTCTGAGAAACGCCGATTCAGTGGAATACGAAGCCGTGGACCGGTTGAAGCGGCGCTTTCTCAAGGTGCTGTTTCGCGCGTTTCGACGTGATCGCAATGCAGAACGCGCCCGGGCTTTCCGTCAATTCTGTGAGCGCGAAGGCGACCTGCTGGACAAGTTCACTCTGTTCTGTGCGCTGGACGAGCATCTGCATAAACAGAATCGAAGCTGCTGGACTTGGCAGGACTGGAGCAAGGAATACCATTCGCCGGATTCGGAAGTCTGCCGCACGTTCGCGCAGCAGCACAAACTCTCCATCGAGTTCTATAAGTACATCCAGTTCGTCATAGAAGAACAACTCGCCGAAACTCAGCAGCACACGCGGGACATCGGCATGCATATTGGTCTGTATCATGATTTGGCTGTGGCAACGGATCGCTGCGGTTCGGATCTATGGGCGCACGGCACGTCCTACGTGAATGGTTGCCGGGTGGGATCGCCTCCTGATGATTTCTCTCCCAAGGGTCAGGATTGGGCCTTCCCGCCTCCCAATCCTCTGGCGCACAAGCAGGACGGGTATCGTCTCTATCGCGAGAGCATCCGTAAAATCGTGCGGCATGGCGGCGCGTTGCGGATCGATCATGTGATGCGCCTGTTCCGGCTGTTCTGGATTCCGGACGGCTTCAGCGCGGCCGAGGGGATGTACGTTGCCGATAACGCCGACGATCTGTTGCGAATATTGGCGCTCGAAAGCGTGCGCACCAAAAACGTGATCATCGGCGAAGATCTCGGTACGGTGACGGATGAGATGCGCGAGGCGCTCACCAAGTTCGGCATTCTCAGCTATCGACTCTTCTATTTTGAGAAGGGCCGCGACGGCAGCTTCAAGCCCGGTTGCGAATATCCACGCCAAGCGCTGGTTGCTTCCGCGACCCATGACCTGCCGACCCTCGCGGGCTTCTGGACAGGACGTGATATCGAAGCGCGAAAAGCCGCTGGGCTCGCTGATGAGAACGGACACAGACAGCAGATGCAGGATCGCGGGCGCGAAAAACAGGAGGTGCTCAATCTTCTGCATAAGCAGGGGCTCCTGCCGGCCGATTACCCGCAGGATGCCGCTCAAATTCCTGAGCTGGACGGAACCTTGCACAACGCCGTCATCGGCTTCCTGGCGCAGGTACCATCCATGATCCTGCTGCTGAACCAGGAAGACCTGACGAAAGAAACGGAACAGCAGAACCTTCCTGGCAGCACCGCGCAGTATCCGAACTGGCAACGCAAGATGAAGGTCAGGATTGAAGATCTGGGCTCGGCTGAGTTTACGCCATACGCCAGGATGGTCCGGTATCAACTGGAACGCTCTGGAAGAACCTCACATTAGGAGGAACCGTCCAGCCGTCCATCATTTCCAGCACTTGACAAATCCTCAGTGCTTGCATTTCGCGCCATCTCGGCGCGACAACCTGCACATTAATCGGCAGGCCGTTCACTTGATCTACCCGGACGGTTGCAGCGGGGTTGCCGCTGACGTTCCAGGCCATGGTGTAGCTGAAGCCCTCGAAGTTTCCCGGCTTCACAGACTCGCCGTGCTTCAACGCGGGTTCAGTATACACAGGGCAGAGAATCGCGTCGTAGTCGCGAAAGAAATGTGCAACATTTGTGCGGTACTCGTCCCATCGTGCCCAAAGCGCCGCAAATTCGCTGACTGTCACCCCGCGCGATCGCATACGGCCGAGAAATCCCGCTTGGAGTAGCGGATGAGTTTGCGTGCTCCCGACTGCGGCCAGGTACGCATCAATGCTTTCACCACGGTCCGCACCAAGCAAATCCATTTCCAGTTCGTATGCCGAATCCATGGCAGGCGGCCGGGCTTCCACCACTTCGCAACCGAATTTCGTCAAGTGTTCGGCGGCGCCTTCGACGGCGGCAATCACCTCGGGAGAACACCTTGAGATTCCATTATCGGTGAAGAACGCGACTTTTGCGGGATCACGCTTGGCGGCGACAAATCCGACGGGTGGCGATGTGAAGTCTGCTTCGTCTTCGCCAGCCAACAGTTGCATCGCGAGAACCAGGTCGTCCACACAACGCGCCATGGGACCGATCTGCCATAGTGCTTCAATCCATCCACCTGAAGGTGGCACGTGCCCCGTGCGCGGCAAACGGCCGCTGGTGGGCTTGATAGCGGCTATGCCGCAAAATGCGGCCGGAATGCGAACGCTCCCCGCAGCATCACTGCCAAGGCCGAGCGGTGATCCGCAGGCCGCAATCAACGCCGACTCGCCTCCGCTGCTTCCGCCCGCAGTCCTTTCCAGATCGTATGGATTGTTTGTGCGGCCGAACAATAGGTTGTCGCTTTCGTAGGCGAATAGCAGGTCGGGCAGGTTCGTTTTCGCGATCGGTATTGCGCCGGCCTCGCGCAGGCGTCGCACCAGCGTGGCATCCTGTTCCGCAACAGGCGCATCACGGCGTCCCCATGTCCCGGCTGTCGTCCGGCTTCCGCGCACATCGATCGAGTCCTTGATCGAGAACGGCACTCCGTGCAAGGGGCCGACATCCGCGCCCGACGCGAGCTTTTCGTCGGCAGCGCGTGCTTCCTCCAGCGCGCGTTCGGCCAGAATCTGGACAGCGGCATTGAGGCTGGAATTCACTCGCTGGATCTGCTCGAGTTGCGCCGATATCAACTCGTAGGATGAGACCTGTCTCAACCTTATGGCTGATGCCATCTGCATCGCGCCCTGTTCAACTAGTGACACTGGCATCGGGTCTTACTCGTCATTCCTTTACTAAGATGGTGGTTTCACTATCCCAGATGAGAAGTTTCGTAATCGCGGGAATACTTGCGTCCGTGTGCGCAGCAATCGCGATGCAAATGGGCGGCCCGACAGTTGAGGAACGGCTATGGGAACACCGGAACCTTGGCAAAGCGTTCTATGAAAATCCCGATACCCACGCGCAGGCCGCGGAAGAGGAGCGAAAGGCCCTCGAGCTTGCGCCTGACTCAGCTTTGGACCGCGTGAACTACGGCCTTGCGCTCCTTCGCGCAGGGCAGACAGAGCAGGGAACCGCGGAACTGCTAAAAGCTCAAAAGCAGGACCCGACCATTGCTCACACGTGGTTCAATCTCGGCATCGTTTACAAGGACGCGGGCGACTACGAGAAGGCGATCACCGAATTCAAAGAGATGATCCGCTTGGTTCCGACGGATGCTATTGCGCATTACAACTTGGCTGCGGTGTACAAGGCGACCGGGAACGCAAAAGCCGCGCTTCCCGAATTCCTCGAGTCGGAGAAGCTCAACCCTAACCTGGCGGGTCCGCACTTCCAGCTCTACTCGATGTATCAACGAAGCGGCGACAGAGAATCCGCCACTCGTGAGCGGCAACTCTTTGAAGAAGCCAAGAAGCGAAGCGAAGGCGCGGCTGTGCCGGAAGACATGCAGTGGTCGTTCTATTCAGAACTTGATGATCCGCCGACGCAGCGTCCGTCTGCTGCCGAAGAAGTGACCCGGTATGACGACCACGTTATCGGTAAATCCTGGGATACGGCAAGCGCAGGCATGCTGGCCATTGATTCCGAAGGGAATGGCTCGGCTGATCTGCTCGTTTGGTCGAAGGACCGCGTTCAACTGCTGAAACGTGGAACCGAGGTGAGCACTCATAGCGGTCTCGAAGGGCTGAAAGACGTCCGCGCCATTGCCGCCGGAGATTTCGACAATGATGGCTTGACCGACCTCTGCGTCGTTGCCGGCGCGGGAGCCAGTCTCTATCGCAACACCAACGGCACCTTCACGAAAGCCATAGATCTGCCGAACACATCGGGCGTGACCGCGGCGCTATGGCTCGATTACGATCACGACAACGATCTCGATCTGATGCTATTCGGTCCCGATCCGAAGCTGATGCGCAATGACGGAAATTCGAAATTTGAAGACCGCACTTCCACGTTTCCGTTTCTCAAAGGCGAGGCACTGAGCGCCGTCAGCATCGCGGTTCGCGGAGATACCGCGGCTCGCGACGTGCTGGTCTCTTACAGAGACCGGATCGGCACGTTGTACATCGACAAGCTGAACGAAAAATTCGAAGCCGGCGACATGCCGGCGATCTCTGCCGGAAGCACCGACCTGGACGTGCAAGACGTCAACAACGATGGTCTGCTGGATATCGTGGTGCATAGGCCGGAAACGTTTGCCGTGCTCAACGATGGCGGACGGTTCAAGCCAGCTTCGAGCGGCAAGGTGGGGAATTCATCCGTTCGCGCCGATTTCAACGGAGATCGTCGCGAGGACTACGTTCGTCTGCTGCCCGACGGCTCACTACATTTGTACACGAATGCTTCTCCGGATCGGAAATGGCTGACGGTTCAGTTGCAAGGCGTGAAGAACTTAAAAGACGCTGCTAACGCGACTGTTGAGATGAAGTCGGGGGCGTATTACGAAAAGCGGGTTTATAGTGGCGTTCCGGTTGCTTTCGCTCTGGACAGCCGATCTGAGGCGGATACGATTCGCATTACGTGGCCGAACGGATTGATTCAGAACGAGACGCACAAGAACGCAGGCGAGTCGCTCAAAATTCCCGAAGCGCAGCGCCTTTCAGGCTCGTGTCCGATGATCTTTGCCTGGAACGGAACCGGGTTCCAGTTCATTACGGACGTGCTCGGCGTCGCGCCGCTGGGAGCAAGCTCTGGTGACGGCAGTTATTTCCCGGTTGACCACGACGAATACATTCAGATTCGGGGTGACGCGCTGAAGCCGGAAAACGGCAAATATCGAATTCACATCACGGAAGAGTTACATGAGGTGTCTTATCTCGATCAGGTGCAGTTGATCGCAGTCGATCATCCCGCCGACGTTGATATCTACACAAACGATAAATTCAAGTCGCCGCCTTATCCCGAGTTCCGGCTGTTCGGCGCGACTTCGAAAATCCATCCGATTCGTGCGACCGACGATCAAGAACACGATGTGACCGACGCCGTTGCGCGGATTGACCACAAGTATCCCGATGCGTTTCCGCACAACAGTGCGGGAGTCGCCAGGCTGCATACGCTTGATCTCGATTTCGGGAAGGCTGCGGATGCAAATCGCGCGGCGCTGGTACTGAATGGTTGGGTGGATTGGGCGGACGGCAGCACTTTTCTGGGTGAGGCGCAGGGCGGTAATGGTCTGGTCTTCCCGTATCTGCAGGTGAAGGATGCGCAAGGCAAGTGGCAGACGGTTGTTCAGGACATGGGCATCCCTTCCGGCAAGCCGAAAAGCATTGTTGTCGATCTCAC
>DATBEG010000029.1:0-32770 GCA_036276155.1 Bryobacteraceae bacterium | reverse complement strand
AGTTGCATTAGCGGGTCGCGCCTGAGCGAGTCGAACTGCAGATAAAGTTCGAAGCCCGGCATATAGGTAGCGAGCCGTGTTGCAAACGCTCCATCACCGGCGATTCGGACGCCATTCGTATTTACCATCAGGTGCTTGATTGGCCGCCGCTTGGCGGCATCCAGGATTTCGAAGAACTGGGGATGGATGGTCGGCTCGCCGCCGGAGATCTGAACAATGTCAAGCCAACTCTAGTAAGCATTTACCTGAGGCGGCGCCTTTGCAACAAGCACCGACACGCGGTTACTCGGCGCGTAGCTTCCGACGCAAATAAACAATCGTTATAATGCCCAGCAGCCGAGAGGATCCGATGAATCCATTTCACAGGAAGAAGTGTACGACGGTGAGTGCAGCTTTGGTATTACTGCTACCGCTTCTCATGGCCGGGGCCGAGGATACGAAGGCAGCCCAAGACGTAAGTGCGGCCCGAAGCAGCCAAGGGAAGAAGCTGTTCAGCACTGCGGCTGCTTTGCGGGTGGCACGGGTGTCTTCGCCGCGCATCTCGCCGGATGCTTCACGAGTCGCGTATATCGTTTCGGAGACCAGGATGGATAAAGACAAACCCTGGAAATCCGTAGATCAGCTCTGGGTAGTGCCGACGGCTGGTCCGGCTTCAGTCGCAAGGCAGTACACGCGCGGTGAGGAAAGCGTGTCCGCCGTGGAGTGGTCGCCGGACGGCAAGATCATCGCGTTCCTAATGAACGCGGGAGACGAGAAAGACAAGAAGCCGCAGGTCTGGTTCCTATATGCCGACGGCGGCGAGCCGTGGCAGGTAACGAAGCACAAACCAGGCGTGCGCTCGTTCGACTTCTCCCCAGATGGCAAGACGCTGGCGCTGGTTGCGCCTGAGCCGGAGAGCTCGGCACGCGAGGAACGAACGAAGGATAAAGACGATGCCCAGGTGATGGACCACGATTTCAAATTGGCGCAGTTGTGGACGTGGGATATCGCGACGGGTCAGACGAAGGAGATTGTGAAAGGCAAGTTCACGGTGGGCGATGCGAGGTGGTCACCCGATGGATCGAAGATCGCCTTTACCGAGAATCCTACGCCGCTGCTTGACGACACATGGCACCAAGACGCTTGGGTTGTGGATGTCGCGAGCGGAGAAGAGCACCAATTGCGGGGGACGTCTCGATACACGCATATGGTGCGCTGGTCGCCAGATGGGAAGTCGATCGCCTTTCTGACGAACGAAGGCAATCCGGAATTTCATACCTCGCTGAACGTAGCGCGTGCAGACGGCAGTGAATGCCGCGATGTGAGCGCGAAATTCCAGCTGAATGCCTCAGAGCCCCTCTGGGCTGCCGATAGCAAAACGATTTACTTCAGTACCAACACGCGGGAGTCGGTGGAGGTTTTTCAGGTGAACGTCGCGGCCGGATCAGTTGAGCAGATCACCGCGAAGGGGGGAGCGCTGAACCTGGCCCAGCTCAGCAGGAAGGGAGATGCGGCTGTCGGAACCTGGACCGACCCGATGCACCCGGCGGAGGTCTTTCGGAGCGACTCGCGATTTGGCAAGGTGGAACCGATCACTGACCAGAATGCGTGGCTAAAAGACTATGCGCTTGGCGAGACGGAAGTGATCCGCTGGAATAGCAAGGACGGTACGGAGGTTGACGGCATTGTGACCAAGCCGGTAGACTTCGACGCCTCGCGCAAATATCCATTTTTGTTAAACCCCCATGGCGGGCCGACGGGCGATTCGCTACTGTCATTCAATCCGACTCAACAGGTGATGGCGGCGAATGGATACCTTTCGCTGGAGCCGAATTTCCGGGGCTCGACCGGCCGCGGAGAAAAGTATGCACGCGCCAACGAGAAAGATTGGGGCGGCGGCGATTACCAAGACGATATGAGCGGCGTTGACGCGATCGTGCAGAAGGGTTGGGCTGATCCGGATAGGTTGGGCGCGTACGGATGGTCGTACGGCGGTTACATGACGTTCTGGATCGACACGCAGACAGACCGATTTAAAGCCATCTCGCCGGGCGCAGGGCTGCCCGATTTATATTCGATGTACTCGCAGACTGACATTCATAACTATATAGGGTTGTTCTTCGGATTGAAAGCCCCGTGGGATAACTTCGACGAATACTGGAAGCATTCGCCAATGAAGTATGTGGATCAGGTGAAGACGCCGACGATGATTTTGCATGGGCAGGCGGATACGCGGGTGCCGATTGCGCAAGCCGAAGAGTTCTATCAGGCCCTGAAGGAGCGACACTTACCGGTGGAGTTTGTGACTTACCCGCGCGAGAATCACGGGTTTAGCGAACCGCGCCATATCCAGGATCGAATGCAACGCTATCTCGTGTTCTTCGGCAAGTATCTGAATAATCCACCGAAGACGGAGCCAAAGGAAGTTATCGAACGAATGGAAAAAGATCTACCGGCGGCAAAGGCGACCGAAGCAGCATCGAATTCTGCAAGACCAACATCGTAAACAAATCTCGATGCCACGACCTCCGTCGGGATTAGTCGGCTCGATCGCATCGTTGCGATAAAACAGAGCAAGTTTTCCAACGTCGTCAAAGGTCACAGCCATCTCCGCACACTTTTCGCGTATCGCACCCAATCCTCGCCGAATTCCTGCGCCAGTTGCTTCTCCTCCCGCCGAATCATCAGGTCCGCGACGAGGATGCTGACAGCAGTGAGAACTATTCCTGTTGGCGAGCCAATAAATAATGACGCCCCGAGAAAAACAAATACATTCCCGCCAAGGTAGAACGGGTTTCTTGAGAAGCGGTACGGACCTGACGTAATCAGTTGTTTCTGGGGAACGAGCGAGATTACTTTCATGCGTCGCTCGTAAAAGAGATACGTCGCCCATACCCGTAAAAGAAAGCCGGCAGTCAGGAGGGCTAGCGCCGCGGCAATCGTAAGCACGGAATCAAACCTACTGATGCTCAGAAGGGAATCGATGGCTCTTCCAAGGAAAGCAAAGCAAAATCCTACGATCAGGACTCCGATGTTGTGGAGGAGGCTTTTGAGAAGAATTACCAGCACCATCGCTTGCTCATTGTCGCGCTATTGCTTGCTTGATTCCTTTGATTAAAGGGACGGCGGTGAGAGAATCAGTGTGCGCCGGCTTACGGCGGTAATCACGGGAGAAGATGCCTCAACGAGATGAGATGGCTGTCGCGATGGAGAACCACATCGTGGATGATGTTCGAGCAGCAAGTGGGATAGACGGGCTGGACGACGTGCTGGGAGGCGGGTTCCCTCAAGGGCATTTCTTCCTTCTCGAAGGGGTGCCGGGGACGGGCAAAACGACCGTCGGGCTGCAGTTTTTGATGGCTGGAGCAAAGCTCGGGGAAAAGGCGCTGTACGTGACGCTCTCCGAGTCTGCGGCTGAGATTGAGAAAGTCGCACGGTCGCACCGGTGGTCACTCGAAGGGATGACGATTTTCGAGTTCACACCGACGGAAGACAGTCTTCGGCCGGAGGACCAATATTCGGCCTTTCATCCTTCTGAGATCGAGTTTCAGGACACCACGCAGACGATTCTTAAACAGGTTGAAGAGATACAGCCCAAGCGCGTGGTGCTGGATTCGTTGTCGGAGCTACGATTGCTGGCGCGCGATTCGCTGCGGTACCGGCGGCAGATCCTGGCCCTGAAGCACTTTTTCACGAACCGGAACTGCACTGTGTTGTTGCTCGACGACCGCACCTCTTCTGCGCACGACCTGCAGCTTCAGAGCATCGCGCATGGAGTGCTGTCTCTGGAGAAGGTCTACCGGGAATATGGGAAAACTCGCAGACGCCTTCAGGTTGAGAAGATGCGCGGCAGCACTTACCGGGAGGGATACCACGATTACGCCATTACGACGGGCGGTGTGGTGGTTTTCCCGCGGCTGGTTGCAGGAGAACACAAATACGCGTTCGACCCAGGAACCGTCACCAGCGGCTTGGCTGCTTTCGATGCGCTGTGGGGAAGGGGTATTGACCGAGGCAGCAGCACACTGCTGATTGGCCCGGCAGGGTGCGGGAAATCTTCGATCGCGATGAGCTTTGCAGTGGCGGCGGCGCGGAAGGGCGAGAACGCTTCTGTATTTCTTTTCGAAGAGTGGGCGGTGACCGCGTGCAAGCGGTGCAAGCAATTGGGGATCGACCCAACGCCACACCTCGAAAGCGGGAAGCTTTATCTGGAGCAAATAGATCCCGCCGAGCTTTCGCCGGGAGAGTTCATACAGCATGTGCGGGATTCCGCTGAGAAGCGCGGCGCAAAGGTCATCTTGATTGATAGCCTGAACGGATTTCTCAACGCGATGCCCGGCGAGCAGTATTTGACGATGCAAATGCATGAGCTGCTTTCGTATTTGAATCAACGGGGAGTGGCGACCATCCTGGTGCTGGCGCAAGCGGGCATGATAGGCGCGATGACTTCTCCGTTCGATATGAGTTACATGGCCGATAATGTTCTCCTGTTTCGCTTCTTCGAGGCTGACGGAAGGGTGCGCAAGGCGCTTTCAGTGCTGAAGAAGCGCGGTGGTGCGCATGAAGAGACCATACGAGAGCTTACGCTGGGCGACGGCAAGATTTCCGTCGGGCCGCCATTGAGGGAGTTCCGCGGAGTACTGACAGGCGTTCCGACTTATGTAGGTTCGGAACCGATGCTGTCAGGAGCAAAGGATGAATCCTAACGGCGACGCGGCAAGTGAACGCGTGCTTGTGCACGCTCCTTTCGGCCGCGATGGCTCACTGATTCAGGAAGTTCTTGATAAGCGCGGCATTGACGCATGCGTCTGCCGCACGATGCCCGAACTACGATCGAATATTCGGGAAGGCGCGGGCGCGGTGATCATCGGCGAAGAAGCGCTGCGGGCGAAGGTGATCGATAGCCTAGCGGAGGATTTACGGAACCAGCCTTCGTGGTCGGATCTTCCCCTGCTGATCATGACGAGCGCGGGTGAGGAGACGCAGGGCGGCTTGCGGCCGAATTTGCTCGAGCTTCTCGGGAACGTGAGTCTGCTGGAGCGACCGCTGCGCAAGGCGACCCTGATCAGCAGCGTTCGTGCGGCTCTGCGGGCGCGGCAACGCCAGTATCAGATCCGCGATTACATCCATCAGCGCGAGCAGGACGAACAGGTAATTCGCGAAAGCGAAGCGAGCTTGCGACGGGCGAACAGCGAACTGGAAGAGTTTGCTTACGTGGCTTCGCATGATATTCAGGAGCCGCTGCGAATGATCAACAGCTACACGCAGCTTCTGTTGCGGCGGCATCTGAGCAAAGATAACGTCCAGGCGCAGGAGTATGGGGATATCGTGCGCACGGGCGTGCACCGAATGGAAAGGCTGATACAGGATTTGCTGTCTTATTCGCAAATTATTCAAAGCGGCCAGATAACGTCGGGAGTTGCGGATCTCAACGGTTCTCTTGCCGAAGCGCTCGCTGTCATGGAACAAGGCATTGAGGAGTCGCGAGCTATCATCCACCACGACTACTTGCCGAAGGTGCAGGGCGATGAGCAGCAACTCAGTCATGTTTTTCAGAACCTGTTGTCGAATGCGCTGAAATATCGACGTCCGGAAGAACCACTCGTGGTACGGATCACGTCGGAACGACGCGCTGACGAATGGGTCATCGCGGTGGAGGACAACGGCATTGGCTTCGATAACGAATACGCGGACAAGATCTTTGGCTTGTTCAAGCGACTGCACCGAGACGAATATCCGGGTACTGGGCTTGGGCTTGCGATTTGCAAACGCATTGTTCAGCGTTACCGTGGAACTATGTGGGCCGATTCGACGCCTGGGGTAGGGTCTAGATTTTTCTTCGCGTTGCCGGCAGCCCAGGGGTGAATCGGGTGCTGCAAATTCTCCTCGCCGAAGACAACCGTGCCGATGTGCTGCTCGTCAGGGAGGCGCTCAACTTTCACCATCTTGGTTACGAGTTGCATGTAGCGTCGGACGGCTTAGAGGCAGCGCGTTATATCCAGAGGATCGATCCCGAACACGGCGTGCCATGTCCCGATCTTTTGCTGCTTGATCTGAACTTGCCTAAGAAGGACGGCTTCGAAGTGTTGACGGTATTCCGCGCGCATCCGATGTGTGCGTCGCATCCTGTGATCGTCATCAGTTCCTCCGGGGCGCCGCGGGATCGAGAGCGCGTGGCTGAGCTGAGCGCGCGTTTCTTCCGAAAGCCGACAGATCTGGATGATTTTATGACACTCGGCGCATTGGTTCGGGAAACGATGCGAGGCGGTGCGAAAGCGGCGGCAACGGTTTGAGAGCACTACAATCGCGATTGCGACGGAACGAGCGTGCGTGGAGAGAAAAAGTGGGCCAGGCGAGAAAAGCGGTCCGGCCCATGCTTGCCAAAGTTAGAAGGTGATGTGCGCAGCGATCTGGCTGGTACGCGAGTTGCTGCTATAGAACTGATCGAAGCGGCCAAATAGCGCATTGCCCGTGACTAGATCGTTGCGGCTGGCGGTGTAACCGTTCGAGGCGATATCACTGATATAGCCGCCGGTCCATTGCGGATGGTTCAGCACGTTGAGGAACTGGCCGCTGATGCTGAACTTGATGCGCTCTGTGATGTTGAAACTCTTGGTGAGCGCGGCATCGAGGTTGTCGGTGGGAAACAGCGGGAACGTGTTGCGGCCGCCGTTCGAGAGCGCGCCGGCTCCGGCCTGGACGTACCGCGCGTTCGGGTTATTCGCTACATAAGCAACGATCTGGGAAGCGCTGGTAGTGACATGGCCGAGGTTGTTCACGCCGTAAACGGCAGTGCTGAGATTCGCGGCGCCGGCTTCGTTGATGATGGCGCGGTCACCGGCTGAGTCATTGTTCAGGTTCGAGTCGATCCCGCTCTGGACAGTAGCGTATTCAGGAGTTTCATACGTGTACGTGCCCGAGATGGTCCAGTTCCCGAGGAGGTTCTTCTCAAACCAGTTGCCGCCCTTGAAAGGCAGCCACGTATATATGGGCGAAAAGGTGAAGCGCTGACGGTGATCGAGAGCAGAACTGGATTTTTCGGCTGCGAGGTTCTGGAAGTCCTGAGCGCGGCGCGGGGTCAGATAGGTGGAGAAATTGGTGGCGGTCGCGTCGTCGATGGTGTGGCTCCAGGTATAGGCCGCTACGAAAGTAAGACCGTTCGACAGACGTTTGTTTACCTGTACGGCCAAGCCGTGATATTGCGAGTAAGCTTGCGGAGCGTAGGCAGTGATGTTGGCTAGTGAGCCGTACACGGCCAGTGCATTGAACGGCTGCGCAGCGGTGCCGCCGGGGACGATATACGATTCCACCTGCGAGAGCGTCTTGCTCAGGCCTGCGAGCGTTGCGGCCGAGGGCATGGAGAAGAAGGTGGGGATGTAATTCGTCGGGCTAACCAGTTGATCGATATTGAGACGGGTCTGATTCCAAAGATGGACGCCTTTAGTACCGGTGTAACGAACTTCCATGGTGTAGTTGTGTTTGAACTCATGCTGGACACCACCAGTCCAGGTAAGTCCGTAAGGGCGATTGTTACTGAACGTGTAGCTTCCCAGAATGGCCAACTGACCCATCTGTGTGTTGGGCAGCGGAACAGCATTACCATTGAGACCACCGTTAGCTAAGAAGTTCGGGGTGATGTGATCCACATTGACGTCGTTGGTTTGTTGGAAGTAAGGCGGCGCGGCATTCGAAGTGAGGTTGGCGTAAGTCGGGTTGAATGCACGCGCGAAACCGGCGCGGACCGACCATGTGCCGTTGCTCCCCGGAGACCAGGCGATACCGATACGCGGTGACCAATCGTTCTTGCTGAAATGCGGCTCGCCGACGGTGAACACGCCTGGCACACTGGCCAGCGCACTGTAGCTCTGGTAGCGAGACGCGATGGGCATGGTGACGTATTCGTAGCGGAGGCCGAGGTTCAAAGTGAGCGTTCTTGCGATGTGCCAATCGTCACTGGCGAAGGCATCGTGTTGTAGGAAGCCTGCGGGATAGCTGGTAGGACCCGCGCTGCGTTCACCGAAATCGGTCGGCGAAAGGTCATTCAGGAAGTCGGAGGTGTTCAGGTAGTAATAGTCGCCACGGACACGCTGAATGAAATAGTTGGTGAGGATGACGTCAACGAAGTCATAGCCGAACTTCAGATTGTGGCGACCGGCCACCTTGCTGATGTGATCGGAACCTTGTAACAGGTTCTGGATGGAGCCGGAGGGGCCGTCAGGACCGATGTTTAAACTATTCAGGTCGTCGAGAGTGATATTCGGGAATGCAGCCAGTCCCGGGAAGGTGAAGCTCGGAACGCCAAGCTGATTGAAGTTGCGGCTAAACGAGGAGCGGAACTCGTTTTGAAGTGTGGCGTTGAAGCTGTGGAATTCTGAGATCGATATCAGATAGTTGTTGTTCGGCGAGGGCACGTCGAATATGGGAAGCGTGGCGCCGGTATCGATAGCGCTGTAGTTGTTATAAATCCAACGGCCGCGAACCTGGTCTTTGTCGCTGATGTTGTAATCGAGCGCGACCACGGCGTCATAAGCATTCGAGTAGCCTGGCGAGACAACAGAAATATTGCCAATCGGAATGGTGTAGCTCTGCGCACTTGAGGCTGTGCCGTTGGTCACTTGAATGGTCCCCTGGTTGGCGACTGGCGCAACGGGAACGTACTTTTCAAACACGCCGAGATTGTTCTTACTTAAATTGCCCAGGCTATTCAGGGTTGCGAGACCCGCGGCAGTGACACCAAACAGAGCCGACGGAGTAGCGGCCGAACCGATCGGGTTGTATTCAAAATTGCCGAAGTAGAAAAGTTTGTTCCTGATAATGGGACCGCCGATGCTCGCGCCGAGGCGATTATTGTCAAAGCGCGGATTGGAGGTCAAGTTCTGGACCGCCGTTCGCGAGTCGACGGCATTCAGGTTGCGGTTCTGGAAGTACTCGTAAACCGAGCCGTGCAACTGATTGGTGCCGGTCTTTACGATTGCGTTGAAGACGCCGCCAGAGCCGCCGCCGAATTCAGGACTGAACTGGTTTTCGAGCAATGACACTTCGGCGATGGAGTCGTTGGAGGTGTAGACAAGCGGCGAAGGGTTGTAGCGGTTGTCGTTCGGGACACCGTCGAGGTTGTAGACGTTGTTATCGGGACGCTGGCCGGAGATAGCCGGACCGTAGCCCTGACCGACGCCTCCCTGCGAAGTGACGCCGGAGCCGACAAGGCTGAGATTATAGATGCCGGTTCCGCGCGAAGCGCTGGGCAGTTGTTGCACCTGCTGGGTGTCGAAGGTGGACTGGAGCTGGGCGGTAGTGGTATCGATGGCCGCCGCGGCAGAACTGACCTCAACCACCGTGCTCGCTTTACCGACTTCGAGGGTGAGATTGGCCGTTACCACTTCGCTGAGAACGACCGAGACGTTCTTCAGAGTTGCGGTCGAAAATCCGGGTGCAGTGGCCGACATTGTGTAAGCGCCAACGGGCAGATTGGTGAACCGAAAGGTGCCGCCGGATTCGGAGTGGGCGATTGTTTTGACACCGGTGGCATCGTTCACGGCGGTGATGGTAGCGCCGGGAACAGCGGCCCCGGTGGAATCGAGGATAGATCCTGTGACGTCGCCGCTAATAGCCTGGGCCTGAAGGGCCGGAGGGTAGAGGGAGATGAGGACGGCGAGGATAATTGCGGAAAGTAGCCCAAACAGCTTGTTCACATTCGCTCCTTCAAAGGTTGCGGGTGAATGCCGTTCCGAACGAGGAACCCCGGCTAATTAAGGCAGTGCTCGCCGAGAGGCCGATTCCCGCCAAAAGACCTAGAAGTCTTTCCTACCTTATTTTTGGTAGCTTAGCACGGGTGACATAACCTTGCTAGTGTTTTTTTACTGGGCGATAGCCCCAGAAGTACTGGAGCTTCGAGCGGATTCCGCTATACTGGGGCCAAATCTCACCAGGTCGTAGCGATTGTTTCACCCGGTTATCGTTGCTGCAGGACTGTTAATCCTGACTATGTCCGGGGCTCCGCAACCGCAGCCTCTCTCAACGGCAGCGCAAGTACACCAGTTGCCCGCGGCGGCAGCCAAGCAGGGACTACCCGTCGTGCTGCGCGGGACGGTTACGCAGTTTATCCCCGAATGGGCTGGATTTTCGCTGCAGGACAGGACAGACGCGGTATGGGTCTACGGCAACGTCATCAAGGCCCTGGACCTGCATGCAGGCCAAGTGGTGGAAGTGCATGGAACCGCGGGTCCAGGGAACTTTGCCCCGGTTGTGCAGGTGAATTCCGTCAAAGTGCTGGGGTCAGGGCCGCTACCGAAACCGAGACCCGCGGACTGGAAATATCTATCGAGTGGCGCCTGTGACAACACTTACGTTTCGCTGACTGGGGTGGTACGCTCGGCGATCACGGTCGAGCCGCCGCGTTGGCGCTGGC
Source organism: Bryobacteraceae bacterium (assembly GCA_036276155.1). Taxonomy (GTDB): domain Bacteria; phylum Acidobacteriota; class Terriglobia; order Bryobacterales; family Bryobacteraceae; genus Bog-105. The sequence goes on along the minus strand of DATBEG010000029.1, from coordinate 22,383 downwards.
GCGCAACGGCAATCCATATCGATCTGGGCGGCAATGAGCAGTGGGTGTACTTCCGTGATCCGAGCCCTTTTCCGCTTGCCCAATTGCCGGACTCGACCGTGCGAGTGAACGGTACGTGCGCGGTTTTGGCGAACAGCCGTAAGCGCTTCGAGGGTGTTGCGGTACTGGTGCCGAGCGTACCGAATCAGTTGCAGATTCTGGACGCCGCACAGGAGATCACAGCCGGAACGCCCCTGACGACTATCGACCGCATGTTCCTGTACACCCCGGGCACGGACCGGCGACGGCGAGTGAAGATCAGCGGTACGGTCATCTGGGCGGAGGGGAACCGCGCCTTCGTGCAGGAGGGAACGAACGGCGTGCTGGTTCGCACCGTGCTGCCGGAGAACGTAGAGCCGGGCGAGCGGGTGTATGCAATTGGCTTTCCCAGTGCGGGAGCTTACTCGGCCGAGATGGAAGACGCTGTGCTGGTAGACCAGCACAGGCAAGGCGCGGTCCCGCCGTTCGCTATCGCCGCCGGCGAACTGCTGGCCCGTTTTCACTCTGCGCGCCCGTTTTTGCCGGACTCTATGCTGGTTCGAATTAGCGGGACAGTGCTGGGAGTGAGTCAGTCGATAAACGGCGACGTCATCTCGCTCGAGGACGGATCGACAATGTTCAACGCCCGTCTTCTCAAGACGCAGATGGGCAGGTCGGGTTTGAGCCTGGCGAGCGGCGCGCGAGTGGCGGTGACCGGAGTGTGCGTGATTCAGGCGGACGATCTGGGGTTGCCGCAATCGTTCGAGATCCTGATGCGCTCGAGTCAAGACGTGCGAATTCTCGAAGAGCCGAGTTGGCTAACGCGGACGTTGGCCGTCCGGACAGCGGGCATTTTGATGGTGCTTGTGCTGGTGACGGTGATCGTCGTAATCCGCTTGACTCATCGCGTAGGCGCCCAGACAACGGTTATTGAGCAGCAGAAAGAACGTGAGCGGGCGATGGGGCAACGCCTGCAGGATTTGGTGGAGAACGCGAACGATGTCGTATACATTCTGAAGACAGATGGTCACGTACTGCATGCGAATTCCGGCGCGGAGCGGCTGACGGGCTACAGTCGCGAAGAGATGCTGCGGCTGAACATGACGGACCTGCTGGCGCCGGAAGAACGGAGCCTGCTGCTGGAAAACCTGGCGAGTCCGGGAGCAGAACGCGGCACAAAATTCGAGCAGGCCGAATGGAATTTCGTGCGCAAAGACGGAAGCCATGTGGCTGTTGAGCTGAGCCAGAGGTTCGTTGCGGATGACGACGGAGAAACGCGGGTACAGGCAATCGGCCGCGATGTGAGTGCACGCAAGCGGGCGCTGTTCGACAACGAAGAGCGTTTTCGCACGCTAGCAAACAACATTTCCCAACTGGCGTGGATGGCCGATCAGACCGGCTCGGTGGTCTGGTACAACGAGCGCTGGTTTCAATACACGGGATCGACGCTGGCCGAATTAGGCGGCGAGGGTTGGCGCAATTACCTGCATCCAGAGCACACGGAGCGCGTCGTCGCGCGCAGGCAGCAGTGTTTCGACACCGGCGAGATCTGGGAAGACACCTTCCTGCTGCGTGGAAAAGACGGACAGTTCCGATGGTTCCTGGCAAAAGCGATGCCAATTCATAACAACAGCGGCAATGTGGTTCGCTGGTTCGGCACCGCAACGGATATTACAGAGCAAAAGCAAATAGAGACGGCACTCCAGAGGTCAAACGAAGATCTTCGGCAGTTCGCTTATATTGCAAGCCATGATCTGCAAGAGCCGCTGCGAAATGTCTGCATCTATGCGCAGATGCTGGCGCGGTCCTTCACGAATGGCGATCTGACGCCGGAACGGGCAAAGTACATCGACGTGGTGACGAGCGGAGCGAAGCGCATGGAGGCGCTAATCTCAGACCTGTTGGCCTATTCGCGCTTGACAGGGACGGAGGACCTGGAAATGCCAAATGTGGCGATGGAATCAGTGCTCGAGACAGCCATGGAGGATTTGCGAACCGTGATCGAGGAGAGTAAGGCCAGGATCATCTATGGAGACTTGCCGGTGGTGCGAGCCAGCGCGGCGCACCTGGCGCAGGTAATGCAAAACCTGTTGGGGAATGCAATCAAGTACAGGAAACCTGACGCGGCGCCGGAGATCATAGTCCGGGCCGAACAGCAGGTGGATCGCTGGATATTTTCTGTGGCGGATAACGGCCGCGGCTTCGAACCGGAGTATGGGGAAAACGTATTCGGTATATTCAAGCGGCTTCACGGACAGGAGATTCCGGGCACCGGCATCGGCCTGGCTATTTGTAAGACGATTGTCGAGCGGCACGGCGGAAAGATTTGGGCGGAAGGCCGGCCCGGCGTGGGCGCAACATTCTGGTTCACGCTGCCGCACTGAGAAGGGTTCCTGCTGTACAAACACTATCTCGTTTGGGCGCACCAGTTCGCGCGCGGATGCCGTCCATACTGCAAGTGAGAGCCCAGCATACAACCTTCAGCCACAGCCTTTAAGCCCGCCCCGGATTCTGTGTCGGTAGCGCCGGATTCCGTAAGGAAGGGATCACGACGACAGCCTGAACTGGATGGGCTGCGGGGCTTATTTCTCGTCTGGATGACGTTAACGCACCTGCCAACGCGGGTCAGTGTATACGCCAATCAAACACTGGGGTTCGCTTCCGCGGCCGAAGGATTCATCTTCCTGTCGGCTCTTCTTTGCGGGCGCGTATTCAGCAGAAAACTCGAGCAGGAGGGTGCGCGGAGTGTGTGGAAGCGCCTGGGCGCGCGTGCCGGGCGGTTGTACGGGTACCATTTGTTGTTGCTGGCCGTGGCGTTCACCGCGGTAGCGCTGCTGGCGATCCGCACGCAACAACCCAGTTTGCAAGGACTACTCGATTTCTACCTGGCGCACCCGGTGGATGGAGTGATCGCATCGATTTTCCTGATTTACCGGCCGCCATTGCTCGACATCCTGCCGATGTACATTCTGTTTCTGGTGCTGACACCGGTGGTGCTTTGGGCCGGACGGCGATTCGGCTGGCGTGTGATTCTGATTCCGAGTCTGCTGCTGTGGGCGGGCGCGCAGATTGGAATGCGCTGGTGGTTGTACGCGGTTTTGGTTCGAGTGACGCACGCCGACATTCCATTTGGCGCGCTAGGTGCATTCGACCTTTACGGCTGGCAACTACTGTGGATCGGCGGGTTGTGGGTAGGCGCGGGACTCCCCGGGGCTCCGGGGCTGCGGCTCCATCCAAGAATCGCAATGTTTTTGTCGCTCATCGTGGCAGCTACGTGTGTTATCGTCCGGCACACGCCATTGTGGGACGTCTTGAACGCGCCGCCATGGACTCCGTTGACGGACAAGTGGCACCTGGGTTCTATCCGAATTCTGAATTTCACGGCGCTTACAATTCTTTTCGCAGCGGTGCAACAACGGACTGTCCAATGGCTTGGTCGAGGACCGCTGGTGTTGCTGGGACAAGCATCGCTCGAAGTGTTCTGCGCGCACCTTCTGGTTTGTTTTGCAGCACTGGCGTGGGTGGGCGATGGGACGAATGCCCCGGTGTTCCCGCAGACGGTGATTATTGTGGGTGCGCTTGCGTTCTTGTACCTGACGGCCAAAGTATTCGCAAAGCGGCGTGCTGGGGCAGCACATTCCCGGCGCGAAGATTGAGGCTGTTCGTTACGCGACGCTAGCTTCCGGCTGAGAAGCCAATGGGTGCTTGTATTTGCACTCGGCATTGGGGCACTGAGCTACCGCGCCAGCTTTGAGGTATTTTTCTATCAAGTAGCTGGAGCCGCACTCGGGGCATTTTTCCTGGATGGGCTTGCCCCAAGCGACGAAGTCGCAATCGGGATAGCGGTTGCAACCGAAGAAGACGCGGCCGCGCTTGGATTTGCGCTCCACGACTTCGCCTTCCGAACAGTTCGGGCAAGGCACGCCGATCGTCTTCTGCTTGACGTACTTGCACTTCGGGTAGTTGCTGCAGGCAACAAACTCGCCATAGCGGCCGTATTTCTGAACCAGCTTGCTGGCACATTGCGGGCACGTTTCCTCTAGCGGAACATCTTTGCGCTGCTCGCCGCCGATCTGCTTGGTTGTCTTGCAATCGGGGTAGCCGGAGCAGGCGAAGAACTGGCCGAAGCGGCCTTTCTTGAGCACCATCGGGCGGCCGCAGTTCTCGCAATATTCGGTTTCGTCCTGCTCGCCGAGATTGGCGTTGTCGACATCCGGGAGATCGACGGTTAGCTCACGCGTGTTGGTGCACTCGGGATAGCCAGTGCACGCGATAAAGCTGCCGTGCTTGCCCCATTTGATGACCAACGGCTTGCCGCATTTTTCACAGACCAGGTCGGTGGGCCGCTCCATGCGCTTGATGTCGGTCATGTTTTGAGCAGCGTGTTCCAGATCTTTCTGGAAGCGGCCATAGAACTCCGCCATGGCGTCGCGCCATTCGAGCTTGCCTTCTTCGATCTCGTCGAGTTCTTCTTCCATGCGCGCCGTGTACCTCACGTCGAACAGGTCGTTGAAGCTTTCGAGCAATAAGTCGGTGACGACCATGCCCAGTTCCGTGGGAACGAACTTGCCGCCTTCTTTCTTGACGTACTCGCGGTCCTGAATGGTGGACAGGATGGAGGCGTAGGTGGACGGACGTCCGACGCCATCGGCTTCGAGTTTCTTGACGAGCGTCGCCTCTGTGTAGCGAGGCGGCGGCTCCGTGAAGTGCTGCTCGGGCTTGATCTCTTTAAACTTCAGCGTTTCGCCTTGCGTGACGGCGGGCAGCTTGTGCTTGAGCTCGTCGTCCTCTTCGTCCTTGGCGTCTTTGCCCTCTTCGTATACGCGGAGGAAGCCGTCGAACTTCATCACACTGCCGGTTGCACGGAACAGGTAATCGGCACCACTCTTGCCCTTGGCATTGATGTCGATGGTGGTCTGATCGAAAACGGCCGGCATCATCTGAGAAGCGACAAAGCGCATCCAAATGAGGCGATACAGTTTCAGCTCATCTTCAGCCAGATACTTTTCAACGGATTCCGGCGTGCGCAGAACCGAGGTCGGGCGGATGGCTTCGTGCGCGTCCTGCGCGTCCTTTTTGGTCTTGTAGATGTTCGCCGAGCCGGGCAAATATTCTTTGCCGTACTTGTCGGAAACAAATCCGCGAGCTTCCGTCAGGGCCTCTTCCGAGACACGCGTCGAGTCCGTACGCATGTAGGTGATGAGACCGATGGAACCTTCCTTGCCGATCTCCTTACCTTCATAGAGACCCTGCGCAAGCATCATGGTGCGCTTCACGCTGAAGCGCAATTTACGTGATGATTCCTGCTGAAGGGTGGACGTGATGAACGGAGGAACAGGATTGCGCCTGCGTTCGCGCGTTTCGACCGAACGCACCGTGTATTGGGTGCCTTCGAGATCGGTCACGATGGCATCGGCCGTTTGCTGATTGCCGACAGTGGGTGTTTCGTCGCCACGCTTATTGAGGCGCGCGGTCAACACCGGCGGCTTCTTGGCATTCAGCGCGACGTCTATGGTCCAGTATTCCTGCTTTTCGAACGCGCGGATTTCCCGTTCGCGCTCCACGATGAGGCGCACGGCGACAGTCTGGACACGCCCGGCGGAAAGACCGCGGCGAACCTTGTCCCAGAGGAGCGGAGAGATTTTGTAGCCAACCAGGCGGTCGAGCACCCGCCGAGCCTGCTGCGCTTCGACGAGATGAACGTTGACTTCGAGCGGCTTGTCGAAAGCTTTTTTGACCGCGTTGGCCGTGATCTCGTTGAACATCACGCGGAAGATGGCAGGTTTGTCGGTAGCCTTCTTCGGCTCGAGTTCTTCCTTGAGGTGCCAACAGATGGCTTCGCCTTCACGATCGGGGTCAGCCGCGAGGTAGACGGAGTCGACGGTCTTGGCCGCTTGTTTGAGCTCTGAAATGAGCTTCTTCTTGCCTTCGATTACTTCATAGCGCGGAGTGAAGTCGCGCTCGACGTCCACAGCCAGATCGTTTTTCGGCAGATCTTTGACATGGCCAAGAGACGCCTTGACGATGAACTGCTTCCCCAGATATTTTCCGATTGTTTTCGCCTTCGCGGGGGACTCGACGATGACGAGCGATTTAGCCATACCTTAACTTCTTATCCGATGTCAGATTGAATACTGTTGATGCCCCTAAACGGGGTGCCTTCGAGAACGCTACCCTTTTTACCACACCTTGACAAAGTTCTTGCCGGGTAGCTGGCGCACCAAACCGGACATCTCCAGATCAAAAAGCGCGCCGATAAGCTCAGATGAACTGTACCCTTCAAAGGATTCAAGCAGCGTGTCAAGTTGTTTACGTTCATCAACTTGGAGGTAGGATAGAAGCTTGGATGAGAGTGCTTTCAGGGGTTCCGGAAGGCCGTTGTCCGGGGGTGGCGGAATTTCGGAATCTCCTATTTCGAGGAGGACGCGCTGGCGAGCGTCGGCGACCAGATCGCGGCGAACTTCAGCGGGCAGCTCGTTGGTGACGTCAGTCCACTCCTGAACCAGCTTCGCTCCTCCGTCCTTTATTAGAAGGTTGGGGCCCCAGCTCATCTTGGATGTGATATTTCCGGGCACCGCGAAAACTTCCCTGCCCTGGTCCATGGCGAGCTTCGCCGTGATTGCCGAACCGCTGTGCTGAGCCCCCTCCACAATCAAGACGCCGAGAGAGAGCCCGCTGATAATCCGGTTGCGAATGGGGAAGTTCTGTGGATATGCGGGCGCTCCCAGTGGGAACTCGGAGACGAGCAGTCCTTTGCGGCCGATCTCGTCGTAGAGCTTTCGGTTATCGGCCGGATAGAGTATGTCGACCCCGCAGCCGAGAACAGCGACCGTTTTGCCTTCCTCAGCGAGAGTCGCGCGGTGAGCGGCGGTATCGATGCCGCGGGCGAGTCCGCTGATAATGGTGAGCCCGGCCCTCGACAGATCGGCGCTGAGGCGCTCTGCGGCAGCGATGCCGTAGGGCGTGGGTCGCCTTGTCCCGACGACCGACACGCCATGCGAGCGAAGCAGTTCCGTATTACCTCGGACATAGAGAACGATGGGCGGATCGAAGATCTGCCGCAGGCGCGTCGGATAGCGCGGATCGTGAATGGAAATGAGGGTTACTTCGTTCGCGAGAAGCTTCTGCTGCTGTTCGACGGCGTCATCAAAGGAGCAGCCGCTTGCGATATTGCGGGCCTGCGCAGGACTGACGCCGAAAGCTTCCAGTTCAGATGCTGAAGAGCGAAAAATGGCCTGGGGCGATTTCAGTTTCTCGAGCAGGCGCAGAGCCGTGATCGTTCCCAAACCGGGAAGCATGCGCAACGCAAGCCAGTGAAGCGTCTCCTCATGGCTGATGACGGCAGTCGCCATGGAATGTACGTGGGGGAAAGGACTGTTTGCTCTCGGATAGGGGCGCTAGTGGGCGGAGGCGACCGGTTCCGGCTCGAATGCAGCACAGCGTTCAGCCGATTTGAGGAATCGCTGTATGACGGTTTCGAGCACTTCGCGGTTGATAGGTTTCGGAATGTAGTCGTTCATGCCGGCTTGGAGGCACTTCTCGCGCTGGCCAGCGAGAACGTTTGCGGTGACGGCAATAATAGGAATGCCGGAGCGGTCGTTCGGCATCGCGCGAATAGCGGCAGCAGCTTCGAATCCATCCATCACCGGCATCTGACAGTCCATCAAAACGATGTCGTAATCCTGTTGTTGCAGCTTTTCGACAGCTTGCTTTCCGTTGGAGGCCAAGTCCGGCGTATAGCCCAGCTTGGTCAAAAGGATGGCTGCGACGCGCTGGTTAATGGAGTTATCCTCGGCAACCAGCACGCGGCCGCGCGTGGGCGCTGCTTCCTCAGCGCTTGCGATGGCCTGCGGGAGTGCGCCGAGCGGTTCCATGCGGGGGTGACTACTTTGGCTTATCGGCACGCCTACTGTAAACCAGAACCTGCTGCCGCGACCTAGTTCACTTTCCACGCCTACAGTACCACCCATCAGTTCAGCCAGACGCTTGGAAATGGCTAAGCCCAGTCCAGTGCCACCGTACCTCCGACTTGTAGATGCGTCAGCCTGAGAAAAGCTTTGAAATAGTGTGTCAAGCGCCTCCGGAGGAATGCCGATTCCGGTGTCGGACACGGTGAAGCGAATGGTGGCGCGATTGTCCGAAGTTCGCTCCTGTTCGGTAACCAGCATCTGGATCGTACCGCTGTCTGTGAACTTGACGGCATTCGAGAGCAGGTTAAGCAGAATCTGTCGAATGCGGGCGGCATCGCCGCGCACCGAGAATGGAAGCCGTCGATCGAAATCAATCGCGAGGATGAGGCGCTTGCGTCTGATCTGTTCAGCCAGAACACAAGCGGCATCGCGAACGAGCGATTCGATTTCGAACTCGAGGGATTCGATTTCCAGCTTGTTGGCTTCGATTTTCGAAATGTCGAGAATGTCTCCGACGATCCGCGCGAGCGCATCGGCGCAATCACGAATGGTGCGCGTGTACTCGCGTTGTTCCTCGTTGAGAGGCGTTTCCTGCAAGAGCTTTGTCATGCCGACGGCGCCATTTAGAGGAGTGCGGATTTCGTGGCTCATCATGGCCAAAAACTCGCTCTTTGCCTGATTGGCGTGTTCAGCTTCTTTCTTCAATTGCTGTTGATCGACGAGGCGGCGATCGAGTTCGTCGGTGCGTTCGCGGACCAGCGTTTCGAGCGCACGCTGGCGTGCAACCAAAACCCTGACGCGCCAACGCCAGGTCACCCGAGCGAGGAGTACGACGAGTACGAACAGCGCTCCGATGAACGATTTGGTTTCCCACCACCTTGGCATGACGGTGAAGGAGAAAGTTCGCACCTCAGAAGACTGGCCGGTACTTGTGTCGACCGCGACGATCTGAAATTGGTAAGGACGCGGCCCGAGTTGCGGATAGCGAACCGTGCGGTCCGATGTCTCCACCCAATCCTGTTCCAGACCAAGAAGGCGATAGCGGAACAAGATAGAGTTGTCGGCGCGGAAATCGAGATCTGCGAAGCTGATTTCGAGCGGTTTTTCTTCGCGAGCCACACTTTGGCCGGGCTCGATGCTGTGGTTGCCGTACTGCAGACTCTTGAGGATGGGCGCGGGCGGAGCCGGCGCTTCGATAGAAGGCGACAGCAGATGCGACACTCCGCCGCTGGTTCCGATCCACTCGGAACCGTCTTCGTCGGCCCAAAAACTACTCTCGCTGATATCGTTCGAGATCAGGCCGTCATTTGTGGTGTAGCGACGCCAGTTCTTGCCGTCGAAAAGGTCGACGCCCTGGTCGCCGCCAATCCACACCCACCCGCGGTGGTCTACGACGATACCAACGACCAGATCGGAGGCGAGCCGCGGCTTGGCAAACACCTCTTTAGCCACCACTTCCGAGCCCTTGATATGCAGACGAACTGCACCGGGGAAGCCGCCGTCCAGCCAAATCTGTCCGGAATGGTCGATCGCGATATTGCGGGGGTGCCCGCCTAATTCATGCGGGGTGGTGTGAATGCGGGTCCAGACGGAACCATCCAGACGGAATATACCCTGTTGGGAGACCGCCCAGATGTGATTGTGCGAGTCCATCGCCAAGTCAGAAAACGACTCGTGCGCGAATTCGGGTGCGGCGACGCGCTCAAAGTGCCAGCCTGCGCCGGTGCTATCACCGCGAAAGAGGCCGCTCGCGCCAACAGCCCAAACGCGATCCGCCTGATCCTGCAGGATTTTGAAAAGCGAGGTGTCGATCTTGTATTCCTGAGCTTGCAACGTGCCCTCGTCGATGGCGATGGCGTAGCCGGCGCCAGTCGCGGCCCAGAGCGTGCCGCCTTGCCACTCGGAGAGCCGATACGTTTTCTCGCAGTGAATGCCGGGACGACTCCAAGTTTTGAATGTCTTCTGGGCTGGCTCCATGTAGGCGATTTCGCGCTCACTACCAAGCCAGAGGCGATTTTTCGTGTCACGAAGGATGGTCCAGACGGTGTCGTTCTGCAGCCCGTTGGCGGTGTTCCAGTGCTCCCATTCGCCGTAGCCCAGCCAGCGGCGCAGACCTCGTCCCATGAGGCCGAGCCACACGGAGCCTTCCTGATCGACTGTTAACCCGGTGATGGTGTCGGCTCCGAAACCGTTTGCCTGTGAGAAGACGTGCCAACCTCCTCCCTCGTAGCGGGCCAGCGATGACCCCAACGTTGCCAGCATTTGACCACTGCGGTCTTCAGCAAGCATCGCAAAGGCGGATCTTCCGGGAATATCGGGCAGATCGCGAAGCGTGAATTGCGATTCGGCGGGCATGAGCACCGCGACGTGATTCTGACCCCGGGCCCATAACTCACCCGCCCTGTCGCGGACCAGATAGTTCCAGCGATCGGCCGGCAAACCATTCGCCGCGCCCCAAACGGTCATGGCGTTGTCGCCCAGGCGGCAGAGAGAATCGCCGCAGCCGGCGATGATTGATCCGTCGGAATTGCCGATGACGCTCCAGACCGGGACGGAGGAATCGATTCCGGCCGAGCGGCGCACATCCCAAGTTCGGGCTTGCGGCGAAAACGTGACTTCAAGCAAGCCCTGTTGGGTCACCGCCAGGATTGTTCCATCGCCCAAGGTGGAGAGTGACGACCCATTGCGTACATCGATCGATTGTCCGTGATATTGAACGGCCTTGAAGTGATGGTCGGGGCCGGCGAAATAGAGACCTTCCGTCGTTCCTACCCAGAGACGGCCTGTAGCGTCCTGCCGCAAGGCGAACACGAACGTTCCGCCGAGACCGTCCTCGCGACCGAATTCCTGAAAACGCGAGCCGTCGTATCGGAACAGCCCGTTTTGGGTACCGATCCAGAGATATCCGGTTCGATCCTGCAGAAGACAGGTGACGTTTGGGTTGCCCATCCCTTTGTCATAGGCCTGAAAGGTGTAGCGCTGCGCGAGAACCTGGGCCGCCGAGCTAACGAATAGCAGTATGGCGAGTGAGGCGCGCCGCGCAAACATTAACATCCCCGCTTGTCATATCGGTGGCCGTAAGCTACTTTCTAGGCGGCTACGCAAAAGCCTAAGGGTAAGAGGAGGGTGATGGAGCCATACAAGCCCTTCCGCCACCTTAGCGCTCTCCCGCGAAGGCAACACTCTTCGTGAGATGCCATCAACCGGAGGGGGTAGAACGATTAGCGCTTCAGCGCGAAGCACATAGCTGTCCAGATTTCGTTGACCGAGCAGATCTTGTAATCGACTAAGCCTAGATCCAGGGCGGTATCGCGGACCACGCGTTCAGTGACATCACCCGCTGCGGCTTTGCCACCTTTGCGCCAGAGAATCCAGAGTTTGCTGGTTTTGGCGTGGTGGCGCAGAGCGGAAAGACTTGACACGAGTTGATCAGGATCATGCGCGAAGCAGAGATGCACCTGCGCGGAGGGGGCGCCGTCTCCCGTTTCCTCCAGATGTACGTTGGATGGCATTGGGCCGAGGACTCGCTGATAATCGCAAGGCGGGTTAACGATTGCGACGTGATGCCCTTCGCGGATACCGAGCTTCTCGGCCGCCGTACGCGATTTATAACGATCCATCATGGCTATTGGGCGCACGGGATCAATTGGCGGTGCGGCGAGAGCTTTCTTCAGGGTTCCGGCGAGTTTCCGAAGCTCGCAGTAAGCAGCATCAGGAAGTAATTGGCGGATGTGGGCGACTTTTTCGGGATCACCCGCGCAGAACACGATGGGAATAGTACGTGTCGTTTTCGACTGGCGCAGAGCGGTAGCGATCTCGCGCCCTTGCGAAGGCAGACGGGATAAATCAATGACAAACGCGTGAGGCGGAAATTCGCGCCATTCCTTCATCAGGCCGGGGCGAAATTCTTCTTCGTGTTCGACTTCGTAGCCTGCGTCGCGCAGTTTGAGGATGTGCGCGGCCGCCTCAGAAGTGCGCCAGTGGATCAATCGGACGCGGGGCATGACGACATCAAAAGCGTATTATGACGTCAGTGAGACAGGCTCAATGAGGATTGCCGCCGCCGCAACGGCTCTCCCCAATAACTATTACCCGCAACGGACCTTGATTGAAGCGTTTCGGAAGCACTGGGGAACACGACTCGACCGCTTCGACATTTTAGAGAAACTGCACGCCGCAACACAGGTGGACGGGCGGTTTCTGGCGATGCCGCTGGAGCAATATCCGCTCGAGACATGGGGCGAGGCCAACAACAAATGGATTGAGGTCTCACTCGAACTGGGAGAAAAGGCGATCTGCCGGGCATTGCAACAATCCGGCATCAGCACTGACCAGATTGGCGCGTTTTTTTTCGTCTCGATTACCGGGGTATGCAGCCCATCCATTGAAGCGCGCTTAATGAACCGCATGCGCCTGAACCCACGCATGAAGCGCATTCCGATTTTTGGCTTGGGCTGCGTGGCAGGAGCCGCAGGTATCGCACGCGCTGCCGACTACGTTAAGGCATTTCCCAAGCAGGCGGCGCTGCTTCTTTCTGTGGAGCTGTGTTCGTTGACCGTCCAGCGCGACGATCTTTCGGCGGCCAACCTGATCAGCTCCGGTTTATTCGGAGATGGAGCGGCAGCGGTGTTGCTGGCAGGCGCTGAACTGGACGCAGCGCCGGGCCCGGAGGTGGTTGCAACGCGTTCCATCTTCTATCCGGACACGGAATATGTGATGGGCTGGGACATATCCCAGACGGGTTTCAAGATCGTGTTGTCGCGCGATGTACCCGAGGTGGTGCAAAACAATCTGGGACGCGATATGGATGAGTTTCTGGCCGATCACGATTTATCGAGCGAGGACATTCAAAGCTGGGTCATCCACACGGGCGGTCCGAAGGTGCTGGAGGCCACTGAGAAAGCGCTAAATTTGAAAAACGGCGCGCTCAAGGTTTCGTGGGACTGCCTACGGCGAACGGGCAACTTGTCTTCCGCGTCGGTGTTGTTCGTGCTCGAAGAAGCGATGAAGAACGGGAAGCGCCCGGCGGCGGGAACGTGGGGTATATTGGCGGCAATGGGCCCGGCATTTTGCTCCGAGCTTGTCTTACTGAAGTGGTAGCGGAAACCGCGGCTTTGGCGAGCTGCGTCTAGGATGTAATCCCTCCGATGTATAAGCTGATTAGTTCTTTCGTTGTTTGTGCAGGGTGCCTGCTGGCGCAATATCCAGGCCAATACCCACCGGGCCAATATCCTCCAGGAGGACAGTACCCGCCCGGGCAGTATCCACCGGGACAATATCCCCCGGGACAGGGCCCAGGCGGCGGTATTTCACTGCCCAAACGCAGCAAGAAAAGCCAGCAACAGAAAGATTCGGCGACGCAGCCAAACTTTTCGGCTCAGGGACTGACGCTGTCATCCGATACAAAGAAGTTGGCAATCGGCACAGAGGATGGGCGTGAGATCACCATGACGGTTACGCCCGAGACGAAGTTCACGCGCGACGGCAAGGACATTCCATCGAGCCAGATTGTGCCGCGTACGACGGTTCATATCGATGCAATTGAAGACAATGAAGCGTTCCTGACAGTCACGCTGGTGCAGTTGTTGAAAGATGCGCCTGCGCCCGAGGCGATGGCTCCCAGTGGGCGGCCGATGATGCCGGTGCACACGGCGAGCGCGGATGATGAGCCACGGCCAACGATTCTCGACCGGCCAGAGGACGCGCCAGGACGTCCGATTCTGAAGCATGGCGGCGGCTCGAAATCGCAACCTGCGGACGATGCCGATGTTGCTGCTGCTCAAAAGCCCGTGTCTCCGCCGATAGTGCCGACTCCGGCGAAGAAATCCGAGGATTTCACCATCGATACGGATTCCGAGCGCCCCAAAGTGGTGGCGAACGTTTCCGACGAGTTAATGAAGCGCAGCTTCGAGTGGGCCCAGAGCTACAACCAGGGACTCCCGAATTTCGTTTGCGAGCAGAATACAACGCGGTACTACGAGCAGTCGCGCTCGAGCGGATGGACAGCGGTGGATATCGTCACGGCCAAGGTGGTTTACGAAGACGGGAAAGAAAATTACCGTGACATCGCAGTGGGCGGAAAGCGCACGAGCAAGAGCATGATGGAACTGGGCGGGTCGACCTCGACGGGCGAGTTTGCTTCGACACTGAAGAGCTTATTCGAGCCGGGACGCGCCACTTTCAAATTTGCGGAATCGACGACGGTGGGCGATGAAGCGGGTGCTGTCTATGATTTCAAGGTGCCATTGCAGAATTCAGACTGGTCGATTGTGGTGGGCGGCCAGAACCTGCACCCGGCTTATAGCGGCAGCGTGTGGGTGATTAAGTCGACCGGCGAAGTACGCCGCATTGAGTACGGCGCGGATAAGATTCCCAAAGATTTTCCGGACGACGAAGTGCAGACAGCCGTCGATTATGAGCCGGTGTCTCTGGGAACACCGCAGAAGTATCTGCTACCCGTGAAAGCGGAAGTGCTCTCGTGCCAGCGCGGGACGACGATGTGTTCGAAGAACACGATCGAGTTTCGCAACTATCACAAGTATTCAGGCGAAAGCACGATCGTGTTCAAGTAAGTGCATGGCAAGTATCTGGAAGAGCGTAGCCGCGGGCGCGATCGGCGGAGTTGCGGCTGTGGCCGCGATGAACGCCTACCAGGCAGTGGTGAACGCTGTGAGCAAAAAAGTATCCTGCGGACCGGCCTTAAACCTGGATGATGCGGCGACGCTGGATATCGCGAAAGCGATCGCGGAGGCAATGTGTGGCTTCGAGCTGAGCGAGGCCCAAGAGAGATGCGCGTTTTTGACGGTGCAGTACTCGGTTGGAGTTGCACTGGGCGCGATCTATGGCTTCCTGGCCGAGCGGTTCCCGGCTACAGCGAAAGGCGCGGGAACAGGCTTCGGAGCGGCAGCGTGGCTTTTAGGGGACGAGATCGCGGTTCCACTGCTCGGGTTTACGAACAGTCCTGAATACAGGAGTCTTTCGGGTCACGCGAATGCTCTGGCAGGGCACGTGGTGTTTGGAGCGGCGACGGACGCGGCGCGAAAACTGCTGCTGCGCGCTATCTAACAAATTCGCCCTGCAACACCTGCACGGCGGCTTGGCTAGGTTGCGAGACGCGCTAGCCAGGTGGAGAGATTTCCGGCCTGAACTGGATCTTGCGCGATCTCTTCGTAGCGAGCTTTGGCGCGGCCGCGATATGCGGTCAGGAGCTGACCGGGATCCAACGCGTTGATGGCTGAGAGCGATTGCGGACCTAATATGCCATCAACAATGCAGGTGCCCCCACAATCGCAGACGGCTCGCTGCAGCAACGTCAGACCGCCGTCTTTCTCTTTCCCACCCGGTCCCATGTTGACGGTCAGATCGAAAGTCTTATTGGCGAGGGTTTGGTCGTTGATAGAGCCGATGTGATAAGCGTCCCAAAAGTACTTGTTGTAGATGTCTATCGCTTGTTGCTGAGTCAGGCCCTGGATATACGCCTGATCGGTTGAGCCGCAAAGACCGCAGCCGGAAGCGAACTTTAGCGTCACGCCGTAGTTGACCACTTCTCCCGTCTTCTGGTTGTGGAAGAATCCACCTTCGTTTTGGAGAGTTTGTTCGACAGCAGGTTGAAAAACAGCCATTGGGGAATAATACCCCTCTGCCCAGGTATTAGAAAGAGGGCGAGAAACCAAATTTCTTAAAGACGGCCTGGGCGGCGGGGGAACGGAGGAACGCCAGGAGCTGTTCAGCCGCTTTGTGGTATTTGGTTCCCGCGACGATGCCGGCTTTCTGAACGATCGGTGGGTGTAGGTCCCCCGGGATGAGTTGGGCGGCTTTGCCCTGCAGCAGCGAGTCCGAGGTGAGGACCGCGTCGGCGTTGCCGCTTTCAAAGAGCTGGAGTGTCTGCCGGACGTTCTCGCCGTAAACGACTTTGGGGTGGACCGCCGTCCAGATGCGGAGATGCTCCAGCGCGGCTTGGGCGGCGGCGCCGTAGGGAGCTAATTGCGGATTGGGCAGTGCTACGATTCGAACCCAATCGGCAGCTAAGTCCTTTAGTTCGTGTTGCTTGCCATCCCGCCAGAGCAGCCCGAGACGTCCCACCGCGTATGCTTCGATCGAATTGGGTTCGATTTTTCCTTTTGCCGAGAGCTGGTCTACGAACTGGGCATTGGCCGACAGGAAGACATCGTAGGGAGCGCCACTTTCGATCTGCTGGGCGAGGGTGGCGGAAGCTCCGGTGACCCAGCGGATGCGGACCTCGGTGGGTTTCTCAAACTCCTGCTGGAGAACGGGTTCGAGGGTGGTGAGGTCGGAAGCCGCGGCTACCGTGAGGGTGGTTTGAGCGGAGAGAAGTTGAGTCCCGACCCCAAATAATAGCAGCATGAAACTTGACAATCGCACACTCATATCCGATACTGAGAATGTGCTAAACATAGCCGACGCCTGGGAGCGTCTGGCGGAGGATTGACAAACACATGAGTAAGATTATCGGAATCGATCTGGGGACTACCAACTCCGTAGTCGCAGTGATGGAAGGCGGACAGCCCGCCGTCATTCCCAACCAGGAAGGCGGTCGCACGACTCCTTCCGTGGTCGGCTTTACGAAAAACGGCGAGCGGTTGGTGGGCCAAGTCGCGAAGCGACAGGCCGTTACGAACCCGGAAAACACGATTTATTCGATTAAGCGCTTTATGGGCCGGCGCGTCAACGAAGTCGGCGAAGAGATGAAGCTCGTGCCCTATAAAGTGGTTGCCGGCGAGCACGGCGACGCGCGGATAGAGATTCAGGGCAAGAAGTATTCACCACCCGAAATCTCGGCGATGATTCTGGACAAATTGAGGCAAGCGGCCGAGGCCTATCTGGGCGAGAAGGTCACTAAAGCGGTGATCACGGTGCCCGCGTACTTCAATGACGCGCAACGGCAGGCGACCAAAGATGCGGGCCAGATTGCCGGTCTGGAAGTGATGCGCATCATCAACGAGCCGACGGCGGCAGCGCTGGCCTACGGTCTCGATAAGAAGAAGGACGAGACGATTGCTGTCTACGATTTCGGCGGCGGGACGTTCGACATCTCGATTCTCGAGGTGGGCGATGGCGTTGTCGAAGTGAAATCGACCAACGGCGATACGCACCTGGGCGGTGACAACATCGACCAGCGGATTATCGACTGGCTGATTCAGGAATTCAAGAAGGATCAGGGCATTGACGTTTCGAAAGATCAGATGGCCCTGCAGCGGCTGAAGGAAGCGGCTGAGAAGGCCAAAATTGAGCTTTCGACGTTGCTCGAGACGGAAATTAACCTGCCATTTATAACAGCGGATGCGACCGGTCCGAAGCACTTGACCATTAAGCTGACGCGGGCGCGCTTCGAGCAGATGGTAGATGACATTCTGCAGCGCGCTGTGGCTCCGTGCAAA
Source organism: Bryobacteraceae bacterium (assembly GCA_036276155.1). Classification (GTDB taxonomy): domain Bacteria; phylum Acidobacteriota; class Terriglobia; order Bryobacterales; family Bryobacteraceae; genus Bog-105. The sequence continues at coordinate 5,057 of DATBEG010000029.1, read as the reverse complement.
CAGGCCATGGCGGATGCAAATGTGACACCGAACGACATCGACGAAGTGGTGCTCGTTGGCGGTTCGACTCGTATACCGAAGGTGCAGCAGATGGTACGCGACCTGTTCGGCAAAGAACCGAACAAGAGCGTGAACCCGGACGAAGTCGTCGCTGTAGGCGCCGCTGTTCAAGGCGGCGTGCTGGGCGGCGAAGTCAAAGACGTTCTGCTGCTGGATGTGACACCGCTTTCGCTGGGTATCGAGACGCTGGGCGGCGTGTTCACGAAACTGATTGAGCGCAACACAACCATACCGACGAAGAAGAGCGAAGTCTTCTCCACGGCGGCGGACAACCAGACCTCGGTTGAGATCAAGGTAGGCCAGGGCGAACGTTCGATGGCGCGTGACAACCGGTTGCTGGGCGTGTTCCAACTGGTCGGTATTCCACCGGCACCCCGCGGTGTGCCCCAGGTTGAAGTGACGTTCGATATTGATGCGAACGGAATTTTGAATGTGGTCGCGAAGGACCGGGCGACGAATAACGAGCAGAAAATTACCATCACCTCCTCGTCAGGCTTGAGCAAGGACGAGGTGGAGAAGATGGCGCGGGACGCCGAATCGAATTCGGCCGAGGATCGCAAGAGGAAAGAAGAGATCGAAGCCCGCAACCGGGCGGACGCGATGGTCTACAACGTCGAGAAGATGTTGCGCGAGCATCGTGACAAGATCTCGGAAGCTGATGCGAAGCAGGTTGAGACGGCGGTTGAAGACCTCAAGAAAGCCATGAACGAAGGCGGACTCGAGAAGATCAACGCGGCGACCGACAAGCTGACGCAGGCGAGCCACAAACTCGCCGAGGCGATGTACAAAACGCAAAGCGCCGGCCCGAACGGGTCATCGGCACCGGGCGGCGGAGCTGGCGCGGGTAGCGATGGCGCAGAAGCCGGCCAGCAGCAACAGAAAGACAACGTGGTGGACGCTGAGTTCGTCGACGTTGACGATAAGAAGTAAACGCCGGCACTAAGGCTGGTGTGTCAGTGACGGCGGTCCATTGATCTAAGGCCCGGCGACGTCCATATCAAGGCTTGGCTAATGCTGTTATCGCTTTCCAAGCACGGTGCGGGCGGCCAGGCCACAGGGGCCGCCGTTTTTTGAATGGTGGAAGAAAATGCCTTCTGCAACGAAAAAGGATTATTACGAAACGCTCGGCGTGGCCCGGGGCGCGGATGCGGACGAGATCAGAAAATCGTATCGCAAACTGGCGCGCAAGTACCATCCGGACCTGAATCCGGGCGACAAAGCGGCGGAAGAACGCTTCAAGAAAGTTCAGGAAGCCTATGACGTTCTGAGCGATGACGACAAGCGGAAGGTGTACGACCAGTACGGATTTTATTCGCCCAACATCCCGCCGAATGGCGCCCGGCCAGGACCGGGTGCAGGCGGCGCGGGTCCGAATTTTGACGGATTTGATTTTTCCGAATTCCTGCGGCAGCAGCAGGCACGGCAAGGTGGAACGGGCGCGGGCGCTACAACGGACGAAAGCGGTTTCCGATTCCGCGACATTTTTGGCGATCTGTTCGGCGGCGCCCGGCAGCAGAGGAATGCGACGCCGGAGGCGGAGCGCGGGGCGGATCTCGAGTACGCGCTGAACGTCGACTTCTGGCAAGCGATCAAGGGTACGCAGATTCGCTTGAATATCAACCGCCAGGAGATCTGCGGCACGTGTCACGGGACGGGAGCGGCCGGCAGCGGTGTTGCGGTTTGTCCGGAGTGCGATGGCACTGGAACAGTGACGCAGCTTGCGGGCGCGATGAAGTTCAACCTGCAGTGTCCTCGATGCGGCGGAACGGGACGGCTGAAGAATGCGTGTCCGACATGCCGCGGCGAAGGAACGGTGCCGGCTAGCGAGACTGTGGACGTTCGCATACCGGCGGGTGTGGCATCCGGATCGAGACTGCGCGTTGCGGGCAAAGGCAATGCGGGCGCGGCGGGCGGACCGGCTGGTGATTTGTACATCACGGTCAGAGTGGAGGAGCATCCCTTCTTCAAACGCGCGGGGGACAACATCGAGGTACAGGTTCCACTGACGGTGAGCGAGGCGGGGCTGGGCGCGAAGATTGAAGTTCCAACGATTGACGGGCGCGCGCTCCTGAAAATTCCACAGGGAACGCAGAACGGACAGAAGTTCCGACTGCGCGAAAAAGGAATTTTCAATGTCCGCAAAAATGTGCGCGGTGACGAAATTGTAGAAGTGATTCTGCGCGCGCCGGACGTGCACAACGAACGAACACGCGAGCTCTTGCGTGAGCTGGCGCAGGCGCAACCGGACGACGTGCGCGCGGATATCTGGAGCAAGGTGCAGTCACCCGCTGCGTAGGCCCGGGTGCATAGGAGTGACGTATGGCGAGAACGAAGAGTAAAGCGGCGTATATGATCTCGGCGGTGGCCGAGCAGTACGAGATTCACCCGCAGACGTTACGGCTGTACGAGCGCGAGGGTCTGCTGACTCCATCTCGCAGCGAAGGAAACACGCGGCTCTATACCGACGAGGATCTGGAGCGCCTGGAAGTGATTCTCAAGCTGACGCGCGAGTTAGGCGTAAATCTGGCGGGCGTGGAGATCATCCTCAACATGCGCGAAAAGATGGAAGCGATGCAGCGGCAGATTGAGGACTTCATCGGAACGCTGAACCACGAGTTATCGCAGCGCGTGATGCATCGCCCGGTGGAAAGCAATAACAGCCTGATGCCAGTCATTTCGATCAATTCGGTGACGCGGACGGCTGGACACGGCAGTGACGGGCCGAAGCGGGGCGCCGAGAGTAAGCGAAGAAGATAGGGAAGAGCGTTGGAGTAAGTTAACGGCGTGGACGGGACGAAAGTTCCGGGTCACGCCGTTTTCGCGACCAGTTGAGTTCAGCCTCTTCTACACCACGCGGTCCTAACTCGACTTACGTTCAAATAACACGCCGAAGAATGCTCGATTGGTTGAGCCGCCGGCAGCCGCCGCGCTGATCAAGAATTCTGCGTCACGATCGATCCACATCAAGGCAGCGCTCGAGATGTGTCGTCAACGTAGCATTTCATTTTTTACGAATTCTTCATGGTTTAACGACAAGCTACAACGCACTTCTCGCCTACGATCGTCGTAGCAAGGATTCGGGATTGAATACCACAAACTTGATGCCAGTTAACCAAGGGAGCTGCCATGGGCGCTCTTACCGCTCTCACTGCAGACGGATTGTTCATCGGCCAAAACCCACAGTTTTTTGAGTTGCTGCAGGATCTCGCCGCCGATGCGGACGCCGCTCGCCGCGAATAAAGACGACCAGCTGATTTGACGAGGAGATACGGCAAGGGCAACCAAAAGTCAGCGATTTGTTAGGATTCACGTACAGACAAAGAGCATACCGGATGAAATGGCGCTTTCTCAACCTGATGGTTCTGACGCTCGCCTCTTTTGAGCTCTCAGTTTTCGCTCAATCCTCGTCATCCTCTTCTCAATCAAGCGGCGGTACCCCACATTACGTCGGTTCCACGACCTGCAAGACGTGTCATCCACAGATCTATGAGCGCTGGAAAAAAACACGCATGGCCAACGTGGTTGTCGATCCGAAAGAACACCCCGACGCCATTTTGCCCGACCTCTCTAAACCAGACTCGCTCGTGCATTTCACCAAAGACGACGTTGCCCTGGTCTACGGGAGCAAATGGAAGCAGCGCTACTTCAAGAAAATAGGAGATGACTATTTTCCGGAGCCCGCGCAATGGGATGTTACAAACCAGGTCTGGCGGCCATATTTCGTTAAGAATGGTACGGACTGGTGGGCCCCGCTCTATCCGCCCGACAATTTCAAACGCCCAACGGGACCGACGTGCGACGGCTGTCACTCGGTCAATTACGATATCAAGACTAAAACTGTCACTGAGTGGAATGTCGGCTGCGAACGTTGCCACGGGCCAGGCAGTGAACATGTAAAGCGACCGTCTCAAGCCACGATCACCAATCCGGCACGTCTCGATTTTGTAAGCGCTAACGACACTTGTATTCAGTGCCACTCGCAAGGTCAGCCACTAAACAACCCAATCGAAGGCAAATATTATGACTGGCCAGTCGGCTTTCATATTGGGCAGAAGCTTCAGGATTACTGGCGCCTAGAAGAGCACAAGCTGGGGCAGACTTCGTTTACTCATTTTGCGGATGGGACAGCACATAAGAATCGCATGCAGGGAAACGATTACGTGCAGAGCCTGATGTACAACCGCGGTGTGAAGTGCTCCAGTTGCCACGATGTCCACGGAACCGAAAACAACGCCCTACTGATCAAACCGGCAAATGTCATGTGCCTGGAGTGCCACGGGCCAGGCTCCCCGAACGGCCCACATACAAGTACGATCCAAGGACATACACATCACGCAGCAGGCTCCGCCGGCAATGAGTGCGTTGCTTGTCACATGCCTAAGATCGAGCAAACCATCGCGGATGTGAACGTCCGCAGCCACACCTTTCGGTTCATCTCGCCAGCTATGACGGAGGAATATAAAATCCCGAACCCGTGCACCAGTTGCCATAAAGACAAATCCACAGCTTGGGCGACACAACAATTAAAGAGTTGGCCGACTGTTTCCGCCTGGCGGGTGCAGCCATGAGCAAGAGCTGCGTAGCAGTGGTATTTGTTGGGTTCGAGAGCGTCATCGAGTTCTTGTCTATCGACAAGCTGCTTCGTCGATCGATCACCTCCGTAATTTTCCGGCGAGCCAGTAATCGACACTGAACTTTCCCGGACCAGAGCAGATCAGCCAGATAAAGAAGAGCACGTACAGGACTTCCGGAAGGTAGAGGAAATCGTCGAGCCAGTTAAGAGGCGAAAGTCCTTTACGGATGGCGGAAAGCTTGGTGGTCAGGATGGCGACAAGCATATCGACCAATAAAGCCAAGCAGGCCGAGCTCGAAATAAACCCCACGGTCAGCAAGGATCCGCCAATGAACTCGACACCCGACACGAAATAAGTCATCAGGTGGGGAAACGGGACTTTGGCCTCAACCAGCGTTTCGTACATCGTTTGCGCGCTGCCGGC
>DATBEG010000028.1:0-25533 GCA_036276155.1 Bryobacteraceae bacterium | reverse complement strand
AAGGTTGATCAGCGTCTGGCCAGAGACGCCGGTCAGGCCGAGCATGGCAGTCAGTGTCCAAGTGAGCGGCCTGAGATTGTATGGAAAACCTCTGATATACATGGGAATCGTTGCTAAAAAAGCTCGCTTTCGATCCCACTTGACCAGCGGCTTTCACCCCCGAACTCGCGGATTGCTTCTATGTCGTTGTGCCGAAATGGCTTAAGTTTTTTTTTGCAATCTGTGACCGTTCCGAGGATGTCCGGAATTTAGTTGAAAGAGGAGCGACTCTCCCCAGAGGCTGTGATAGGCTCTGGGAACTTTCCGCCTCGGCCGAACAGCTTGGCCTTACCTGAGCCGGCGTGGCCTAACATCAACTAGTCGCCACCGACTGCCTGCATGTGCGCTTCGCGGCGGCGCTAATCGCTACCCGTGTAAACAGTTCCCTCTTCGACGAAACAAAGGGGGTTCCCATGGGTCCTCGGCATAGAACGGATCGTTCGCCTTACAGGCGCGACGATGCCACCTGACGTCCACGATCACTGGTCACATTTGCTTCGAGGCTTGGTAAAGATACCGCCGAAGACGATTCTCGCGGGTCAACTTAAGGGTGCAGCTCAAGAACCGCTGCAGACCTTCGTAATTGTCTTTGCCCTCCATCTCAACTAATCGAGCGGCGTGCGCCTGTCTTGCGTCTCGCCAGCGTTCGGCGATCGCCGCTGCATTGGACGTGGTATCGCTACTAAAGTCAAGGTGGAAACCGGCTTGTTCGAGTAGCGTCTCGTTCACCCCCGACGCCGCGAACACGTACAGCCCAATCGAGCTGCGTACGGCAAGTTCTTCATTCGTGATTAGCCCTGCGATGACTAGTGCGTCACTGAACAGCAGAAGGCCGCCGGGCCGCAACACCCGATACAACTCCCGCAGTAGAGACAGCCGATCTGGCACATGGCAGAACACATCATTGGAAAAGGCCGCATCGAAGCTGTCGCACTCGAAAGGGAGCGGCTCGGATACGTCGTGCCGGCGAAAACTTGCCCGTGCCTCCAGGCCGCTCTGGCGAGCCAATTCGCCGGCTGTCGCTACCCCATTTGCATTGATGTCGAGTCCAGTAATAGAACATGCAAAGACTTTCGCAAGGTGAAGTGCATATTGCCCCGAACCGAAACCAATTTCGAGCACATGCGATGCTGCCGAAATGTTAAGAAAGCGGGGGATGGCGTCTGACTCTTCCGTAGTGACCCAACTGGTCTGGCCGAAATCGCGGCCGTAGGTTGCCAGGCGAATCTGCCGGTAGATATCGGAGTCGTGACCACGGTAGGCATGGTTGTAAAGATCGAATTGTCCCGACACTTGGTAACGGAAATTTTAGCGCCGCCGGTTCATTTCACCAACCGTCGGCAGCTCTTTTCGGCATCACTCAACCCGGACCATACAGGCGAGGGAAGCCGAGACTGCGCGGACGAGCAAACCAACCCGCATTCGCCGGATCGGACCGAATGGGTTGCCGGAAAACGCACCGTTGGCGGCCAATCGCCCAGTTTCCGCCTCTCCCGATTCCAGCCATGCCGTAAAGATCGGCGGAGCCCCGCGCTGGCCTGCGCCGCAGCTCGCTTCATCGTCGTAAGTAACCATCCGCTCCCTGCTTGGATCTACGAGTGAGTACTGTTATCGAAGAACAGCAACAATCCTGGGGCGCGGCTTGGCGTGATCGCCTTAACGCTCTCAAAAATATCCCTCCCGTTCTGGGTATAGTCTGGCGTTCCGGTCCCTTCGTCGTCGCCTTCGGGCTGCTCTATCGCGTCGTCGCGGCACTCGTTCCGGTTAGCACGGCCTACGTCAGCAAGCTGATCATCGACAACATCACGAATATCGTCCGCCACACAACGACGTTCGCAGCCTCAGCAACTCATCTTTGGTGGCTCGCCGGTCTCGAATTTGCTCTCGCCGTCGTCGGTAATCTCGCCGGACGCCTCATCGACTACTACAACGCCGTTCTTGCCGACCGCTACACGCGCCACGTCAGCATCGAGGTCATGCGCCACGCCTCCGAACTGGATCTGCAGGCCTATGAAGATCCCGTCTTCTACGACCGCCTCGAGCGCGCGCGCGTTCAGGCCACAGACCGGCTCGGAATGATCCAATCCATGGGCCAGTTGTTCCAGCAAGTCCTCACAACGGTTTCGCTCTCCGCCGCCATACTTTGGTTCTCTCCCTGGCTGTTAGTGCTGCTCATTATCTGCTTATTCCCGGCCTTTCTCGGTGAGAGTCACTTCGCCTTCCTCAACTACGCAAAGAATTTCCGGCAGACCCCCGCAAAGCGTCAACTCGACTATCTGCGCCAGCTCGGCGGGAGTAAAGAGGCTGCCAAGGAGCTAAAGCTCTTCGGCCTGAGCCGCTTCCTTTCCGACCGATTTATCGAAATCTCGAACGCTATCTTCGACGAGAACATTGCGCTCTTTCGCCGCCGTCTCTGGGCCGTGTCGGGTCTGTCCTTGCTCAGCACGGCAGGTTATTACGGCGCCTACATTTGGGTGATCTACGAAACCGCTATTGGCGCATTCACCATCGGCACACTGGCGTTCCTCACCCAATCCATACTCGCGGCGTCTAGCAACATCTCGCAGATCTTTTCCAGCCTCTCGAGCATCGCCGACCAGGCGCTATTCCTCACAGACCTGCTCGCTTTCTTCGAGATGCGCCCGACGGTCACCTCGAAACTCGACGCCTTGCCTGCCCCGCGCCCTATTGTCTCCGGTTTTGAATTTCGCGATGTGACTTTTGTCTATCCCGGCACAACGCGTCGGGTACTCCACAACCTCAACTTCTCTCTCCATCCCGGCGAGCGCATTGCTTTAATCGGCCAAAATGGTCAGGGGAAGACCACGATTGTCAAACTCATGACGCGGCTATATGATCCAACCGGTGGCCGCATCCTCCTGGATGGTGTCGATCTCCGCGAGTACAGCATCGAAGATCTCTGCAGCCAAGTTGGCGTCATTTTTCAGGATTTCATGCGGTACGAAATGACGGCGCGAGAGAATATCGGAGTCGGCCGAGTCGATTTCATGTCGGACCTGAGCCGCATCAAAGAAGCGGCCGAGAAGAGCCTCGCAGATGGTGTCATCGTTCGGCTCGAACGACAATATGAACAGATGCTAGGACGTAGATTCGAAGGTGGCGTGGATTTGTCCGGCGGCGAATGGCAGAAACTTGCGCTCGCCCGTGCTTATCTGCGCGAAGCCCAGGTTCTCATTCTTGACGAGCCCACTGCCGCACTCGACGCCCGCGCCGAGTACGAAGTCTTCAAACGCTTTAACGAGTTGACCGAAAGCAAAATGGCGCTGTTCATCTCCCACCGGTTTTCGACCGTCCGCATGGCGAAGCGAATCATTGTCCTCGAAGACGGCGCCATTGCTGAAGAAGGCACGCATGAGCGGCTCATGATGCGCGGTGGACGATATGCGGAGATGTTTGAGTTGCAGGCGTCTAGTTACCGATAGGATCTCAAACTTGGCATCTTTCTCACAGGCTCCGTCCGGCGTTGCGGCTCAGACCGAAATGGAAAGCGCACTGCGCAATGCGGCCGTCCGTACCGCTCGGTCCTGCGCATGGGTTCCTAACAAAAGATCCGGTGTTCCCGGCAGGCAATTCGCCGCCGCCGCCAAACGCTTCAGAAAACTCGAGCGCCGCCTTTATGCGCTACGCACAGGCGAGCCCACCGAAGATCTCCGCGCTCTTTACGAAAATCTTCGTCTGATTCGTACTCACATTCGTGACCTCCAGGAGTCCACCAAATCCATAGCCAAGCTTCCCTCCGTACGCATCGGCTCTGAAGATGTCATCCCGCGCCCACTTGTCCTGGCGAACGCGCTTGTCACATCCTGCGAAAATCAGATTACCGACCGAAACTTCATCGAATTCATCCGGGCAGTCCAGGAAGTGGAACCCTTGCGTCTGGCCGAGTTGTCGGGAATGCCGGCTACGTTAAAGTTGGCCATCTTCATCACACTCGTGAAGGCCGGCGAAAGTGCGCTCCACGCCTGGCAAAAACAAGGTGCGAATGCTGCCTCGTTCGGCCTTCCCGTTCTGGTTCGCTCATTCCGCGCCGTCGGCCAAATGGATTGGAAGCAGATTCTCGAACCGCTTTCGGTTGTCCACCAGGCTTTGCTCCTGGACCCTTCCGGCATCTATCCGCGTATGGAATTCGAAAGCCGCGGCCTGTATCGCGAAGCCGTCGAAAAAATTGCGGCACACTCCGATGTAAGCGAGCTCGAAGTCGGACGCCGCGCTAACGCGAGAGCCGCTCGCTACAGACGTTCGCCTGGAATTCCGGGCGGCCTTGAGCGGCGTCTCAGTCACGTGGGCTATTACCTGATTGACGAGACAGGTCGAGCTGACTTCCTCCACGAAATTGGGTTCAGACCATCGCCTTCTCAGTTCGTCGAGCACCTCCTTCGCCGATTCCCCGACGAGTTCTACATCATCGGCATCGAGTTCCTCAGCCTTATCACCGTTCTTGCGCTCATTATGAGTCTCGTTCGTACGAACGGCGGTTGGGGTCTCGTCTTCGGCGCACTTCTATTATTGCTGCCCGCAACACAAGCGGCAGTGGAAGTGGTCAATTACCTCATCACCACCATCCTGTCGCCCAACATCTTGCCGAAGCTCGATTTCGCCAACGGCGTAGATGCCTCCTGCGCAACCATGGTCGCCATCCCAACGCTGCTGATCAATGACAAGCAGATCCGTCAACTTGTCGAAGACCTGCATGTCCGTTATCTGGTCAATCGGGATCCCAATATCTTTTATGCCCTGTTGACCGATCTTCCCGATACTGCCGAGCCGGCGCAGGAGCAGGATCATCGCGTCGAACTTGCCACTCGCCTGATTAATGAGCTGAACAAAAATTATGCCGGCGAGCCATACGGCGGCTTCTATCTCTTCCACCGCCACCGCGTCTATAATCCGCGCGAAGGGTCCTGGATGGGATGGGAGCGCAAACGCGGCAAGCTGCTTGATTTGAACCAGCTTCTGCGCGGCGTTTACGATCCGTTTCCGGTCAAAACGGGCGACATGTCGCGCCTGCCGCACATACGTTACGTTCTGACGCTCGATTCCGACACCGAACTGCCGCGCAGTTCCGCCCAACGTCTCATCGGCACAATCGCTCACCCTCTCAATGAAGCTCTGATCGATCCGGAATTAAACATCGTCACCGAGGGGTATGGCATTCTTCAGCCGCGCGTCGGCATCAGCGTTCGCTCTTCGGTACGCTCTCGTTTGGCAAGCATCTATTCAGGCCAAACAGGCTTCGATATTTACTCGCGGGCTATCTCCGACGTTTACCAGGATCTCTACGGCGAGGGCATCTTCACCGGCAAGGGCATCTATGATGTCGATGCTTTGCGGCAAGTCCTCGAGTATCGCTTTCCGCGCAATGCGCTGCTCAGTCACGATCTCATCGAAGGCGCTTACGCGCGCGCGGGGCTTGTATCCGACGTCGAAGTTATCGACGATTATCCGTCCCATTACAGCGCCTACAACCGCCGCAAACATCGCTGGCTGCGCGGCGATTGGCAGATTGTGCGTTGGATATTCAGTCGCGTTCCCGACGAATCGCGCCGCCTCGTCCGCAACCCCATCTCACTGGTGTCGCGCTGGAAGATCGTCGACAACCTGCGCCGCAGCCTGATTGAGCCCGCCATCTTTCTGCTTCTTGTCTGTGGCTGGTTTTTTCTGCCAGGCGGCCCCGGCTTCTGGACAGCCGTTACCGTTTGCCTCCTCTTCCTACCTATTTACTTGCGCCTGCTCTTCTCACTCGTACGTGCCGCCTGGAACGGCAACAAAGCCGCCGCGAAAGAATCCGTTCTCGACTGGCTCTCCGGTCACGTCAGCATCGCGTTGAATATCGTTTTCCTCGCACATCAGACGCTCGTCTCACTCGACGCAATCATCCGCACGATTTTTCGCAGCACGATTACCCATAGCCGCTTACTCGAATGGGAAACCGCAACAGAAGCGGAACTCGGCATTCGTAAGCGCACTCCTGTCGATATCTATCTCGATTGGGTTCCCGCTTTGGCAATTCCCATCGGAGTCGCCTCCTTTTTCGTTCCGCGTGCTCCCCTCTATGTATTGCCGTTCGTCGTCGCATGGAGTTGTTCGCGACTCGTCGCGCTTTGGCTGAATCGTTCGCCGCACGCCGACGGCTTTGCGCTCACTGGCAGCGACCGCAAGTTACTCGAAGAAGTATCTCGTCGCACATGGCGCTACTTTGCCGAATTCAGTACCGAGCACAATCACTGGCTCATTCCCGATAACGTGCAGCAGGAAGAGCCGCCCCGAATTGCGGAACGCTGTTCGCCTACAAATCTAGGCCTACTCCTCAACGCACGTCAGGCCGCGCTCCAGATGGGCTACATCGATCTTTCGGAGTTCCTCACCCAAACTGAGCGCACGCTCGCGTCCATGCAGTTGCTCCCGCGCCACCGCGGGCACTTCCTCAATTGGTACGACAATCTCACGCTCAAACCGCTCGAACCGCAGTTCGTCTCCAGTGTCGACAGCGGCAATCTCGTCGCCTCGCTCTGGAGCCTGAAAAATCACTGCGTGGAGTTATGCGGCAGTTTACAGCCGGGTGATGCAAGTAATGATGCCGCGCAGCGCCTCCTCGAGATCTCAAACATTTGCGATCGCTTCGTTCGCGACATGAACTTCGAGTCTCTGCTCTGCCCGAACCGCAGGCTTCTTTCTGTCGGCTACGACGTCAACGCACAGAAACTCTCCGTTTCCTGCTATGACTTACTCGCTTCGGAAGCCCGCATCGGCACGTTCATCGCGGTGGCAAAGAGCGAAGCGCCACAAGAGACCTGGTTCCGCCTTGGCCGTCAACATACTATTTGCGAGGGCGAGACAGCGCTCATCTCCTGGACCGGCACCATGTTTGAATACCTGATGCCCGTTATCTGGATGCGCTCATACCCGAACACTTTGCTCGATAGGGCTGTTCGCGCGGCAGTCCGGGCGCAGCAATCGTACGCGTATGATCGCGGCGTGCCGTGGGGCATCTCGGAAGCAGCCTACAGCAAGAGGGATGAACTCGGAAATTATCAGTACGCAGCCTTCGGCATTCCCGGTCTGGCTCTGAATGTCGCCCGCGCGGGGTCGCTCGTTATATCGCCTTACTCATCGGGTCTGGCGCTGCTCGTCGATCCCACCAACGCTGTTCGAAACCTGCGGCGCATGCAACGCGCCGGTTGGCTCGCCGATTACGGCTTCTACGAATCCGCTGACTACACGTCTTCAACCAGCAGGTTCCCACGCCGCAAATATCATCTGGTCCGCTGCTGGATGGCGCATCATCAAGGCATGACGCTCGCGGCCATCTGCAACTTGTTCCATGATTCCGCATTTCAGTGCTGGTTCCATGCGGAACCGCTTGTGCAGGCGAACGAACTGATACTGCATGAGCGCCCGTTGCGCATCGCGCCGGTTGTTGACAATCAGCCGCGCCGCGTGGTCAGTATTCTTTCCAGACGCGCTGATCAGGCCTGACGCACATCTGCCCCGCGCCGTTTCTTTTCGAGTGCGCACTAACAGCGTTTACCAAACTCTGCATGCGTTCTGTCTCACCATCGGCTGATCGGCTTTGCAGCTAAACGCCTCACCAAACTCCGGGAGATCGGCCACCACGCCGTTTATCCGGAATTCGTCGGGCGAATGCGGGTCGGTCACGGCGTGTAGTCTCTTGCTCTCCGGCCTTCGGTCTCCGCATGCCCATTGCGCCATCCCGACGAAAAAGCGCTGATCGGGCGTCAATCCCTCCACGGGCTGCAATTGCTGCCCCGCTGTCGCGTGCTTCCATGCGATATATGCCAGCAGCGTGCCGCCGACATCAGCTACATCCTCGCCTAGAGTCAGGCTGCTGTTGATGTGTATGTCGTCAATCACCACATACTGTGCATACTGCTTGCGTACACAATCCACTCGTTCTTCGAACGCTTTCGCGTCTGCGGGCGTCCACCAGTCCTTCAGGTTTCCTTGTGCATCGAATTGCCGGCCCTCGTCATCGAAGCCGTGGGTCAGCTCGTGACCGATGGTTGCGCCGGTGTTGCCGTAGTTTGGAGCAGCATCCATCCTGGGGTCGAATAACGGCGGCTGCAGAACACCCGCGGGGAAGTTGATATCGTTCATCTGCGGATCGTAGTAAGCGTTCACGGTCGGCGGCGTCATGAACCATTCCCTCCGGTCCACCGGCTTACCGATCTTGTTAAGGTCGCGTTGCCTTTCGAATTCGGCTGCGCGCACAACGTTGCCTGCAAAATCGTTGCGCTGAATTTGGACAGAGCTGTAATCGCGCCAGCGGTCCGGATAGCCGATTTTATTGACGATTGTGTGCAGCTTCACCAGTCCCTGCTGTTTCGTTGGCTCGCTCATCCAGGTCAGATCCTTGATGTCGCGGCCCATCTCCGCTTCAATCTCCTGTGTCATGTGCAGCGCTTCTTCTTTGGTTTTCGGCGAGAAGGTCTTTGTCACGAATACCTGTCCCAAAGCCTCACCTAACTGTCTGTCCACCAGGCGCGTGCATGTTTTCCAGCGTGCAGGCATCTGCTGGATACCGCGAAGATACTTACTATAGAAATCGAAATCCGCCTTGACAAAGTTAGAAGATAGGTAACTCGCGTGCGAATAAATCAGATGCCATCGTAAGTACGCTCGCCAATCCGCCAGTTTATGCGACTGCAATTGGCCATTCAGCGTCGTGAAGAACTTAGGTTCCGTGACGTTCACTTTTTGAAACTCGGGCGCGCGCACCTCTTCCAGATACACGTCCCAATCAAATTGCGGCACCAAGCCGCGCAGTTCCTCACGCGTGAAATCGTGCTTCAGGTTATAAGGATTTCGCTTTTCCACTCGCGTCAGCGACGCCTTAGCCAGTTCTGTCTCAATGGCCATGACGGTCTGCGCATCAGCACGTGCGTCGGGCTCCGATTCGCCAATCATCTGTAGCATTCGCGCTACATGCTGGACATATCGATCGCGAATCTCCTGCGATTTTGCATCAGTCTTCGTGTAGTAATCTCGATCCGGCAAGCCCAGGCCGGCCGCCAGCGCAAACGCGATTTCCTGAGAAGAGTTGTCGTAATCCTGGTCAGCGCCAAACCCAAATAGGACACCCCGCCCCATTCCCCGGCGGTGCTGCCCTCCGATGTAGCCGGCCAGATCCTCCACCGACTTCAGTTTCGCGATCTGCACCAGCTCCGGCTCAATCGGCTTGTATCCCGCCGCTTCAATCGCCTGCTCATCCATGCAGGAATGGAACAAGTCGCCGATCTTCTGCTCGTTCTCCGTTCGATTCCCGCCGACATTCGCAGCCTGCTCCAGAATGCCCCATAGATACCGTTGATTATCGTTCGTCAGTTTGGCGTAGACATCCCAGCTATCCTGATCCGGCGGAATCGGATTCAGCTTGTTCCAATTCCCGCACGCGTACTGATAAAAGTTCACGCAGGGATCGGCATTCCGATCCATGAACCTCGCTTCCAGACTCGGAGTGTAAGGCAATGTTGTGAGCGGTGTCTCCTGAGCGGAGAGAAAGCCGGCTCCCAACAAGAAGGACATGGCGAACAAGGCAGCACGCATGAGTCTGATTGTACGCAGTCGCCCCGCAGCATTAGGTGAAAGCACTTATGCGTGAAAGTACGAGACAAATAACGCAAATTACCGCTGTCTAGAAAATGAGGCAACATATGGCGGGTGCACTGCGCGGCATATTCGGCTATTGCTTTCTAGTGTTGATGGTCCGCATCGCCGGCCGCCGACCGGGCAAGCAAATGGCCCCTTTTGAGTTCGTACTCATCTTCTTCATGGGCGGGCTCACTCTCACGCCCATGGTCGGTGACGATCAGTCACTGACCAATGCGCTAATAACCATCACTGCCATTGCTCTCACTCACTTCGTCATTGCCTGGCTGAAGCAGGTCTCGCCAACGTTCGGACGCGTCGTGGATGGCACGCCGCTCGTTCTTCTCAGCAAAGGCCAATGGCAGATTGACACCATGCGCCGAATGCGCATTCAGGATGACGACATTATGTCCATGGCCCGCGACCAAGGGCTCAAATCGCTCGAAGAGATCGATTACGCCATTCTCGAACGAAACGGCGAGATCAGCATCATTCCATCGAAAAAGAGCGGCAACTAGGAGGTAAATCAATGGAAGTCGAGACGAAACCTGTCGAGGATTCAGTTCCGAAGATAAACAACGAAGTGGCTGTCGGAGAGGATCTGGAATTTCAGCGCGTCTGGTGGAAGGTCGAGCGTGCTATCTGGATCTTTTTTCTATTGCTGATCATCGCGGATGTTCTGGGTGCCTTCGGCAGGGGTTGGCTCGCCAAAGCTCACCGGATCTCTTCCGACAAGTCGCTCGACATTACCTACGAACGGATCGAACGCTTCAACACACCATCCATCCTGCGCATCAACTTGTCTCCAGCCATAGTGCACGACGGTAAGGCTCTGCTCTGGGTCAGCGACAGCCTCCTCAAAGGTTTAGGCAACCAGCGTGTCGTACCTCAGCCTGAGACTTCGGCCATCGGACAGAACGGAATTCTGTACACATTCCCCGTCACGGGTCCCACCATGACGGTTGAATTTGGCTTGACACCCAGCTCGGCTGGAACGCAGGAGCTTTCCTTCCAGTCACCCGGATTCGAGAAGACAAAGCTCAAAATCTTTGTCATGCCCTAGGGAGCCATCGCATATATGTCCACCATCATCCACGCCGTCATCGGGTACTTCTGGTTGCTCTTCACGGTCCGTTTTCTCTCGCGGCGTCCGGGTGCCCAAATGACGCCCTTTGAGTTCGTACTCATTTTTCTTATCGGCGGGGTCATCATCCTGTCCTGCGTAGGCAACGATCATTCGGAAACCAATTCCGTGATCGCAGTGATGACGGTCGGTCTTCTCCACCGTTTTGTTTCCGCTCTGGCGGTCCGTTACCGCAAATTCGGAGCGATTGTCGAAGGTATCCCGCTCGTGCTGATCGATAGAGGACAGCGCCGGACTGAGATCATGTGGAAAATGCGCATCCAGGATCCCGACATCATGGCCGCCGGCCGCGTAAAGGGCGCGCGCACATTCCAGGAGATCCGTTACGCCGTTCTGGAGCGGCTCGGCTCCATTAGCATCATCAAAAACAAAGACGAATAGCGCCTCACGTTCCCCTGGTCGACTCGCCAAGCCAGCTCAGATATTTTTCCGCGCCCGCACTCACCGGCACGGCAAGAATCTCAGGCGTTTCGTAGCTGTGCAGCTCCGTGATTCTCGACTGCAACGCCGAAAACTTCTCCGCTGTCGTCTTGAAGAGCATCAGAATCTCGTCATCTATCTTCAACTCGCCCTGCCAGCGATAGATACTCCGCACGGGCGGCAGCAGTTGGACACACGCGGCCAGTTTCTCTTCAACGGTGGCTCCCGCAATTCGATCCGCTTCGTCAAGATTCGAACATGTCGCAAAAACAACAAGGGCATTCGTCATCAGATTTCTCCGTTTTGTCTAGACCTTTAGCCTAAAGAAGTTTATAAAGAGATGTAAGGAGTATTCCCCCGAGTTGTCACGCTCCATCCTACGTCCGATCGCTATCGTTGCCGCACTGGCAGGGTTGGCCTCTTACGCGACCATCATGCTGCGAGGACCACAGGGCTTGCGCGCTTGGGCCGAAAAGCGCCAGGAGATCCGCACTCTCGAGGAACAAAACGCCAACCTGCGCCGAGATATCGAAGCGGAGCAGCAGCGCATTGAGCGATTGAAGACCGACCCCGGAACACAGGAAGTCGAGGTCGAAAAACGGCTCGGCAAAGTTCGCCCGGGTTCAACCGAGTTCCGCGAACTCGGCCAGCACGTCAATCCTTCGGATCATCAATAACGCTACGAATCAACTCGGCAATTTGGCGAATCGTGTCTTCATCCGCCAATAGAACTCGGTGCGGCAGCCAGAACGAGTTCTGGATCATCGATTCTGCCACGGGACATGGCATTGCTTTGCGCGATGCGGTCCGGTAGAGAGGATTCTGGTACAGCGTATGTGGATAAAAAGCGTTCGGCACGCCCGCCGCGGTTAACGCCAACTGTATCCGATCTCTCAAGTCCGAATCCCGGGCCCGCGCCAGTAGCAGATACCAGGAGTTCTGGGTAACCTCTTCCGGCTGCACCTGCCATTGAATCTCAGTTACATCCTCCAGAAACGTTTTCAACAGCGCTGCATTAGCAGCACGCACACTGATCTGCTCCGGCAAACGCTCCAACTGCGCCAGCAAAACGGCAGCCTGAAATGCGGTTATCCGGAAGTTACTACCCAGGTTGTAATGCTCGTAGAAACTCCGCTCTGGCACGCGTCCGCAGTTCGCGATCGACTCTGCTCTGCGCAGAAACTGCCGATCCGAAGTGACAAGCGCACCGCCTTCTCCTGCTGTCAGCACCTTCCCGTTCTGAAAGCTGAAGGAGCCGGCGATTCCGAAGCTGCCCATACGCCTGCCTCCCCACTCGGATCCTTGCGCATGCGCCGCGTCTTCCAGCAGAACCAACTCGTGTTCCCTGCAAATCTCGGCAATCGACTCAATCTGACAGGGCATCCCACCGAAGTGAACTGCCATCACCGCTTTCGTCTTCGGCGAGATCGCTTCGCGCACGCGGTTCGGGTCCATGTTGAACGACCTCGGCTCAACGTCCACGAAGACGGGTACGGCACCGACGCGTGACACAGCCATCGCTGTCGAAATAAAGGAGATGGCCGGCACAATCACCTCATCTTCATCGCCGATGCCCAGAACCGTAAGAGCCAGTTCCAGACTCACCGTTCCATTGAAGAGCGCCAGGCCGTACTGCGCGTGTTGAAAAGCGGCGAAGCTACCCTCAAAGTCCCGCACATAAGGATGGAACCCGCCCCATTGCCCGCTCTCGAGCACATTCCGCAGCAATTCTGCTTCGCGCTCGTCCGCCTGTGGCCATTCGGGAATACGAATACTTCGCTTACTCACGTAAAGTTTCAGTCTAACCACGTGAAAAAATGAGGATGTGTCCGTATACGAGGAACGTAAAGACGACCTGGAGCGCTACGAGTTCATGTTCGGCCGGGATCGCGGCCGGCTGGCCGTCACGCTCGATTGCATCACGGATGCCCTGGTGCTGGTCGGGCAGCACGGCGTGTATTGCCAGAGCGTGCGCCAGTTAGGCAAACCCGCCATGGACATTCAGCTCATCACCAAGAGTCTGACTGACGCCAAAGAACTCATCAGCAGCGTTCTCGAAACCAAGCAGACCTAAAGATTCCTGAGAAACGGGTTCCTCTGTTTCTCGCGCCCAATGGTCGTGGCCGGCCCGTGTCCCGGAATCACAACCGCGTCTTCCGGCAGATCGAGCAGCCTGGTCTTGATGGACGATAGAATCTGCCGCGAGTCGCCGCCGGGGAGATCTGTCCGGCCGATCGAATCACGGAAGAGCGTATCGCCCGCCACTAACTTGCTTTCTTGCGGGATCCAGACGCTCACGCTGCCTCGTGTGTGCCCAGGCGTTTCCAGAATCTGAAACTCCGCCGAGCCTAGCCCAATCACCGTGCCATCGTTTGCCGCGGCATCCACTTCCGTCCGCTCCGGAGTTGTCGTACCCAGCCACGCCGCCATGGTTGGCAGCAGATCCAATTGCTCGAAGTCCCGCTCATTCATGTAAACCGGCACGGCGGTCAGCGCCCGCAGTTTGCCCGCGCCAGCCACATGGTCAATGTGCCCGTGCGTGATGATGATGGCCTTCAGCTTGAGTTGATACCGCTCCAGAATCTCGACGATCTCATCGATATTGTCGCCGGGATCGATAACGATCGCTTCCCTGCTCTGCTCATCGCCAAAGATCGAGCAGTTGCACTGCAGCATGCCGACCGGCAGAACTTCGTGGATCATAACTCTATGTTGACGTCGCGATTGGCGCCGCCATAAAGAATCTTTTGGTATTCGAGCGGAAGACGCGTTGGCTTCCAGTCACGCGACAGCCACATATGTTTGCTGGAACCCTCAGCCAGCAGCTTTTCCTCACCTGCTAGCCGGATCTGATAGCCGAATTCGACCACGCGCGGATTCGTATTCACTAGCCTCGTTTCGATCACAATCTCCTGGTCGTATTTCGCCGGCCGCAGATAACGGCAGGTGACGCCGACGACGGACAGATACAGCCCCTGTCGCTCCAGATCCTTATAGTTCATTCCGAGCGATCGCACATACTCCACGCGCCCGATCTCCATCCAGACAAGATAATTGCTGTGATAGACCACGCCCATCTGGTCGGTTTCGGCATACCGGACTCGCACCCTGGCCTGATGCGCTCGCACGTGACTGTCAGTGGTTGCCACACCTCATTGTTAACCTTTGATCATGCGGGTGAGGGTGTTGTTTTTTGGGGTGCTGAAAGATATAGTCGGCGCTTCCGAAGACGTCATCGACGTTGCGCCCGGAACCAATCTCGACAGCGTCTTTTCCAGCTATTCCCAGCGCTTCGAAACCTTACGCGATAAGCGTCCGTCGATTCTATTTGCAAGAAATCGCGAGTTTTCGCGCGGCGACACAATGTTAGCTGAGAACGACGAGATCGCATTTCTGCCGCCTGTCAGTGGCGGATCAGGCCACCAGCGAGCGAATCGCTGTTGGTTGACCCGCGATCCCATCGACGCCAAACAGTTAGTCGATGAACTCCTAAGGCCGGAAGACGGCGCCTCGGTCGTATTTGAGGGTGTGGTTCGCAACAACACGAAAGGCCGCCCGACGCTCTATCTCGAGTACGAGTGCTATGAGCCAATGGCTCTCGAACAAATGAAACGCATCAGTCACGAAATCGCGGAAAAATTCGCCATTGGACACATCGGACTCGTGCATCGGCTGGGCCGGCTCGAGATCTCGGAAGCAAGCGTGGCCATCGTTACCACTGCCCCGCACCGCAAAGCTGCCTTCGATGCCGCGTTCGAAGCTATCAATCGCCTGAAGCGCGAGGTTCCCATCTGGAAGAAAGAGTTTTTCGCCGACGGTGCCGTGTGGGTGGAAGGCGAGTGGGACGAGAAATTGCGCTCCATGCCAGTACCCGATGAAGTCACTTAGAATCGCTCCGGCGTTACTTGCCGTCTGCGCTCTGGCCAGCGCTCAATTCAGGCCCGCATCGCCGACACCGGACGCACCGCGAAGCCCTCAACAGGCGCCCCCACAGCAGCAGCCGCCAACACCGCAGCAATCGCCGCCCCCGGTATTCAGGATCAATTCGAACCTGGTTCGCGTGCTGGCTTCCGTCCGCAACGCGAACGGCGAATTGATCACTAACCTCGATAAACAGGATTTTCGGCTTCTCGATAACAGCCTCGAGCAGACTATTTCTGTATTTGAGCGCAATACCTCCTTGCCGCTGTCGGTTGCCGTCATGATCGATACCAGCGGCAGCACGAGAGTCGACCTGCATTACGAAGAGGATTCGGTGCTGCGCTTTATCCCAACTTTGCTCGCCGCGGGCAATCCGGAAGACACGTTCGCGGTGTTCAGTTTCAACTGGCGCGTGAATGTCGAATCGGATTTCTCGCGCAGTTTTAAGAGAGCGGAAAAGGCATTGCACGCGCTCCGTGGCGACGGTGGAACTTCGCTGTATGACGCTATCTATCTGGTCAGCGACAACCTGGAGGACCGGGAAGGCCGCCACGTCATGATCCTGGTGACGGATGGTGGCGATACAACCAGTTACAAGAAGTATCAGGACGCGCTCGCAGCCGCACAGAAATCCGATGTGGTTATCTATCCCATTGTCGTGATCCCAATCGCCGGTGATGCGGGGCGGAATACCGGAGGCGAACACGCGCTCGCCACACTCGCGGCGTCCACTGGCGGCCGTATCTTCTATCCGGAAGGTTTCGAACGTCTCGATGCCGCTTTCACCGACATTCTGCACGAGCTTCGAACACAGTACCTGCTCGGCTACTACCCACGCGGTGTCAATCAGCTGCCGCGCTCCTTCCATAACGTGAAAGTTGAAGTGCCAAATGCACCCGTTCGCATATCGGCTCGCACCGGCTAC
The DNA here is from genome assembly GCA_036276155.1 of Bryobacteraceae bacterium. Taxonomy (GTDB): domain Bacteria; phylum Acidobacteriota; class Terriglobia; order Bryobacterales; family Bryobacteraceae; genus Bog-105. The sequence goes on along the minus strand of DATBEG010000028.1, from coordinate 9,457 downwards.
TACGAACCGTGACCGGCGGAGATCCCAGGTATGTTGAACTGAAAATGTATGTCCAATTACGTCGATGCGGCGATCGAAATCGCTCGCGAAGCCGGGCAAGTGCTGCTCGCCCACCGCGGTGTCGGGTTCGAGCTTAAAGGCGATTACGATCTGGTGACAGCGGCTGACCGGGCGAGCGAGCAGCTAGTCGTTAGGCGACTTCGCGACAAATTTCCCAGTCATGGCATTGTGGCCGAAGAAGGCGGTCGCGCCGAGATGGAAGCGGAGTTGCGCTGGTATGTGGATCCGCTCGACGGCACAACGAATTTCGCTCACGGCTATCCGCTTTGGAACGTCACGCTGGCTCTCGCACGGCGCGACGAGGTAATCGCGGGTGTCATCTTCGATCCGCTGAATCGCGAGTTGTTTGCTGCTGAGCGCGGTGGAGGCGCTCGGCTGAACGGTGCTCCCGTTCGCGTCAGTAAGGCGACAACGTTGAACGATTCGCTTGTGGCTACCGGCTTCCCCAGCCGCAAACGGCATCAGAACGTCAACATCCATTTCTACTATCAGCTCGCGATGCTTTCGCATGGCGTGCGGCGCGGCGGCTCGGCAGCAATCGATCTTGCCTACACGGCTTGCGGGCGTCTGGAAGCCTTTTGGGAATTCGGACTCAATCCCTGGGACATGGCCGCCGGAACACTAATAGTGGAGGAGGCCGGCGGCAGAGCATCGGGGATGCTGGGAGAGCCGCTCGATCTGCACGGACGCTATCTTCTGGCCGACAACGGCCTCATCCACGATGAGCTGATAGAGCTGTTCGCCGCAGTCTTCCGCGGCGAGTATCGCTACGAAATGCCACCTCTGCCTGCGCCGGAATGGGAGATGCAGCATGGCTGAGCTACCGCCTGTTCCACTCACACTTGAAGGCGCTTGGATGCTGCACCAGATGTTTCGCGTGCGGCGGCCGGCCTGGCGGCAGTTGCCTGAATCGGGACGAAACGACATTATCCAAGAGGCCCATGCGCCATTGGCAAACACGAAATCCGCACTGTTTTCGTTGCTTGGGCATAAAGGGGACCTCTTGGTTCTGCACTTCCGCGATTCCCTCGAACAACTTCACTGCGCCGAACTCGAGATAGCGAAGCTCCGCCTCTCGGAGTATCTTGAACCGACAAGTTCTTATCTGTCCGTGGTGGAACTTGGGCTCTATGAGTCGTCCGCCAAAACCTACGGTGGACTCGCGGAAAAGAAGATCGAACCCCACTCTCCCGAATGGAAAGCGGGTATAGCCGACGCAATCGCGCGCCAGTCTGCAGCGATGGCGCCGCGGCTCTTCCCTGAGATTCCCCCCGCGAAATATATCTGCTTCTATCCCATGGATAGAAAGCGGGATGAAGAAAAGAACTGGTATCAGGTACCCATGCATGAACGGCAGCGCATGATGCATGAACACGGCCTAATAGGCAGACGCTATGCCGATGAAGTACGCCAGATTATCTCCGGTTCTATCGGCTTCGACGATTGGGAGTGGGGAGTGGACCTGTTTTCGGACAATCCGCTCGTCTTCAAGAAGCTCATTTACGAGATGCGCTTCGATGAAGTGAGCGCCGTCTATGCCCTCTTCGGCAGCTTCTACGTAGGCTTGCGCGTGCAGCCCGGCGACCTCTCCAATCTGCTCTCCTAGCAACGACTTAAGGGTCGGAATGTTACGCTTAAAATTCGAAAAATGCGTACTGTCGACCTAATTCGGCGCAAGCGAGACGGTGAGGAACTGGCACCGGAAGAGCTGCAGCAGCTAATCGAAGGCTATACCCGTGGCGATATCCCGGACTATCAGTTGTCCGCGTTTCTCATGGCCGTCTTCTTCTCCGGCATGTCGGATCGCGAGGTGAGCGCGATGACAGAGTCGATGATGAACTCCGGCTCCATTGTTGACCTGTCTTCTATTCCGGGCATCAAAGTCGACAAACATTCGACCGGTGGCGTAGGTGATAAAACCAGTCTGATCGCCTCTCCCCTTGCGGCTGCGGCGGGCGTCGTTGTACCGATGATCTCCGGTCGCGCGCTGGGCCATACCGGTGGTACGTTGGACAAACTGGAGTCCATCCCGGGCTTCCGGACCGATCTTTCCATAGACGAATTCCGGACGCTGCTTGGCCAGCACAAGCTTGCGTTCATCGGGCAGACCGAAGAGATCGCCCCGGCGGACGGCAAATTGTATTCACTTCGGGATGTGACGGCAACGGTGGAATCCATCCCGCTGATTGCTACCTCGATCATGTCGAAGAAACTGGCGGTGAGCCTGGATGCGCTAGTACTCGATGTTAAGGTCGGTTCGGGCGCGTTCATGAAAAAGCAGGTCGACGCACGCCGACTGGCACAGATGATGGTCGGCATTGGACGCCGCCTTGATAAACGGGTACAAGCGCTGATCACCGACATGGGCCAGCCGCTCGGCTATGCAATCGGCAACGCGCTGGAAGTGATGGAAGTGTCGCAGACCCTGCAGAACGTGGGGCCGGCTGATCTCACGCGTATCTCGCTCGAACTTGCGGCGCGCATGATCTACCTCGGCAAAATCACAAAGACGCTCGACGAGGCGCGGGAAGTGGCGCAGGCCAGATTGCTCGATGGTTCGGGCTATCGCAAGCTCAAGGAAGTTATCCAAGCTCAGGGCGGCGACCCGCGCGTGCTCGATCGCTTTGAACTGCTGCCGAACGCGACCGGGGCGCAGGAAATCACCACGAGCCGCGGCGGTTACGTGAGCGGCATCGACGCAGAATCTATCGGCCAGGCTTCGGCGATGATCGGCGCGGGGCGCAACACGAAAGAGGATTCTATTGATCCGGCCGTCGGGGTCATTCTGGAAGTCAAGGTCGGCCAGAAGATCGATCCGGGCAGCATTCTTTGCCGCATCTACTACACGAGCGACGAGCACCTTGCGGAAGCGGCGGAATTGGTGGAAGACGCCTTCCGTATCTCGCAGCAGCCAGTTGAGGAACGGGACCTGATCCTCGAAGTGGTCAGCTAACCCACAAGGCATGGCAAAACTCGACGGGCTTGTGGGCCTGTTTGCCATTGTCATTTGCGCTTACCTGTTCTCGAAAGACCGGCACGCTATCCAGAAGCGAATCGTGCTCTGGGGCGTTACGCTCCAGTTCGCGTTTGCTTTTCTGGTTCTGAAGACGGAATTCGGCAAGATCTTCTACGGCATTAGCCTGTTCGTCAACGCGATGCTGAACTACACGCTCGCGGGATCTACGTTTGTGTTTGGCGACAAACTGGGGCAGAAGACTGAGCAGTTCGGCGTCATTTTTGCGTTTCAGGTGTTGCCGATCGTCATCTTTATTTGTTCGTTCTTCGCGGTCCTTTACTACCTCGGGATCATGCAGGTGTTCGTGAAAGGCATGGCCGTGTTCATGCAGAAGTTCATGGGCACAAGCGGAGCGGAATCGACCTGCGTCGCGGCGAGCATCGTGATGGGACAGACGGAAGCGCCGGTGACGATTCGGCCGTTTCTGGCAACCCTCACCGAATCTGAGTTGTTCACCGTCATGACGAGCGGGATGGCGCATGTGTCGGGCGCCGTAATGGCTGCCTATGTGGCGATCGCCGGAGTCTCGATCACGCACTTGCTTACGGCCGTGATCATGACTGCGCCCGCGACGATCATGCTTTCGAAGATGTTCTTCCCGGAGACCGGAAAACCTCTCACTGCAGGAACCGTGAGAGTGGAAGTCGAGAAGCAGGGCGTAAACGTCATCGATGCGGCTGCGCGCGGCGCGGGTGATGGGCTGCAACTCGCGCTCAACATTGCAGGAATGCTGATCGCGTTCCTGGCGCTCATTGCCATGCTGAACGGGGGACTGGCATGGGTGCACGGATGGGCGCCGTGGGTTCCGCCGTCGATGCAACAGATTCTGGCGCTCGTCTTCGCACCCGTTGCATGGTGCCTTGGGGTCGCGTGGAACGACTGCGCGACAGTGGGCAATCTGCTGGGCACGCGCATGGTGCTGAACGAGTTCGTCGCGTTCGTCGACTTGGGCAAAGTCGGGCCGACACTTCAGCACAGGTCATTTGTGATTGCGACGTTCGCGTTGTGCGGCTTTGCGAACCTGAGTTCGATTGCCATTCAGATCGGCGGCATCGGAGCGCTTGCGCCTACGCGCAAATCGGATTTGGCGCGACTAGGTCTCAAGGCCATGTTTGTCGGTACGCTCGCGAACTTCATGTCGGCCTGCATCGCGGGTATCCTGCTCTAATCGGTACATGCGGGAGATGGCGCGGTTCATCGAATCGAAGACATCCATTCGTCCCAAAGTCGGTGTCGTGCTGGGCAGCGGCCTGGGCGCGTTCGCCGATTCGCTGATCCACGCAACGCGCATTCCGTATAGCGACATTCCAGAGTTCCCTGTCTCGACAGCGATCGGACACGCCGGTCAATTTGTCATCGGCACTCAAGGCGCAAACGGAAAGGCCGCAGTCGACGTCGCCGTCATGTCAGGTCGCTTCCACTTATACGAAGGCTACTCAGCGCAACAGGTGGTGTCGGGCATACGGCTGTTCCACGAACTCGGTATCCGCAGGGTGGTGCTAACGAACGCTGCCGGCGGCATTAATCCGGATTATGCCGAAGGCGCGCTGGTGCTCATCTCCGACCACATCAACCTGACAGGCACGAACCCGCTGGTTGGACCTAACGACCCGGGCATCGGACCACGGTTTCCGGATATGACCGAGGCGTACCCGGCGAAGCTGCGGCTGATGGCGCAGAAAACCGCCGACGAGTTGGGCATCACGCTGCACGAAGGCGTGTATGCCGCCCTGCCCGGCCCGAGCTACGAGACGCCAGCCGAGATACGTTACCTGAAAGCGATCGGCGCAGACCTGGTAGGCATGTCAACTGCACTCGAGACGATTGCCGCAAACCATGCCGGCATGGAAGTGCTCGGGATTTCGTGTGTGACGAACCAAGCGGCCGGACTAAGCGGCGTTAAGCTAAACCATGCCGAAGTACTCGAGATGGGACGGCGAGTCTCGACGACGTTTATCAAGTTACTGAGCGGCCTACTGCCCAAACTGGACGCGTGAGAAAGTCGCCAGCACTCATTCTGTTCGACATCGATGGGACGCTGCTGCGCGGCGCGGGTGGACATCACAAGCAGGCCCTGATCGAAGGCATTCGCCAAGTCACCGGACTGGAGACGCATCTCAACGGCGTATCGACTTCGGGCATGCTGGATCGCGATCTCATCGTTCACATGCTGTCCGTGGCCGGCGACTCGCATGGACAGACACAGGATTCTCTGCGCGACATCGTAGCCGCATGTCAAAGCGCATATCTCGCGAACTGCGCTCCGGACCTGAGTAGCGCTGTTTGTCCGGGCGTTCGCGAGCTGCTGGGCGAACTGCGGCAGCGCGGAGCCGCGCTCGGACTGGTGACCGGCAACCTGAGCGCGATCGGCTGGAAAAAGATGGATCAGGCTGGACTGCGCGAGTACTTCTCTGTCGGCGCGTTTGCCGAAGACGGGACCACCCGAGCACGACTGGCCGGCGTCGCGCGGCAGCGAGCAATCGAGGCCGCATTGATAGACGAACATGCGCGAATCAGCCTGATCGGCGACCACATGAACGACGTTGAAGCTGCGAAGGCGAACGGGTTCACTGCGATAGCCGTTGCGTCGGGCCTGACTCCGGCCGAAGCGCTGGCGGAATCGAAGCCCGACATTCTCATTCACTCGCTCAAGGAGCTACTTGAAGGACGATTCGATCTCGGCGTACTCGGAGTCGCTTAGTCGGAACACGAGAGCGCCGGCAACACCGTCGACCTGATCGGGACGGCGCAGGCCAACGATGGCCCCGGTCACAGCCGGATTGTGAAGCACCCAAGCCAGCGCCACTTCGCCGGGCGTATGGCCGTGACGATTGCCGATCTCGCGCAGCAGTTCGACTAGTTCCAGATTGCGACTCAGTTGCGGTTCCTGAAAATCTTTGTCACGCTTGCGCCAGTCATCCTCAGGCAGATTCAACGCGCGCTCTTTCGTCATCTTGCCCGCGAGCAGTCCGGCGCGCATGGGCGAATACACGATGACGCCGATGTTATTAGCGTGAGCAAACTGAATCTCCGGTTCGGCCTTGCGCACGAGCATGGAACAGGGCGGCTGAAGAGATGTGATGGGCGCGATGTTCATGGCGCGCTTCATCTGCTCGGAGTTGAAGTTCGAAACGCCGATCCAGCGCACCTTGCCTTGTTCGCGAAGGCGGGCCATCTCGGTCCAGCCTTCTTCAACGTCGGCGTCGGGGTCAGGCCAGTGGATCTGGTAGAGATCGATCTGATCGACGCGGAGACGCCGCAGGCTGTTTTCGCATTCCTCTCGAATGGACTCGGCTTTCAGCGAAGGATAGATCTCGCCGTCATCCTTCCAACGACGTTCGCACTTAGTGAAAATGAAAGGTTTGTTGGACATTCCATGCACGGCTTTGCCGACGATCTCTTCGGAATGTCCCAGGCCGTACACGGCGGCCGTATCAATCCAATTCATTCCCGCATCCAGAGCGGCATGGATGGCATCGATAGAGTCTGTGTCATCCTGGTGGCCCCAGCCGAATTTCCAGCCTGAGCCGCCCATGGCCCAAGCTCCAATCCCGAGCGGAGTGATTTCCAAGTCGCTATTTCCGAGCGCTCTTAGCTGATTCATCGTTCTATGCGTATCCTCTCAATCAATGTGGGCCAGCCGCGTGAGGTGCAGTTGCAGCACGGTACCGCGTTGACCAGCATCTTCAAAATGCCTGTTCCGGGCCGGCGCGCCGTTCGACGACACAATATAGAAGGCGACCGGCAAGCCGACCTGCGCGTACACGGCGGCCCCTATAAGGCCGTTTACGCATACGCCTCTGAAAACTACCACTACTGGCTCGACGAACTGCCCGACGCCGACTTGATGCCAGGCGCCTTTGGCGAGAACCTGACTCTCGCCGGACTCACAGAAGGAGACGCATTTATCGGTGACCAGTATCGCGTCGGTTCCGCTGTCCTGCAGATCACTCAACCGCGCATGCCCTGTTTCAAACTCAACATTCGATTCAATCGAAGCGACATGGTAAAGCGCTTCTGGCGCGGCAATCACTCGGGCATGTACTTCTCCGTGGTCGAGGAGGGCGAAGTAGAACCAGGCGATGAGATCCAACTACTCCACCGGGACTCGATAGCGGTCAGCATTCTGGATGTCGTGCGTCTTTATAAAGGCGAGACGCACGATGAAGACCTGCTGCGACGCGTGCTGCAGTCTCCGCTGCGCGGAAGCTGGAAACAAGGCATCGAGGAAACTGCCCGTCAGGCAACACTTCTTTAGGCCAGAGCGGACGTGCAAAAGGCGCAACGCCGTGCTGCAATCGGGATGGTACTAAGGCACTCCGGGCAGGTCTTCGTTGTCGGATCGGGTGGTGCGATACCACGGGCGCGGCGAGCCTGGATGGTGTTGATAGGCAGCACAACGAAGAAATACACGGCTGCGGAGATGAAGACGAAGGACAGCAGCGCGTTGATGAACTCGCCGATGAGGAACCTGCTGCCATTGATGTCGAAGTAAATTCCTGAGAAATCGGGCTTGCCCACGACGGCTGCGATGATGGGCGTGATCAGATCTTTGACCATAGCAGTCACAACGGCGCCGAAAGCAGCGCCTACCACTACAGCAACGGCCAAGTCGACGACGTTACCACGCATTAAGAACTGCTTAAATCCCTTCACGTTTAGTGCTCCTTTTACCGATCTCTGGCGTTCTGATTAATCCTGTAGATGATACAGCAGCGTAAAGTCGTGCCACGAACAAACTAGTACCGCAAGTACTTTGGCCGATAAGTCACGGGGAGGTACTTATTCCTGAGCTTATCCGGCAGCCCGGCGATGGCCTCACGGCGCGTGAACGTCGCCTCTATTTTGCTCTCGCGATTGTTCTGTTCTTCAATACGGCGGTCGTCTTCGGCGCGCTGACGTTTTGCGTCTTACTGTTCCGGCCGTTTTAGATCTCCTCATCGGCCCATGGCCTGTAAACGCGCGATGCGCTCCTGTGTTGACGGGTGCGTAGAGAACATGCGCATCAGGCTTTCGCCAGTGAACGGCTGGATGATGAACATGTGCGCGGTGGAGGGCGTGGCCTCGAGCGGCATTTGGCGCGAGTATGTTTCCAGCTTCTGCAGGGCGGAAATAAGCTCGTACGGACGGCCAGTGTATTTGGCGGACGCTACATCCGCATCAAACTCACGGCTGCGTGAAATTGCCATTTGAATGAACAGCGCAGCGATCGGTGCGAGGATCATCATCAGGAGCGCTCCGATGCCACCGCCTTCGCGATCGTCATCGCGGCTGGCTCCTCCGAACCAGAAGCCCATGCGCGCGATGAAGGTAATGGCTGTGGCGATAGTGGCAGCGACAGAGCTAATGAGGATGTCGCGATGCAGGACGTGGCCGAGTTCGTGTGCTACAACACCTTCGATCTCCATGTCGGACATGGTGTTCAGGATGCCGGCAGTAAAAGCAACAGAGGCGTGCGAAGGGTCGCGACCCGTAGCGAAGGCATTCGGCGAGGGATCATTGATGAGCCAAAGCTTCGGCATCGGAATGTTCATGCGCTGGGCCAGGCCGCTCACTATGGGCGCAACACGAGCGTAGATATGCGGGTTCTGCTCGGGCGTTACGGGCTGAGCGTTGTAGGTTGCGAGGGCCATCTTGTCCGAAAAAAAGTAGCTGAAGAAGTTCATGGCGATGGCAAGGACTAAGCCGATGTAAAGGCCGTTACGGCCGCCGAATGCCTCGCCCAGGAACAGCAGCAGCGCGCTCAGAACGCCGAGCAGCAACACGGTTTTGATCGCATTCATACATCAGTTGGATGATTTGCGGGGAACAAAGACACTGCGGGCATCCCCGAGTCCTCTGCCAGGGATTTCAGGCAGCGCGTTGGCGCCTGAAAGAACTGCTCAGACACTCTCGCAACGTGTACGTATTCAGCGGATGAAGCGGCTGCCGGCCGCACGCTCAGTTTCCAATCGCAGCACATGACCGACGCAACGGCCGAACGGACTGCGACGGTGGCGTCTCGGGGCAGCGCCGCATCCAACAGCTCTCGTGTCTTTCCAAACTATTTGTGTGTAGTGTCCGCAGATTTCACTGCAACTGTATTGGGCGCGATGCGCTCAACCGGCAGCGAGGCCGGGGACATTTGAACGGCGGGTTGCAAGCGTCGGAGGTTAGCAGCATTCGTGACACCCTCTCCAAACACCAAAAATTACCTGATTGTCACTTCTACCCGGAAATTCTGCCACGCCCATCGGTCGTTGATGTTATTGAGAGAACAGATCCTCCCGAATTGGTTGCAGGGGTGCAGTAGCAGGTTCCGGGAGGGAAAGTAAACCATGTCAGTTAGAGAAGGAAGCAATCGGAGATTCCGGAGTACCCGGGTGGCGGGGGGACTCTTGG
>DATBEG010000027.1:0-68968 GCA_036276155.1 Bryobacteraceae bacterium | reverse complement strand
TCCAGCACGCCGTTTCCAGACGAGCAGCCCTAAAAGCCCGCTGCCGAGCAGGCCAAGCGCACCGGGTTCCGGAGTGATCGACACGCCGCTACTGACGTAATCCAGTGACGTGGCGCTCGTAGCTACCGCGACGCCGTAAATGGGACCGTTGCCGGTGCCGTTGGGGTCACCGTTGCTCCAGAAGTCGACCACGTCGCCCCCACCGATGTCGAACAGCAGTCCATAAATATCGAGGAATCCGCCATGTACCGGGTAGTCGGTGGCGGTTGGCGGCGAGCCGCCCGGATAATAGAGGTTGTCATATGTCAGAACACCGTTCTCTTGAGCGGCCAGGCCCGACGCTACCGCAAACTTGCTGAAATCGTTGGGCGCCAGCAAGTTGGTGGGATCCGGCGAGGCGTGATTGATTGGCACGAGCGGCCCAATCGGGGCGTTGACGATGTTGAGGCCATTATTGGAGTCAGAGAAGGTACCACTAATTGCGGTGACCTCAAAGCCTTGGGGATATTTGGCGTCCGTGGCTGTGCCATAAGTCAACTGCACTGTGCCACTTACCCCAGGGCCTGCGAAACTGAAATTGAATGTGCTGGCTTTTGCCTGCGAAGTCAGCGACGCAGCCAAAAGTAGCGTCGCCGAGACTATGATTTTCTCTCTCATGGTTATGAAAAGCTCCGATTTTAAGGTTGTAAGGATTCTGTTCATTGCAGCCGGAATGACGGCGAAGTGCAACCTACAGCGCCCTCAATGCTAACAGATAAAAAGGAGTAGTTTAGTCCGCGCAGTACTGTTTGAATTGTTGAATTCGTACTGGTTAGGACTCAGTGACGGCTGTGGTCTGCAAGCGAGTCATTTGGCGGGATCTCCATCTCGAGATGAAACACTTCTTCAAGAGGCGACATGGCCCGGTCAGGCGCGGCGCCATTCGGCTGAACGAAAAACGGCATCATTTCGCGCTGCCACCGATCGTTCACTTCACGACGAGCCATTTCGGAGCGGGCGCGCTCAAAGTCTTCCGTTTCGAGATATCCGATGAGCAAGCCATCCGGTCGCAGAAAAAGAGAGTAGTTGTTCCAGCCGCTCTCGCGTAGAGCCTGCTGCATGTCGGACCAGACGGCGCGGTGGCGCTGCTTGTATTCTTCCAGGCGCTCCGGGCGAACCTGAAGAATGAAGCAGATTCTTTGCATGTGGGGCGAGTTCTCCACTAAGCATAGGAAACAATGCTGGCCATATTTTTTTCGCCACGTTCCTGGGTGATTCGTTCCAGATATCCGCTGGCGCGGAACGCTTCCATGGGCTCTTGTGGTAGGCCTTTGGAGGCGCGCCACTCGCGGATCATAGGGCGCACATCCGTCGCGAAAGCGTCTTGCAGATAGGATTCTGCGCGCACGAGATCGGCCTTGTCCTGCGCGGCAGCAAGTAGTTCGTAATCCACCAGAGCCGCTTTCGCAAAGAGCTCCTGGGCAACCGTAACCGTCTGGATCATCGCCTCGATTTTGCCCTTCAGATTGTGGCTTTGATCGATCATGTAAGCGATGTCAGCGCGCGCTCCGTTTTCCCATTCGAAGAAGAGAATTTCGTGAAAGATTCGGAAGACCTGGTAGGGGTCAATGGATCCCATGGTGAGGTCGTCATCCGCGTAGCGGCGGTCGTTGAAATGAAAGCCGCCGAGCATATTTTCTGAAAGTAGCCAAGCCACGATCTGTTCGATGTTCTGCGCTTGATAGTGATGGCCGGTGTCGACCAGCACCTTAGCTTGGGGTCCGGCAGCGCGAGCGAACAACAGCGCCATACCCCAATCAGCGATATCGGTGTGATAGAAGGCCGGCTCAAACGGTTTGTATTCGACGAGCAGCCGCTGATCAGGCGAGAGCCCGGCGTGGCTCGACTTCAGCAGTTCGGTGAACCAAGCTTTCCGGTGACGAATGTTCGCAGTGCCGGGATAGTTTGAGCCATCAGCAAACCAGAGCGAGATATCGCGGCAGTGCAGACGCTTTGCGATCTCTATGCTTTCGTCGGTGTGGCGCAAAGCCTCGTTTCGAACTGTTTTGTCCGGATTGCCGAAAGAGCCGACCTTATAAATCTGATCCTGGAAATAGTTCGGGTTGATGGCGCCCGCACGGACACCGTGGCGGTTGGACAGTTCTGCCACTGCCGGGCAGCTCTCCACGCCAGCCGGGAAGTCCCAGAGAACGTGAAGAGCAAGGGTGGGGCAAATGCCGGTCAATGCATGTACCTGCCCAGCGTCACTGAACTTCTCGTCAATGCTGGTGGCAGCGGCACGTTGGAGAAACTTGCCGAACCGCGTCCCCGTGTTCGCGAAACCCCATGAGGGAAGCTCAATGCGAAAACTTTCTAGCGAGCGGTGTGTTTTTTCCGTTAGGTTAGACGATGGCATCGGGAGCACGAGTTAGATGCCGTCATGGTAATGCACGTTAGCTGCAGAAAGAAGGACATTTGCGGCGCGTGCTCATATTCTGCATTGCGAAATAACAAAACAGTGATACCCTCCGTTTCATGACCCAAGATCCGGAACCATAGTACGCGGACGCCTCGCGCCGTTTTACATTGCAGAAACGCCTGAGATAGAGTGTTTATGAAGTTGTGTATCGACCCTCCCTGTATTGAGGCACACATGAGCGTTGCGGCCCGGAGCCGTGATCCATATCTAATCAAGTCGGTTCTTCATTCGTCGCAGTTATTGCTGGCATTTCGATCGGCTGGAGAGACACTGCGGCTCAAAGAAATCGCCGCTCGAAGCGGACTGCCGAAGACCATGGCGTTCCGGCTGCTTTACACTTTAGAGCGCTGCGGCATGGTGGAGAAGGTAGGCGAGAACCTGTATCAGAGCTGTCTGCGGCCCTTTAAGCAGAGGATGTACCGCCTGGGGTATGCGGCGCAGGGTACGGACTATGAGTTCTCGAAGGACGTGTCAACCAGCTTGCAGCGAGCTGCTGCCGCTGAGGGGATTGAGCTCATTTCCTTCGACAATCGCTATAACCCGAAAATTGCGCAACGAAACGCCGATTTGCTGGTCCGCGAAAAGGTTGACCTGGTAATTGAGTTCCAGACCGATGAGAACGTTGCACCCGTGGTGGCGGCCAAGTACCGCGAAGCCAACATTCCGCTGATTGCGATTGACATACCGCATCCCGGCGCCACTTACTACGGCGCAAATAACTACGAAGCCGGACTGATTGGCGGCCGCTACATGGGGCGCTGGGCTAAGCACAATTGGCAGTCAGATCTGGATGAGATCATTCTGTTGGAATTGCCGCGTGCCGGAAGCTTGCCGCGAATGCGGTTGACGGGGATGTTGGCAGGGATGAAGGAAGTGATTCCTAAGTTGGACCAATGCCCTGTCATCTATCTCAACACCGACGGCAAGATGGGCGAGAGCTTCGAAGTGACCCGCAAGCACCTGCGAGCGACCCGCGCAAGACGGATTATGATCGGGGCGATCAATGACGCCACGGCATTGGGCGCTTTGCGGGCATTTGAGGAAGCCGGGCGCACGTCAAACTGCTCCATCATGGGGCAAAATGCGTCACCGGAAGGAAGAACGGAATTGCGGCAGCCGGCTACGCGACTGATTGGGTCCGTGGCGTACTTTCCGGAGCGATACGGCGACGACTTAGTGCGCGTGGCGCTGGATATTCTGAACCATAGACCGTTGCCACCAGCCGTGTTCGTGAAGCATCGCTTGATTACACCAGAGACGGTCGATCATTTTTACCCGAATGATGGACTCATGCAGGTGGCGACTGTCGGAGCCTGAGATGTTAAGAACGGCGAGCTGATTGTTACTGCGTCGAAAGGCCGGTGATAGCGGAGCAGTCCTTCAGCGTGACATGCGAGCCATCGGCCGTTTGAATCTTTACGTTCGAAAAAGTCCAGTTCTGAGCGTTTGCAATCGTGCCGGCTGATCGCGCCTGAATGTTGATATTGCTCAGCGTGAAGTTTTCGATGGGATCATTGAGGTAGGCGCTCACCGAAAACGCCTGCTTCGCGCCGGTGGCCTTCAGATTGCTAATTTGAACGTCGCGCACGTGGGGGAGGCCTTTCTCAGCAGCTACCGGTGTCGCGAGCGCACGCCAGTAATCGGGAACATCGGTCATACCTTCCGGAATATGCGCGTAGCTGTAACTCGGATTCCAGTTGAGACCGACATCGATAGGTGTGGCGACGCCGTTCAAAGTGACGTCGCTAATGTGGATGTGGTCGACCGTGCCGCCACGAATTTTTGCGGATTTGACGATGATGCCTTTGGGCGCACCCGCAAACACAGTCAGGCCGGAGACGTTGACATTATGAATGCCGCCTGATGTCTCGCTCCCAATGGTGAAGCCCCCGGCTCCGACGCGCACGGTACAGTCGCGAACGTTGACGTTGGTGGTGGGGCGATTGACGCGCAGGCCATCGGCATCACGACCGGCCTTCATGCAGATGGCGTCATCGTTGCATTCGATGTCGGCATGCGCGATGAGGACGTCGGATGAAGAATCGACATCGATTCCGTCGGTGCTGGGGCCCCGGCCGCCAATATTGTTGCGAATGGTTACGCCGTCGACGTTCAGGTTACGCGAGTAGCAGAGGTGGACGGTCCAGAAGCCGGATCGCTGCAGGCTCAAATCGCGGATGCTCACGTTTTCGCTTTTGTAGACCTGAATTAGCCGAATCCGTTTGCAATCGTAGTCGGCGGCCCAGCGCAGGCCTTTGGCTTCGTACTCCTTCCGAAGCGCCCAGTATTTGTCCCACCAGTACTTACCGTCGCCGTCGATGATTCCCTTTCCTGAAAGCTGCACATTTGATTGTTCGTAAACGTTGATGAGCGCGGCCGGCCACGTCATTTCAACGCCAGCGATGCGAGTGGGCATTTCGGGATAGGAAGAGAGATCCTGAACGGCGCGAATGGTGACGCCATCGTCAACGTGCAACTGCATGCCGGACTTCAGGAAAAGAGCCCCAGTAAGATAGACGCCGGGTCTAAAAACCACGGTAGAAGAAGTCTTCGCGGCGGCATCGATGGCGCGCTGAATGGCTTGCGTGTTGATGGCTTGCGCGTCGCCTTTGGCGCCATAGTCTGTGGCTTGCAGATCGGCTGCGCGGGCGGTAGCTGAGAAGACGGCGATGGCCAAAAGGGATTTGGCGGTGTTGTTCATGGGACGACTGTCGGAGACGAGGTGATCCTATTGTCGGGGATCATTGGACTGTTCGTTTTGTACTGCGATGCTGACTTGCGAACCGGCAAGGCCATCAACAGAGGCACTGATGATAACGGGCCCGGAATCGGCGGTGGCGCGAACGACGGCGATTGCCCGGCCGCCGTACGCGCTGCGTTGGGAAGCCTCGAATGGCTCATGGCTAGCGTTATCCCCGTTATCTACCGCGATCACTTTGCCCGCCGAATTGGTACTGAAGCGGATAAGGTCTGTCGCGCGCGGAATGGGAACGCCGTTCACGTCGACGATAGTTGCAGTTATATATGCAACGTCGTCCCACTCGTTTTTGAGAAGAGATCTGTCAGCGGACAGCAGGACCTTTGCTGCGTTGCCGGCGCTGTGCAGCTCTTTTTGCACTGCGATTTTGCCGGCGTTCATACCAACGGCACGAAGGATACCGGGTTCGAAAGGCACCTGCCACACTCTTGGCGAGGCATCTTCGGGCAGAGGCTCACGACCCAGTGACTTACCGTTGAGAAATAATTCCACTTCTCCGCAGTTGCTGTAGACCTCGACAGTCTCATCGTGAGGAGAGAGGTTTGCCGGACTCCAATCTACAAAAGCGGATTGGCGGCGATCTACTGGAGCAGTTTCGTAGCCTGGATCAGTCGGCGTGATGTAAGGGGCTCTGACACGGCGAACGATGTTGACGACTGGTTCATCTGACCACCAGGCCTGACGCTCCAGAGCATCCGGGCGCGGCAAATCATCGCGGTCGAAAAGACCGGACGGGTTGCCAATGATCGGCCAACGCCGTGATTCGCCCAGATAATCCACGCCAGACCAGATGAACTGACCCGCATACGGCGGATTGTCACGTAGCGCTAACCAGACTTTACGATCATGACCGTTCTCCGTCCCAACAATTTTGCGGGAGGGCTTTGCGGCATGCGCTGCGAGAATCTCATTCTCTCGATAGTTCTGGCCAACAATGTCGAGCATGTCAGCGAGCCCGTCGTCGTAATCGTGGCTGACATTGGGACGGAAGAGCGCCTGGGTAACGGGACGTGTGGGATCGGTCTCATGAAATGTATCGATCAAGCCACGCAAGATGGTCTTGGCCAATTCCTGTTTCGGCGTGTCGTGTATCTCGTTACCAGCGCTATAGAGGATGATGCTGGGGTGATTGCGATCACGGCGAACGGTATCGCGAGCGTCGATCTTTGACCATTCTTGGAAGTAGAGGTGATAATCGTAGGGATTTTTGGCGACGGTCCAGCAATCGAACATTTCATCCATAACGAGCAAGCCCATGCGGTCGCACAGAGCAAGAAATTCGGGCGCGGGCGGATTGTGCGCAGTTCGGATGGCGTTGACTCCAATCTGCCGAAGGGCTTCGAGACGGTGTACCCAAGCGCTGAGCGGAACGGCCGTGCCGAGAGCGCCGGCCTCCCCATGCAGGCAAACGCCTTTCAGTTTGAAGTTGCGACCGTTCAGCCAAAAACCGGTGGCAGCATCGAAGTGAAATTCGCGAATTCCGAATGGGGTGAGTTCGTCATCGACGATACGGGCGCCGGAATGAACCCGTAGCCGCGCTGTGTACAGGACAGGATGCCTGATATCCCAGATGGACGGTTTGCTAACGGTGATGTCGCGCGTGAAATCTGCTTTTTGGCCGGGCCGGATGGTTTGTGCGCCGCTGCCCCCTTGAGCTATTTGATTGCCAGATGGATCCAACAAAGTGATTTCGATATCCGCGGGTGAGGCTGTTTGCGAGTCGTTCACAACGCTTGTTTGGATGTGAACTACTGCGGAGTTTGATTCGACCTTTGGAGTGGAGATGAAGGTCGCCCAATGATCGACGTGAACGTGATCGGCGACAACAAGACGCACGTGACGATAGATGCCGGCACCTGCGTACCAGCGAGAGGCGGGTTGGAGCGAGTTATCGACGCGAACCGCAAGGACATTGGTCTTGCCCTGGCCGAAGTTCAGGTGGCCGGTCAATTCGTATTCAAAGCTGACGTACCCGTAGGGACGATGGCCGAGGTGAAAGCCGTTAATCCAAACGTCGCTGTTCGCCATGACGCCGTCGAACTCAATGAAGACATCTTTCTTGCTATCGGCGGGAAGTAGGGTAAATTGTTTGCGGTACCACCCGATGCCAGCGGGCAGAAAGCCGCCAGCGCCACCACTTTTGTTTTGTTGATCGAACGGGCCGGCGATGCTCCAATCGTGCGGAACGTCCAACATGCGCCAAACTGTGTCGTCGAATGCGCGTTGTTCGGCGCCGGGAGCATCGGATTGCAGGAAGCGCCAGCCCCGATCGAACGATATGATCTGACGTTTTTCGAGATGAGGGACAGCGGCAAATGACAGGTTTGCGGCAACGAACGCGATTACGACAGTGACGCGCATATTTCAGATGTACAGTGCAAGGCTTAACAAACCGATTGCGAGTTCCTGCATGAGAAAACGTGTCACACACTGATACCTTTTTGGCCGGATAAAACTCAACTTGAACGGAGAAGTTTCATGAGCAGGTCCAAATTCAGAGTTTCGGCATGCTTACTAGGGTTAGCGGCCATTGCTCCCGCAACAATGACAACGACGACAACTGCGGCCGTCGTAGTTACAGAGTATCGGCTGGATTTCGGCGGCAAAGTAGCGAACGGCTACACGAAGGTTGCACCCGACCAGTTGTATAGCGCTGAACGGGGTTACGGCTTCGAACCGGGATTCGTGGTGGAAGAGGTGACGCGAGGTGGCAAGAATCCACAAGAGGATGGCTTCGTCACAAGCGAGAAGCCATTCTACTTCTCGGTAGCTGCGCCAGAAGGAAATTACCGGGTGACCGCTTTGTTGGGAGATCGAGACGGCACTTCTGTTACGACGATAAAAGCTGAGCTACGCAGGCTCATGGTGCAGCGAGCGGAGACGAGGCGAGGCAAGTTTGTACAGTCCACGTTTGTAGTGAACGTGCGCCAGCCGGAGATTCCGAACCTCACGACGGTGAAATTCAAGCCCAGAGAGACCAGCTCGGAAGCATGGGCCTGGGACAACAAACTGACGCTCGAGTTCAGCGACAAAGAGCCGAAGCTGTGCGCGCTAACGGTGGAGAAAGTGGACGTGCCGACTATTTACATAGCCGGCGATTCCACGAGCACAGACCAGGCGCTGGAACCATATAACAGTTGGGGCCAGATGCTACCGGTGTTCTTCGGGCCGGAGGTCGCGATTGCGAACAATGGTGAATCAGGCGAAACGGCGCGGTCGTTTCTGGGCGAGAGACGCTGGCCGAAGGTGATGAGCGTCATCAAGCGGGGTGACTGGGTTTTGATCCAGTTCGGACACAACGATCAGAAGGAAAAGGGTGAAGGCGTTGGGGCATTCACAACTTACAAGGCGACGCTCAAGCGTTTCATCGCCGAAGCGCGAGAGCATGGCGCGAATCCAGTGCTGATTACGCCTATGAACAGGCGCACTTTTGATGCGGAAGGGAAGGTGACGAACAGCCTGGGCGATTTTCCTGAAGCTGTGCGGCAACTTGCGCGCGAAGAGAATGTTCCGCTCATCGATTTGAACTCAATGAGCAAGACGCTTTATGAAGCGCTTGGGCCGGAAGCATCAGGCAACCTGTTCGCGGGAAGCGACACGACACATCACAGCGATTACGGAAGTTATGAGCTGGCCAAGTGCATCGTGCTTGGCGTTCAACAGGATCACCTTGCGATAGCAAACGATCTCAAGAAAGGCTTGCCGAAATACGATCCAGCGCACCCGGATCCTTTTCACGGGTTCGACATACCACCCGATCCGAACTCAACGACTGTCAAGCCATACGGTCAATAAGGTCTAGAAAAAGATCCGAATACCCAATTGGATGTAGCGTGGCGGCACGATCGTATTCGGATTGTAGAGCGTTCCGAAACCGTTCGTGTAGCCATTTCTTAGTTGGAACAGTTTGAACCCGTTCAGACTTGGGTCGAGTATGTTGAACTGATTCGCGTTGTCTAGAGCAAACCCTTGCGGCACGGAAACGGAGTAGAAACCCGGCGGCAGAACGCCGGCGGAGTTTTCATTCACAGCGATTTGACTGTACAGCGTGTTGATACTCGCGACGCCTTGGGCAGTGGTGGCCCCAGGCGCACCGTTCGCCGCAGCCCACGTCGAGTAATACGAAGTGACGTTCGCCTTGCTGACGGTAAAGTTCGGGTAGCCACCGGTCGCATTAAACACATCGGTACCGCCGCCGTTATTGATTGGTACGCGGAATACAGGGTGATTGAAAGCGTTGATGAAATCAGCCCGGAACTGGATGCGCCGCTTCTCGCCAATTGCCCAGTTCTTCTGGATGGAAACGTCGAAAGTCTGCTGCATCGGTCCACGAGCTAAGTCTAAAGTGCGTGGCGCATCACCGAGTTGGCCGTACGGAGGGCGCTCAAAAGCTGCTGGATTCAGATACGGCTCGCACACGGCGCTTACTATGCAATTAGAGTTATAGAGCGGGTTGACCAGGGGAACGCCGGGAACGAGGTCGGGCCGAATCTCATGGGTTAGCACGCCGTTGATGAAGTTAGCATCGGCCATCGTTACGCTGGCGGGATAGCCGCTGTAATAACGTTCGATACCGGTCGTGGTCCAGCCGCCGAACAAGAATCGCAACGGATACCAGGAATTTGCGCCCCAACGACGCCCTTCACCGTATGGCAGATCGTAGATGAAGCTTGTGTTCCAGACATACTTCTGATCGAACGTGGACACCGAGCGATCACCCGCGGCGGTGCCCCCGAGTGAATACTGGCTTCCTCCCAATTCGCTGGTGGTCAGAACACCTTTGTCCGGGTTTGCGTCAGAACCGTCGTCAATCGATTTGCCCCAGGTGAAGTTGGACATCAGGGTGAGCCCAGGACTCTCTTGGCGTCGGAAATTGACAAAGCCTGCGTGACGAATGCTGTTCCCGGAGGCATCGAGAAGAGTACTGACTGTTCCGTATCCAAAATACGGAGAGACGAGGCTCGCGAGCGTAGGTTTGTAAATGGCGCCGTTGGCGTTAAGACGTCCAAGCGGGTCATTGACCGTGACGGTGGTTTCATTTTGCCCGGCAGCTTCAAAGGCGAGGACGGAGGCTGTATTGGGGTTATTCAGGTTTACGTTCGGCATGTATAGATGCGTGCCTTTATTGCCCACGTAGGCGAACTCGATCATATTGCGGCCGCCGAATTGGCGCTGGATATCGATGTTCCAGTTTTGAACGTACGGAATTGAATTTTCACCCGAGAGGACATAAGAGGGAAATAACACAGCCTGCGAGTAGAGCAGCCCGCTTGGATTGTTGTTTAGCCCGAGCAGAGTGTTGATCGGTATGTTAGTTTGAGCGGGAGGGTTGCAACACAGCCGGGTGATGTAGGTCGGATTGGCAGCGCCTGTGGTTTCGTTGATGGTAGGCGAGCCCGCCGCGAAATTTGGAATGGGCAGTCGATTGTTGCCGGTAATAGGCACATGTGAAAGACCATAGCCACCACGAATGACCCAGTCGTGTAGGGCCCAGAACTGTGGCTGATAGGCGAAGCCGAATCGCGGCTCAAAGTCAAGCCAG
The DNA here is from genome assembly GCA_036276155.1 of Bryobacteraceae bacterium. GTDB lineage: Bacteria > Acidobacteriota > Terriglobia > Bryobacterales > Bryobacteraceae > Bog-105. The sequence goes on along the minus strand of DATBEG010000027.1, from coordinate 58,210 downwards.
CTAATCGGAGTGAGATACTTCGACCTGCCTCCATAGCCATCAAACGCAAACGGCACTTCCGTAGCAGACGTGATTGTCTGATTGATATACGGAATGGTGTAACCGCCCGGAATATTCACGGTGATTGCGGCGGCCGGGTCAAGTGTGCCCTGATGATTGTATTTTTCATAACGCGGCAGTTGCAGAGAGTAACGCAAGCCCAAGTTGAGCGTTAGATTGGGGCGCACTTTCCAATCGTTCTGCACGAAGAAGGCGCCGGCATTCCAGCGATAGTAATAAGGAATGACGCTGTCATAAAGAGCCACTGAGTTCGGAACACCAAGCAAGAAACTGGCTTCCGCGATCCCGCCCGTTCCACTGGATCCGCCGTTGGAGTTTGTTTGCGTTCCAGCAAAGCTGTAATTGCCTCCGTCTAAAGCGTAGAAGCTCAGGGTGTTCAGCATGTCCTTGCGGAGATCGGTGCCGAACTTCCATGTCATGGCCCCTCGGGTCCAATAAACCGTGTCGGCAATCTGGTATTGCTGTTCGAGGTTGAAATTGTTTGTCGAGCCCTGTGAGCCGATGTTGCCGAAACTATCCAGCCCAAAAGAAAACATGGGCAGCCCGCCTGCAGTCAAGCTGGGAAGACCGAATTGCGTATTCAGGTTTTGACCGGTGAAGATGTCGTATTGCGGACCGTTCGCGGTGCTAAAGTTGCCTCTGGTATAAGCGAGCCGCAAATCGTTGAATAGAGTCGGCGTAAGCGTGCGTGTGTAGTCGGCCATATACTGCTGTGAATCGCTGTACGTGGCGCCGTTCCCGTTTGCCGGATAGTTAGGATCGAAGGCCTTGATGCCGGTTTCAGGGATCTTAGTCAAACGGAACGAGACATGGTCTTTATCCGAAACCACTTCGTCGATACGAAGGTTATAGCGAGTCTCATTGTCACCGACAAACCGGTACGTTGAGTAGTTATCAAGGTATCCGTTCGCGTCAACGAAGTAATTGCCCGCGGGCGGCAGATACCGATTGATCAGCTTCACTGCCGTGGGATCTAACATGCTAGCCGGAATAGTATTTCCCGGGAACGGAGCGTACGCGCCACTTGCTGGGAGAGCTAGCTTGGTGAACTGGTTGCCCACCAGCGCATAATGGTTGTAGATCACGGTGCTGGCTCCTGTATTGAAAGCCGTCGGCGCGGTTGACGCAAACTGTTGATAGACGCTGTTCGGCACCCATCCGGCGCCGCCTGCCGTGCCGCTTCCGTTAAGCGTCACAACGTTGCTGAAGTTGCCATTTCGCATGGCAGTAGTGGGCAGATCGGCCGTCGCTTGCAGATGGTCACTTTGGTATCGAGGCTCACCGGCAAAGAAAAAGAACGTTTTGTTACGTCCGTTGTAGAGTTTCGGAATAACCACGGGGCCGCCAAGCTGGCCGTCGAATTGATTCCAACGCAGATTTTCGACCGGACGATTGGTAGCTGCTTCCGTATACGGATTCGCGTTCAATGCAGGGTTCCGTATATACCAAAGCAGCATTCCGTTGTAACTATTTGTTCCGGACTTCGTTGTAACACTAACGATACCGCCGCCGGAAGTACCATACTCGGCAGAGTACGCGTTAGTGGAAACCGTAAATTCCTGCACGGTTTCCGGCGAAAACGCGACTGCCTCGCGCGCAAGACCCACACCGGTGTTGCTGACGCCGTCAGCCAAAAATTCGGTAGAGCCGGCACGCCCACCATTCAAGCTCAAGTTGTATCCTGGGGCGGGCGTTCCAGAAGTAACTTGCGGATCTTCCGTGCCCACGTCCCCGGAGACGTTTGGAATCGTGACTGCAAGATCAAGCACGCTTCGATTAGTAAGTGGCACATCAGTAAGCATTCGCTGAGTGATCGTCGTGCTAACGGTTCCTGATTCCGTATCGACGAGGGGCGGTGCAGCCTCCACATTCACCTCCGTCGAGACATTCCCGGGCCTCAGTTTCACGTTTACCGTAGACACGGACGAGGTATCTACTTTGACACTGCTCGTTATGTCTTTCTGAAAGCCCGGCGCCTCTACGGCAACGGTATAAACAACAGGATCGAGGTTCTCCAGTAGATAGTCACCTTTGCTGTCCGTGGTAACGCGACGAACCTCACCCGTACCGGTATTCGTGATGGTTACGGAAGCATTTGGTACTACGGCACCACTGGCGTCCGTAACATTGCCGGTGATTCCGCCACGATTGCTTTGGGCGAAAGCAGCCGCCCCAGCAATCAACAACAAACAGACTGCGAGCGCTTTGATACTGCTACGAAGAATCAACAGTCCGGATACGAACATTGCTACGTGACAATTCATATTTTTTGAGACCACAGATGCGCACGACAGTGTGTCTAGACGACCCTGAGGCACAATTGCGATTACAGTAATGAAAAAGTCAGTTCAGAGCAATATAGTAGTTTCACTTATCAGGGGTTTTGCATTGAGAAACGGATTCTCCAACTTACAATTTGGGCGTCCAGCGCGATCTTTGATTCATATTCGGGACCAATTCAGACTGCCACTCTTGAAGGGGGGCGAAGATGGGCATCAGAAGAGCAGGCGACGGCGGCGCACGTCATTTCGCACTACAAAACGTTGGTGCAGAAACGCCGAATTTGAGCAGACCCATGCTTAGCGGCCTGCGGTGGCATGATCCGCGCTGTCGGTTGTTTTTGCGACTTCGACCGCGAAAACGTACGTGGGGCCGAACATGTTGGATCGGAAGATAACCCACTTCTGGTCGGGCGTGAAGCTGACGTTCGGCTCCAGGTGGTAGTGATGCTTAGACATGTTGGCAAGCTTTTCGGCATGGAACACACCCGCTCGGACGAAGTTCGGATCCTGAACTCCGGTGTTCTTAATGAGCGTCGGATGGAAAAGATAGAGCCACTCGCCATCGGGCGCGTGGGCGACCTGTCCGGGGTCGCCGCCATCGCCACAGAACAGCGACCCGTCTTTTGAAACGTTGAAATGAATCGACCACTCGTCGCGCTGCATGTGGTACGCGGTCCGCTGATGAGTATTCACGTCATAACCAGCAATCCAGAAATCCTCTCCTTTGGGAGTTTGCCAGTCGTACCAGATCGTCTTGCCGTCTTGTCCCCAGAATTCGTGGCCGGCGATTTCCATCTCCATGGTGCGCTTGTGAATGAGGGTGTTCTGGGTGCCATCGGTGCGAATGGTCCAGATTCGATCCACCTTTTGCCAGGGGCCTTCGTGACAGTACATCAAGAGAGTCGGATCAGTAGGTGAAAAAAGAAGATGGTTCAGCCAGTCGGTGCTGTGGAGGATTATCTTCTGCTCGCCGGTCTGCAGATTCACGACGTAGAGAACGCGGGGCAGATGCGCGGCGAGAGTGCGCTCCATCATTTGGCCCTTGTTAGCGGGCTGATCAAGCGGGTGAGTCTGCTGGCCGGCCGTGTTGCCGTAGTCCGTTCCCCCACCGATTACGTACGCGCCCGCGGCGAGCGTCTCATCCGCGTTGATAGTATCGATGCCGGCGCGAGGGGGAAGAGCCCCGATCCTACGTGTCGCGCCAGTTTCAATGTTAGTTACGTAGAGTGAATGATCGTCGTTCTTGACGTAGTAGACGGTCTGATTTTTGCGGCCCGTGTTGACAATGCGAACCCGTCCTGTAACGACGGAACGGGTTTTGAAATTAGAAAGATCAACGACCGAGATGCCATTGGGGGTGCTGTAGACCATCCCCTTACCGTCAGCGGTGTAGGCATTTCCGTTGAAGTAGAGGCTGGCGCTATTGGGCTCGTCGCTGATTCGAACGATGCGATGACCGGTCTGGACATCAAACCACGTTTTCGGCGGTTGGGATTTCGGCAGATTCGACGCGTCTTGCGCGCAAGCTACTACGGAAAACACCGAGAGTACGGTTTTGAGATAACGAAAGCGCATTGCGTTGAACCTATCTAACCTCTATATAATGCTCTACGCCCTAATCTTCTAGAGCGTCTGAACAAAACGGCCAGCGGAATAGGGAGAACTGGAAATTGTTGAGACCAACGTTACTTGCATCCATTTTGGTGTTCCTATCCGGCGCGCAGACGCCAGATCCTTCGCAGAGCCATTTGCCGAAGAACAAACTGCCACTGCATCCTGAACTGCCGACGTTGTATATCGTGGGCGATTCCACGGTTCGCAACGGACAAGGAGATGGAAAGAACGGACAATGGGGCTGGGGCGATCTAATTGGGGTCTACTTCGACGTCAACAAGATCAACGTTGTAAATTGGGCGTTGGGCGGACGAAGCAGCCGCACATTCATCTCGGAAGGACACTGGCAGCGGATAGTGGACGTGCTCAAGCCGGGCGATTTCGTTCTAGTGCAGTTCGGGCACAACGATGGCGGCGCGATAAATGACGACAGCCGCGCGCGAGGCTCGATCAAGGGCATGGGTGATGAAAACCAAGAGATCGACAACATGCTCACGCACAAACACGAGATTGTACGCACGTTCGGCTGGTACATCCGCCAGTACATCACTGACGCGCGGGCAAAAGGAGCAACACCGATTATCTGCACCATGATTCCGCGCAAAATTTGGAAGGATGGCAAGATCGCAAGAAACAAGAGCGACTATGCAGGTTGGGCAGAGCAGATTGCACAGCAGGAGAAAGCGCCGCTGGTGGATCTGAATGAGATTATCGCGGAGCGGTACGACACGATGGGTCCGGACAAAGTGAACCCATTGTTCGGCGACGAGCATACGCACACAACTCTGGCCGGCGCGGAGATCAATGCTGAAGCGGTAATTGCAGGATTAAAAGCGCTGAACAGCGATCCGCTGGCGCCGTATTTTTCAGAACGTGCGATGCACGTAGCGCCGGCCGTTGTATCGCAATGAGGACGCAAGGATTTCAGTTCGGCTCGACCGTTCTGCGATTCCATCACAGACAGGCCATACTTTATTTTCCGGAGTGAGCGCAAATGATCGTTGCAGATCTGGCCGAGATTGTGGGACGAAGTTATCCCGCCCGACGGCGGACACAAAATCTGGCCGGGGGAGCAAGCCCAATTCAAGCCACGACTTTTTCGATGGGGCACGTAACGCTGGAACCAAACGGCGGGCAGGTGCCATGGCACAACCAGGATCAGGAAGAGATTTACTACATCGTGGAGGGCACGGGTGAAATGTGCTTGGGCGAGGAAAGAAGAACGGTGAACACGGGTCAGGCCGTCTACATTCCACCAGGCGTTTTTCATCAGCTCACAAATACCGGGGCCACACCCATGCGCATGGTTTATTGTTACGGCCCCGCTGGAGATGTCGCGCATTGGCGACAGGAACTGGATGGCACATTGCCGAAAGCAGGTGAAACAGCGCCACCCTTGCCAGAAGGTGCCCAGCCGCAATGCACGGAAAAGCCGAAGGGGCAGGCGTGAGCGCAGCGAAAGTACATACGGTCGGCATCGTAATGAACGGCGTCACGGGACGCATGGGGTTGAACCAGCATTTGCGTCGATCCGTGTACGCCATCATGCAGCAAGGCGGCGTTCGGATTAGTGATACGGAAACGATTATGCCGGAACCGCTGCTGGTCGGCAGAAATGCAGCGAAACTGGAGGCCTTGTCGCGTGAGTTTGGCGGCTTGCCGTATTCAACTGAACTCGATGCGGCGCTGGCGGACTCGAAGTACTCCATTTATTTCGACGCGCAGACAACCGACCGGCGTGCAGAAGCGGTTCGCAAGGCAATAGCGGCCGGCAAAAACATCTATTGCGAAAAACCGATTGCGGAGAATCTGGAAACGGCACTGGAACTCTATCGGCTCGCGAAGAAGGCGGGCGTGAAGCATGGCGTTGTTCAGGACAAGCTCTGGTTGCCGGGCATGCTGAAACTGCAAACGCTGAAGCAGTTGGGATTCTTCGGACATCTGCAATCCGTCCGCGGCGAATTCGGATATTGGGTCTTCGAAGGTGACACTGTTCCGGCACAGCGTCCGTCCTGGAACTACAGGAAAGAAGACGGTGGAGGAATCATCATCGACATGCTCTGCCATTGGCGGTATGTGCTGGATAATCTGTTCGGCGCCGTAAAAGCCGTTTCGTGTTTAGGCGCGATACATGTGCCTCAGCGCCGGGATGAACAAGGCAAGACCTATAAGTGCACTGCTGATGATTCGGCTTATGCCACGTTTGAACTTGAAGGCGGGATCATTGCGCATTTCAACTCATCTTGGTGCGTGCGCGTCCGGCGCGATGATCTGCTGACGATACAAGTGGACGGATCAAGGGGTTCCGCCATCGCCGGGCTGCGCGATTGCTGGATTCAGCACTACGGATCTACTCCGAGACCGACCTGGAACCCCGACATACCGCAACCGATCGACTTCTTCCAAGGGTGGCAGAAGGTGCCGGAGCAGACGACGTTCGACAACGCTTTCAAGGTGGAATGGGAACTCTTCCTGCGCCATGTCGTGAAAGACGAGCCATTCCGTTGGAACCTGCTCGAGGCGGCGAAAGGCGTGCAACTGGCCGAAGCCGGAGTGGAGTCGTGGCAGAAACGCTGCTGGGTTGATATCGCGCCGATTGAGGGCTAACGGGCGTTCATCCAATTATCGTTTTGTATTGTCAAACAGAGGCGGCTAGATGCGAATTGGCAGTGCATCGCGTGCGCCTTCCCATCCGACGAATTCGAAAGTAGTAACCCGAAACTTCTATTTCGTAATACAAAACAGAGCAGCAGGCTTTGTAATTTGGCCGCTGGGATGACTGTAGGATGTACACTCTGCCAGGAGTAGTAAATCCATGTCCCGTAGCTACCGTCTGATTCTCGGGGCTGTTGCCCTGTCGTTCTGCATTGCCGCTTTTGGCGGCACGTCAGACCCGCCGACGTCATGGGTCGACAAGGACACCGGTCACCGCGTTGTTCGCCTCACCAATGAACCGGGATCATCCGGCCTCTACTTCAACGTCAATGCTTACTCGCCCGACGGCAAGTTGATGGTGTACGACGCGCCGGACGGTATCCACGTGCTGGATCTCACGACGATGAAGACCCGCTTGTTGGTGCCGAACCCGCCCCGGCCGGCGGACGCGGCTGCAGGCGCCCCACCGTCTTTTCGGGGCGGCAATCACGTCATCGTGGTCGGCAGAAGGACAAACAGTGTTTTCTTCTCAAAGATGGACCCCGCCACTCGACTGAGCACCATCTACAAGGCGGATATGTACAGCGGCGAAGTGAAGAAGCTCGTTGCTTTGCCTCCGCGCGCCAGCGTCGCCACCATCAATGCCGACGAAACGCTTGGCGTCGGCACATACAACCAAACTGAGGCGGGAGCTCAACAGGAGTATGGGCGTAATCGCCCCGTGCCGCAAACATCAACATCGGGTGGCCGTCCTGTACCGCAAGCCGGCAGTCTTGTCCAGGCTGAGGACAAAGCGGAAATGATGGAGCGCCGTCTTGCTGCCCATATTCCAGTGATTCTCTACACCGTCGACCTCGCGACCGGCAAAGTGACAACGCTACTTCACTCCACAGATTGGATCGGCCACATGCTCTTTTCGCCAGTCGATCCGACGCTTCTTATGTACTGCCATGAAGGTCCGTGGCAGAAAGTAGATCGCATCTGGATGATTCATACGGACGGGACACATAACACACTCATTCATAAGCGCACGATGGCAATGGAGATCGCCGGCCACGAATTTTGGGGCCTAGATGGAAAGACTATCTGGTATGACTGGCAATATCCCGAAAGCGAGGATTTCTTTCTCGCGGGTTATAACCTGGACACGCACCAGCGCACTGCTTTCCACATGCAGCGTAACGAGTGGTCCATCCACTTCAACGTTACGCAAGGTAATACGTTATTCACCGGCGACGGTGGCGATCCCGGTCAGATAGCCAAAGCGCGCGACGGAGAATGGATCGAATTATTTCATCCGTGGATGCTGGACACGGCAGGCGCGTTGAACGAGCCCAGTTTTTGGCACCCTGGCGTGTTCCGTTCAGAACACCTCGTAAACATGGCTCACCATAACTATCATCTGGAGCCAAATGTCCGCTTCTCACCGGACAAGAAATTTGTGATTTTCACAAGTAACATGTTTGGCCCCAGCTACGTTTTTGGCGTCGAGGTCAACAAAGCTACTGACACTCCATCATCGGAGATGGAACCCACTCCGGAACTCGCCAAAAAGTTCAATCCCGTGGATCCGAAGCAAACGAATGTCCCGGGGCCACAATTGGTACCAGTCGAATCGCAGCACGTCCAAGGAAGTGGGCAGGAGTGAATCGATGCGAATGACAAGACGAGACGCAATCGGCGTACTTGCGACGGCGATTCCCGCGTCGGCAAGTAGCGGGCGTACGCCACAAATATCTGAGCCGCAGCACGAAAGCGTCTCAGTCAATTGGCTGGGAGGAAATGCGCCCGCGATCGAGAGCGGCGTTGCCTGGGGCGTGCCTTGGGCGCGCGGCGCGATCCAGAAGAACGATACGTTTCAGCTCACAAGTGCGGATGGAAAGCAGATGCCTGTGCAGAGCTGGACTCTCGCTTATTGGCCGGATGGTTCCATTAAGTGGACCGGGTTCGCCACTGTCGCGGCGGCGAATGCATCTGGGCCTTTCATGGTCCTGCGAGGGTCTGGGAAGGCCGGAGGCGTGCCCGCACTACGCATCAGCCAGGACGCGCAAGTGATCCAAGTGGATACTGGCCCGCTGCAGTGCCGCATCCCGCTGCGTGGGCCAGCGTTCATCGAATCGATGGCGATGGATGGCCGGGAGGTCGCGAAGCATGCGCGACTGGTTTGCAGCCTGGAAGACCGGTCGCACCTCGAGGACGGCCGAGCGATCCGTTTCGAAGACTTCGGTAGCGAAATCAAGAGCGCATCGATCGAGCAGAACGGTCCGGTACGAAGTGTAGTCCGGATTGATGGTGTGCATCGCGCGGACAAAGGCAGCCGCGAGTGGCTGCCCTTCACCGTGAGGCTGTATTTTTCCGCGGGACAGTCTTCGGTGCGAATGATTCACTCGTTTGTTTTCGACGGCGATCAGTCCAAAGATTTCATAAGCGGGCTCGGCGTAGTTTTCGATGTGCCGATGCGAGAAGAGGTTCAAAATCGGCACGTCCGCTTCTCGGGCGAAGGCGAGGGCTTGTGGGCCGAGCCGCTACAGCCGCTGATCGGGCGACGGCAGGTTGGGCCGGCCGGAAGCAATATCTATGCGGATCAGCTCGCCGGCAAACGCATTCCAAATAAAGCGGACTTCGATGCCGCTGGTCAAAAGCTGCTTACGGACCTGGCGATTTGGGATTCGTACAAACTGACTCAGGCCGATGCAGATGGTTTTGTCATTCGAAAGCGCACGAATCCGCAAAGCTGTTGGTTACATGCCGGAGACGGGAAGCGATCTTCAGGGTTGGGGTTCGTAGGCGATGTCAGCGGGGGAATTGCGATCTCAATCAGAAATTTTTGGCAGTCTTACCCGGCTGCGCTAGAAGTTCGCAACGCAACAACCAACACAGCCCAGCTATATGCATGGCTCTGGTCACCGGATGCCGAGGCTATGGATCTGCGTCACTACGACACGAAAGCTCATGACCTGAATTCGAGCTACGAGGACGTGCAGCCCGGCTTCAGCACCCCGAACGGGATCGGTCGCACAAGCGAATTGATGTTATTTGCGAGCACCAGCGTTCCGGCGCGACAATATGCCGTGGAACAGGCGAAGGCAACTCAAGAGCCGCCGCTTTTGGTCTGCTCCCCCGCATATATTCACTCGACGTCTGTATTTGGCATCTGGAGCCTACCGGACCCGTCCACGCCTTACAAGAAGGCCATGGAAGACGACCTGGACGCGGCTCTCGCCATGTACATGAAGGAAGTCGAGCAGCGACATTGGTACGGCTTCTGGGACTTTGGCGATGTGATGCATAGTTACGATCCCGGCCGCCACGTTTGGCGATACGATATTGGCGGCTTCGCTTGGGATAACACCGAGCTGGCTACCGACATGTGGCTTTGGTACAGCTTTCTGCGTACGGGACGCCACGATGTTTTTCGCATGTCGGAAAACATGACACGCCACACAAGCGAAGTAGATACTTATCACTCCGGGCGATTCGCAATGCTCGGTTCCCGGCATAATGTCAGGCACTGGGGCGATGGCGCCAAAGAAGCTCGCATCAGCCAAGCCGCATTTCGGCGCTTTTATTACTACCTCACAACAGATGAGCGCACGGGAGATATCATGCGTTCCGTCGTCGATGCCGATTATAAGTTGCTCGAAATCGATCCGATGCGCGAAGCCTCGCCGCTAGAAGAGCCGAAGAAATATCCAGCGCGTATCCGCGGAGGTCCGGATTGGCTGGCTTATGTCGGCAATTGGATGACTGAATGGGAGCGCACAGGCAATACAAAATATCGGGACAAGATCATCACGGGAATGAACTGCATCGCCAAAATGCCGTATGGATTCATGACCGGTCCAAACGCGATGTATGGGTACGATCCAAAAACCGGCATGATGTACCCGTTGGGCGACGATCCGTTCGGCGTGTATAACCTGCAAATCATTCAGGGCGGCGGCGAAGTCGCGTTTGAAGTGAATCAGCTCATAGATAACCCAGGTTGGAAGAAAGCATTCCTGCAATATTGCCGCCTTACCAACGCACCCAAACAGATAGTCGCCAAAGATATGCAGACTAGCGATGAAGGCGCGGACGGCCAGTATGCAGGCGGCGGTCGGCTCGCAGCTTACGCGTACATGGAAACAAAAAACCCTGCGTTCGCAAAGCGCGCGACCTCGGGGCCAAACGGCGGCTACAGTATGTGGGCGGACATGTACAAGCCGCGAGCGGTAAAAGGGCCTGACGTCTTGAATTCAATTGAGGAAGTGCCTGGCATGTCGACAAATAGTGTGGCCCAGTCCTCGCTCAATGTGATTGAGCTACTTCAGATGTGCGCGGATCAACTTCCTGAAGAAGCACCTTCCGCTCCGCCGCAGAATCGACCTCAGCGACGAGGTTGAGCTACATCCACGGCGCAGCCGAGCCGTGCCGAATCGTAAACAGCGCGCACGCATCGCAGGTCATGTACGCCGGAAGAAATAGAACAGAACGGCGGCTTGTGACCTCGCACCGCCTCCAGGAACATTCTGTGCTGGTTATACGGGTTGCTGGTATCGTCGAAAGCCGGAGGCACAATGTGCATCTGCCGTTCCGCGCCGTGCTCGCCGTCGAACGATGATTCGATGCCGCCTGCGTAATCGATGACGCGGCCTTTGAACGCGCCCTTAGAGGATGCGATGCTTAGAAAGCGGCTATTCCGGTATTCAATTCTTCCGAGAGTGCCATGCATCGAGAGTTGTTCGCCATTGGAACACCAGGCTGTATCAATCGTCATCACAGCCCCGCTGTTCAGTTGCAGTAGAGCGCATGCGAGGTCTTCGCCTTCGATCCCTGGGCTCTGCAGATTTCCTGTGAACGCGCTCGCGCGCACAGCCTCAGCGCCGGTCATCCATTCAATCAAATGGATGTAATGGACAGCGAGTTGAATGAAACAGCCCCCGCCTGTTTGGTCGAGCGACGTGCGCCAGGTGCGAGTTCCTTCCAGTGCGCGCGCCGAACTAATCATCCCTCCTTTGTGCATATAACGACCGTAGAAATGCACCAAATTCCCGAGATATCCCTGCATAATCAGGTCGCGAATGTCGTGCATCAGCGGCTGATCGAAATAACTCATGTACAGGCCGATAGTTTTATCGGATCGCTCTGCCGCATGAGCAATGGCTTCCGCGTCCTCCACCGTCGCGGCAACGGGTTTCTGCAGCAGGACATGTTTGCCTGCCTCTATTGCCGCAATGGCCTGCACTCGGTGTAAGTGGTTCGGGGTGTTGATGATGACCGCGTCTACGTCCTTCGTAAGTGCGGCATCGAACGATGACGTTCCGACAGGTGCAGAAAGACGCCGTGCCGCGTCCTGCGCGGAATCGAGGTTTACATCAATACAGGACGCAACATTAACCCAATCTAGATCTCGATAAACATTCAAGTACTGGCCGGCCATGCCGCCGCAACCAACAATCGAGACGTTGATAATGCCAAGTGCGCTCATTTCTCAATGTCCTTCACGGGGGTGCTAGCTCCGAAACAGGTTTACGAGTGGCATACAGCGCGATCGCGGCAGCGATGAGGCTGAGACATGTCATCGCCATCGCCTCGGTTGCGTTTACCGGAAGATAGATGATCAACACTCCGATCAGCATCACAGAGGAACCGATCATTTTGTCGGGAATTCCTCGCTCCCGGAAAAAGAGCCAGCCGAAGACGACCGCGAGGACAATCCCAGCTCTTTTGATGCTGATGGAAATAACAACGTCAATGTAGTGATAGGAAGCAAACTGCAAGAGCAAGGAAACTCCATCCATAACACCGGCCGCGGAGATCCAGAGCACGTTTCCTCGAAGCCCGGAGTTGAAGTCCTCGCGTTTTGCGATAGTCAAGACGAAGAAGAACACGCACAAGCCGATTCCGAAAAAAAATGCTTGTGTATAGACGTCGCTCATGAGGACCAATTTTTTCTCGAGCGGATTCGTAATTGAGAAGATAAGCGCCACAAGCAATATATAGCGGCTTCCCTTCTCCTGGACGATAGCTTTGAACGGCGCTGTCCAACCCACCGCGAACAATCGCCGATGCAGCAGTACTGATCCGACGACTACTAACACGACACCCATTAACTTCGCGGCCGGAGGCAGTTCTCTCAGCATCACGAATCCAGTGGGAATCAGGAATATTGGCGTAAACGCGAGAAATGGGATGCACAGAGATAAGGGGGAGACCTGTAGAGCACGAAAGTAAAGCACGTTCGCAATGGAGACCAGCAGAACGTCAAGCAGTAAGTAGATGGAATAAGTTACGAGAGGTGAAGGATGAACGGCAGAAAGGCCGAACAGTGGCCCGCCATCCACAAAAGCGATGTGATTGCCCGAGCCCAAGCGCCCAATGATGACCAACCCGAAAATGATCGCGGCGGAGACTTGGCACCAAAACGTTGTAGGAATCAGTGAGTGCTTTTGAACTGCTTTCTTGCGAGCCACATCGGTGAAGATATTGGTCGCCGACATGAGCCCCGCAATGAACAATCCGACTGCGGAGAATGACATAGAGAGGAGCCTTCATTAGCATATGAGAATGACCCGACGAACTGCTATCAAATCTTTCACGGCGGCCGGGTGTACGTGGAAGGGCCTCAGTTTGGCGCAGGACGCTGGGCAGAGGGCTACACGTACTGGAGACACTGGAACTTACGATGAAGAATTTGAACGCAACGCACGGGAAGCGAAGACCGCTGGGGTTTCACACGTTCTGATTACGGAAGACTTCCCGCCTGCGCTATGGCAGTTCGATACACCGGGTGATCCATACCCCGTTTGGTTCATCTACCACCCGGCGTTGCTCAAGATCTTTCCACCCGCTGCCATGCAGCGCTACGTCAACACGGAATACGCAGAGTCGGTAGCCGGACTGTTTCAGCGGCGCTGCGAGATCTTGCGACGGCATGGTTTGAAAGCCGCTTACTCCACAAACGAGCCATCAGTACTGCCCGAGGCTTTCTTCAGTGATTTCCCCCAACTTCGCGGACCCCGTGTAGACCAGCCGAACCGCTCGCGGAAAGCTCACTTCTCTCCTTGCGTGGACCGCCCCGAAGTACTCGCTTTGTACCGTCAGTCGATGCGGCAACTTTTGAATCGGTGCCCGGAAGTCGAGATTTTCTTTCTGCCTACAAGCGATGCGGGCTCGGGACTCTGCTGGGCGCCTTCCTTATATCCCGGCTCAAATGGACCTGTATTCTGCCAAGGCCGGCCCATGCAGGACCGGGTCACAGGTTTTCTTTCGGCGCTCCACGAAGCAGCCAAAGACAGCGGCCATGACATACAGGCGGATCTGGTCGAGATCGCTCCGAGACAATGGATGTTGCCGACGTTCGATCGGCCGCAGCTAATCGCCCGCGCCCTGCCTGCTGGAATGGCGGTCGATCACTTTGAGGCGCCGGACGGCCATCGCGTTACCGTGCGTAGATTCTCGGCGGCAGAAGGGGAATTCGCTCCCGTTCTCGGCATCCCTCGACCTGTTGAGTGGGCTCGTGCACTGTCAGGCGGACAAGGGAACGTCAACTCGAAATTGGTGATGTCGTTCGACGGTCAACAGAATCTCGACCTCGGTTTTCGCGTCCTGGAACGTCTTCGGAGCCATCCATCATCGACCAGACTTGAGACCTTGAGCGCTCTTCACGATCTTGCGGCGGAAACGGCCGGTGCGCGAAATGCCGACGACCAACTCGAGCTTTGGCTCGCTCTCGATGATGCGGAACGGTACTTAGGAACCCTGAACTTCGGACCAGTGCTGACCATGGGCTGCGTTCTAACACGCTGGGTGACACGGCCATTCGTCCCATATCCGGCTGAACTGACGCACGATGAGGCGGAGTCTTTCCGGCCCTTTCTGCTGCAGGCAAAGGGCGAAGAAGAGGCCGGCGACCTCATCGATATTCAGGCGATGCGTATGTACGAAGGCTGGGGAGCCCGGTTGCTGGTGCAGAACATTATCGAGAAGGTCACGGCGGCCACGGCCCATGCGTTAGTTTTGACACAGCGGATTTGCGACCGCGCGGGCTCGGATGCGGCGAAATGGGAGTTGCTGACACAGCGCATCAAGACCGTGCAGTGCTTCGTTCGAACTGTCGGCAATGCAGTCGAGTATCAGGCGGGATTGGATCGCGCCAAAGCTTCGAAGATTGCCCCGCAACCGGACCCGGTGCTCGGGACCCGAAGCGGATGGGATCGCGACGATCTGCTGAATATTGCCCGAAATGAGATCGACAATGCCGCCGAGTTACGTCGTCTTCTTGAGACCACAAAGCAGCGACTGGTCGATACGGCTCCGCTTGCGCGCGAAGAGACAGCGCGCAGATTAGGTCCTGCGCTCCCCGTGCAACTTAAGCACAAGATCGACGTCATGAATGCCCATTGGGAAGATTACAAACGGCTGTTCACTTCGCCGAACCCTTAGTTCCGTCCCTAAAAAGAAATTCGGGCGCCAAACTGCAGTTTGCGGGGCTGATTGGCCATTGAGGAGAAAATGCCGAAGTTCGCGGAATCGATGCCGGTTCCCGGCGCGGCGAAATACACTCCGTTATTGATATTGAACGCATCGGCCTGCATTGCCAGCTTCACTCGTTCGGTAATGGCGAATTCGCGTCGCACACTGAGATCGAAATCCGCCATGTGAGGAGCAAATAGGCTATAGGGGGCGGCACGAGCAACGTTGCCAACGGTGTAATTCGCCGGATCTACAAAGGCGGTCTTGTTGAGGTAAGGTGTGGTGGCAACGTTTGCCCCTCCGCTACCGATAGAGCCGTTCTCCCAAACGCTTCCGGAGAAATTAGGGTTGTAACTGGGGTAACAGGTTGCATCGATGATGCCACCGCCGACGCAAGTGCCCGTGATGGTTAAGGGAGCTCCACTGCTGAACGTGAAAATTCCGGAAAACTGCCAATGGCTTATGAGAGCGCTGACAACTCGGTTCGAGCTGTTCCAGTTGTGGCCGGCGCCGATGGGCGGTTGATAGACGAAGGTAGCGGTTGCAACTTGCGGATGATCAATAGTTCCCGGCGCTTTTTCCAAAAAGTCTTTGTTTGGATCGCGCACGCCGACCAAGTCGTCGAGTTCCTTGCTGAAGGTGTAATTGATCATGAATGTGAGACCGTGCGATAGCCGGTGAGTCAGTGAGACTTGCAGTGAATTGTACGTGGAATTTCCTACATCCAGCCAGGGATCCGAAATGCTGCTGTATTGCGGGAATGGCTTTAATGCTTGACCGATGGTTCCGGTGAAATTGGGGAACGGAATTTGGATGTTCGGAAATAACGCTCGAGCTTGCGCGAGCGTTGTCGCGGTCAGGGTCTGTGTGAGCAGAGATCCGAGCGGAAGATACTGCTCAGGTATCTGGTCCGTGAACGGGCCGGCAACGCCCGCGCCCGGCAGCCAGTGCCCTGCGCTCGCGCTATAGGCAACACTGAGTAACAGGTTCGAGGTCAACGAACGTTCTACATCGAAGCTCCAGTCCTCGTAGTACGGCGGCTTGCCACCGTAATTGGGATCGCCGTACACAAGCGTTTGTGCTGTTGATGGCCCGGCGCCAATAGACGCGCCCGCCGCGGCGTTGATGAAACCGATGCCATAACTCGGGTTGAAGAACGGTGGCGGAAGCGGATTCGCCGGAAATCCGTTATTCCAATAAAACGCGGGCTGACCGGTGACAGTGCTGCTGAAGCTGTTGCCCGAGGTGTAGCCAATCTGGCTCAGACCTTGGCGTCCGTTTACTCGACCACCTACGCCACCGGCGTGCGCGTAGAAAATGCCATATCCGGCTCGCAGCACGGTCTTGCTGTCAATTTGGTACGCAACACCAATACGGGGCGCGAGATTGAGATTATGCTGCTTAACCGGTGTTGAGCAATTGCAACCGTCAGGACCGTTGCCCGCAAATTGTAGTGCGCCCGGAATGCCGCCCACCAGTGGGTTGGCTAGAGCGGGGTTAAAGAACGACATCACGTTGTTAACTTCTGTGAATGGGCTCCAGATATTCTCGCGGAGTCCCAAATTCAAGGTCAGCCGAGAACTGACTTTGAAATCGTCCTGGACATAGAAGGCGTACGTCTTATAACGGCCGCCCGTCTCGGTAACGGAGTATTGGGGAGCACTGGCGCCGTCCACCGCCCCCAGCAGATAACTCGCATAGCTGAGTCCCGTTGTCGGAATGAGAGTTCCCGTGGGGCTGAACTGCGCAGTCTCATTGTTACTGAAAGTGAACCCGGCAGTTTGCGCGAATGTTTCGTTGTCCTGGAGAGCCTGAAATTGGAAGCCGAACGTAAAATTGTGTTTGCCTCTAATCCAAAGCACATTGTTCTGAATGTCAAACGTGTTCTGAGCTTCGTTGAAAACGTGGGAGTTGGTACCCGCCCAGGAAATAGGAGAGTTATTACCGTTGAAAGTCATGTCTGGGAATGCCAAGCTTCCCAGACCGGGGGGCAGGCCAGTTAGGCCGGCCTTGCTAGGATAATCGCCGCTCGCCGAATCGCTGCCCAGCGGTATCCACAACCTGCTGTAAGAAACAGCGAACTCATTCAGAAGGGTCGGCGAGATGGTGTAGGTATCGTGAATCTGCCCGACCGTGGATGTCTCCGCCACGACACGCCCATCGGTATAAGGCGGCGGCAGAGTGGACGTGCTAATCGGCGTTAGGCTACCGGTGAAGTTCGTCGAATATTTGCCCACGCTGATAAGACCAAACACGCGATTCTTGTCGGTCAGGTTGTAGTCGATTTTATCGGTAGTGTTGTTGTTGTTGACCAGAACCGGCAATGTCGCCAGATAGTTGTTCTGAATGTTGCCGTTGGTGGGAGCAGGCAAATACGACTGAAACGATTGCGAAATCGAAGAAATACGGTTGGCCGGAATCGTATTGTTCGGGAACGGGACGCGCATCTTGCTGCCCGTAGCGCTGGTGGGATCGTAGATGATCTGTGGAAAGGCGCTGAAATTGCCGTTGCGTTCGTCCGCGGTGGGTATGCTCTGGTATCCGGGAGGCGAGGCGGAATCGTAGCGGTACCCATCGTAGCTGCCGAAGAAGAACATTTTGTTCTTCATGATCGGGCCACCGATAGTGCCACCAAATTCGTTCTGGTGTTCAACGGGAGTCGTGGCCGGAAAGAAACCGCGGGCGTCGAAATCAGTATTGCGAAAATACTCGAAAACTCCGCCATGGAACTGGTTGGTTCCCGACTTGAAAACGTAATTCTCTACACCCTGCCCTTCATACATTGCCTTGGCCCCGGACGTCTCCACCTGGAACTGATCCACAGCTTCCACGGAAACACCGAAGGCCAGGTTGCGCGTATCAGCCTCAGTCCCGGCGCTCGTCAAAGGAAGACCTTCGATGTAGACTTCATTTTGATACGGCTGACCGCCGTTGAAGGATCCAGTGGAAGGACCCGCGGCCTGCGTGCTGTAAGTGTTAACGCCTACAGCAAGGCCGGCGAACGCGGTGGGATCGCGCGCAGATCCGTTCATCGCGAGTGGAAGCGAATCATAAACCTGGTTCTCCATAGACGAGCCCAGCGCCACATCGTCGGTTTTCAGAACGGTGGGTTCGGCTTGCACCACGACCGCTTGGGTGGTCGAGCCTAGCTGCAACGTTCCACTTACCGGAACAGTTTGGAGTGCATCGACCACCACATGCTCCTGCTTGAGGGTCTGGAAGCCAGTCGCGGTCATGGTCACGCTATACTCGCCTGGCGTAAGTGTCGGGATTGCAAAAACACCGGAGCTAGTGGTTTTCGTAACGGTGTTAACTCCAGTTGCAACATTCGTTGCGGTAACAGTAGCGCCAGGCACGGTCCCTCCGGATGGATCGGTGACTGTTCCTTGGATTGAACCGGTACCGGCAACCTGGGCGAATACCGAACGAGCGGCGAGAAATAGCAGACATACGGCGACGTGGCGCATTGAAACACCCCTTCGGGTTCAGGATACGGCGCGGCGAACCGCTGAATAACAAAAATACCCTGAGTTGAGGCACAGTATGTCGTACTGCTTCGTGTCACGGCAATAAAAATTGTGTGGACACCCAAGCGTTTCGTAGTGAGAAACGACGCGGGGTTCAATTTGCGAACTTTATTGCAACATTAGGTCTTAGTCGACCTCGCAGGTGACATCGCCAATTTTGCACTGCAATATAGATGTCAGGGAATTTTAGCGCAACTCTGGTTCACCGCAGCGGACGCAAGTGCGGCAGCTTCGGATTTGATGATTCCAGTGGCAATGGGCTCGGAGCTCAGTCGGACTCTGAGATTCTTTTGCGGTCAAGCCGTTTCTTGAGCGGCAGCAATGCACGCAGCGTAAATAGGTTGAGCAGCGCAAGCGCTACAGCGGTCCCATAGTGATTCATCGCAACAGCAGCGCCGATAACGCCAGCGTTCCAGACACTCGCGGCGGTTGCCGTGCCGCGGACGCTTGCACCTTCCTTAAGGATCGCGCCGCCACCGATAAAACCTATCCCTGTAATCAAGCCTTGAAGCAGTCGGGACTGAGCGGCAGCATCTGGCTGGGAGCCCAAGAGGAGCATATACCCGCAGCTGGCCATGCCAACGATTGGAAACGTGCGAACGCCCGCCCCGGGCGTCTCGTGCTCGCTCTCCCAACCGATGCTGGCAGTCAACACGTAAGCTATCGCGATGTGCTGAAAGTTTGACCAAAGTTCCTGCCAGTTGCCGGGTAGCTGAATCATCTCTTGAATGTAGTGCAGCGCTCAATGGGTAAAGCGCGTAGCTGCGGCAACAATCGGTTGTCGCCCTCCGGCTTTCGATTCTGCATAGCTTATTCTTGACGCGATGAGCAGTACCAATCCACCGCCAACGTAAACAACTCCCGTTAAACCCAGCGACTTGGCCAAACCAATATGTTGTGCCAGAAAACCGATCGTGACAGGCGCGAGTCCGCCGCCGCCGAGCCAGCCGATCATATTCATAAACCCTGCACCCGTGCCGCGAAACTCCGAAGGAATTACATCATAGAGCGAGGCAAAAATGTTGGCGTCATAGATGCCTTTGAAGAGTCCCCAGACCGCAAGCGCGCTCGCAATGAGAGCCACCGAATCGGCGCGGCTGCAGAGGAACACAAACGGCGCGCCGCAGAACAGCGCTGCAGCTTGCACCGCAATCCGTCCACCGGAACGCTTCGCCTGCATGGTATCCGCAAGCCAACCCCCGAGTGGCGAACCGAACATGCTCGCCAGTTGTACGAAGACAGTAGCAGACAATCCAGCCAGGGCGACGCTCAGTCCGAAACGATCGTACAGGAACTTCGGCATCCACGACAGCAGCACCATGGCGACGAAGTTCGCGCAACAGAATCCTGCAAGGAGTAACAACGCGGCCGGCGAGCGGCGGAGCGAACGCAGAAACGCGATCAGCGACCGCTTTGGATCTACTCCGCCGACAGCGCTCAACTGCCGTTGTGGCTCGCGCAAACCTTTCATCAGCACCAGCCCGAGGACAAGACCACAGCCACCGAATGTGATGAAGGACCACCGCCACCCGAACCGTTGGCCGATAAGTCCGGCGAAGAACGCTCCTGTTATTGTCCCGAAATACACGCTTGTCTGGTGCAGTCCCATCGCGCGTGATCGCGTATCGACGCCATGATAGTCGCTGATCATCGACATGGATGCCGGGTAGTAAAAGCTTTCTCCAACGCCTTCCGCGGTTGTAAACGCGAGCAACTGGACAAACCCTCGGGCAAGGGAAGTGCAGGAAGCGATCAGGCTCCAGGCATAGAGGCCACCCAACACTGCGCGCTTGCGCTTGACCCGATCAACAATTGCGCCCGAAAACGGCGCGCAGATCCCATACATCCAGGCGAAAGACGATCCAAGGAGACCGAGTTGCACCGTGGACAGGTGCATCTCGCGTTCGAGCAACGGGAACAGTGCAAATAAAGCCGAGCGATCGGCATAATTGAACACGGATACGCACCACAGCATGGCGACAACTTGCCACCGATATTGCTTTAGGGCGGATGGCACGTCAGTACATGGGACGCGGCCCAACGGAGGGTCGCCATCTATTCAGCGGCTTCAAGTAAGCCTCCGCTCCGGCAGCAAGCAAGTTGATTTCGGTCTGCGCCTGGAAAAATGTGAAGCCCGCGTCGACGAATTGCTGATACTGCGACGCGTTCACCAACGGACGTCCCACTGCTTTGCCCGCCCGCTGCGCAGCGCGAACAATCTTATTGATGGCTTCCTGCAGCGCGGGCTCATCTTGCCGGCCCCGTAGACCGAGAGAAAACGAAAGATCGCTCGTTCCAATGAACAGGACGTCGATGCCAGGGGTCTCCGCGATCGCATCAATGTTTTCAACCGCGGCGACCTCCTCAATGTTCGTCACCACCATGATGTTCTTGTCGGCGAAATCATAGTAGCCGCCCGGCGCTGGCCAGCGGAACGTAGCGAGCCCAGCGCCGGAACCTCGCAACCCCCGCGGTGGATACTTGCACGCGTCCGCTGCGCGCCTAGCGGTCTCGGCCGAGTTGATGAACGGAAAGATAACGCCGAGTGCTCCCATGTCCATGACCCGTTTCGCTGTCCAGAGTTCATTTACCGGAACGCGGATAAACGGCATCGTCCGGCTACCGCGCGTCGCAAGAATGATGTTACGCGCGGTTTCAAGGGTGATGGGTGAGTGCTCCATCTCTATCCAGAGAAAGTCGAAGCCCATGTCCGCGATCTGAGCAGCTATCTCAATGCTTGTGGTCGAGATAGTCACGCCGATGACAGGTGTTCCATTCCTCAGTGACTGGCGCACGGGATTCTCCCACGGCGCGATGTCTTGTTTTCCGGGCATAGATTGCTCGCTCATTTTCTGATCAGCCAAAGCTCAGACACCTGGCAGCCGCGGCCATTTCCCCCCAGGCCTTGTTCGCGTGTCCATGCCAATTCCAATTGCCCGCCGCGAGTAGCCTCATCTGGAATGTCGAATTCTATTGGCTTCGGCGGCCACGGACGGGTCATCAGTGGATGGATCTCTATGGCGCCATTTGCCACCAGTTTGATTTGAATACGTCTTGCGTCTCCTGAATACACGACGCGAACCTTATAACTGCCCTCCGGATCCAGATTGTCGTAGCGCACTTGCAGTGCGGCATCATATAACGATTCCGCCCAGCGCTTCCACTGTATAGGTGCATCGGTACCCAATCGGTCGGGATAGCCGAAGCCCGTCAACGCCGATTTGCGGAACTCGGGATCGAGTACCGGACCGGGTCCGAGAAGTAAGTGAGGACGATTCTGCGGATCACCAAGATCGTCGTAGAAGCCTCCGGGCCCCGGGTCAGGGCGCCCTAGCAATTGCTTGATCGCCGTCACCTGCTCATTCGGCGAGCTCAGCTTTCGGATTGCAGCAAGCTGCGTTCGGAACCATGGAATGTTCGTGACAGGGTAATCAAGTGTTTCGAGATTTGTGCCGCGCACAACGGCTTCACCTTGGTATCGATCCACTGCCAGTTGCATGTGAATGCTCTGCAGAAGAGCTTCGCCCAGTTCTTTCACTCGCGTGCGCGATGGAAGATTCTGATACGAATTCGCGCCTTGTATAAGAATATGATCAGCTTTTTCCAAAATCAGCGCGGGATCGCGACCGTTCGGCGGAGTCACACTGGGCGATCCGCCGATCTCTAAAGGCTCCGGCGTCCATCCGATCTCGTTCACGACGGAAAGAGTGTTGCGCGCTCGTTCAAGCGCGGCCATTTCTTCCAGCAGCCGGCTGCGAACATAGTCGTCGAAGTAGGAGCGATACAACATCTGCTGGAATCGCCAGTTTTCGAGCACGGCGGGCGAAGCCTTTCGCTCGAGTTCCTGAAGCTGAGCGAGGGCAACTTTCACGCCTTCATTCGTAGCCAGCGCACCACTCCAGTTCTGCTCCAGGTTCAGAAGACCCTGCGCAGCACCGTCCGCATATTGAGACCCAAAGAAATAATGTCCGTACTGGCGAAGCGCATCTGTGACGCGCATCTGCGGGTCCCAACCGAGGGCGCTCCATACAAACTTGTTTACGTCGTCGTTGCAGCCTTCCGAGTAAGTCAGAAACCCGATGGTATACGGAGAAAGACGCCGCAGAATGTTCGCTTCACCCTCCGGCCGCGGATTGATTGTTTCGCGCCCTTGCGTCAACGCATACGCAATGTCCCAATTAGGAACTGGATACTGACTGGCCGTACTATGGGTAATGTCGGGATAGAAGCGAATCGGATAGCGCTTTGGCACGCGCTCCCGGAAATCGGCTAAACTAAACCGGTTCTGCGGACCGAATACGATGCCGTCCAGCCAACTCGAAGTTTGGGGCTGCTCCAGAATCTGAAAGAACACCTCCATCCACTCCTGGCGAAAGCCCTGCGGGGACATCCACATCTGGGCCTTGGGATGAAAGCGCCGTAGACTCGCCTTCTGTTTTTCAAGAAACGCGAGCATCGGTTTTGGCGCAGTGTGGCCCGGGTCGCCGCCCGGCACAAACACGGCGTCGATGCGCGGAACAACTTGATAGATGTGCGCCCATTCTTTAAGCGCGGATTCCACCGTCGCCGAGTCCGCGTAGTCGGGGTCCATCGCCGGGTACCAAACCCAGACGTCCAGGTCGTAGTTGTCGCATATGCGCGACATCTCGATCATCATCTGTTCAGGCGGCAGCGGGAAGTGCGGACTGTCGGGGAGATCGTCCGAACGGGGCGGAATCAACTCAATGGCATTCGTCCCGAACATCGCCAGATCGCGTATGTATTGGTCCCATGTCGGCACGTTCCAGGCGTCATAAGCGTTCGTCTTCGGCCGATACCCCAGTTGATGTCCGCGCAGCGGATATTTCGGTGCACTGGAACCGGCAACGTGAACCGGGTTGATCGTCACGCTTTGCCGCCCGCACACAATCGTACGCAGCACCTTGCCGACTCCGAACAAAAGACTCCTTTCATCGGAACCGGTAATGGCTATGTGATTGCCATCGGCACGAATTGAGTAGCCTTCCCGCGGGCCGCCGGAACTAATAGCCAGCGATACTCCCGCTCCGGATTCCCCTCGCTGCGCAATGGCCCAACGAATCTGGCTCCGTTTCTCCACCTCTTCCACAAGAACAGTTGCTGCCTTTCGCATCCGCGCGCTGGCATTCGCCGGCAAGGTCACTGTGCATTGCTTCAAATCGATGGTGTCGCCGGCGCTCTTTGCCGGGAGCAAACTGGAAAGCGCCAACGTGGCGCTGCTTTGTTTCAGAAAGCTTCTTCTGTTCATGGAAGTTAATGAAGGAACCGATTACGCAACATGCTGCTAGTGAAACCTGGCTGCCGTACGAACTCGAGTAACTTCTGTTCTTTATCGAGAACCGTCTGAATCGCTTCGGGCAGCTTCTCCAGGCACCCCTCCGGGATGGACACTACGCCGTTTTCATCTCCGTGAAGCAGATCGCCAGGTCGCACGGTCATGCCATGCACGTGGACGGGCACACTGGACCGGACTATCCGAAAGTGCGCGTGGCTGGAGACAGTTCCGCGTGCGAAGTAGTGGAATCCCAGCTTGCGCACGGCGCACAAGTCGCGCACCGCTGAGTCGGTGACAACTCCGATGGCGCCCAGCGTGGAGAAGATAGTGCACATCACTTCACCGCTATGAGCCGCGCGCTCTGGTTCACTCCCGATATCTTGCATAACAACAACTGCCGGTTTGGGAGACTGTTCCACTGCTGCGAAAAGATTGACGAATTCAGCCTCCATCAGCGGATTGACATTGCTGACCGTCTCTACTTGCGCCGTCACGGCGTATCCGCACATCACGCCCAGTTCGGGAAACAGACATCGTACAGCGGCCGATGGGAATCCTTCGGCGCGCGAACGAAGTTGGAATGCTTCAATCGCATTCGCCACCGTGGGCGTATCTATTGTCCTCAGAAATTCCAGTAATTCACCACTGTTCACTTCGCCTCCCAGATAGTGGCGCCGATGTACCGCTCCGTATCTTTGTGATCGTTGAAGTAGTAGACGGTCACCAGTTTGCCGTCGGGCCTTTGCACTGTCCTCGTGTATCCCAGATCCCAGGTCCCGCCGTCCGTTCTAAGCGGAATCTCGACGCTCCAGGTTTGGCCTTCATCGCTGCTCAAGCGAGCTCGAATCCCAAACGGTTCTGCCCGAAATCCATAGGTGAGCGCGATACGACCGTCCTTTAGCTTCACCAGGAATGGAGGATTTCCATGGTGCTCGCCCGTGTACGCGACAGGTTTACATACAAACCGCCACGTCAGGCCCGCATCGTCTGACCGATAAAGTTCAATCCAGCTCGTGTGGCGAATAGCCGTTAAATAAACGTTGTTTGATAGATGAACGCTCGACGGCATGATCGCCATATCGGAGTCCGGCGGTTCAGGGCCCACAAATGAAAGCATCGTCCAGGTCTTGCCTCCGTCGCGTGTGCGCACGCAGATGACGCGCCCTTCCTTCCCGTTCGATTTCGCTGCCGTCAGGAACATAGTAAGGTCGTGCGGGCCATTGACGAAATAATCTGTCCGCGCCGCGATGCCCTTTTGCCCGAAGTCCGGCATTCGAAATGGACCCCGCCAGGTTCTCCCGCGATCGTACGAATAGTAAAACCGTGATGGGCCGGCATTCACGTCTGCCATACGCGCCGTCAATACGAAGTTTGGATTCGTGAAGTCAATGCCGCCGGGGCAGTCTACAGGTTGTTTGCCGCCCGGTTCGGTAGGAACGTTCGCCTGCTTCAGACCGTCGGGAGCGCGAAGACTTAAAGGATGTTCAATGTTCCAGGTTTCGCCGCCATCCATGCTTCGGGCGAGCAGATGCTCGGCCGGACGATCCCAATCGATCGAATGAGTGTGGTCGTTGTACTTAAAATAGCCCGCCTCAAAACCAACCAAGATTTCGTTGGCCCATATCCAGATTCCATGGTTGGCCGGCCATCCACCGTATCGCCCGGCCTCCCGATAGACAACTTCGTTGTGAATCACGCGGCCTGGCGGTTCCGCCGCGACTGCCTGCAATACCACACAAACTAGGGCCGCAATGATCCCACTCGTTTTCTGCATGGTGACCCCTTGAGCTACCAGTGAAGGCGAAGCGCAAATTGAATCTGGCGCGCATTCGTAATCTCCGTCGTAATCGTTCCGGCCGAGGTCGAGCCGATGCTGCCATTCGGCAGACCGAAGTTCGAATGGTTTAGCACGTTGAAAAACTCTGAGCGGAACTGGAGACCAAATCTTTCCGTCAGCCGGAAATCCTTGTCCCCTCCCACGTCCCAGGTCTCCAAACCCGGCCCGATCAAAACGTTCCGCCCCGTGTTGCCGAACGTATAAATGGGAGGAGCCACGAAACAGCTCACGTTGTACCATTCGTTGATCGACTGCTGCGACGTGGGCAGGTTGCCGTCACAGATGCGATTGGGGCGCGTGAAGGTGCCCGTGTTCGCGGTTGGCGTGGCGAGCTGAACTGAAAAAGGCGCGCCGGATTGCAGCGTAAGAATGCTGCTCGCTTGCCACCCGCCGGCGAGCGCGTTTTCGAATGCGTTGGCGTTGCCCATAAACTTCCGCCCATGTCCGAACGGAAGTTCATACACCGTGCTCATGGTGAAACGAAACTTGTAATTGAAGTTCGATAAGCCGTAATCTGCCGCGACATCGCGCGGGTTCTGAACGTTGATCCGAGATTCACCAGTAGATGAATTTCCCCCAGCGCCTTCATCCAGGCTCTTGCTGTACGTGTATGCCGCCAGAAAAGAAAGCCCCGATGAAAACCGTTTCTCGGCCGAAAGCTGAAGACCGTTGTAACTGGACGGACCGCGGGGCTCCCACGCCGAGATAGAAGATACAGTCGGATAAGGTTCGCGAGCTATGACCGAACCAGGCCCCGGGTAGGCGACATCTTCCTGAATGTTGAGGTTCAGATGATTACCGCGGCTCCCTACATAAGCTCCCCTAAGCACCAGCGAGTTAGTCAACTGACGTTCCAATGTGAAATTCCATTGCTGCATGTTCGGCGTCAGGTTCGGTGTCGGCTGGTACACCACCGTGGGTAGATTGTTTGCGCTCGGCGTGTTGGGAATTCCAGTGTCTGTGTGAAGGCAGGGAGACGTGGAACTGCAACTCACTCCATACTGCGCTGCAAACGGATTGTTGATAAACAGTCGCGTCGATCCTCCAACCCCCTGCTCATCGAAGTAGAACAGACCATATGCCGCCCGAACCACCGTTCTGTCATTCACCCGGTAAGCCAGGCCCACGCGCGGGCTGAAATTGTGATACTGCGTGTCCAGGATGCTATCGGAGATCCCGTTCTGACCTGCAAGTGCCAGCGTGCTGCCCGGTCCTAGAAAGAAATCGGACTGTCGGTTATGCCGCTCTTTATCTGGCGTGAATAAGTCATAACGAAGACCCAGGTTGAGAGTTAACTTCGAACTGACACGCCACTGGTCTTGCGCGAACGCTCCGTACTCCGTGTAGCTTTCGTAGGGAACGCCGTCGGGCGCTGCTGACTTAGAAGAACTGACCGGCAAACCCAGCAGGAAATCGGCGAACGCATTGCCGCCCGAGGAGCTGGCCGGATTGTTGCTGTAGACTCCGCTAAAGCTTAAAGATCCCGATGGGGCGACCAGTTGAAAGAAGCCGAACCCATTGTGAATCACATCAAAGCCGAAGCGAAATGAGTGGGCCCCGTGCACATAGCTCACCGTGTCGTTCGCTTCCCACGTGTTTTGCGGCACAATTTCCGGAAGATTGCTGGCGCTGTAACCCGCATATCCGGAAATGCTCAACGAAGCCATTGCCCCCGAGTCTGCGCCAGTGTTCGCTCCCTGCAAACCGAGTTTCTGTGCTACGTTGTCGGGCTCGTCTAACGGAGTAACTGTCAGAGCAAAGCGTGTGTATCCCAGGGCGAGTTGGTTTGTAATGTTAGGCGAGAACTGGTGGATCTCCTGCAAAGTCCCCTGGTCGCTGGGCGCGTGGTTTAGGCGCAAAGAGCCGGCCGTCGCAGAACCCTGCACAAACGCGAGCGGGTTTATAACGCCATTGATAAACACCGGCGTCGACGGATAGTTGATATCGGCGCCGCCATGAGTCGCGCGCCCGAACATACTGTCTTTTTCAGAAAATACCTGATCCACTCTTATGTCGTATTGATCCTGCGTCTGCACCGCGAGATCGTTCAAACGTAAGTTGTTCTTATTGCCAGGCAGGTTGGGAAGCGGAAGGATTGCCAACAAATTCAAGGCGATCGGGTCCATCTGCGTCGTCGGAATCTGGTTGCCTGCGAATTGAGTTCGTGTGTTTGTAGCTGAGCTATAGGTAACGGGGTTGTAGATTGTCGCCACACCTGCAAAATTCCCCGAGCGCATCGCCGCCGTGGGCTCCGTCGCGATTGAAGTGCTTGCCTCATGAACTCTCAGCCCTTGATAATCGCCGAAGTAGAAAGTCTTGTTCTTTACGATCGCTCCGCCGATCGCCGCGCCGAACTGATTCTGCTGAAAGGGAGGCTTCTGTGCATCAAAGAACTGCCGCGCATTCAAATCGGCGTTCCGCAGGAATTCAAATGCCGATCCGTGAATCTCGTTTCCGCCTGAACGTGTGATCACGTTCACCACCGCACCGCCGCTTACGAACTGCGCATCATAGTTACCGACTTGGACCTTGAACTCTTCAATGCTCTCGAGATTTGGAAATACCTTCAGCGTTCCCACCGATTGGTCCTCATCATTCAGTCCATCGATCATAAAGGTGTTGAAGCTGCCGCGTGACCCATCGGCCACAATCTCAGCTCCTGCTCGTTGAGTTTCATTGCCATTCCCTTGCGTGCGAATACCACCAATCGGGCCGGGATTTGTCCCCGGAACCAGCAACCCGAGCTGCGCAAAGTTGCGGCCATTCAGCGGCAGTTGCTGTGTGGATTGTTCAGAGATGACGTTGCCCACTTCCGTTGATTCCGTATTCAAAAGCGGAGCCGCACCCTCAACGGTAATCTGCTGCCGGACGTCCCCTACTTGTAATCGAAAGTCCTGTTGCGCAACCTGCTGGATCTGGAGCGTGATGTCTTTGCGAATCTCTGATTTGAATCCCGATGCCGCCACCTCCAGTGTGTACGTGCCGGCCTTCAACAGCGGAACCGTGTAATCCCCATCCCCTGCTGTTTGCCTGATAACCGAAACGCCGGTCTCCTGCTGAGTGACCTTCACCTGTGCATTCGCGACGGGAGCGCCACTCGCATCCGTCACTTGCCCGGAGAAAGTTCCGGTTGCATTCACCTGTGAGTACATCGGTACTGCTGACAACACTGCCAACATTGCGGACCACGTTGCCGCGCGAAGCGTTTTCATCTTGGCTCCCTTCCTGTTTCAAGTGCTTACGGAATGGTCGCTTTCAGCTACCTGGCGCACTTTTGCCAGCACGCGCGCAAAGCGCCCATCAAGTTCGGCCTTTTCAGCCGGTTCGAAATTTTGTAGCGGCTCGGCCAGCGCATCTTCAATCAGCCCCAGGGCCGACAATGCTCTCTTCAACCCGCGCAGGTAACTCGTTTCCGGAGCGCCCACGCCGTAGACGGCCTCTGAAACCTCTCCCACTATTTGCTGCAGTCGCTCTGCGTCGTTTCCACGGCCCTCCGTGGCGGCTTGGAACAGTTCAACAAATAACTCTGGGAACATATTAGCCCCGCCGCAGACCCCGCCGTCCGCGCCCAACTCCAGAGCGGGCAGCAAAGTCTCTTCGTTGCCCACTAGCACGCTGAAACCCTCGCGGCTTCCTAGAAGCGATTGCACCCGCTGTAGATACTCCAGGCTTCCATCGCTATTCTTCAGCCCGATCACATTCGGCAGTTCTGCCAACTCGCAAACCGTCTCGGGCTCAAATGCTGTGTGCGCAAACTGCGGAACGTTGTATAGGAACACTGGCAGCGGCGATCTCTCGCAGAAATGCCTCGAATACGCACTCAACTGGTGTTGATCTAAAACGAAGTAAGAAGGTGGAGATAACGCGACGGCGAATGCTCCACTTTGAGCCGCCTCGTCCGCAACTCGCAATGTGTGATCGAACGCTGTGTCCGATACGTTCACGATCAGCGGAACACGTTCTCTCGCACTTTGCGCCACTTCGCGCAATAGCGAACAACGCACTTCAACGCTCAAAGAAGACGCCTCACCAGTGCTTCCCAGCATGAAAAGCCCGTTGACGCCTGCACCGGCCACATGCTCCACCATGCGATTGAGAGAGCCGCGATCAAGCTCTCCGCCCGCGCGCAGCGGCGTCACAAGCGGTACAACGATACCGCCAATCTTTCGCTTTGATGTCCGGATAAGACCCACCTGGAGTGACTGCCTCTGTCTGGAATGCACTATATACGATTGTCGACAGCTTGTCTACAGCAAAGTGCACCGAAGCTTTTCGTCGTATACTTAATCCGTGAAACGAGGTCCTCGGCTCACCGGGCACGGCCTGGAGAAGACCGGTTCCATCCGCGAAAAAGCATATGTCCTCATTCAACAGAAGATTGCCCGAGCTGAGTTAGTCCCTGGCGTCGCCGTATCGGAGGTATCGCTCGCCAAAGAATTAGGCAGCAGCCGTACGCCCATAAGAGAAGCCCTCGGGCAATTGGTCGCGGAAGGCTTGTTGGAGCAAACTCCTAACCGCGGCGCAGTCGTGGTCCAACTCAAACGCCAGGACATTATTGATCTCTATGAGCTGCGTGAGGCGCTTGAGGTGTACGCGGTCGGGAAAGTCGCGCAGCGCACCAATTCAGATTCAGAGATTGAGCGTCTCAAGAAACTGGTTAGCGAAATCGCCGAGTTGCAGTCTGAACTCGAAAGAACGGCCCAGCCCGAATTGAGCCAACGTCAGATGCAGCGCTTTATTGCCTGCGATCTCGGCTTTCACTCGCTTCTGGTGCGAATGGCCGCGAACGCCAGAATCCTCAAACTGGTGAACGAAACTCGACTGCTGATTCGTATCTTCGCTATCCATCGTCGTGGCCACAATGGCGCCATGCTGGCAAATATTCGTTCCCAGCACAGCGAGATGATTCGAGCTGTGTCAGAAAGAAACTCGCAAGCTGCGATGCAAATTCTCTCAACACATATTCAGAGGAGCCTACAAGAGCGCCTGGAAGATTTCGACCGGTGGGAACACGAGTCTGCCATGCGCGAGACCCTCCCGGTCTTCTTCGATGTGCATCCTGCCGGCGAGCTGATCTGAGATCGACCGGGCGTCGCACAAGCTCAATGAGTGATTTAGTCGACGCGAATTCTGAGTAGCTACGTTGGACTCAGATGCGCACTTCGCGCAGCCGCTCGAGAAACTCGAAGGGAACGCGGACATTGCCGTTCAGTCCCGTGCCGAGCGCCACGTTCGGCTTGGGGCGTCCGTGAAAATCGGAACCGCCGGTCGGTATCAATTCCATTTCCTCAGCCAACTGACGATAATGCGCCTGCAGTTCCGGTGGATGATCGGAATGATAAATTTCGAGCGCTAGTAGACCTGCGTCTTTCAGCCTGAAAATAACTTCCCGTTCTTCGTCGCGCCCGAGCCGCAAGCGCACGGGATGCGCAACAGACGGAATACCCCCGCCGTCGCGAATCTTCCGGATCACTTCCGGAGTGGTTAGGCTCTGACGCTGCACATAGCTCGGCGCCGATTCGCCCAAAAAACGGCGGAACGCGTCTTCAAAGTTCCGCGCATAACCCTTGTCAACAAGAATCGCAGCGAAATGGGCACGCCCGGCGAGACTGCGCCCGCGCGTCTCCACTTCTTCGAGCGAGATGTCCACGTCGCGCTTTCGCAGCGCTTCCACCAGCTTGCGATTTCTGTTGATACGGTCTTCGCGCTCCCCGCCAAGCCATGCAGCGAAAGCGGGCGAAGGCGTGCGCGTCGGAAAATAGGCAAGCATGTGGATGTAAACCGGAACCGAGTTGCCGGGCAGACTGAGCCGGGAGTTCAGCTCAATGCCCTGCACCAGGTCGAGCCCGCACTCACGCGCGATGGACAGCGCCTCTTCGTAACCACCAAACGTGTCGTGGTCAGTGATGCCTAGCGCCGCCAGATCACTACGCTTTGCAAGCGCAACCAACTCGGCAGGTGTCAGCGATCCGTCCGAAGCTGTCGTATGGGAATGGAGATCGATGAAACGCGAGAAAGGCTGTTCAGCAGGCTCAGACACTAGCGAAGTTTCACTTCCGGCAACACATAGAACTCAAAGCTCTCACCACAGGTGTGAACGACCAGTTTACCCGCACCCAACGATTTGTCCTTTGTGCGATTTTCAAAAAATACCGCGCCATCCGTACTGTCGCCCGGCTTCAGCCGAGTAGCCGCCATCGTGATAGCCGACGCGGCGACCGCAGCCTTCAGCCCTTTGTTGACGAACTGCGCCATGGCCGCCTCGCGGCGTTTTTCATAGCCGTTTGTCGAGCGGAAATTCGGCACTGCATAGATACTGTCTTCGTAAAGAAGCTGCAGCTTGATGACATCGGTTGCGCTTGCCTTCTGAAGCAATGAATAGACAACCTCATCGGCCGACATAGGCTGCAAAACTACTCCATCCTGGCGGATGAAAACGAACTCGGCCGGCCGGACGGTCCAGGAAAGAACGCTGCCGTTGGTGACGGTGATTTGAATGATATTGAAGTCTTTGATGTGCGGCGGAAGCGGCGCGTACATCACCGTGATTCCGTTTTTCGTCAGCGCTTCGTAGCTCAGCCCGTGAGACTCGAACTCGAGTGGAGTTTGCGGCGCTTGGTTCGTGGCGGCCAGCGGAGGGGGTTGGGGGGTGGCATTGGCGGAATTCGCGGAATCCGACAGCTTAGCGGTTTTTTGATCAGGCGCAAGCTGGCCCGGTTGCGTCTGGGAGTTGGTGCTGAATGCAGTGAGCAGAGCAGTCAGCAACAGGTTGCGCACGCAGGTACACATGCAGCGTGCAGAGCGAGATGTCATCGAGAAACTCACCTTCATGATAGACGGTGGTTAGAGGGTAAGGGTTATTGTGAGCGGGTGTTGGCGGCTGCCTTTACTCGGAAATTTCAATCGCGATTGGCGAGCTTAGGCGTAAGATACCAGCGCAACACGCCTTTCGGCTTGGCAGCAAAGCGCTCGATATCGACGCGTAGAATGGAACCCTTCTTGAAGTCCACCTGAACCTCATTCGCACCCAATAGATAGGCGCTCAGTTCGCTGAAGAGCGGGTTGTGTCCTACCAGAAGCAGCGATGGTTCGTCGCTATGGACCCTGATTTCGTCCCAGACCTGCTCGACCGTCGCTCCGGGCGCCAGCGCCTTGGTCCGCAACAGTTCGTTCTTATACTTGAGAACTTCCTGCGCAACCTCGGCCGTCTGAACGGCACGCTTCAGCGGGCTGGTGAGCAACAGAGTCGGTTTCAATCCCGCTGCGGCCGCAGCGTCCAAGACAGTACGAAGCTTCCGGCGTCCTTCAGACGTCAGTGCTCGTTCGGCGTCGGATACCTGCGCGCCGCCGTCTTGGGCCACTCCATGCCTCAGCAAATAGAGTTCCATGCCGGGGTTTCGCCTTTCATTCTGTCATACTGGTGCCGCAAGCGTTAGTACATGGCTTTCGATGAGACGGCGCAGCAGCGCATTTTAGTGGTGGTTTCAGTGGCTGCGGCCGCGATGATTCATGTTTCTATCGCGGTGAGCCAAATACTCCTGGGCGTTGGCATCGCGCTGACGCTGGTCTTTCGTCGCCGCCTCAATTTTCCGCGCATCTGGATTCCACTGCTCGCGCTATTTCTGTGGACCGTTCTCGCGGATGCGCTGTGCCCTGACCCTTGGACGGGCCGCGCACAGATCAAGAAGTTCTTCGTTTTCTTGTTTATTCCCCTGCTCTATGGCACTTTCGCCCGCCAGTTTTCGAAGGCTTTCTACGTAGTGATTGGTTGGGCCGTCACGGCCACGGCATCAGGCATCTGGTCGCTGGTTCAGTTCGTACAGAAGTACTATCTGGCCAAGGAACAGGGACAGAATTTCTATGTCACCTACACGGGTCATCGCATCACAGGCTTCGAAAGTCACTGGCTGACTTTCGGTGCACTGCAACTCAGCGTGTTGCTTCTGCTGCTTGCCCAAGTGTTCTTTTCATCGCGTCGTATGCCTGCCTGGGCCTATGCCAGTATCGCCATTCTGTCAGCGGCAATACTCCTCACATGGGATCGAAGCATTTGGCTCGCGGCGGTTCCTGCCGTTTTCTATCTGGTCTGGTGCTGGAAACCAAAATGGACGCTTGCGCTCCCGGTGTTAATCGTTGCCGCATTCGCGCTCGCGCCTGCAGGCACGCGAGACCGGATGATTTCCATCGTGAATCCTCATGGCGAAACGGATTCCAATCGCCATCGCATCGTGACGTTTCTGACAGGAGTTGAAATGGTCAAAGCACATCCGTGGTTCGGCTTGGGACCGGAAGAGATTGCGCGCAATTTCGACAAATATGTCCCCCCCAGCGTTCGACGGCCTTTGCCCGTCGGTTACTACGGACATCTTCACGACGTGTATCTGCAGTATGCCGCGGAACGTGGAATCCCTGGCTTGTTGTTGCTGCTCGCGTTCATTGGCCTGACTGTTTGGGATTGCGCAAAGGCACTTCGCCGAGCAGGACCCGCGAAATCGCCACAGCGATTCTTGTTACATGGCACAATCGCCGTCGTCGTAGCGATTATGGTGGGGGGCACACTGGAATACAACCTGGGTGACAGCGAAGTGCTCATGATGTTCGTGTGTGTGGTTGCACTTGGATATGTGGCAATCGAAAACGTGAACGTGGAAACAGCGTGCCATCAAGCCGCTTCACCTGTGTTGTCGGAGTAAGTGGCTGGTAAATTGAGCAACTCCTGTGTAAATCCTTTATAAGTCGGGGCGTGGGTTGGTCGGCAATTACTAAGTGTTGCAATCGTTTGAATCGCACTCGCCGTTTTGGCTTGCTCATTGGCGGCTACGCCATTACCCTTAACGCGATCCTTCACCAAACAAATGGCAACAGCTTTTTGACCTCGCGCTTATATTTGGTGTACTCATCCCGGAATTGTTCCTGCATGAACTGCTCTTCAAGTTGTAATTTGACACGCAGCGCGACCAGCAGCAACAGAACACCGAGCAAACCCCGAATGCGTCCGAAAGCGATCGCACCCCCAAGAGCGGCCAGCAGCAGCCCGGTATAAATCGGATGCCGAACAACCGAATAAGGACCGCTCCGGACCAGGGTGTGGTCCTTCTTCACCGTGACCGAGCCGCTCCAGTTCGTCCCCAAATAGACTCGCGCCCAGATCGCAAAGCCGATGCCCGCCCCAGTCATGACAAGTGCGACTGTATCTCCGGTTTTGGATTGCGGAATGAGGATATCGTCCAGCGGACCCAACCGCAGGCGCCAGTAGAAGATCAAAACGAAAGCCCCCACAGTCAAAATCATCTGAAAGATCCGCGATTCCGCTGATTGCTTCCGGACTGCAGGCTTCACGGTGAGCGCGGTGACAAACCAGAAGACGGCGAACGACATCCAGGCGTAGCCGATTACCGCGCGCGCATCCACAGTCAAAGCTTAAGCAATACCGAACTTCCTCTGCATGTCTTCGAGCGTGATACCCTTTGTCTCCGGATAAATAAAGAGCACCACAAAGAACTGCACCACCATCATCGCGGCGAAAAACGCAAACGGAGCGCTACGCGACCAGTGCGCCATTACTGGAAAGGAGAGCGAAATGATGAAATTCATAATCCAGTGCGTGGAACTGCCCAGGCTCTGTCCTTTCGCGCGCACGCGATTCGGGAAAACCTCGCCCAGGTAGACCCAAATCACCGCTCCCTGTGAGAACGCGAATGAGGCGATGAACGCAACCAGCAGCCACACAAGCAGCCCCTCATGACTTCCGGTCGTAAAGACCCACGCTACTCCCGTCAGCGAAAGCGCGCACCCCACGGCGCCGATCAGCAGCAGCGTCTTACGCCCGACTTTGTCGATGATCGACATGGCGGCAATCGTGAACACCAGGTTTGTAAAGCCGATCAACACAGCTTGCAGATCGCCGGACACTTTGCTGAACCCGGCCCTCGCGAAGATGTCGTTCAGGTAGTAGAGAACCGCGTTGATTCCGGAGAGCTGGTTGAACATCCCGATTGTGATCGCTAGGAAAATCGGGAAGCGGTATTTAGCCATAAACAGCGGCTCCTTGCCATGCCCGTGCTCTACATCGATAGATTGCCGGATATCCTCTAGCTCTGTATCGACGTTCTCTTCTCCGATCTCGACCAGCACCTGCCGCGCTTCTGTCGCGCGGCTCTTCGACATCAGCCAGCGCGGACTGCGCGGAATGCCGAACAGCATAAGGAAGAAAAACAGCGCCGGAATTCCGGAAACACCTAGCATCCAGCGCCACTCTGCTTCGCCAAAGTGACCTAGCCCAATCAGGTAATTTGAGAAATATGCCAGCAAAATACCGGCGACGATATTGAACTGGAATAATCCCACCAATCGCCCGCGCCATTTCGCGGGTGCAATCTCGGCGATGTACATCGGCCCCAGCACCGACGATCCGCCAATGCCCAAACCCCCGATAAAACGGAAGAACAACAACGAATACCAGTCCCACGCAATTGCGCAGCCCAGTGCGGAAATCAAATAGAGGACAGCGAGAACACGCAGGCTATCGCGCCGTCCGTAACGGTCGCCCGGAATGCTCGCTGTAATGGCGCCAATCACCGTTCCCGCTAGCGCAATCGCCACCGTGAGTCCCAAGGCTTGGTTCGACAGATTGAAATTTCGCGTCAAATCCGCCGTCGTGCCCGCGATCACCGCTGTGTCGAAGCCAAACAGAAGTCCGCCAAGTGCGGCGACAATCGTGCTCTTGATCAGAGTCCCTGTGAGAGTCATGCGCGCGCACGCTCCGCAAGAACCAGTGAGCCCAGAATGCCCGCCTGATTTCCCAACTGCGGAGGGCCTATGAAATCCTCCAGCCCGGTCAGCACGTTCGGATGCTGCACATACCCGTTCAGCAACATTGCGAACTCGTTGCGAACCAGATCAAAAAGTTGAGGCTGCTGCATAACTCCCCCTCCCAGCAAAATTCGTTCCGTCGATAGAGTCACAGTCAGATTCACCAGTCCAAGCGCGAGATAATGTGCCTCGAGCAGCCACGCCGGATGATCGGGCGGCAGCGTTCCCGCCGGTGCGCCCCATCGGGCCTGCATGGCCGGTCCACAAGCCAGGCCTTCCAGGCAATCCTTGTGATACGGACAGATGCCTGGAAACGGATCGCGCTTCAAATCGTGCGGGATGCGCAAATGGCCCATCTCCGGGTGCACCATACCATGCACCACTTGCCCATGCACAATTGCTCCGCCTCCAATACCCGTGCCGATGGTGAGATAGATGGCGTCCGATAATCCTCGCGCCGCTCCCCAGCGCGCTTCGCCAAGGACAGCCGCGTTCACGTCGGTGTCGAACTCGACGGGAACGCGCAGAGCTTCGCGCACGGTGCCTGCCAGGTCAAAATCTCTCCAGCCCGCCTTTGGCGTCGATGTAATGTATCCGAAGGTCCGCGATTGTCGATCCAGATCAACTGGACCAAACGAGCCAATACCGACTGCTTCAATCCTGTCGGCCGCCGTCTCGCGAAAGAACTGGATAACATTTGCAAGCGTCACTTCTGGTGCCGAGGTGGGGAAACTGGCCGTTTTCAGATCATTGGGGCCGCTTCCGACACCGCACACAAACTTGGTCCCGCCGGCTTCGATACCCGCAAGCATCTCTAGAGTATATGTAACCGGAGTACATGTAACCGGAGATGGCAGCCACTAAACAGGCTTCGCGCCGTCGCTCCGGTCGCACTTGCCGCAGTTCAGCTTTGTGCCTTTAAATCGATCACGACCCTCTTCCGTCGCAACCCACGGCCGGTTCTGCCAGGGCGGATCATGTCGGACGTGACGCGTATGACCGCATTCAAGGTCGGCGACCCAATGCCCTTCCTCGTCTTTGCGGAAACCGATTATCGTCCGCTCCATAGCCAATTCAGTTCGGCAGAAATAGAGACAGTTGCTGCTTTGCTTTTCCACGAAACGGCTTCCGCTTGTGTCCGTCGTCGAAAACTGTGCGCCCCTTCAGCTTTTTCGATATCGCCCGCTCGTGCTGCATCGCTTTCTCGAAATCGGCCGCCGGTTCGTAGCGCGTCTGCACGCGCCGCACAAGCTGGTCAAGTCGCGCAAACCCGTCCATTTTGTCCGTGTGCTGCAGCCGTGCGCTATCCAGCGCCCGCCGCAATACGCTCAAAGACTCGTCATACGTCTTCAGCGGCACCGGAAATGGATGTCCATCCTTACCGCCGAGCGCAAACGAAAATCGCGCGGGATCGGAGAACCGGCTCGGCGCACCGTGCACTACTTCCGCGACCAATGCAAGCGTCTGTAATGTCCGCGGGCCCAGGTTCTCTGTCAATAGCAACGACGCAAAATCCCGCAATTGCCGCTCGTAACTTACCGCGAGCACCGCGCCCAGGCGCTTCAAATCCACATCCTCTGCACGTACGGTGTGATGCTTCGGCATCACAAGTTTCCGCACGGTCTCTAGCGTCTGTTCTGGACGCGCACTCGCAATGTCGAGCAACGCCTGTTGCGCATCGCTTGCGCGCCGGTCCACAAGGTTCAAAATCGTTCCTTCGTGGAGACCCACAATCGCCGAATGAGGTTCGCTCGTAAAGTCTCGAACCGATGCCGAATGCCAGTGGTATCTCCGTGCTAATCCGC
Organism: Bryobacteraceae bacterium; assembly: GCA_036276155.1. Classification (GTDB taxonomy): domain Bacteria; phylum Acidobacteriota; class Terriglobia; order Bryobacterales; family Bryobacteraceae; genus Bog-105. Next base: position 19,868 of record DATBEG010000027.1, on the reverse strand, counting down.
TCTGCTCATTCAGGCCTTGCTGAATCACCGCCCAATCGCCCGCTGCGGTAACAACGAACCCGTGCAGGTAAATCTGAAACCCGTCGCCGATCGCATTGTTGTCAATCTTCGCAGTAAGACGGCTGGTGCGCACCAACTCGGTTCCATCCAGCCCCTGTGCATCCGCAATCTCCAGCAGCTCACCTGGAGTCTTACGCGACTGCTTGCCACGGCCGCCGCAGAAATAGACTCCGAGTTCGCGCGCTTGGGGGTTCATACCGCGCTTCATTGCACCCAGCACTGACGTTGTGATGCCGGATGAATGCCAGTCCATTCCCATCACCGCGCCCAGTGCCTGAAACCAGAACGGATCTGACAATCGCGAAAGCAACTCCGCCGCGCCGTAATGCACGATAATGCTCTCTCCAATCGCGCCGCCCAGACGCGCCATGCGCTCCGCAAGCCACTGGGGCACACGTCCGCCATGCAAAGGGAGGTCCGCGAATCCCGAGCGCTTCATATCCTCTTCCAGTTTGACAGCCGAAACCAGTGGATTGTTTATTCTGTGACTTCATGCCGCCGCGCCAGGAATACGAAACTCGTCTCAACGGTCGGCGCGAACGCCATGCCGCGCTTCAACGGCAGTTTGTCGTTCTTGGCAATTGGAGGCTTGTTCTCGGCATCGTGGAGGCCATACTCGCCTGGCTCGCGTTCGGCACTCACACCATTTCCGGCTGGCTACTTCTCGTTCCTCTAATCGCATTTATCTTTCTTGTTATCTGGCACGCTCAGATCACTCGCCGCCGAACATTTGCCGAGCGCGCGATTCGCCACTACGAACGCGCTATCGCACGGCTGGAAGACCGCTGGCGGGGAACAGGCAATCCGGGCGACCGCTTCCACGATCCCGCCCACCCGTACGCGGAAGATCTCGATCTCTTCGGCAAGGGCTCTCTCTTTGAACTAGTGGCCAACGCTCGCACCAGAGCCGGTGAAGACAGACTCGCCGCATGGCTTCTGTATCCTGCGCCCGCCGTCGAAGCGACAGCACGTCAACAGGCAATTCAGGAACTCAGCTCGCGTCTCGATTTGCGCGAAGACCTCGCCCTTCTGGGTGAAGAAGTCAGCGCCTCTCTCGACGTCGAAGCCACGCGGGTATGGGGCACTGCCCCGCCCGTTCCGTTTCATCCCGCAACCCGCCCGGCCGCCTTGTTTCTGGCGGTCATTGGAGTCGCTGGGGTCATCGCGTTCTTCGCGCAGGCCCTTCCACTCTGGCCTGTGTTGCTCATACTGGCTGTCGACTTCGCACTCATCTTCACGCTGCGCAAGAAGGTGGACCAGGTCAGTTCGCTCGTCGATACGCCCGCGCAAAGCTTACGCCTGGTTTCCTTGTTGCTCGCACGCCTGGAGCGCGAATCTTTTCAGTCAGCGAGACTCACGCAGATCGCGCGAACACTGCGACTCGCAGGCATTCCGGCCTCCCGCCGCATCGCACGTCTTAGCCAGTGGATGGACTGGTTCGATTCCAGCGATCACATCTTAGTCCGCATCATTCGTCCGCTACTGTTGTGGCGCGAGCAGATCGCCATGGGCATCGAATCCTGGCGTCGGCACAATGGCGCGATAGCCGTCGAGTGGATGCAGTGCGTTGCTGAATTCGAAGCTCTTTCCAGCTTCGCTTCGCTCTGCTTCGAGCGCCCGCAATGGTCCTTTCCCACGCTGCTTGCCGCAGGACCCGAGTTTCGCGCGCACGGTCTTCAGCATCCCTTGCTCTCACCGAATGCGTGCGTGCCGAACGACATCGCATTTGATGATGGACTTCGGCTTCTGATCGTCAGCGGATCGAACATGTCCGGCAAGAGTACGCTCCTGCGCTCCATCGGTCTCAATACGGTGCTTGCCTGGGCAGGCGCTCCCGTCGCCGCGCTCGAACTCGAAGTCAGCACGCTGCAGGTGACCACATCCATGCGCGTGGTTGATTCACTGCAGGACAATCGCTCGCGCTTCTACGCGGAGATTACCCGCATTCGACAAATTCTCGACCTGACTCGCACCGCCCCTCCCGTGCTGTTCCTTCTCGACGAGTTGCTGAGCGGAACAAATTCGCACGATCGTCTGCTCGGCGCGGTCGGCATCGTTCGCAATCTGCTCGAATCCGGGGCAATCGGGCTAATCACAACTCACGATCTCGCCCTCGCCGACCTCGAACGTGATCTCCCTGGTCGCGCCCGTAATGTTCATTTCGAAGACCGTCTTGTGAATGGCCGCATCGAGTTCGACTACAAACTAAAGTCCGGCATTGTTACCCACAGCAACGCCATCGAACTCATGCGCGCTGTAGGACTGAACGTCTAATACTGTGCTCGGCTTGCCGACTCCACAGGCGTGTAGATCATTCGCGAGACAAGGGGCGGATGCTCTCCTTTCTGGAACGATCTGACTTTCTCGAGCATCTCCGCGTCATTCATCGTCAGCCGCTCGCGTTGGCGCAAGTACTCGGCCCACGATTCCACCAGGAAATTCTCGACATAGCGTTGCGGATTGGCTGCGTCGTGATACAGCGCCCAACGCATGGCGCCGTCACGCAGCCGCACCGGCCGCAGACACTGGAGAGCTTGTATGAATTCCTTCGCCCGAGCTGGATCAATCTGGTATTCGATTGCAATCAGAACAGGACCGTCCTCCGGACGCAGTTCAATCAGCACCGTGGGGTCGGAGCGGTTCAGGCCCCGCGCTCGCGACAAGTCCGCAATCCGTCCGGAAGGCACCGGGAAACGCCTCGCGAGAGGCAATCCGACAAGCAATCCAGCCGCCGCAATGCACAGCGCGACGGGCGTCCCTATCTTTTCTGCCAGCAATCCCCAAATGGCGCTCCCGATCGCCATCCCGGCCTGAAACACCATCTGATAACTGCCCAACAGGCGAGCCTGCACCCACGCCGGCGCCGAAAGCTGCACTGCAATATTGAATGTCGAGGTCGTACTCGTCCACGCGAATCCGCCCACCAGTAGCGCCGGAACTACAAATCTCATCTGATGCGCCAGGGCCATGACTACCAGCACTCCCGCGAACGCAACTGATGCGACGATCACGATTTGGTCTGAACTGAATCTCGACCGCACGTGCGGCAGCAGGATGGCGCCGACAACGGCTCCCACGCCGATACAACCGTTCAACAGCCCGTAACCGAGCGCTCCGGCTTTCATATCCTGCCGGGCAACCACGGCGAGCAATGCCCACATCGCCGCCACGCAACTCGTCATCAGGAACGCGCGAACCAGAATCCGCAGAATGTCCGGCGCATGCAAAACATAGCGCAAACCAGCGCGCATAGAGCCCATCATCCGCTCGGCCGGAAGATCGCTCGTGTGCAGCGGCTTCCGTTTCCATGCATAGAGAACGAAGATCACGAAGACAAATGATGCCGCGTTGACGGCGAAGACAGTTCCGCCACCCTTCATCGCGCTCGCAAAGAATGCAACAGTGATGCCGCCCAGAGCCGGCCCCACCGCTCGTGCCAGGTTGTATCCGGCGCTGTTAAGAGAAATTGCTTGTGGTAGTTCGGCCCTGGAGACCAGTTCGGGCACGATCGCCTGCCAGGCCGGATTGTTCATTGCCGCTCCGATGTTCAGCAACAGGGTCAGCAACAGCAGCATCCAGGACCCGATAATGCCGAGAAACGACAAGACGGCAAGAACCGCGGCGATCGCCAGCATCCAGCTCTGCCAGAAAATCAGCAGCTTCCGTCGGTCCAGGATGTCTGCCGTTGCACCCGCTGGTAAGCCCACCAGCAGCACCGGTAAACTCGCGGCAGTTTGCATCAAAGCGATCAGCAACGGCGAGCGGGTAAGCGACGTCATCAGCCACGTCGCTCCGGTGTCTTGCATCCAGCTTCCGACGTTCGAAAGAACAGAAGCTATCAGCCGGTTTCGAAATAAAGGCTGTTTGAGAGGGCTCCAGGCAGACTCTGAGGAGGGAAGGCGCGCCAGAGTTTCTTCACTCATGCGACTGCGGGCACAAGGTTAGTTTAGGCCACTGGGGTTATTGCTTTTCTCTCAAGGCTAAGATTGAATGATCGCAATGGGCTGGGGTCGAGTAAGCATCTTATTTATCGGATGTTTATCCGTATGTCTTTCGGCTCGCAATCTTCGGGCTCAGATCTGCCTTCCCGGAACCCTGCGTGTTGTGGTGAAGGATTCTCAGGAGGCTCCGGTTTTTGATGTTCAGGTTCAACCCTCCTCCGGCAACAATCTGCTGCCGCCTGTTCCTACCACCAGCGAGGGCTTGGCCGATTTCAAAACTGTCCCTTGTGGTTCGTGGATCGTCACAGCCACCAAAGCCGGATTCGCAGATAGTACCGGTACCGCAAACATCAAATCTGCTGCAGCCGTGGAAATCACGCTAGTACTGAACCCGCAGATTGTTCGCTCTAGCGTCAACGTGGTAGAGAAAGCACCACCAGTCGCGCAGAGCTCGTCAGTGGAAACAGAGGTTCACCCGGAGGAAGTCAAAACGCTGCCCACCAATCCCGCAACAGTGGGCGAGACGCTGCCGCTTGTACCTGGAGTGCTTCGCTCGCCTGAGGGCGGATTGATCCTCGATGGCTCCGGCGAGCAGCGCAGCGGCCTCGTTGTCAACCAGAGCGATCAAACCGACCCCGCAACAGGCGCGTTCGGTCAGACTGTGCCTATAGACGCAATCGATACCGTCAACGTCCTCAATACGCCCTTTCTTGCCCAGTACGGACGTTTCACGCAAACTGTCGTCGCTATTGATACGAAGCGTGGAGGCGAGAAGTGGCATTACGATCTGAATGATCCGTTTCCGGATTTCCGCGTTCGCAGTTATCATCTCGTAGGCATTCGCAATGAAACACCCCGCTTCGCGCTCGGCGGTCCAATAATCCCGAATCGCCTGTACTTCAACTCCGCCATTGTGTACATCATCGACAAGATCCCCAGCCGAACGTTGGGATTTCCGCGCAATGAATCAAAGTTTGAGTCGATTAACTCCTTCTCCCAACTGGATTACATCGCGTCCACGAAGCAGATCATTAACGCGACATTTCACTTCAGCCCGCAGCATACGAATTTCGTCAATCCCGATTACTTCAACCCGCAGCCCGTGACACCTAGCTACGCGCAACACAATTACGTGGGCACAGTGGCCGACCACTACGGTCTATGGGGCGGAACGCTTGACAGCTCGGTTTCCTTCCAGGACTTCAATGCGTATATAGGACCGCAAGGACCACAGGACATGTATCTGACTCCGGAAGGTAACGCCGGCAACTACTTCGCTACTCAGAACCGCAGCGCGAGACGCACAGAGTGGTTGGAAATCTGGTCGCCTTCCCCTATCGACGCTGTTGGTGTCCATCAGGTTAAAGTCGGTTTTTCACTCACCTATTCAAGTGACACGGGTCAATATGCGTTCCGCCCGGTGCAGATCCAGAACTCCGCCGGGCAATTGCTCGAAAATATCTCGTTCACTACGCCTGGCGGATTCAACCGCTTCGACACGGAAGTAACAGCCTACGCGCAGGATCACTGGTCCATCACGCCGCGCCTTGCAGTCGACTACGGCATTCGCTTCGAGCATCAGAAACTGGCAGACAGCCTGCGAATTGCGCCGCGCGTGGGCTTTGCCTATACGCCATTCTCCGACGGCAAAACCGTGTTTCGGGCAGGATACGGCCAATTCTATGACCACATCCCGCTCGACATCTACTCATTCGGGCGTTATCCCATACGAACGATCACTTACTATGATCCGAACACGGGCGTCCCGCTTGGGCCTCCCGAAACATTCACCGATGCCATCGGCAGCATCACCGGACCAACATCGTTCCTGGTGCACGGCCAGCGAATATCGGGTGCCTTCTCGCCGCGCGGCAGCACGGTTAATGTTCAGTTAGAGCATGCGTTCTCGCATAACGTGAACAGCCGCCTCGTGTACCTCAACAACCGGTCGGTCGGACTGATCGTTCTTGACCCCGATTTGACAGGGCCCTCGCGTGAGCTCATCCTGAACGGCGATGGCAGTTCGAGTTACCGCCAGTTAGAGTCAACTACTAAGTGGGGCATTAAACCGGGCCAGCAGTTGATCTTCACCTATGTAAGAAGCCGCGCGGAGGGCAGCTTGAACACTTACGACAGCTTCGTCGGCAATTTCCCCATTCCCGTTCTGCGCCCCGATATCTACTCCGTTCTACCCGGCGACATACCCAATCGTTTCCTTTTGTGGGGAAGCTTCGATCCCGGTATCTGGAAGCTGACCGTTGCGCCGATCATTGAATATCGGACCGGCTTTCCCTGGACAACTTACGACGCCTCGCAACAGTACGTCGGCACGCCGAATCTTTCGCGCTACCGCGATTTCTTCTCAGCCGACGCCAGGTTCTCGCGCGTCTTCAAAGTAAACGATAAATATTCTGTTCGCCTCTCGTTAACGGGCTTTAATCTGACCAACCATTTCAATCCACTTTTGGTTCACAACAACACCAACGACCCGCAATACGGCGTTTTCTTCGGCAATTATCACCGCCGCTATCGCTTCGACTTCGAAGTTCTTTTTTGATGCGCCCGCCCGGAAGAAAAGATCTGGAGCGCGAACTCGCAGCCGAGGCTGATCCCAGCCGCGCCGACAGCCTCGCGTGGTTTTTCAAAACAGGCAAGGGCGAGTACGCCGAAGGCGACAGATTCCTGGGCCTTACCGTTCCCAAAATGCGGCGAATAGCCTTGCGCTATCGAGCGCTGCCCTTTACCGCGCTATCTCAGTTGCTCGAATCGACGTTTCATGAACATCGTCTGGCCGCGCTCGAGATCCTTGTTGCCCAATTCGAAAGAGGCGACGACGCCCAGCGTGGACAGATCTTTGACTTCTACTTGCAGCACACAGCGCGAATCAACAATTGGGATCTTGTGGATGCTTCCGCGCCCTACATTGTCGGCGAGCGTCTGCTCACTCGGCCTCGTGACGTGCTGTACAGCCTCGTCCTCTCACAGAATCTCTGGGAGCGGCGTATCGCGATCGTTTCCACGTTCGCATTCATCAAGCGGGGACAGACCGACGACACCTACCGTCTGTCCGAGCAATTACTCGGCGATAAACACGATCTCATTCACAAAGCCACCGGCTGGGCGCTTCGGGAAGCCGGTAAAGTCTCGCCGCCGGTGCTGCTTCGTTTTTTGAAAAAGCACTACGAGCGCGTACCCCGAACCACTCTTCGCTATGCAATCGAGCGTTTCCCGGCAAATCAGCGCAAGCAAATCCTGCGCCGCGAGTTCTAGCTCACTTCGCCCTGGACTCTCTCGTCGGTCTTGTGTTGGTGCTTTTCGATGAACGCTTCCAGACCGGACGTTCGCCCGCTCAGAAATCGCGCTGCGAACGCCACCTCGTCCGGATGAATCGCTGACCACGCAAGCAGGCGCTCCAGTTTTGTAATGTCGTCCTGAATCGCGCTGATTTCCACAAGCTCTTCTTCAATAATTTGCGGATCTCGCACGAACCGAATCTAGCACGCGACAATGTGGGTGTGATCGGAGACGCAGTCGTCGTCGGGAGCGGACCGAATGGGCTCGCAGCCGGCATCACTCTTGCTCAAGCGGGATTGGACGTCGAGATTCACGAAGCGCAGCCCGAACCGGGCGGTGCCGCGCGCTCCATGCAACTCACGTTGCCCGGCTTCCTTCACGATTTCGGATCTGCGGTCTACCCTTTCGCTGTATCGTCTCCGTTCTTTTCAAAGCTCAACCTGAATCTCCTCGGCCTGCGCTGGATCCATCCGGATGCGCCCCTTGCTCACCCGCTCGACGACGGCACAGCAGTGATGCAGGAGCGAGATCTGGCAGCCACCGCGGGCAACCTTGAAGGCGCGGACAAGGCTGCCTGGCGCGAACTCTTCCAGCCGCTTGTCGACGATTGGGCCGGATTGATGGATGACCTGCTCCGTCCGCTCTTTCACCTGCCGCGCCATCCCATTGAGATGGGTCGTTTTGGCATTCACGCGCTGCAGCCCGCGCTCCTCCTGGCCCGAACGAAATTCCGCGGGGAACGTGCTCGCGCTCTCTTCGGCGGGTTGGCCGCACATTCCATTCGCAAGCTGGAATCGCCGCTCACATCGGCTTTCGGCCTGATGTTAGGCGCTTCCGCTCACGCAGTCGGTTGGCCGATTGCTGCGGGAGGAGGCCAGAGCATCACGAATGCGCTCATCGCTGTCTTCAAAAACCTGGGTGGCCGAATAATAACCAACTCGCGCGTTAGTGCCCTTTCGGATTTGGACCGGCGCGACCTGACGCTCTGCGACGTAAGTCCACGGCAGTTTCTGCAGATAGCAGCGAAAGAGCTCGATGGCCGCCCCTTCGCCGACTTGATGCGTCAGTATAAATATGGACCGGGTGCTTACAAGATGGATTGGGCCCTGCGCGAACCCATTCCGTGGCGTGCGAAGGAATGCCTGCGCGCTGGAACCGTGCATCTTGGGGGCACGCTGGATGAAATTGCTGCATCCGAACGAGGCGCAATGGATGGCCACCCTCCCGCGAAGCCCTTCGTCCTGCTCTCGCAGCCGAGCCTGTTTGATCCAACTCGCGCCCCGCTAGGACAACACACCGCCTGGGCTTACTGCCACGTTCCCAACGGCTGGCCTCACTCAGTCGAAAACCAGATAGAAGCTCAGATTGAGCGCTTCGCGCCGGGCTTCCGCGAATGCATCCTCGCTCGTCATTGCAGCAGTCCGCTCGATCTGGAGCGCTGCGACGAAAATCTGATTGGCGGCGACGTGAACTGTGGAACGGCGAACATCAATCAGTTCGTTTTTCGTCCTACCTGGCGGTTGTACGGCACGCCGCTGAAAGGTGTTTATTTTTGTTCTTCAGCAACTCCGCCGGGCGGGGGCGTTCATGGCATGTGCGGCTACAACGCGGCCAATGCGGCGCTGCGATGGATGCACGCACGCGGCAAAACTGTCCGCCGCAAACAAGGTAGAGTTCCTTAGGTCTGCTCTTTTTCGCAGACGAGCTTCATCACGACGCCGCCTTTGGGCGTGCTGATGTGGCTGGTTGTGGTGAGAGTGTTGCCATCATCAGAGAGTTCGTAGCGATCTTCGATCACTTGTTCGTCGCCGTTCGCCATCTTCAGCGTTGTGCGGACGTTCAACGCCGGGCCATCCCAAAACGTCTTGCTGGCCGCCTCGTGATTGTTGATGACGTTCGTCGACGGTGAGCCGTCGATGAAATAACTCACGTCGGCGGACTTGGTGGATGTACCGGTTGTCTGAATCGTGTGGATGTTGAGCGTTGTTTCGTGCTGATCGATGATGCGGATGATCGCGTCGGGCATCACGGCGCGTGCAAAATCACTTCGGCTCTTGTCCATGCGCCACCGGCCTGAAAAATTCGGATGCGATGCGTGTGTATCGCTTTGGCCGAACATGAGCGGGCACACGGCGAGTGCAAGTAAAGCGGTCCTGCGGGAAAAAATCATTTCTTCAATAACAAGACGATCAGAATGACTAAGCCGATCGCCAAAGCGCCTAGGATCACGAACAAAAGTACTAGCTTGTTCTTGTTCCGCGCAGGTACCGCCGTAGGCACAGCAGGTGCAGCGGGAGCCTTCATCGCCGCCGGTGTTTGAAAGCTCTTCGGCGCTGGGCCGGCGGGCATCTTAGGCCCTTGCATATGAGCCGACGCGGACGCTCCCCCCATGCTGCCGCCTGCTGAAGGCGGCGGCGGAACGCGTAAGCCTTGCATTGGGTTCGGCGGCGCCACGTTTACCTGCATCTGCGGCAGGGGAATGGACGGTGCGCTCGGACCACCGGGGCTGCCTGGACTGCCGGGTTTCGGACCATTGCCGGCGGGTTCTCCTGCCCGGCCCGACATCACCAGCGTGTACTCGCTCGGTCCCTGTGCCGATGTTGCGGGCGGCGGTGGTACCGGAGCGAATTGCGGCGCTCGCTGCAGCGGATCGTCCGAAACCGGCGGCTTCGGCGGAGCTACCGTCGATTGTTGCTGAACCGGTGGAGCTTGCGATCCTGAACCGAAGATCCGTGTGTATTCGCCAACAGGCTTTTGTGGAGACGCCGGCACCTCTGAACTTTGCGATTGGCCGCCGAACATCCCTGCCCCGGACGGATTCGCAAACGAATCGGACATCCTGCCCGGCGGCGCTGAAGATGATGCGGGCGCGGTCGTCGAGGGCGTGTTCATGAACATCCGCGTGAACTCGCCCGGCTGTGTTTTTTCGGGTTCCGGCGTCTTGGCCGTCGGCGGAGGCGGCGGCGCGACCGGAGGAGGCGGAGCTGCCGGTGTCGGCGTAGGATCACCTGGCCGCTGCACGAAACCGGGATTCGAAGGCCGCTCGCTAGAGCGCGATGATCCCGAAGGTGCCGCCGGCTTTGCCGGTGGCGAGTGCGGCGATCGGAAGAAGCGCGTGAACTCGCCCGATTCTTGCTTTGGTTCAGACTTCGGGGTTGGTGACACCGTGGGTTGCGGTGCTGGTCCTGAGGGAGCGGCGGGTTTTACTTCCTTCTCGACTGCCGCGGTTGCGGCCATAAACATCCGGGTGAACTCGCCTGGCTCGCCCTTGGCGGGCTTCGCTTGCGAGGCTCCGGGTTTCGGGATTTCCAGTTTGGGGTCGGTCGGCTCCTCAGAACGAGGAATTGCCGTGAGCGTCTCTTCGGGAACAGGAGCTTTCGCCGTAGGCACCTTTGTAGCGGTCGGAGGTGCTGCAGGATCCCCCGTACTCGCCATGAACATGCGCGTGAATTCGCCCGGTTCCTGCTTTGGTTCGGGCGTCTTTGTTTCGGCTTTGGGCGCTGCCGCGGGTGCAGGAGCCGGAGACGGCGCTGGAGGGGGACCTCCAGCCTGATTTATCTCGAACTGCAGCCATTCGCGCAGCAGGAGACACTGATGTTCGGTGTCGGTAACAATATTCGCGTAGCCGTCTTCTTCAACGACATCCAGGATCAGTCGCCTGGCTTTCGCTGATCGAATCAGCGCGGAAGACAGCAACAGGGCAAGCTGCTGCGCGGCTGGATCGCTTGCCGGAACGCGATGAACGAAAACCTCGCGGCCAGTCGAGGGGTCGAAAGCGCGAAAGGTGGTTATCGTTCCCGAAAGGATCGGATTAGCACGTTGGTATTTGCCACCGAGAAAATCGATTGCTTCCATACGGAGATCCTTTCAATTCTGACACTCGCTTTCCTACAGCTTCCCACTATGATAGAGAATCGGGAAAAATCACAGGCGAATTTGTGAGACATCTTTCAAGGATTGTCTGGGCCGAAGGAATGTATCTTGGCCCTCACCACTTCCAGGCTCAAAGCCGTTATTTCGAAGACACGATTCACTTCACCACAGATTCACTGTGGTTCTGCCCTTTTGGACTGCTCGGCTATGAGCTGAATGCGGAAGCGCTGCGCAATGGAACCCTGCTTCTGACTCACGCCCGCGGCGTGTTCGAAGACGGGCTGACGTTCGACATGCCGGCTTCCGACGCGGTTCCTGAGCCCCGACAGATCGAACCGGCTTTTTCACCGATATCGGACAATCTGCTTGCCTATCTTGCTGTTCCCACCCGGAAGGTGCTGGGCGGCAATTGCACGCTGGAACCTGACGGCATTGTGAACAACACGCGCTTCGTTGCCGAGGAGAAGCAGGTCTTCGATGACATTACGGGCGGCGAGGACAAGCCGGTTCGTTTTGGGCGGAAGAACATCAAGTTCCTTTTCGAAGGCGAGAAGAAGGACGGCTATCAGCTTCTATCTTTGGCGCGCATCTGCCGCGGCGGGGCCGGTCACTTCGTCTTCGATGAGAAGTACATTCCGCCGGTGCTCCGGATCAGTTCGTCGGAAGCGCTGCTTTCGATGGTGCGGCGGCTGATCGAGATACTTGGGCAGAAGAACCAGGCGTTCACCGGCACAACCACCGGATACGACCGGCAGATGAGCGGAATGTCGGCCCAGCAAGTTGCCAGCTTCTGGTTTCTGCACGCCGTAAACAGTGCAATGGCGACTCTCCGGCATCAGTACCTGTCAAAGCAGGGCCATCCGGAAGAACTCTTCGCAGAGATGCTCAGACTAGCCGGGGCGCTGTGCACGTTCGGGCTGGGATCGTCGCCGGCAGATTTGCCACTCTACGATCACCTGAATCTGCAGACGAGTTTTGAAGCGCTGGACAACCATATTCGTGAGCATCTGGAGCTGGTGGTTCCGACGAACTGCATCTCGGTGAAGCTGGAGCCTACGGAACGCTACTTCTGGGAAGCCGATCTCAAAGACACGCGCCTGTTCGGGCAATGCAAATGGTTCTTCTCCATCGGTTCCGAGATCGGCGAGGCAGAACTGATCAGCGGCACACCCGCACTCGTCAAACTTTGTTCGGCGCGTTTCGTTCCCGAGCTTGTGAAGCGCGCTTTGCCCGGCATGCGGCTGACACATGTGACGAACCCGCCGTCCGCGCTTACACCCCAGGTGAACAGTCAGTATTTCAGCGTCACCAGAGGCGGACCGTGCTGGGATCATCTGCTGGATACACGCCGGGTGGGAATTTATGTGCCCGGCGATATCCCAAATCCTCGATTGGAGTTGTTAGTACTACTCGATAACCAATAATTATGTCCACGACACCGCAGTCGCACGCCACGCCAGGCAGTGCTGAGATGTTGAAGCGCTCCGACGATCTTGCTCTTATATTTCAGGAAGTCATCACCGTAATCGAGCGCCTGCGAGCCAACAGGCAACAGGTCACGAACGCGGAAGCATTCCGCGGGCAGATTCAGAACGCGTTGCGAGTGGCGGAGCAGGACGCGCTTCGTCGCGGGTACGGACAGGAAGACGTGCGCGTAGCAGTGTTCGCCGTGGTTGCGTTCCTGGACGAATCGATTCTGAACTCGCAGAACCCGATGTTCGCGGACTGGCCACGCAGACCTTTGCAACTCGAGTTGTTCGGCGTGCAGATTGCGGGCGAGATCTTTTTCCGCAACGTCGAGCGGCTGCTCGCACGGCAGGATTCCGAACCGCTGGCGGACTTGCTGGTGGTTCACCAGCTTTGCCTGCTGCTTGGGTTTCGCGGCAAGTACGGCGCGTCAGGCGGTGCAGAGATCCGCAACATTCTTCACCAGATGGACGAGAAGATCCGGCGCATTCGTACCATTACGCCGCCGCAATGGCAAGTGCAAGCGGAAACGGTGACGCCAAAAGGCGACAGATGGCTTTCCATTCTTGGCTGGGCACTGATCGGCTGCGCGGTCCTGGCGCTGCTGCTGTTTATTGTTTTCAAGTTCTCGTTGTCTTCGTCCGCAGGTCAACTGAGCGCCATGGCAGCAGCGGCGACTCGCTAACAAAGGATACGAATGAAGCTCTCGCGCACAGCGTGGACCGTCATCGCGGTTCTGATTCTGGTTGTCTGGCTGGTTCTGATATGGTTCCTGGGCGACTGGCTGCATCTGCATTCGCCGGCGCTTTGGGTGCTGCGCATTGGGCTGTGGGTCATAGGAATAGCGGGATTCATCGGCTATCTTTTGCTGCGGCCCAAAGCGGAGGGCGCGGGAGAAGAAGCAACTGCCGGCCCGGAGATCGACTTCGCATTCAACGAAGCGTCGAAACGCATACGGGCGGCGCGCGGCATCAAGCAGCTTGGCAGCATGCCAGCTATTTTTGCGCTCGGTGACACGGGTTCCGCGAAGACCAGTGTCATCGCTAAGTCGGGCCTGGAGCCGGAGCTGCTTGCCGGCCACGCGTACGACAACTACGTGATTGCGCCGACGGCCGCACTGAATCTCTGGTACGCGCACCAAAGTCTGCTGATCGACCCCGCAGGCGCGATTGTCGGGGACGCAGGCAACCGCAAAAAACTCTTTCGCAAATTCCTGCCTGTCGGCTTGAACTCGGTGGTAAAGGGCCAACTGCCGGCTTCGCGATCCGTCGTCTTGACGGTCGACTGCGATATCTTTCTGCAGGCTGGCGCGGCCGAAGCCCTGGCCGTCAAGGCACGGCAATTTCAGAGCGTCTTTACAGAACTGGCGCAGGTTCTCGGGTCGAGCTTCCCCGTGTACGTGCTGTTCACGAAGGCCGACAGGATCAACGACTTCCGCGAGTACGTCGAGAACATGAACGACGCCGAAGCGTCGGACGTGCTTGGCGTCACGCTGCCGATGCAGGGACCGGCGCAAGGTGTTTATGTCGAGCAGCAAAACCGGCGAATCACAGAAGCGTTCCAGGAACTGTATCGCTGGTTGTGCGATAAGCGCGCGGTTTACCTGGGCCGCGAGAACGATCCTTCGAAGCTGCCCAACGTCTATGAATTTCCGCGCGAGTTCAGCAAATTGCGTGGGCTGCTGACGCAATTCCTCGTCGACCTTTGCCGCCCAAGCCAATTGGGAACGAGTCCATTTCTTCGCGGCTTCTACTTCACTGGCGTACGCCCCGTGACGGTGACCGACCTGGCGCCCGCTGCCGCGCAGATCGCCACGCGCGAAGAAGAACCGATCGATGCCGGCGCTACGCGCATCTTCAGCCAGCGCATGCAAGGCGCTCCGCTGGCCGCGATGCAACCTGGCCAGCAGGTAGGGTCGCGCAAGATTCCGCAGTGGGTGTTCCTCAATCATCTCTTTTCCGACGTGATTCTGGCTGATCGTCCAGCCACCGCTGTCACGCAAGCCAATGTCAAAGTAAACGTCGCACGCCGCATTCTGCTGGCGAGCGCTTCCGCTTTGGTACTGCTGCTGGCTATCTGGTGGATTGTTTCCTTTGCCAACAACAGCTCGCTTGTCCATCGCGCCGTCGACGATTCAAAGGCAGCGCAAGCCGACAATCCAGTAGCCGGCCAGCTTGCCTCGACCGAATCACTGCAACACCTGACCAACATCAAACGCACGCTGGTGCAGCTCAAAGACTACGACGAGAACGGCGCGCCAATGAGCTACAGGGCCTTCCTCTACGAAGGCGCTTCCATGCGCGAACCGCTGCGCAAGATTTACTATCAGACCTTTCGCAAGCTGCTGCTGGGCCCGACGCAGAACAATCTGGTGCAGATTTGCGGCAGGCCGGAGGCCATCGGCAACAACGATTACGTGTACGACAGCCTGAAGTCGTACCTGATCACGACGCAGTACGGGAACAAAACAAGCACGATGCCGACACTGGCAACCGTTCTTCTCGATCGATGGCAGAAAGGCCAGGCGGCGACCAAGGCGCAGCAGGATCTGGCGCTTGAAAACTTTCAGTTCTATGCGTCCGACCTCGCGAATGGCAATCCTTATACGGATACGAGGCCGAACGAAAATGCAGTCTTCACGGCTCGCGAGTACCTGAAGAACTACAACCAGGAACAGCACATTTATCAAATGATGCTGGCTGACGCGGGCCGCGGCGCCAAGACCATCATCTTCAACCAGGACTACCCGGATTCGCGCGGCCTTATCATCAACGGCTACCCAGTCGATCCTGCTTTCTCCAAGGCCGGTTCGGACAATTTCATGAAAGAGCTTGGCGACCCCAAGCGTTATTTCAACGGCGAAGAGTGGGTGCTTGGGCCATCTTCGGCGCCGTCCAAATCAGCCGATCAACTCAAAAAAGAGTTTTCGGCCCTGTACAGCAAAGACATGATCCAGCGCTGGCAGAACTATCTCAATGCCACGGCAGTGGCCCCATACACCAGCGTCCCGGACGCGGTTACGAAGCTCGACAAACTAGGCGGTGGACAGTCACCGCTGATGCGCGTACTCTGCCTAGCTTCAGACAACACCTCCAAGATCAACGACGCTAAAGCGGTTTTTCAGCCGCTCGAAGTGGTGACACCGCCCGGCTGCCTGGATCAGCCGATGGGTGCGAACGCGAGCAGTTACCTGGCTAGCCTGATTGCGCTGAAAGGCGCGCTGCAGCAAGTGGCGTCGTCAAATCCGCCTGATCCGAACGCGGTGAACGCCGCAACGCCGGTGGCCATCCAAGCCGAAGGCGAAGTCACGAAACTCTCCGGCACATTCCGGCCGGATTCGCCGGTATTCGCGAAGACGACTCAATTACTGAAGGACCCGATCACGCGCGTGGATCCACTCCTGAAGGGCGAAGCGGGCGCGCCAGTGAACGCCGGCGCGGGAGGCGTGTGTGCGGTGATGGTCCCGGCGTTGGCGAAGTATCCGTTCAATCCAAAATCTCCTAGCGACGCGACGCTGGATGAGCTGAATCAAATGCTCAACCCGCAGAGCGGTGCTCTGTGGCAGTTCGTCAACGGGCCGCTTAAGCCGTATGTAACGCTGGCCGGCAACGACTACGTGGCGAACCCGGCACAGCAAAAGCCCGTGGTAACACCAGCCTATCTGCGCTTCCTAAATCAATCGAAGCACCTTGCCGATGCTTTATACAAAGGAGGCACGGGCCCCAGTTTAAGCTTCACTGTTCAACCGCTTCCGGCAGCGGACCTCGATCACGTGACGTTGGGCATCGACGGCACGACGCTCTCGACAGACCCCAAAGCGGGCACTCCCAAGACATTTACATGGCCAGGCTCTCCGCCCAGCGCAAGTCTGCAGGTTCGTTACGGCGGCGCAACAAACGACTTCGGCATCGCGGACAAGCAAGGCCTATGGGCCGTGTGGCGACTGCTCGACACGGCGCAGAAGGTATCGCTGGCAGGCAACCAATACCAGGTGCAGTGGGCACCAGAGACATCGGCGGGGCCGATTACGGTTCACGGACATCCGCTGGTAATTCCATTCTCACTAGACGCACAGGGTTCGCAGATCTTCAGCCGCGGTTATTTCGGCGATATCCGGTGCCTGAGTAAAGCCGTACAGTAAAACGCGCGTCAGATATCCGCGACGATGAGGGTGAGTTGGTCGGTCATATCGTTGCCCCAGTAGTAACGTCCGAGTTTCAGGTCGCGCTCGTCGGCCTCGATGGGCGATTCGTGGTCGATGTCTGAACCACGATAGTCTTCGTACTTGAAAAAGTAGGATTTCTGGCGAACCAGATATTTGTAGTTGTGCCCGATGGAAACGACCATGGGGCGGGGTTGTCCGTTCCAGCTTCCCTGAGCACGGAAAGCTTCATCGATCAAATAATTCGACAGGGCAAACATGGACCGGCGAATCGATTTGACCTGGCCACCAACGGCAACTGCTTTATGCGAGGGCGCGAGTTCGATGGGAAGCGCAGTCGAGATGATGAGGCACGGATCTGCACCGCCGCCTTCTTTGAAATCAACCGCGCAGGGAATAACCGTCTTCGGCGGGGATAACACTTTACGCGGCATCTTGAGATTTGCGGCATCCTGGAACAGGTTTTCGCCATTGGGCCCTTGCAGTGCGAGACCATACTTCTGCTGCAACTCGGCGACTGTGGAGCGATCCTTTTCGAGTGACTCAGCGCGGCTTTTTAGCAAGGTTTGTCCTAATATCTAGCGGGCCATTACCAGAAGCTTGAATGTCCCAGGCGCCATCCTGGGGCGCGGATGGGGATTATCGGCAGTGGCGGCAGGAGCTGGAAGCATTTCGGCGGCGGAAAGATAGATTTTATGCGTTTTCAAATCGAGCGCCATGGTTCGCGCACTGCGCTGGGTTTTGGCGTTCTCGACAAGCGAGTACTTATCGGGAGAATCCTCCTGGATGACGGTCAGGGTTCCGTCCTGACCGTTGGAGGCGAAGGCCAGTTTTGCTTCCGGATCGAAGGCTGCTGCATCGGTACCGGCTCCGGTGGGAACGGTTGTGATCACCTTGCCTGAATCGGCGTCGACGACGGCCATGACCTTGTTTTCACAGACGGGGAACAAGCGACGAGCTTTCGCATCGATAGCCAAACCCGAAGGCGAATCGCATTGCGGCGCGATCGACCAATGGTGTTTCACCGCTAACGTCTTCGGATCGAAATGGACGATTTCGTTCAGGTCCTCCATATTGACGTAGACGTTTCCGTTGCCATCCGTGGCAGGAAATTCGGGCTTGCCGCCGAGCGGAACAGTGCCCGCGACATTTCCGGTTGCCGCATCGATGGCCGTCATGTCTTTGCTGCGTCCGTTGAATGCAAAGACGCGTTTGCTGTAGGGGTCATAGACGATGCCGTCGGGATTGGTTCCGGCTTTGGCGGTTGAGATAACGGCGAGCGTTTTGATATCGAAGATTGTTACCTGGTTGTCGCGGCCATCGCTGATGAAACCGCGACCCAGATCATCGGCGATGGCGATACCGTGAACGCCGTTGGTGTTGGAGATCTTGCCGATTACCGCTTCGGTATCGAGATCAAGAACTTCGACTTCGGTGCCGTGAGAAACGTAGAGGCGACGATTGGGCGAGTCGGCGTACAGGTAATCCCAGCCTCCGTCGCCGCCGACTGGGATGGACTTGATCAGCTTGTAAGAGCCAGCGCCCAGAAGGAGCGAGCCGAACGCAAATGCAATGAGTATGTTGCGATTCAGTAGGGGCATGTTGGAAACAGCGTTGATTTTAACAATGTCATGAGCACGTCCATTTGAGCCCGGCAACGGCGCGAACGTCGGGCGCACACAAAACCGGGAGACCAAACCTCCGCTCCTTGACAGTCGCGGTTTTGTTGGTTTGTGACTTCGAAGAGGTTTCAGGCAGCCAAGTGCCGCGCGTTGAGCTGTTCAAAGGCAACTGCAGCCCGTGCTGTGTTGAATTGCTGCTGCAGAAGCTCCTCGTTTTTGATTGCGTTGGTCACTTTGTAGTCTGCTTCGCGGCGATTTTCCTGATTTTCGCGGTGCTGCGCCGCGTTTGCTCTGCGAAGTTCCTCGTTTTGCCGGCGGCGCTCCTGATTCTGTTTTCGGATTTCATCGGCCTGAGCCCGTTTTTCCCGTTCAAAGCCAATTTCGGCTAAACGCCGTCTTTCCCTATGTTTGTGGAGGTCGGCGGCAGCACGTGAGTAGGCGCGATCGTGCGCGGTCTGGTAGCGGAGGTGCAGATCGAGGTCGGTACGGACGCCAACACCGCATTTGCCGCGAGTTTTTTGTTCGTCACTTTGCGGCTGCACAAGAAAGCAGCCGTTCTGGCAGCGGATGGCACGTTCCGACATCCAACTACTGCGCGCCATTTTGCCCACGAGGTCGAGTTCCACTTCGTCGACGGGCTGCTCGGCGCGAATGAAGCCTTGCAGGAATTCGTCGAATATCTCCTGCGATTCGCCTTCGATGACGCGAAAGTTGCCGCCTGAGAGACCGTGCTTGAGACGGTTCTGGGCGACCTTCTGCTTCGTTTCTTCGGATTTCGGGCCGCACGACTTCTCGGAATTGCGGCGATTGGCGGCGATTTGCTTGGCGGTGGCCATGGATGATCCCTTCGAACAAAAAATTTAGAACCGGGAGAGATAACACTTCGCTTGCTCTGGCGCTAAAGCGTGCCAGCAAGCTGGCAAGCGCGCGGTTCTGTTTGCAGTATGGCTTCGGGCGTGCGGGAAACGGGTGAAGAGAGGGGTTAAAACGTTGAGAGGAAGGGAGATAGAAAATGTTGTCGATTTGTTATGGGCATCGCGGTCGCCGCGGCGGCGGCCGAACTGTAATTTGATTTTGCGGCCGGCCTGCCTTCCGAGTCGCGATAATAATGGAGCAATGACTCCCGAGCGCTGGAGAAAGATCGAAGCGCATTACCTTTCAGTGATCGACCTCGCCAGTGAGGAACGCGACGCCGCGCTGCGCCGCGTGGATCCGGATTTGCGCCGCGAAGTCGAAGCCATGCTCGCGCAGCCGAACCGGTCGAATACCTTCGATCACCCGGCATGGGAGCACGAAATCCGGACTGTGGCCGCCTCTTCTCCGGGTCCGGGCGTTCAGATCGGTCAGTATCGAATCGAAGCCCGAATCGGCGCAGGAGGCATGGGGGTGGTTTTTCGCGCCCTCGACCTAAAGCTGCATCGTCCAGTCGCAATTAAGTTTGTCTCGAAC
>DATBEG010000026.1:0-2237 GCA_036276155.1 Bryobacteraceae bacterium | reverse complement strand
CCACCAATTAAAGGCTCCCGCCGGAACTCTACTCATTAATGCGGCCAAGGAAGCAGGGATTGCGATCCCCTCTTTTTGCTACTACGATGGACTCTCGCTTCAGGCCGCTTGCCGCATGTGCCTGGTGGAAATAGAGAAGACCCCGAAACTACAAGTCGCCTGCACGATGCCAATTGCGGAAGGCATGGTGGTGCACACGGATTCAGAGCAAGTCCGAAAAGCCCGCAAGGACATGCTCGAGTTTCTCCTCACCAATCATCCGCTCGATTGTCCTGTCTGTGACAAGGGCGGCGAGTGCGAGCTGCAGGATATGGTGTTTCGTTATGGCGCAGGCGAGAGCCGTTACGTCGAGACCAAAGTACACGTCGACGAAAAGCAATGGTCGCCGGTTGTTTTCTACGATGCGCCCCGTTGCATTCTTTGTTACCGCTGCGTGCGCGTCTGTGGGGAAGGTCTGGGCGTTGGGGCGCTGGGGATCGCGAACCGTGGAGCAGCGTCGGAAATCGTTCCGAACCATGGCGACCATCTCGAATGCGATGAATGCGGCGCCTGCATCGACATTTGCCCCGTTGGCGCTCTGACCTCCGGCACGTATCGTTATAAGACGCGGCCCTGGGAGATGGAGCATGTCGGCACCATCTGCACGCACTGCTCCAACGGCTGCAAGACAACTATGGGTGTGCGCAACGGAAACATCATCCGCTGTAATAACCGCGACCACTCCGGCGTGAACGGGGAGTTTCTGTGTATCAAGGGCCGCTATGCTTTCGATTTCAATCAGAATCCTGAACGGCTGACCGCGCCGCTGGTTCGAACCAACGGGGAACTGAGGCCAACTTCGTGGGCGATTGCTCTGGCGACTATCGCCAAGAAGTTCACCGAAACAAAGGCGCGCCACGGCCGATTTGGCGTTATTGGATCGAATCACACCACCAACGAAGAGAACTATTTTCTTCAGAAGTTCGCGCGGCAGGCGCTTGGGACGTCCAATATCGACCATCACCGGACCGGCGATGTCGCGACACTGCTGGATGCGCTGCACGGCAAGACCGCCGCTTTGGCCACAACGGCCGACCTCTACACAACCAAAGCCGCTTTAGTGGTTCACGCGGATCTCGCGCAGGAACAGCCGCTGCTTGCGTTCCAACTACGCGCGAATTTTCGTCACCACCAGGCGCAAATCTACGCGGTCACTCCGGGCCCCGTTCGCGAAGACAATTACGGAACAGGCGTTCGCGCGGAGTATGGACGTGAATTCGACGCGCTTAACGGCCTTCGCGATCGCTTGGCCGGCGCAGGGGAACTGGTAATTCTGTTCGGCGCGGCAATGAAGGGCGATGGCATCCGGCAGCTTGTCGCCTTCGGAGATTCGCTCGGCATTGCTGTTAAATATGTCTGCCTGCTCGATTACTCTAATTCGCGCGGCGCATCGGATATGGGGCTTTTGCCCGATCTGCTGCCCGGTTACAGCAGCGTACGCGAAATTGGCCTCGAACCGGGGCTGAATTACGATCAGATGCTGAGCGCGGCGGACCTGGATGTGCTTTGGGTGGTGGGCGCGAATCCGTTAGCGCGGCAGACGCTCGCTTCCGAGAAGTCCTTCGTTGTAGTGCAAGACTTGTTCCTGACTGAAACCGCGCGCCGTGCGGATGTCGTGCTGCCGGCTGCCTCCGCTTATGAGAAGAACGGAACCGTCACCAACGTCTGCGGCGATGTGCAGAAGCTCAGCCGTGGGCCGAAAACCATGGGCGCGAAACCCGATCTCGAAATTCTGACTTTGCTGGCGAAAGAGTTGCGCGCGGACTTAGGACTTAGCAAACCCGAGGCGATTTTCGAAGAGATCCGCCGGTCCGTCCGTGGTTACAATGTGCCTTTCGGAATTGTGGAAACGGGCGGCGCTGCCGCGACTGCGCCGATCAACGGAAGAGTCGAGTTTCAGCCGCGGCCGGAGTTGATTCGCTCGGCGGGGAACACGCTGTTCACCTCGGGAACGCTCGGCCGTTATTCAACTATGCTGAATGCGGTCCTGGAAGCGCCCGGGACGCTCTACCACGATCCGGGTCTGGAGCCCATTATTGAGAAGGGAAGCGGTCAAATTGAAGTGTTGAAGCGCCAGAAATGAACTTCTTCATCGTCAGCCTGATCAAGATCGTTGTCGTCTTCGCGGTATTCATGACGACGCTCGCGTATCTTCAATGGGTCGAACGAAAGGTTCTGGCGCATATTCAATCCCGGAC
>DATBEG010000025.1:0-15650 GCA_036276155.1 Bryobacteraceae bacterium | reverse complement strand
GTCGCGAAGTATTCAGGACTGATCCAGCGAAAGCTTTCGATCGGGAGTTGGGTAAGCGGACGATTATCTCCGGGCAGCTGTGCCATGTCGCCCCAGCTGTCTCCGGTCAGCGGCAAGACACTCGTGATCGCCGCGTGCTTTATGCCGGGCAGATTTTCGAGCTTTTCCAACACTTGCCTGTAGAACTCCGCGCGATGCTCCCGATCCGGATACTGGTGTCTCGGCAGGTCCACCATGGCTGTCATCGTTCGTTCGACAGTGAAGCCGCGGTTCACGTGCATCAAGTTCGCAAGACTGATCGTGAGCAGGCCCGTCATTAGCACCAGAGCCACACTTACGGCTACTTCAATTCCGACGAGCAACCGGCGGGCACGGCGGGTACCGCGCGATTCGCTCGCCAGACGAGCTTCGCTGTACAGAACGCCTTGTGGAGCCGTATGGGACACCATGAAAAATGGCGCTGCCCCAGCCAGAACCGTTGCGACCAGGCACGACATAATGGCGAACGCTGCGCTGGTCCAGTCCAGGTGTAACGAACCACGAAAATCAAGCGCCGGAGGCAGATACCGCTGCATTACGGGTACAGCGATCGCCGCCAGCAGTACTCCAAGCAGGCCACCGATGACCGCCAGAAATACCGTTTCCCGAAGCGCTATCCGCAGCATCTGGGTACGGCCGGCTCCCAGAGCGGCCGCGATGGCCATCTGCTGCCGTTGCCCAACAGCTCGCGTAAGCAGCAGGTTCGCGATGTTCACGCAACCCACCAGAAGCAGACCCGAAACGGCGCCCAGGAGAATGATCAGCGGCTTTCGATCACTGCCAACCAGCTGTTCTTGAAATGGCGTAAGGGCGATCGACAGCGTGGACTTTTCGTCTGCGGGCAAACTGCTGGAGATGGTACGCTGCAACTGGTTCAGCTCCGAGGTCGCGGCCGCCACCGACACTCCGGGACTCAGCCTTCCCAGACCGAAATAATTCAAGTCACCCATTTGTTCGGCCAATCGCTCTTTCGAGAAAGCCAAGGGAACTATCACGCCCAGGGGCTCTGGCCGGGTCTTGTCGCCGAGGTGGCTACGTTGCGCACTGAAGGCATGTGAAAAGATTCCGGCATGACTCCGATCACGGTGTAAGGAAAGCCATCGAGGGTGATCGTCTTTCCGACAATGCCGGGCACAGCTGCCCGGAGATAATCGTCCGCTTACCCAACTCCCGATCGAAAGCTTTCGCTGGATCAGTCCTGAATACTTCGCGACGATCCAGCTGCCCTTGCTCTCGGGCCGATTCATAACGGCCGGCGATTGGGGAAAGAACGTCGCACTAATCTCCAGCAGAACAGCGAAGACGCTTTGGCCAGCCAACAATCCTGTAGGACGGCAGTTCGAGCGTGCAGGAAACCCGGACGAGAAGCCGTTTACAGTCATCGGCGTGGTCGCCGATGCGCGAACCGTTTCATTAGCCAAACCCGATCCGATGCTGATCTATGTGCCGTACTGGTTCCGCTGCGATAGCTCTGCGGGTCTGATCGTGCGTACCCGCGAAAACCCGGCATCTATAGCTGATGCCATTCGACAGACCATCTGGGGTGTCGATCGCGCCGTACCGGTACCTACCGTACGCGCTCTTGGCAGCATCGTCGCGGACTCCGTTTCGAACCAGCAGTTTGAGATGAAGTTGCTGCTGTTTTTCGCCGCCAGTGCGCTGTTTTTGGCTGGCCTGGGTGTATACGGCATCGTGACCTATTCTGTCGTGCAGCGGCGCCGCGAGATCGGCCTGCGTTTGGCGCTCGGAGCACAGCGCGGTCACATATGCGGCCTTGTACTCCGCGAAGGATTGCTGCCAGTCGTACTCGGCACAGCCATTGGTTTGGCGATAGCGTTTAGCATGGCTCGCGTCGTGACTAGCATGTTGTTTAACATCAGCCCGTACGACCCGTTATTGACAATGGGTTCGGCGGGGCACTGAGTACGATGCCGCCCACGATCTGGTACGCGTCGATATGCAGAAAAGCTCGTTGCCTCAGCCCGTGGAGCAATTCCTGATCTCCTGGAAGAAGCAGGGCGACGGCAAAGCAGATCTCGTACTCGAATGGGAGAATACACGCGTTTCTGTTCCTGTTGAAGCAAAGTAGCAGTACACGCTTCGGAGTAACTTCACTCCAAAGGTGATTTGGGTGGTGTACACTTCTTCGGCGGACTTATAAGCAGAAATATGGGCGATGTGACCGATGCAGATCTCATCGGGCAATTGAAGGACCGGGAGTCGAACGCACTGGGAGTTCTATACGACCGCTACGGCCAGGTTGTCTACTCCCTGTTCTTGCGAACATGCCGGGATGCGAGTACCGCAGAAGATCTGGTCCAAGAGCTCTTCCTTCGCGTTTGGAATCGCGCTCAGTACTTCGATCCACAAAGAGGCTCACTAGGTGTGTGGATCTTATCCATAGCGCGCAACATGGCTATCGACCACTCCCGGTCGGCTCGCGTACGATTCTCGGCCAGGCTCCGGCCTATGGAGGAGGCCGAGTTCAAGAGCGATCCTAACTCTGCCGCGGGCCGGCCCGAATCGGGAATAGACGAGGTTAGAACCGTTCGAGCGGCGTTTTCGTATCTTAATCAGAAACAAAAGCAAGTTCTTGAACTTGCTTACTTCGAGGGACTGTCCCAGTCGGAGATCGCCAGGAAACTGAGTGAACCCTTGGGAACGGTCAAAAGCTGGATGAGATCGGGACTTTCGCGCATGCGAGAGACGATCAAGGCTGGCGGTGCGAAATGAATCACGCGAATATCGCAGACGAAACGTATGACCTCTATGTCCTGGGCGTACTTGACGCCGAGGACAAAGAGCAGATCGACGCACATCTGCGGGAGGGCTGTGAATACTGCACTACTCGGCTGCAGGAGTCGGAAAAACTCACGGCGGCGATGGCAGGAATAGCCCCGCAAGTGAACCCGCCAGACGCGCTACGTGCCCGTGTGCTTTCCAGCGTGGTCTCGCCCACCCGTGTTCACAGGCCCACTTATTGGATACCAGCACTTATCGCCGCTTGCCTTGCTCTGCTCGCACTCGCAGTCTGGAGCTTTTCGCGCAACGCCGATGCTCGTCGGCAGCTAGCGGAAACTCGTAACCAGCGCGACGTACTTCGCTTGGCGCTCGCGGTAATGAGCCGTCCTGACACCAAAGCGGTGCAGTTCGGAAATCTCGAGAATGCGCCCCGCGGACGCGTGTTTGTGAACAAGCACGGGACGGTGATTTTCATCGGCCTGGGACTTCCGAATCTGCCTGCCGGAAAATCGTTTGAATTATGGCTAGTGCCCGCCTTGGGCGCGCCTCAGGCCGCCGGCGTGTTCGAACCAGATGACGCAGGTCGCGCTGTCCAGATCGCGAGTGCAGGTCCAGACGTCGCCAATAGAGCCGCCATCGCTGTCACTATTGAACCGCGGCAAGGCTCTCCTGCGCCAACAAGCAAGCCGTTCCTGGTTGTCCCGCTGTCCTGAGGGAGACCCGCCGAACTAATAAGTAGGAACTTTGCCGACAGCTCCCGCCGGAGCCGGATTCCTTTGATCAGGCGCTTGACCGCCTTCGGGCAGTGGAACCAGCATCTGTTCTTTGGTGTAGATCAGGGTAGAAGTGTTGTAGCTGGCTAGTTCAAATCCGTGCCCATGAGTGATAGCGTCCGTTGGACACGCTTCCACGCAATAGCCGCAGAAAATGCACCGATTGTAGTCGATGTTGTACACCTTCGCGTACCGTTCGGCGCCGCTGAACCGCGCTTCTTCGGTGTTCTCAGCCGCTTCGATGTAGATACAGTCAGCCGGGCACGCTGCCGCACAAAGGAAGCAGGCCACGCACTTCTCCAGGCCGTTCTCATCGCGCTGCAGCACGTGTGCGCCGCGAAATCTTTCCTGAAGTTGAGCAGGCCCGTCCGGGTACTCTTCCGTAATTGCGGGCTGCAGCATTTCCTTGAAGGTGATGCCCATGCCCTTGGCGATGGCCGCAGCGTTACTGAAAACCTCACCAATATTCGCCATTCTTCTTCAGGGTATCGCAGGGTCTACGATGAAATCGTGCGCGCAGTTGTATTGCTCTTACTCGCCGCTTCGCTCCTGTTTGGCGATACTTTCAAGCTTTACCTGAAAGACGGCGATTACCACGTTGTCCGCGAGTACAAGGTCGACGGCGACCGCGTTCGCTATTACAGCACCGAACGTGGCGAATGGGAAGAGATCCCCGTCGCACTCGTCGATCTCGATAAAACCGAGCACGAGCGTAACGCGCGCAAGGAGCACGAGCAACAGGAGGCACGTGCTGAGGACCAGGAAGAGCAGGCGCTTCGTGCACAGCGCCGCGAGATCGCTTCTATCCCCATGGATCCTGGCGGCTACTACAATCAGGACGGCAAAATTTCTGCTCTAAAGCTCGCCGATTATCAGGTCGTCACGAGCAAAAAGCGCAAAACGCTCCAGATTCTGTCACCTGTGCCGCTGATTACTGGTAAAGCATCCGTTGTTATTAAGGGTAGCCATTCTCCGTTCACCATCAGTGAGCCCAGGCCTAATTTCTATATGCGCCTCGCGAAGGAGGAGCGTTTCGGCATTGTGCGCCTCACACCGAAGAAGGACGCCCGCGTCGTAGAAGACATCTCCATCGCTCCCGTCGCGAAACTGACCTACGAAGAGCGCAAGCAGATGGATACGTTCGAGCAGCAGATGGCCGACGGCTTATATAGAGTTTGGCCGGAGAAGCCGCTCGAACCTGGCGAATATGCTCTCGTCGAATTCAACGGCACGGAGGTAAAGGAGCAGGACGAAATCGAATTGCTCGTGTGGGATTTCGCCGTCACCGGACCCACAAAGTAGCGCCGGAATACCACTCGCGCTTCTTACTCGTATCGCAGCGCCTCTGCCGGTGCAATCCTCGAAGCCGTCCGCGACGGATGCAGTGTCGCGATAAAGCTCGTGAACAGCGCCAGGGCCGTTACCCACAGCCCATCAGTCCATACGTTTCGGAACGGCACATACGAGAGCGCGTATACCTGTTCGTCCAGCCTTAGCCAGCGATAGTGATTGAAAAGCGCCGTAATGGTGTACCCGCTCAGCAGACCTAGAACACATCCAATGCCGCCGATGATCAATCCTTGAAGTACAAAAATGCGCTGAATCTGCGCTCGCCGCGCGCCCATGGACATGAGTATCGCCACGTCGCGATGCTTCTCCATGACCAGCATCACCAGCACAACCAGTATGTTCAGCGCCGCCACCAACTCAATCAGGCTTACGGTGATAACGCTCACCATCTTTTCCAGCCGCAACGCGTTCAACAGAGATCGATTCTCGTCCATCCACGTGCGCGCAATCAGCGTGGGGCCGATCACCGCTTCTGCCTGCCGCGCCACTTCGGGCGCGGCGAAAATGTTGTCCAGCCGAACCTCAATCGCATTGACCACATCGTTCAGATCCAGGACGCGCTGGGCCGCCGCAAGAGACGTGTACGCCCACGTCGAATCCAGATCGTAGAGCCCCGATTCGAAGATCCCCGCCACGCGAAAGTGGTAAAGGCTGGGCACAATCCCTACCGGCGTCAACTCACCCTGATAGCTGATCACCGTGACATCGTTATTCAGGCTAATGGCGAGCTGCTCCGCCAGTCGCGACCCGAGCACAACCTGATAATCGATGCCCGGCTTATTGAACGCGGCAAGCGAGCCCTTCTTGAGGTGCCGCAGCATGTCCGGGGCCGGCGCATCTCCGCCCAGCGGCACGCCTTTCAAAACCGCGCCGGATCCAACCAGCGGTCCCTTCATCGCCACCTGCCCATACAAAGTGGGATTTGCGCTAACAACATGCGCAATTTGCTTCAGCTTCGGAACCAGCTTCTCCCAGTCCTCAATCCCGTAGGAAGGATTGCGTTCGAGTATAGTGACGTGCGCCGTAGCGCTCAGAAGGCTTGCCTGCAGGGTGCTCTGAAACCCGTTATTGATCGCCAGCGCAACAATCAGCGCACACACGCCGGCAGCCACGCCGAGTATCGAAATGATCGTAATGACCGAGATAACGGTCTGCTTGCGACGTGCGCGCAGATAGCGGACCGCAACCAGCCATTCAAAAAGCGACATCCGGGCCGGCTTACGTGTTCTCCAGATCGCGCAAGCGCTCGGCGATCCCGATTTCGCCTTCGGGACGAAGCAGCGGAAATAAAATTACATCCCTGATTGACCGCGACCCCGTCAAAATCATCGTCAGCCGGTCAATCCCGATCCCTTCGCCGCCAGCCGGAGGCATCCCGTACGAAAGCGCGCGGATGTAGTCTTCGTCCATGACGTGGGCTTCTTCGTCGCCGCTGTCCTTGCGCGCAAGCTGCGCTTCAAAACGCCGCCGCTGCTCTTGCGGATCGTTCAACTCCGTAAAAGCATTCGCAATCTCCATCCCGCCTGCATAGATCTCGAATCGCTCCACGAACTCTGGTTCGTTCGCCTTGCTCTTTGAAAGCGGCGACACCTCAATTGGAAAATCGTAGATGATGGTCGGCTCGAATAAATGCTCTTCCACGTGCCGTTCGAACAAATCCACCAGCGCCGGACCCGGACTACTTTCCTTCGAATGCCGCTTCAACCATTCCGGATCGCGCACATTATCAAGTGATGGCTTATCGCCGCCTTGCCAAAACTCCACCACGGCTTCACGCATCGAGAGTTGACGAACGTTTCCAAAATCCAGCGTCTTTCCGTCGCGCTCCACTTTGTTGGACCCCGTTGCATCCATTGCCACTTCGGCCAGCAGTTCCTTCGAAAGCTGCATCATGCCGCGATAGTCCGTGTACGCTTGATAGAACTCCAGCATTGTGAACTCCGGATTGTGCTGCGTGGAAATCCCTTCGTTGCGGAAGTTACGATTGATCTCATACACGCGGTCCAGTCCGCCCACTACCAGCCGCTTCAGGTAAAGCTCGGGCGCAATCCTCAGATACAAGTCGATGTCAAGAGCGTTGTGATGCGTAACGAATGGTCGTGCCGCCGCGCCGCCGTACAGCGGCTGCATCATCGGCGTCTCCACTTCCATGAAGTCGCGCGCGTCTAGATGCCGTCGCAGAGAACTGATGATCTTCGATCGCGTCACAAAGATCTGCCGCACTTTCGGGTTCGATATCAAATCCAGATATCGCTGGCGATAACGTGTCTCAACATCTTCCAGGCCATGCCATTTTTCCGGAAGCGCCAGCATGATCTTTGAGAGGAACGTCAGATCTTCGACGTGTACGGTCAGTTCTCCTGTTTTCGTCCGGAACAGATACCCGTACACGCCAATAATGTCGCCATTGTCCAGCAGTTCATATAGTTTGTAAGCCGTCTCGCTGACCGCGTCCCTCTTGATGTAGGACTGCAGCGTCTGTCCGTTCTGCAGAAGGTGAAGAAAGCCTGCCTTCCCCATCCTGCGAATCGTCAGAATGCGCCCTGCGACTCGAACATAGACGCGGTTTGCCAACTCCTCAGCGGACTTCGCCCCATACTCAGCCAGAATGTCGGGAATCGTGGTACTTTGCTCAAAAGCGTGGCCGTACGGATGAAACCCAAGCTCTCGAATCTGCATCAGCCGTTGATGTCGCTGACGCAAAATGTCATCTTCTAGGGACAGTGAGATCGCTCCTTGAAATTCAATTGTAAGAGGCGTAGCCACGCGTGACGAACCGGAGGTCGCAAACGTCACCGGACAATGCGATCTTTGCCCATTGCCTTCGCAAGAGGACGAGTTACCGCCGCACGATAACTTCGCGCAAGTGATCTCGCGTCAAAAAGAACTTCAGTGAAGCTGCTTTCGCGAACAGTTTTTCCAGGCTGCGATTGTTGAAGAACTGGCTCCGCTGAAAGCTCGCGCCCGCGCGCGGGATCTGTAGCAGCGTCTTCTGGTCTTGAATGCGATAGTTGTAAACCGGAATCTGCTTCGCTTTTTCGTTCGCGTTGAAAAACATCAGCATCTGTCCGCCCGGCCGCATCACTCTCAGCAGACGGTCGACAGTTTCTTCCAGCAATGGGGACGTCAACATTTGCAGCGCGTCCCACACGAGCGCGCCATCGAATGACGCCTCCGCAAACGTCAGCGTCTGATCGAGAAATCGTTGCGCAAGGCTCGCTGCCTGCTGCGACTCCAGAAAATCTTTCCCAAAACAGTCCTGCATCGTCCCTATGATGTCGTCAGACGAAATGCGGTGGCCCAACTCAGTAATAAATGTGATGTTCGCTTGGCTCGCGCCCGACATGTCCAAGATGGAAAGCCCCTGTGAGTGCCGCAGCGTTGAGCAAAACTGGTCAAAGCCGCTGCTCAATCGAGTCACACTGGGCGGCCCGCCTTTGACAGAGGTTTTGGCCGGAGAATCTTTCTGAGTGCCGAATCTCATAAAAGGGAGTGCGGCAAAATTAGCGCAAATCGCTAAGCGAAGGCGCGCCGGACTGGCTGAGTGCTCTCTTGAGCGCGCCCGTTTCGCTGATCTACTTTGCGGCCGTGCCGGCCGGCGCCGGGTTCGCCGTCAGGTTGCCGGAAGTTGGCAGCCCTGCCGAAGGCTGTTGGGCGGCAGGCGGTGTGGGCTTCGAGGGAGGAGTTGCCTTGGAAATGTCGATGCTGCCCTTGAAGTAGGCCCCATCTTCGATCACAATGCGGCTCGTCTTGATGTCGCCGACCAGCTTCGCTTCTTTCTTGATATCGATCTTGTCCGTCGCATCGACATTGCCCTGAATCGAGCCATGGATGATGATCTCGCGCGCCTTCAGCCCCGCCTGGACCCGGGCATTCGGCCCGATCGTCAAACGATGCTCCTGGCACTCAACGGTGCCCTCGACTTCTCCGTCAATCGTCAGGTCCTCTCGCGCAAAGATCTGACCCTTAACGGTCACGTTCTTTCCGAGTGCGGCCGACCCGCCGCGCGGACCCGCTGGTTCAGGTTCAAAACTTCTGGTTGGCGATGACATAGATTGTTGCGGTTCTCTCCTCTGAGGTTCCACCGCGTGTGCGGGCGCAGGAGCCGGCACGCCAGCCGGACGTTGCGGCTGCTGCGGTAGTTCGTCTTCTCTTCTTTTGTTCCACATGAAAACAGGAATCTCCTGGGAATGCTCCTCTCAATCGTACTACTGCGCTGAAGCTTGGTAGTGTTCACCAAACGGAAATCGTCGCAACGGCCTTACTGATGAAATTCCTGCCCAATCTCTTGCAAAACCACCCGTTCCCGCTCATTACCCGCGGCGTCCAGCAATCTTTCGATCGGCTCCAGTCTCGGTTCCCGGCTCAGCGCGAACGTTTGATGATGCACCGGCAGCACGCGCTCGGCGCCCGCATCATTCGCCATCTGCCACGCCTGCTCTGGATTGCAATGTACCCGGATCCACGGATCATATGCGCCAATCGGCATAATCGCCAGGTCCACAGGCCTGGTGGAACGAATCGTCTTGAAAGAACTCGTGTACGCTGTGTCGCCGCCGAAGACAATCCGCCGGTTGGCAATTTCGATGAGATAGCCGTTGTACCCGCGATACACGTCGCTGCGCATGCGCGCGCCCCAATGCGCCACTTCAAACGCCGTCACACGCGCCGCGCCGGCATTTACGCTTTCCTTCCAGCGCAGTTCTTGCACCTTCGCATAGCGCCTCGGACGCAACAGATCCGCTGTCTGTGTCGCCGTCACTACTTGTGTCTGCTCGCTCTCAAGCTGCCGCAAACTCGGCACGTCGAAATGATCCATGTGCGCGTGTGAGAGCAGGATTACATCAATCGGCGGAAGATCATCCATGTGCAACGCGATTTCCACCAGCCTCTTGATCCCGATCGTTAGCGGCCCGAAGTTCAGCCCCACCCGCAAGCTAAACACCGGGTCCGTCAGAATGGTTGTGCCTTCCACCTTCAGCAGTACGGTGCTGTGTCCCAGCCACGCCGCGTGCACTCCGGTATCCGGCCATGAGCGCGGATCAGGTCGCTCCGGAGCCTGGGCAACTTCGCGCGAGTACTCCTTTGACATCTCTTTGAAGAAGGCAGGTGCGGCTCGCCTCAGGAATTTGGCCGTTTCCGGCGCTCGCCTGATGTGTCCGGAAAGCGTTGCACTCCGGGCATGCCGATGTTGGCCGCGAGAACCGTGTCGTTCACTCACCCTGATTAGATGCTCTCACGTCGGCAAGCAATGACACCGCATTTGCCACTTTAATACCAAATAGTTAGTGGCAGATGCACCTTTTATGTATCGTTGAAATGTCGTGACTGCCCACACGGCCTGGAGTACGGGACGCCTCAGTGGGGCATCCGGTCCCACTCGCGTGCTCTTTGGCCAGATGTATGAGGATGCGGAAGTGGAAGCCCGAGCCTTCGAAGGCAGACAGCGAGTCTTCTGCATTGCTTCTGCCGGCGATACGGCCATGCTCCTGTCCCACCGTCACGACGTGATCGCCTGCGACATCAATCCCGCTCAAGTCGCCTACGCGCAACGTCGCATCAACACCGGATACTCACACATCGGCGATGCAGACCGTTTCATGGCGTTTGCCCGGCGCTTTCAGCCTCTGATCGGATGGCGCAAGCAAGCACTCCGGGATTTCATCGCGCTGTCCGACCTCAATCAGCAAGCCGCATTCTGGCGCAAACACTTCGATACCGCCACATTCCGCCTCGCGTTTGACGCTCTGCTCTCGCGTCCTGTTCTGCGCACCCGCTACGCGCTCCAATTGTTATCTTTTCTGCCGGCTCATTTCGGCCGCGTCCTGCGCAAGCGCCTGGAGCGCGGTATTGCTCATCATCCGAACGCAGCCAATCCTTACATAGCCAATCTCTTGCTCGGTACGCGCCTGAGTCCTCCGCCGGCAAACCCGAAGAACGTTCGATTGATCACAGGTGACGCCGCAACCGTCCTCGATTCCCTTCCGCCTGGCTCCATTGATGCATTCACGCTTTCGAATATTCTCGATGGCGCGAACGGCCTTTATCGCGAGCGTCTGCGTACAGCCGTCCAGCACGCCGCATCACATGACGCAATCATCATCTGGCGGAGCTTCGCCGAACCATCGAGCCCTAACATCCCCAACCACGCCGACGGCGACCGCGCCATGCTCTGGGGTACCTTGCACATCCAATCAGCGGCAGATTTCCTCGCAAAGTAGTTCCGGTAATCGATTAAGTGACCGCCTATTCTTCCCGTAGCGCCATCACCGGATCCACTCGCGTTGCGCGCTGCGCCGGTATGAGCGCGGCTACCAGCGCAACGGCCGTAAGTGCAACGGCGACGCTCACGAAGGTAGTCGGATCGTTTGACTTGACCCCAAACAGCAGGCTGGAAAGTAGACGTGTCAGCGCGAAGCCGACTCCCGTGCCTACCAACACGCCCACAATGACCGGCGTCATGCCTTGACGCAAAATCATGCTCAGCACCCGCCCACGATCCGCGCCCAGCGCCATCCGAATCCCGACCTCCTGGCGCTGTTGCTCCACAGAATAAGACATCAGCCCGTAAATCCCAATTGAAGCGAGCGCCATTGCTACCGCTGCAAAGATCGCCAACAAGACGGTGTTGAACTTCTGCTGCGACACGTTCGCACTCAGAATCTCTGCCATCGATTGCACCTTCGCAAACGTCACTTGTGGGTCCACGGTCTGAATCTCTCGCATAGCCGCAGTGCGCAATGAACTCGCATCCATATGCGATCGAACTAACCACGAAGCCGGTATTACACTGCCCGCCAACTTCGTCAAACCGTCTCCAATCTGGCTTTGTGGAACGTACATGGCCCCGTCTTGTTCATCGCCGATACCGCTCTCCTGCACATTGCCGACAATGCCGACAATCTCTCGCGGCCCGGTATCTTCAAGCTCCTTACCAAGTCCCTTGCCAATGATCAGCACCTGCCCAATCGGATTCTCCTTCGGCCAGTACTTCTCGGCCATCTTCTGATTGATCAGCACCACGCGTTGCGAGTTGCCGCTGTCAGTCTCCGCAAACAGCCGGCCGCGGAGCAGCGGAATCTTCAAAGCAGTGAAGTATTCGTGCGTCACAAATCGCCACTGCACGTCTCCGTTATAGACCTCGCCGCGCTTCGGCGGCTTGCCCACGATATTGAAGGGCAAATCAATGCCGGTCTGTGTCGGAACAGAGACGGCCATAGCGACAGACTCAACGCCCGGCAGGGCCTCCATTCGCCGGATTACCTGTCGGGCCATGTTATCCACGGCACGCGTTGTCGAGTATCTCGAGCCCGCTAACGCCGTCTGAAAAACCAAAACGTCATGAGCGTCGATGCCCGTTTTTACTGCACTCAGTCCCGCGAATGTTCTGATCAGCAGCGTCGCTCCAAGCAGCAGCACGAGGGCAAGCGCGATCTCTGTACCCACAAGCATCTTGCGCACGCGATTCTGTCTTCGGCCTGTCCCCGACCGCCCGCTTGTTTCTTTCAGCATCGAAGACACGTCCGTACGCGATACGTGCATCGCCGGAAAGAGCCCGAACAGAATAGCCGTCACAAAGCACAACCCGATAGCAAACAGCCCGATTCTCCAGTCGATGATGCTCAGTGCGCTTTGCACATGCTCCTCGCTGGTCAGGCGTGGGATATCTCCGGGAATCATTGTCAGCAGAGCATGCACGCCCCACGCGCCTAAAGCAAAACCGAGCACGCCGCCCATTACGGCAAGCACCACGCTCTCCGTCAACAATTGCCGCACTATTCGTCCGCGGCCAGCTCCCAACGCGCTTCGAATCGCCAATTCCTTCTGTCGTGTGGCCGCTCGCGCCAGCAGCAGGTTGGCCACGTTGGCACAGGCAATCAACAACACAAACCCCACTGCGCCCGTAAGCACCAGCAGCGCCGTTTTCACATCGCGCACTATGGCGTCGCCCATGCGAAGCACCGCCACGCTCTCGCCTTTGTCCATCCATTTCGGATTGGCTCTCCGGAAATCCTCGCCGCGCAGCTTCATCTCGGCGCGCGCCTCATCCAACGTCACTCCCGGTTTCATCCGCGCCGCAACCGCCAGGTAGTGTCCTTGGTTCGTGCTGTTCGGATCGGCTTGAATGGGCATCCAGACCTGAGACGGAGGATCCGGAACAAAACTGGCCGGCATGATGCCCACGACTGTGTAAGGCTCCGCATTCAAAAGAATCGTTCGCCCCAGAATGTTCGGATCGCTTCCAAACTGTCCTGCCCACAACTGATGACTGAGCACAACCACCTTTGGACCGTTCGGAGCGTCTTCGCTTTGCGCGAAGCTCCGTCCCACTTTCGGCGCAATGCCGAACACCTTGAAGTAATCCGCGGAAACATGTGCAGCCTTGATCTGCTGCAGCCGGTCGCCCTTCGAGAGATTCACGCCGGGGCCGATCTGGTCGTAAATCGTCATCGCCGAGAATACGTCGTTGTGCCGCCACGCCATGTATTTCGGGACGGAGTTGGAAAACCCGATACCGTTCGAAAACTGGCGTCCGAGTTTGACCATCCGATCCGGCTCAGGGTAGGGAAGCGGTTGTAGCAGCACTTTGTCCACAACGCTGAAAATCCCCGTGTTTGCGCCAATACCCAGCGCAAGTGCGGTCACAGCGACCGCTGTGAACGTCGAATTTTTGCGCATCATCCGTAATGCTTGTTTCACATCAGCCGTGAATTCCGTCCACATTCACCATTCATACGTGCGGACCCGGGCAGTAGTTCCCGAAAGCAAACAGGGCTGAACACAGCTATTGAAAAGGACCCGATTAATATACAAAGCATGGGACGTTTCCTCTTCGGCGTACTAATCGGCATT
Source organism: Bryobacteraceae bacterium (assembly GCA_036276155.1). GTDB lineage: Bacteria > Acidobacteriota > Terriglobia > Bryobacterales > Bryobacteraceae > Bog-105. The sequence goes on along the minus strand of DATBEG010000025.1, from coordinate 1,893 downwards.
GTTCTCGTCGCAGCCTGCGGCTACATTTACTTTGCGATGGGCGTTGCTCCTGTCGCGACTGCCTCCTCGCCAATGCCGTTTGAGAGACGACTAGCGCACATGGCATTGAATGCTGTTATCGACAAACAAGCTCCCAAGACTCCATCCGTCCAGCCGTCGGAAGACAACTACATGGCAGGTGCACATCTCTACCGCGAGCACTGCGCAGTGTGCCACGGATTGCCGGGCCAGCCCCAGCCCGATGTTGCCAAGGGTGAGTTTCCGGGTCCGCCGCAGTTGTTCAAGGGCAAGGGAGTAACTGACGATTCCGCCGGCGAGACGTACTGGAAGGTTGCCAACGGCATCCGGCTAACCGGCATGCCCGCTTACACGAAATCTCTCTCGCAGGATCAAATGTGGCAAGTCAGCCTGCTATTGGCAAACGCCGACAAACTCTCACCCACCGTGCGCGCCGAACTGCAGGCGCCGCTCGTTACTCAATAACCTGCTCGATAAATAAAAATAGTCGGATCTCCGGTTACCGCTTGTTACTCGACCACGCCATGCCGTCAGGTTGCGGGCCCGCATCAATCTTGCCGGTGATCTCGAGCGTCTTCGGATCAATCACGGCGACGTAATTTCCACCGGTCGACGCCACATACACTCGCGACCCGTCGGGCTGCATCTCGATGCCGGCAGCCGGCGGGATGGGGAAGCGCTTGATCTCCTTGTGACTCGCCGCATCAAGAACGGTCAGGCCCGCGTCGCCGAGCGACGAAATGAAAACCAGTTTGCCATCCGGCGTAAACTTCAAACGGTTTGCGCCCGCAACGTTCGGATGCAGTGTCTCGCTAACTCGTTTCGCAGACAAATCGATGATTGACACCGTTCCGTCTTGCGCGTTAGCAACCCAAATCTCCTTTCCGTCGGGCCGGACATCAAAGCCCTCGCTGCCGTGTCCTACAGGCACAACAGTTTCGTTCCAGTCGCCGCCCGGCGGTCCCATTGGACGTGGCGGAGCACCTGAGGGCAGATGAGGTGCGCCACTCGGTGGCGGCGGCATGCTGCGTGGCGCAACATGCTCGATGATGCTGACGGTTGCGGAACTAACGTTCGTCGTATAGATCGTCTGCATGTCGGGCGAGACCCAGACCATGTGTGTTCTGTTCTGCCCAGTGCCCAAAATCCAGTCGACTTTCTTCGTCGCGGGATCATACCGCCCAATTGCTTTCGCTGCCTCCGCGGTGAACCACGTCTTCCCGCCGACAAACGCGAGTCCGTGCGGTCCGCGCAGCGGCCCCAGATCGATGGAACCGAGCGACTTCATCCCAACGAGGTCAATCAGAGCCAGCGTGTTGTACGCGCCGCCGCCATAGTTCGAAACGTACGCGAAGCGCCCGTCGCTCGACGCGATGACTTCGTGTGGATCTTCTCCTACCGGCGCCTTCCCGAGCACTTTCATCGTGCCCGGATCCACAATCGCGAGCGTGTGGTCGCCCTTGGATAAGACCAGCAACGAACCGTCTGATGCGTATGCTGCCGCCGAGTACGCCGCCGCTGCCAAGAGAACAACGAGAGCTGTTCGTGTAATGGTCATGATCACGAATTACAACACAAGTCAGGCCGCAAAGTTGTGGCGCGTTGAGCTGCTCAAAGGCTACAGCAGCCCGTGCTGTGTTGAATTGATGCTACAGAAGCTTCTCGTTTTTGATGGCGTGGGCGACTTTGTGGCGTCTGATGGCAACGATTTTGAAACGGAGCACCGCATCTATCACGGGACGCGGTGCTGGAATACCCGCAGTCGGGCGAGCGAACCCGCGGTCGACGCAACATACAGAACCAACGCGCTAGTCAGCCGAGCAAAAAGAGAAGTCGAACCGTATGATATGGGGTATCGTTACAGCATCCTCCGAT
>DATBEG010000024.1:0-15308 GCA_036276155.1 Bryobacteraceae bacterium | reverse complement strand
GCGCTGAATCATACCGCCCTAGTGCTTTGAAAAGGTAATCGTACTACTTATCGGACTTGTCTGGAACGCCTTTAGAGCGCTCTTCAAAACCTCAGTCTAGCAATGCTGTCAAGCGGTTCGAGCTACCGTCCTAGAAGACATTCTAGTCTTTAATATTTTTGAAAAATTCGTTTAACTACTGTGATTCACTTGCCGCGGACTAGGATTCTATATTGCAAATACGGGCTTAGAAGAATCTACGCCGGACGAGGGGTTTCTATGATGTTTAGAAGCAGCCACGTGGCTGTTGGGTTAGCGTTTGTCACCTCCGTGTTATGGAGTCAAACGAACGGTACAATCAGCGGCACCGTTACAGACGCAAGCGGTTCAAGTGTTCCCAATGTAAAGATCACAGCAACCGCTGTAGCGACCGGAACAAAAACAGACACAACTTCTACTGATTCCGGCGCTTACACTCTCCCGTTCCTCGCGCCCGGCAACTACAACATCGCCGCCGAAGCCGCGGGGTTCAAGACATACGCACAAAAGGGCGTGACCATTGAGGGCGGATCTCACCCGGTCATCGACATCAAGATGGAGATAGGCCAAGTAACCGAAAACGTCACCGTCACCGAAGAATCGCCCCTTGTGCGCGCCTCAGACGCGACAGTGGGACAGGTCATTACGACGCGGGAAGTGGAAGACCTTCCCTTGAACGGTCGCACTCCGTTGATGCTTGACACACTGGCGATGGGCGCCGTTTCTGTGTTTCAGCCGGGTCCGGTTCGCCCGTTCGATCAACCCGCGGCTACACAGGTCAGTCTGGGAGGCGCGCCAGTAGGGTCCAATGAAACTCTTCTTGATGGAGCTCCCAACGCCGGCTTTGGCAATCAGCTCGCCTACAGCCCTCCGCAAGACGCCGTGACTGAGGTCCGTGTCGACGCCTTCGAATCCGACGCCAGCTTCGGTCACACCGGTGGCGGCGTGCTCAACCAGATCACGAAGAGCGGCACGAACCGGTTGCACGGCTCGGCTTGGGAATTCAACCAGACCTCTGATCTGGACGCAAACTCTTTCTTCAACAACAAAGCCGCTCTCCCCACTCCGCCGTATCACTACAACCAGTACGGCATCACCGCCGGCGCGCCGGTGATCATCCCGAAGGTCTTCAACGGCAAGGACAAGCTCTTCTGGTTTTTCGCGTACGAAGGACTGAAAGACTCAGACCCTGCCAACTCACCGCTGGAGACTGGTAATCCGGTCAACTACGCCACAGTTCCGACAACGGCGGAACGGCAGGGCAATTTCTCTGCGCTGCTCGCGCTCGGGAAGCAGTATCAGCTCTACAATCCGTATTCGACGACCACGGTGAATGGAGTCACCACTCGTGCTCCGTTTGCGAACAACGTCATTCCGACCAGTATGTTGAATCCTGTATCGCTCGCGATTCTCCAGTACTATCCGCTGCCGAACACAGCCGGGACCGCAACCGGCCAAAACAATTATCTTGTCAATGCAGTGGACAGCGATACGTTTGACAACGAAATTGGCCGGCTGGATTGGAATATCGGCAACAACGACAAGCTTTACTTCAGTGCGCGCCACAACTATCGCACGCAGTTCAAGAATCCGTACTTTGGCTCCAGCAATGTCTCGCAGGGCAACTTCTTTCATCGCCTGAATCAAGGCGCAGATATTGATGAGATCCACACTTTCTCGTCGACATTCTTTATGGAATCGCGTCTGGCTTGGACGCGCTATATCGAAGTCCATACGAATCCGAGTGACGGCTTCGATCTGACCTCGCTGGGTTTTCCTGCCAACTTGCAGGCCGCTTCTCAGGAATCCCAGTTCCCTGGCATTTACTTTTCCAGCGCGCTCGGCAGCACGACCTGTAACGTGGCCGGCGGTGCGGAAGCAAGCTTTCAGTGCCTCGGCTATCCGTCAAACGGCAGCGACACGTATGACACGTATCAGGGTTACTTCTCTTTTGTGAAGGTGAACGGGAATCACACTATCAAGTTCGGCACCGACATCCGCGATTACCGCTGGAGTTCTTTCACGCTGGGTAACTCTGCCGGAGGCTACGATTTCAGCAGCAGTCTTACGAGCACGTCGAACTGGACGAACGGCCCCGCCATCAACGCCGCTCCTCCGGCGTGGGGTGGCGACTTCGCCGATTTTATGCTGGGATTGCCGACCTCGGCTCAGTTCGACAACAATACGGCAAGCACGGTCGGATCCACCTATCAAGCGTTGTTCCTGCAGGATGACTGGCGCGCCCGCTCCAATCTGACCCTCAATCTCGGTATCCGCTTCGAACACGAAAGCCCGGCCACCGAACTGTACAACCGAGCAGTGAACGGTTTCAACCCACAGCAGATCAACCCGATCAGCACCGCGGCTGGTGCGGCCTATACCAGCCTGTATAACTCCAACGCTTATACGGCCGCCGAGAAAGCGCTGTTGCCCCCGCCGGGCGCGTTCAATACGTTTGGCGGGCTGAACTATGCGAACCTTAACAACCGCCAGATCTACCACACGATATGGGGATTCTTTAGCCCGCGTGTAGGCGCCGCATGGACGCCCGCGGCGCTCGGCGGCAAAACGGTCATTCGCGCCGGCGCCGGCATCTTCGTCTTCCCTGTCGAACTCTTCGATAACAGCGTCACTGACGGCAGCGAAAACACGAGCAACACATACCGTGTGCAGCAGGCGGGCTTCAGCCAGAGCACGCTCTATAACACGAACAACTACATTTCCCCGGTTGCCACTTTGAGCAATCCGTACCCCGGGGGCATTCTCCCGCAGGGTGTCAACGTCGGACCAGGCGCGAACATCGGGCAGGGAATTAGCTTCTTCAACCCGTTTGTTTCGAATCCTTACGACATCCGATATACATTCAGCATCCAACGCGAACTGCCCGGCCAGATTGTTGTCGAAGCTGCCTACATCGGCAGTCATTCTGTGCGTCTGCCCATTGCGCAGCAGCTCGACTTCATTCCGGGTCAGGATCTGTCGACTTCCCCCACCGTTCGCAACTCGGCGCTGAATACGCTGTTGACGACTACGGTTGCGAACCCTTTCAAGGGCCTTGTTCCGAATGCCGGATCGCTGAATTCATCAACCATTCAGCTCCAGCAGCTCTTAGTTCGGTTCCCGCAGTACTCTGTTCCCGCTGTCCCGACGGCATCGACCACCGGTACTACGAACGGCATCATCGAACAGGGTGCTTCGTCCGGTAGTTCTTATTTCCAGAGTTTCGATCTTCGTGCCCAGAAACGCTACGGATACGGCCTCACGTTCATCAACAACTTCATCTGGAGCAGGCAGATTGACCGCCTGAATTACCTCAACGACAGCGACACGTCGCCGGAAAAGCGCGTCAGCTATGACTCACGTCCGCTGCGCGAAGTGCTAGCACTCGTATACGAGTTCCCAATCGGAAGGGGAAAGGCACTCGACTTCCATAACGGCATCGCGAACGCGGTCCTGGGCGGATGGGTTACCAACGCAAACCTGACGTTCCAATCGGGCGCGCCACTCCAATGGACAAGTAACGTGATCTATTACGGTGGTCCGCTGAACTTCAACCCACACAACCCGAACGGGCCGGCATTCAACATCTCGGATTTCAATACGGTATCGAGCCAGCAGCTTGTGTACAACATTCGTACGTTCGATACTGCATTCAACAATCTTCGGCAGGATCCAACAAAGAACCTGGATGCATCTCTATTGAAGAACTTCTACTTTACGGAGGCCGCCTATCTTCAGATTCGCTTTGAGGGTTTCAACGTGACCAATCGTGTTGGGTTCGGTCCACCGAACCTGACCCCGACCAACGCGCTGTTCGGCATCATCGGTGCGCAGGCAAACACGCCGCGACGCATTCAACTCGGCGCACGTCTGGTCTGGTAGACGGCTGGTAAACCTCTCTCTCGCGCGCTAAGCCAATTTGCGGCTGCCGAGAGGACAGACCACGACTGTCCTTCATGCCGAGCGGTTATCGTTGGAGGCGAATTTTAGGCGGCCAGGCGCCTACTTGGGGCGGCCGATGCTGCTGCCGCAGCCATTTCTTTGCGTTCCAGGTTCAATTTTGCGTTGGCGGTGTAGAAAAAATGCCTTTCCTGCTGCCGTTGCTCGTGCATTTCGCGGCGCTGTTGGCCGGCTGCGGCGTGCTTTTGCGAAACGAACCGACTCTCTTGCAACTCTCTTTCTTTTCTCCGCTTTAGAAGTTCCGCGGAGGCGCGGGCGAAGGAGCGATCGAAGTGCGCCTGGTAGCGGAGGAAGCGTTCGAGTTCGGGCGAGAAGTGAATATCGGCTTTTCCGTCCGCAATGTCTTCAGCGGTGCGCTCCGCGACATAAAAGCACGCGTTTTGAAAGCGCGCGGCGCGATCGCGGAGCCAAGTATACTCGGCCATGCGGCGGACCAGCTCGGTTTCGACGCTGCCGACAGCCCGTTCGTCTTTCATGAACTGTTCAAAGAGGCTGTCGAATTTTTCCTGACTTTCGCCGGGTAGTACTTTGAAGCGGCCGCAGAGGCCGTGACGGGTGGCGTTCTGCGATGAGATCGCCTTTCCTTCCGAACTTGCCGGTCCGTGTGATTTCTGTCCGTTCGCCTGATTGGCGGCGAGTTGTTTGTCCGTAACTGTTTTCGTGAAAGAACGCATAGGTGTGGTTCCAGCTTTCGTGAACAGTTTGCGGGAGGGCCGTTCCGCGAGCGGGCTTTGGAGCAAGCTAAGTTGCTGATGGGGAGGGAAATGGAGTTTTTGGAAGTTTTGGGAACGGTGTGGGCCGGAGGTTACGGTTTGGCTGAGATTTGGGCGGCAGCCCGTGTCCGTAATGCTGGCGATGACTGCATTGCCGGGTTGTTGCCGATGCGACGCAAGTTTAGCTCGTTACACTCGGGGGATGGACGGAACGCCCGACGATAGCGAAGCGCCTGATACGCGGCTCGCGGTCTATGGAAGCTTGGCGCCGGGGCGAGTTAACCATCATCAGATCTCGGCATTAACAGGCAAGTGGGAGCGCGGTACCGTGAGGGGCAAGCTCATCTCTTCCGGATGGGGAGCTGCGCTTGGTTTTCCTGCATTGGTCTTAGATTCGCCAGGCTCCGTGATAGAAGTGGACCTATTCGAGTCAGCGGAGCTTCCGCTACATTGGGCCCGTCTCGATGAGTTCGAGGGCAGCGGCTATCAACGCGTGGCCGCAACTGTGAACACTGAAGAAGGTAACAAGAGGGCCTGGATCTACGTGCTTGCGGAACAGCCGCGGTGAGGACGTCTATTGTTCAAGATGAGACATCAGGCGGCGGGCTTGCTTCGTTTGGCAGTGAAGGTTCCGTCATAGGTCTGGAACGACCATGTGCCGGTCATCTCATCGCCGCTGAGTTTGCCGGCGACTTTCATCGTTCCTGGTCCAGCTTCTTCCGAGTTGAGCGGGAACTCCAAAGTCAACTTCCCGTCTGCGAATGTGCCCTTCACGTCGGACTTGTCCCACGTGCCTGTAACCGTGTCGCCCGTCTGCTGAAGGTTCGCATCGACCTCGCGGGGGCCACCTTCCGTCTCGAGAGCGAAATGCCACTTCCCGGCGACCGTAGCCGCATCGGATTGCGCCTTGGCTACCGAAAGAATCGGCCCGGCAACGCACAGGGCGGCGAATGCGGCCCATAAAAAGAATTTACATTGAAGCTTGTCCTTCATGTCCGTTCACATCTTACCCTTAATGAATGGGGGACGTAGCGGCGCTGCTGGATACAAAAGTTCTCCGGGCAACTCCCGCCTTCTACCGCACCAACCTTGCTCTGTTTTGCGCAGGCTTCTCAACCTTTGCGCTGATGTACTGCCTGCAGCCGCTGATGCCGCTGTTTGCGCGTGAATTTCATATCAGCGCGGCCGATAGCAGCCTCTCCATTTCGGTCACCACCGGCTCGCTCGCGGTTTCCATGCTGTTCGCAGGCGGCCTTTCGGAAGCATGGGGACGGAAGCCAATGATGGTGGCGTCCCTGTTTTCGTCGGCGGTACTCACAGTCGCGTCCGCCTTCACCACCAATTGGGCTGGATTCCTTATCTTCCGCGCGTTGGAAGGGCTCGCGTTTAGCGGGCTTCCATCTGTCGCGATGGCCTATCTCAGCGAAGAGATGGACACCAGCGCTGTCGGCCTCGCGATGGGCCTGTACATAGGCGGCACGGCGATCGGCGGGATGTCGGGGCGGCTCATTGTCGGCGTACTCACGGATGCCGTGTCATGGCGTTTCGCCATTGCCGCAATCGGCGTACTTGGTCTTCTCTCAGCGGCGATATTCTGGCGCAGCCTGCCGCCTTCTTCGAACTTCGCGCCACACCCGCTTGTCGTGTCGAAGCTGGTTCGCCTCATGGCCGAGCACATGCGCGATTCCGGTCTACGCTGGCTTTACATCGAAGGATTCCTGTTGATGGGAACCTTCGTGACGCTTTACAACTACATCGGATTCCGGCTGGTCGAGCCGCCGTATGGCTTGACGCAAAGCCAGATTGGACTCATTTTTACCGTCTACCTGGTTGGCGCCTTCAGTTCGGCCTGGGTTGGGAATCTGGCAGGACGCCTGGGCCGGCGCAAGGTGCTGTGGATCACGATCTCGCTAATGCTCGCCGGCCTGGCCGGAACTCTCGTTGCTCCGCTGCCGCTCATCATTGTGTCGATTGCGTGCTTTACGTTCGGCTTTTTCGGCTCGCACTCGATCGTGAGCAGTTGGGTCGGATTGCGAGCGCGCCACTCCAAAGCGCAAGCCTCATCGCTCTATCTCTTCTTCTATTACCTCGGCTCGAGTATTGTCGGCTCCGCTGGTGGGCTGTTCTGGCACTATTCGCACTGGCTGGGTGTCGCTTCGTTTACCGGAGTACTGCTGATGATCGCTGTCCTGATTTCCATCCGCCTTGCGTCAACCTCGTGAGGTCAGCGCGGTTTAGCCCCTCCCGCCGTCTTCGCCAGCTCATCCCGGTTCTTTCGTGCGTCATCGTATCCGGGATCGATCTGTAATGCCAGTTCAAACTGCTTCGCTGCTTCGCTGGTTCGTCCGCATTGCGCCAGCAAAACGCCGTACTCGTCCTGTATTCGGGCATTTTGCGGGAAAGCCTGGGCCACGCGCTGAAACTCCGCGGCGGCCTGGTCGAACTTGCGCTCGTGCGCCAGGCCTTTCGCCAGGTCGTAGCGAGCGTTGATGTAGTCGGGATCTGCGGCCAGCGCCAGCCGGAATTGTTGCAGCGCTTCGCCAGTGAATCCCAGGCTCTGCAGCGACGACCCCAACATGTCGTGCGCCTCGGGGCGCTTTGGATCAAGAGCGACAGCCTTGTTCAGCGCCGTCACCGCGCCTTGCATGTCCAAACGCGACATGAGAACGGCGCCTAGATTCAGGTTGGCGGCGGAATCGTCGGGATGTTTGTCGAGCCGGTGGCGCGCGACGGCCTCTTGCAACGGGCGCCGCCGGTCTCCCGTTCCGCGGGGCAGAATCTGCAGCCACAAATGACTCATCTCGTCTGTAGCCTGATTCCCCGCCGTCACTCGTTCGGGCGGATGATTCGGGTTGCGCGGGTTTCCCGCCGAGTTGTCGTACACGTAGCGCATGGAAATGATGCTGCCCTTAGGCAGGAACACGGGCTGCTGGAAGCGGTATACGGCTTGCCAGTTCGGATCCCAGTCGGGGATGCGAATCAGCCACTTGCGCGTTCCATCGGGCAACGTCGCGTACGCCTCCAGCAGCTTGCCCAGGTAATGTGCGTGCGGATAAATCGCCAGAACGTCCACGTCCTCCGGCATTCGGAGATCATCGGCCACGGGAAAACGGCTTGCGCGGGGCGGGATATCCAGCGCATCGTCATTCTCGAGTTCAACGATCAAGGGAAAGCGTGTAGGCGCCTGATCGGTGAAATACAAGCCGATCTGCGGACGCACGGATTCGAGCTTGCCCGATGGCTGCAGATGGGTGTTGAGAATCAGAATGTTGCCTGGATCAAGCCGCCACGCCATTCCGTCCGGCTCCGGTTTAGGAATCGTTCCGGCTTTCCAGAACAAGAGGTGACTGGCCGGATCGAACGGATTTTCACTGATCCGCAGATCCATGCCGGCAAACCCATCCGCCAGGTCGGCTTTCGCGCGGATCAAACTGCCCATGCGGTCGATGATCAGGTTTGCGTGATGCACATTGCGTGCGCCCGCACTGCCATTTGGCCGGATTTCGAGCGCCCGCACGTAACGAGTTGATTTAAGGTCGGGCTTGAAAATGAAGTTCCAGAAGACGTCAGGTCCGCTTGCCGGTACCGTGAAGGCATGCGAGGCTTCGAGGACCACGTCGGGTTTTCCCAACTGCCATCCGTCCGTGAACTTGGGCGCGGGAGGGACATCGGCGCCCTCTGGCGCGCCTGCCTGAACCCATTTTGCGATGCTGCGAATCTGCTCATCGCTTAGCCGCCGCTCGTCCTGAAATTCTCCGTAACCTGCCTGCGCCTTCCAGGGCGGCATGTAGCGGGATGCTGTCACTGCCGCAATCTGCGCCCCGTGCTTTTTGACCTCCTGATACGTCAGCAGCGGAAACGGGCCAACGCCACCCGGGTGATGGCATGTGACGCAGTTCTGATAGATGATTGGGGCAATGTCGCGGGCGAACGTAGGCGGCTCTGATGGCGCGCCCAAACAAAGCAGCGCGAGACTTGCGAGGCCCGCGAGAAGAAAACAACCTCTCAACAAACCAGTAGAAGTTTCTTAGAAGATGAAGTTCAGGCCGCCGCGAATCGCGCGTGGCGCCTGCACAATCAGCAGCGAATTTCCGCTTCCCTCGGAGATGGGTACGTAACCCTGCGCCAGCAGATTACGCAAATCCGCGGTCAGCTCCATTCTGCCCGGCATTCCGAACACGGATGGCAACGGCTGCCGTAATTCCACATTCAATCCGGGCGAGATGTATACGTTCTGGGTTGTGAAGACGTGGCGCGGGACAATCGTTCCGCTGTCTACCCAGCCGTAACTCGCGACCAGGGTAGTGCCGGTCATCGGCAGCTTTGCATTCATATTGGCAGCGGCCACGTTGCGATTGTTTTCACTCAGGAAATGCTGTGCTGGCCCCGTGCCCGGCGCCGCCGTTGCATTCGCACTGAATCCTCCCATGCGGCCATAGGCCACAGCAAAATCAAAGTTGTTGCCCAGGCGTTCGTCCGCCGAGGCAATATATCCCTTGCGATGGTAATTCCCGATGTTGTACGTGGAGGTCGCGGACACACCGTCAGACAAGAGATCCAGGCTATCCAGGCCGGCCAGATTTCCTGCCACATTCATTCGGCCGTTGCTGACGTCTTCATAGAACCCGCTGGCCGCATAAGTCAAAGTCCCTTGTGTGCGGGTATAGCCAACTTCATAATTCTGGGTCCGCTCCAACTCCAGCCGGCCGTTGCGTTCGGAAAGCTGCGGCAGCCGCGACAGCGCGCCTAATGCATCGCTGAGGTCGGTTGTCGGACTTTCCTGCACGATTTGTGCCTGCACACTGTGCGCGGTCAGTTCGTCCGGGCGGCCACCGTCGCTATACGCCAGAATCAGAGAGCCGCCGCGCGGCGCTCCCACCGTCAAGCGCGCGAACGGGCTAACGCGGCTCGTGTGCTGCAGATAATCCACAGACTCGCCCGTCATACCGTACTCGATGTGAACGCCATCTATTGGGTCTGCGACCTCGTAGATACCCAGTGACATGGTGCGAACCAGCGGCATGTTGCCTAAACCGCCATTGGAGCCCGCCATCTGCGTGCCCGAGAGCATTGGCCCCATCAAACCGGCCTGCATCATGGTGAAAGTCACCTCAGGAGCTGCCCCGAGAATGCTGTCGTGGTCGCGGCTATAAATAGCGCAAAGTCCCATAGCCGCGGGACCGGCCATACCGTTCTGGCCGAAGGTGCCGCCGACCTGGATCTGGTTCTTGCTAAGGAAGTTCGTGGAAAGCGCAAAGCCTGTGCCGAAATCGGGCTGAGTCGTATCTGTATCCACAAGACCGCCTTCCCCGCCTGACACGGAGAGCATGGCATGCGTGCCAGAAAACACGCGGGGCTTGATGGATTTGGAACTGTCGTCAGCGAGTTGCGGCAGGAATCTCGTAACGGGACGCGTTGCAGGAGCTGATCGCAGCACCCATTTCCAATCCTCCGTCATACCCGCGGCGGGCAGAGCGTAATTCAATTCGATGCTGCTCAGCAGGGTGGCCAAATGAATCCGCAGAATGCTGTCTACGCCCGGTCGGATCACGATATGGTCTCGCGAAGCCGGGAGGAAAGTGCCCGCCGATACACGGACTGCATAGCTGTCTACTGGAAGAGCCGCGAACGCGAAACGTCCATTTGGCGTAGTGGTCGCTTGTGCGATCATCCGCTCGTACTTGTTGAGAAGCTGCACCGAAGCGCCCATCTGGGGCACGCCAGACGGGTCGGTCACAATGCCCAGGAGGTTGCCGGTTACCGGAAGAGACAAGTCGGCTGCGTGTGCGGTTCCGCAAAGGGCAACGAGGCACAGCGCCGCCGCCCTTCCGACAGGTTGTATATTCGCGAAACCCAGCTTCAACTCGACCTTTCGCGTACGGCCCGACGCCCGAAAACCCGTTCAGGCGGCCAAGCACCCAATATAATTATGATGTTACCGTAAACTGCGCTGACGGTGTCAGGCTTTGGTTCTTGAGCTTGTCCGTCACCTTCAGCTTCAGGGTATATTTCCCAGGGACCAGCGTCTTGAGCGGCAGTTTCTTTTCCACCGTGACCAGGAACGCCGACGAGTTCGGAATCGCAGCTAGCGTCTCCGTAGTGCTCAAAACCGTCTTGTTTTGAGAATCGATGACCTCATATTCCACCGTTCCATCCGGCTTTTTCGTTTTCTCGTCCATTCCGAAGTTGTAAAACTCCGTGTAGATGCCCATGGTCTCTTCGCGCTTGAACGTATCGCCTATGCGGGGACGAACCTTGGTGCTGCGGATGACAAATGGTCCCGCCCCGATGCTCTTGGTGGGTACGCGCTCAATCTCATCGGCCAGAATCACGCTGCTGGCTCCTAGCTGATCTTCGTCGTAGTGCGGGACATTCAACGCCATTTCGAAGTTATTCATCGTGTTACCGACGGTGTCCTTCGCCACGACGTTCAGGCGGTAAGTGCCCGGGGCCAGCGGTATCGTTTTTGAGTAGATCTGCGAGCCCGACATCGCCTGCTGCAGCATTTCGGCCGGAACCTGCGCGGTCACGGTATCTTCAAACCAATTCACAGGCTTGCGGGTCAACGAAGTGACGCGTCCGTACAGGTTGATGGTGGCCTTCGAGACTTTGTCTTTCGTTGCATAGTTAAGATCGTTGTTCTTAAACAGAATGCTGATGCTTGTCAGCACCGTCGCGTCGGTCACTCGAATGTAGTCGGCGCGCACCTGCATGGGCAGCGTGCTGTAGCGAATGGTTGAATTAACCGCTGCTTCCAGATCCTTGAACTTGATCACGGGAGCCTTCTGCAGGTTGGCGTACTGCTCCAGACGCGTGAACTCGTTCATGCTCTCCGGCAACGGCTGGCTGCCTGTGCCCAGGTGAGTACCGTCTGTGCGAGTAAAGCGTTGCGACTGGTCGCTTAATCCCATCTGCTCGGACATAGTCAAACCGGCGCCAGGGACGTACAGCAACGCATCTTTTTCTTCCGGATCGAGACTGATGTGATACTCGCCGGACATCGTGGTGTCCACGAACTCAATCTGGACGTTGGTGCCCACGCCCTCGAGGTAGCGATAGCGCCAATCTTCGAACGGGTAGGTTGAAGTCTCGCCGCCGCCTTCCTCGATCGGACGCTCATAAGAACCGCCCGAGGGGTGCGAATCGATCTCATCCGGCGCCCCATACTTGATGTAGATCATGCCGCGATCCGTCTTCCACCCGGGTATACCCGAAGCGTAGTGATCGTTTGAATAAGCAATGCGACGATAGTGTTCTTCTTTGTACTCGTTCTCTTCCGTGTCCGGTGTCGGATCGCGCCGCGCCCAGAAATTCTCGACGAACGTCTGTCTCTCATCGTCCGTCTTGAGCTGCTTGAACGCCTTCTTCTCTTCGTCCGTGATGATGTAGACCACATCCTCGTTCAGCCATTTCTTCCACGGACCTGCGAGTTCCCTCTCCAGCTCCTTCTGCTTTTTGGCAATCTGCTTCTTGGTCAGCGGCTTCGCGATTGTTTCGTTATTGGAACTACCGGAGCTTTGTTTGGAACTGTTTTGCGATGACGATACGCCGGTTGCAAGAATCAATACCGGAATGGCCATCTTAAGGTGCTGCAGGAATGCAGCATGAGACTTCATACGGGGAGAACCACCTCTGTAAGCTGTGCGGGCTACCATTCCAGTCTAAGATCCTTTGCTTACAACGTCAACGCCCCGGACGTGCCGCTAGCGCAATTGGTTACGCCTCTAGTTCCCGTCCAGAACTCTATGCGAAACAGTAACTCAACTCCCAAACAAAGAATTACGTCAGTACTTCTGGTACTCTAGACCCTCTAAGTTCTAACAACCAATAGGGGTCGCTGAGGCAAATTGATTGGCTTGAGACGTGCAATCAATTTGGCCTTTAATTAGATATGCGTCGCCGGGCAGCTCATATTATGCTCATGGCGCCAAAGTGCGGCTAAGCCTAGTAGAAACGGCTTAGTGCGATTCGATAGTCTTTGTGAGCGAATTTAAAAGCCAATTCGCAGGTACGCTGCTTCTGATCTGCACTATTGCTGCGCTCGTTGCAGCGGTGCTGAATTTCCAGCAGCTTCGCGCGTTTCCGCTTCACGACGATGGAGTCACCTGGGTCGATCATCACGACGCGAGCGGTCACAACATCGTTGTCGCCGGCTATCTCACTCCGGGCGGTCCCGGCGACAAAGCTGACATCCACCTCGGCGATGAGCTCATCCGGATCCAGGGCATTCCCATCCACCGAGCCATTGAGGTTCCCCAGATTCTCTGGCAGCTCGGCATCGACCTGAGGGGTAAATACACCCTACGGCGCGGTGGAATCGAGTTCCAGAAAGAGAACATCTTCATTCAGGCCGCCCCACGTGATTCAGCCATTTACTACCAATACGCGGTCGGGTTGGCCTACATCTGCATCGGGCTGTTTGTTTACTTCCGGCGCACGAGTGCTGCGAAATCGCTTCAGTTCTATCTGCTTTGCCTGCTTTCTTTCATAGCTTGCTGTTTCCACTACTCCGGCAAGCTTAATACGTTCGATGAAACTGTGTATTGGGGCAATTTGGCTGCGAGCCTGATGGCGCCGGCCGTGTTCCTCCATTTCTGTCTCACGTTCCACTGGTGCCCGCGATTCTTGCGACGCCGCGGCGGGTGGCTGCTTCTATACCTTCCCGGTCTCGTCCTGCTGGCCATCGTGGCCGGATCGGCAGAAGGCGTTTTGCGGTTCTCAACTCCGTTGTTTGAAGTCCGTTGGCTGATGGATCGCATCAGCATCGGTTACTCGATGGTGTTTTATCTGCTGGGCGTAGGTATGCTCGCGCTCGATTATCAACGAGCCGAAGATCCCACTGTGCGCCGCCAGATCAAGTACCTTCGCAACGGCGCCATCGTCGGCCTTTTCCCATTCGCCGCGTTCTATGCGCTGCCGTACGCGTTCGGTGTCATCCCCAGCCACCTGATGAACTTGACGGTTCTCTCCATGGCGCTCATCCCGCTGACATGGGCTTATGCGGTGACCCGCTACCGGCTGATGGATGTCGACATCATCTTCCAGCAGGGCTATGTTTATACACTCTCCACGCTGGCAATTATCGGCACCTTTTACGTGGTGATATTCCTCATCTTTGGCGCGCACAGCATCCCGTCCACCGCGTTTGTTGTCCTCATCGCGTTTGCCACGCTGTTCTTCATGCCCATTCGGAGCTGGATTCAGGAGCAGCTCGATCGACACGTCTTTTACCGGGACCGCTACGATGCGCGTCTGACTCTGATCGAATTCGCCCGTGAGCTGAGTTCCGAAACCGATCAGGATGCGATGCTGGCCAAGGTTTCCGACCGTCTGTTACGGACACTATCGATTCAGGAAATCGCGTTCTTCCTGAAAAACGAATTGACGGGGGATTTCGAAATGCACTCGGTTTCACAGAAATCCGGGCGCTCGCCTCGGGGCTATAAGCATACGCTCGATTTGCGCTTCCTCGAGGGCGCGACTGACAAAACCTATTTATTTTTCGAGCGCCCCAAGCATCTGCGCGATATCGTCTCGCAGGAACTTCCCGAATCAGTTCGCCACACGATTGCTGAGCTCGATTTCACGTATTACGTTGCCTGCAAATTCCGTTCGCGGACCATTGCATACTTCGGAGTTAGCCGGAGCACCGAAGGAGATTTTCTTTCCGCAGACGACATCGACCTATTAATCACGCTGTCCAACTATGTCGCCATCGCAATCGAGAGTTCGCGGCTCTATAGCACGCTCCAGCGTAAGGCCGACGAGTATGAGCGGCTGAAAGAATTCAGCGAAAACATTGTCGAATCGATCAATGTCGGCATTCTTGCCGCCGCGCTGGACGATCGCGTAGAAAGCTGGAATTCGCAAATTGAAAAGCTCACCGGCATCCCGCGCAGCGAAGCTGTAGGTAAGCGCCTTTCAGACCTTTTCCCGCCGGAGCTGTTCCAGCTTTTCGCTGAGAACCGCGGCGAGGGTATCCACAACCTGTACAAAGTGTCGCTGCGCCGCCGGCTGGATGAGACGGAGCTTGAGCAGTTCGCGCCGCGCAACGGGCACGGGCTCGAACTGGCGAAAACATCACCTGCTCCGGTCCGCGAATCGGTGGTTAATATCGCTATCGCGCCGCTGATTTCAAAAGAACAGCAACAGATCGGTCGTCTGATTATCCTTGACGACATCACCGATCGCGCTGAGCTCGAACGTCGCCTGGTGCAGGCGGACAAGCTTTCATCGATCGGCCTGCTTGCCGCCGGTGTTGCTCATGAAGTCAACACTCCGCTGGCCGTTATCTCCACCTATGCACAGATGCTTGCGAAGCAGGTTTCGGGAGACGATCAGAAATCCAAGCTACTGGAGAAAATCGCGAAACAGACTTTTCGCGCCAGCGAGATCGTGAACTCGCTGCTGAATTTCTCACGCACGTCGCCCACCGACTTCGGGGAAGTCGACTTGAACCGTGTCATCCGCGAAACTGCCGGTCTGGTAGAGCATCAGTTCGAAAAGGCCGGCGTCAACACGCAACTCACGCTGGCCGAAGATCTAGCCCTGGTACGGGGGAATTCAGGCAAGCTGCAGCAGGTGTTTTTGAATCTATTCATCAATGCGCGAGACGCC
>DATBEG010000023.1:0-21856 GCA_036276155.1 Bryobacteraceae bacterium | reverse complement strand
CGAGGCAGCAATTTTCTACGGTCTCTTTCTGCGCGGACACTCTGCGGACGCCCTCCGTCGCGATATCGACGTACCGAGACCGGTCTTCGACCGCTGGCTACAGCCGGCGCGCTATGGAGCGCATTTTCGCGATTCCCTGCGTCAGATGTACTCTTATCGCAAGAAAGTGTTAGCCATCTTCGATGAGTTGGTCCTCCGCGAGAAGCACCGCGTGCGAGTGAACTAGAAGACCGCCGGATCAGGCGCGAAGGCGGCTTGCCGCTTACACAGGCAAGTTACTCAGTAGGTCAGTTGCAGGTGCCGGCGCGCCCACCGGTATCCTAAGTAGAAGCCATGAATTCCATTCCTATCTATCAGGTGGACGCTTTCAGCAGCGCTGTTTTCTCCGGCAATCCCGCGGCCATATGCCCTCTGGATGAATGGCTTCCTGATGACACGCTGCAGGCAATTGCCACGGAAAACAATCTGTCGGAAACGGCGTACTTCGTGCGCAACGGCGAGGGTTTTCACCTTCGCTGGTTCACACCCGGATGCGAAGTGGATTTGTGCGGCCACGCGACTCTTGCGTCGGCTTACGTTCTGTTTCACGAACTTGGCGAAAGAGGCGATCTGCTGCGATTTCACACGAAATCCGGCGAACTGCGGGTCAAACGTAATGGCGATCTATTCGCGCTTGACTTCCCTGCCCGGCCGCCTGCTCCAGTCGAGCGAAACGACAAATTGCTTGCGGCTCTGGGTGGAAATCCGCAAGAGGTGCTGGCCGCCCGGGATTATCTGGTTCGTTACGCAACCGAGGAAGAAGTTCGCCGGCTGACACCGAATTTGGAGCAGGTTGCCGCGCTCGATCGCTTCGCTGTGATTGTGACGGCCCCCGGCAGCGATTGCGATTTTGTCTCCCGATTCTTCGCGCCCGCCAAAGGAGTCCCGGAAGATCCAGTCACGGGGTCCTCCCATTGCACGTTGATTCCATACTGGGCGCAGCAGTTGGGCAAAACAACACTGCATGCTCGCCAGGTGGGACGCCGCGGCGGAGAACTCTTCTGCAAATTGAACAGTGATCGCGTCGAGATCGCGGGTCGCGGCGCTCTGTTCCTGCGCGGGACCATTCACCTGTAAGATCGATCACGGCATGTATGACGCGGACGTCTTTGTGCTCGGTGGTGGTCCTGCCGGGTTAGCGGCGGCTATCGCTGCACGCCGCGCCGGCTTTTCTGTCGTGCTGGCAGATGGCAACCGTCCGCCGATAGACAAGGCATGCGGCGAAGGGCTCATGCCGGATGGATTGGCGGCGGCCCGCGAACTCGGCATCGTGTTTCCGGACGGATGCGGGGGCAACATTCGCGGCATCAAGTTTCAGGGCGACGGTTACTCTGTAGCGGGCGATTTTCCTGACGGATACGGACTGACAATTCGCAGGACGACGTTGCAGACAGTGCTCGTTGACCGCGCGCAACACGCCGGCGTCAAACTCCACTGGGGCTCTCCGGTAACCGCGATGAGCGGCAACACGGTAACGCTACCCGGGCGCCAGATCACAGCGCGATGGCTGATTGGCGCCGACGGATCACAATCGAGCATGCGGCGCTGGGCCGGGCTGGATTCATTCGCTCGCGACGACCAGCGCTTTAGTTACCGCCAGCATTTCAGAATCGCGCCATGGTCGTCCTTCGTGGAGGTGTACTGGGGCGCTGGTTGCCAGTTCTACGTCAGCCCGACCGCCGAGGAGGAGATCTGCGTCGCACTCTTGACCCGTGATCCACGCTGGCGCGTACGCGAATGGTTGCACAGGGTTCCGGAACTTGCCGCCCGTGTCGCGAGCGCTCAACCCGCGAGCCCTGAGCGAGGCCGCGCGATCGCAAATCGCCGACTGCGGCGACTGACGCACGGAAGTATCGCGCTAATCGGAGACGCTTCCGGCACAATCGATCCCATTACCGGTGAAGGCCTTTGTCTCGCTTTCCGGCAAGCTCAAGCGTTAGCAACAGCCATGGTCGCGGGCGATTTGTATCTCTACGAACGCAAGCACCGGGTGCTGGCGCGCCGGCCCCGTTTCATGGCTGATTTCATGCTGTTAATGGATCGTTCGGCATTCCTGCGCCGCCGCAGTCTCGCGGCGCTTGAGCGTCGGCCTGAGCTGTTTCGAAAACTTCTGGCGATGCACGTTGGCGAGCTGCGCCCGGTTCACTTTGCAAAAGCCGCGACGGCGCTCGGTCTGGCGGTTATCGCTTCTTGAACTTGTAGAAGAATTCCAGGCTGACGTTGCCGTTGAAATCGCGCAGTGCAACTGCGGACAACTTCGGATTTATCGCAAACTCCACCCGGATAATCTCGTCGTTCGTCTGCGTAACGTCCGTAATGTAAGTGAACGTGATGTTATTGGCAATCTTCT
This sequence comes from Bryobacteraceae bacterium, assembly GCA_036276155.1. Lineage (GTDB taxonomy): Bacteria > Acidobacteriota > Terriglobia > Bryobacterales > Bryobacteraceae > Bog-105. Next base: position 19,467 of record DATBEG010000023.1, on the reverse strand, counting down.
GCTGCAGCGTTACGCGGGCGCTCGGTTGGCCGTTGCTGCCGGAGAAAGACGGGTCGATCTTGAACTGGCTGATTCCGAAAACGCGCTGTACACGGCTGGCAAGCGGATTCGCGACCGCTTGTCCCAACAGAGCCGATTCGCCCATTTGCGTGGTAGATTGCTGTGGCGGCGTGGGCTGCTGAGCGGCAATGATGGGGTTGGCGGGCGTCGTATTGGTAGCCAATAGCTGAACAATCTGCTGGAACGTCAGCGGCGGATCTGACGAATAAGTCAGGTGTAAGTCATCGATAGGTCCATTGACGCCCAAAGTAACGTCGACGTTTTGTGCGATCGTTTCGAGCGACAGATTCAACACGGGCTCAATCGCATTCGTATTGTAGAAGTTGACATTCCCGACGTTAACTGTATAAGTGTTGCCAAAAAACACGAGCTGACCGTCGGTCACCGTTACGCGACCGACCATACCCGGCTCTGCGGCCGTGCCACGAACGGTGAGATCGGCAAAGATATTCAAACGATTCGCATATGTAGTGACGACGCGTAGATCAGGCGCCGTACGCACGTGAATGGAAAGCCGCGTGTTCGCTAATAGAGGATTCGGCGCAGAGGGCGTGCTTGGGGGCGCCGACGCAAAGGAAAGCAGCGTTCCCGTATCGGCACTCGACCCGTAGACGATTCTCTCGGCCGTCACATTGCCTGTGATCAGAGACCGTGTCGTGTTCCCGATGATGGAGATGTCAGCGTTCGAAGTCGCACTGACCCCGGAGTAGCGGACTCGTACCATTTGCGCCTTGGCCTTCAGATTGAAGTTCGCGTTGGTGCCCGTGTACGCCGCAAATCCGCTCAGCGTCACTTTTCCGCCACCGCTCTCAGCCGTAAACGTTTGTATATTGGCGCTCGTGCCGTTGAGGAGAATCACCGCATTCGCGTTCGAAATGCCATTCGGCGATTCCACGTATTCAACATTGGCATTCTTCAGTTCCACGCGCCCGTTCACGAGCGGCTGCGTGAAATTACCTCGGATTAACGCGTTCAGCGAGACCGTACCGGACGAATAGAACTCGTGGCTTACATCCTGTAGAAGACTCAGGTCGACACCGCCGTTCAACGAAAGCCCCAGCGGGGAACTGCCGTTCTTCAGATTGACCGAGCCGGACGCACTGATGTTGGTACCGGGCCCCGTCAACTGAAAGTGCTCTACGTTCAGAACAGAATGGTTCAGCGCAACAACGAGCGGTCCTTGGTTGCGAATTTCGAGCGGGCGTCGAGCCGGCGCTCCCGTTGGACTGGTCTGAGGCACCGTTGTCAGATCGAGCTTGCTCAACTGAAGCCGGGCGTTGAGCAAATTCGTGTCCATCAGCGGCCCATTCAGGCTCGCCTGACCATCAACCGCAGCATCGAAGCCCGACTTCACCGTCGGATCGGTAGCCACGAAAGGCACTATGTTGGCGTACCGAATGTTTGTGAACGTCAGATTTGCGTTGGTGTTGTAGGTACCCGCAAGCTGAGTCTGCCCCGCCGCGTGAATCTGGCTTTTCGCGATGTCCGAATCCAGGCGAAAATTCAGATTTGAACCCGCGGTACGCGCGTCGAGAGTCAGTTCGCCCAAGGCTCGGTTGTTCATCCGGAGCCTGTTGGTAGTGATGGCAGCGTTGAGGTGTGAGATTCGAACAGGCAAGCCGTTTGCGGGCGCCGGCTGCAATTGAGCGGAAAGATCAGCAGCCAGGTGCAGTGTTCCGGCAAGACCAGGCTGCTCCTGCTCCACATGCACGATCTTCCCAAGTTGAATGTCAGTGCTGTTCACTTTTACCTGCAGCGCGCCGGCCTTGTAATCGTTCGCCTTGTGAGAGAGAGATCCTTGAACGGTCACCGTCCCCGCGGGAACGTCAAGCGTAATGCCTGGGATGCTGACCAGTGTATTCGAGTACTGAAGTGAACCTTGCAGCCGATTGATCGGCTCCTGATACACCTTGGCGGAAGAGAGCGCGAACGACAAGTTTGCATTGGGAGCCTCCATACGCCCCACAACATGAGCATTCGCGGTGAGATTGCCGCTTGCAGGAATCGAGCTTTGCCCCGCAATCAGCAGCGCCTTCTGAACATTCAGATTTTGGATTGAGGCATCTGCACTTGTATAGAATCCGTTCAACAGCGCAGTGCTTCCATTTATGCGAATGTTGGATCCCGCAAAGTCGGAGTTGACGTTGTACTGCACATTTCCGTTTACCGTTCGCGCTGTGGCGGTCAGGTCTCCGGCCGATTGATTCTGTACCCGCAACGCGCGCGCGCTGAAGTCGGCGCTCACATTGGCGATCGTCACCTCAGTCTGCTTTTTGACTTCGCGGATGTCAGCCGCGGAATCAGCGTTCAACTGGATGACTCCAGCTACGCCGGGGGAGGCATTTTGCAACGGCCGTATGTTCGCAAGCTGAACACCGCTGCTCGCAATATGGAATTGTGCATGACCCACCAGGAAGCTATCGCGCGGGTGCTGATACGTACCATTGACGTTGATCTGTCCGCCTGCGGCCGCGAGTTGCAGGGTCGAAAGCGTGATGAGCTGATCCTGCAGGGCCACCCTTGCTGAAAGTCGGTCAATCGGCTGCCCGTCATAGCTTGCGTTCGTCAACTCGAGACTGGCGCTGCCGAGCGGGTCGCCGTAAGTGCCGTTGACGTGTGCGTCGGCTGCCAAGTTGCCGCTTGCATGTACCGAGGATTCGCCGGCAAGACTGAGCAGATCGGCGACATTGTTGCTGCGAACAGTCGCATTCGCAGCGAGGGGAGAGCGCGGCAAAGGCGTCCAGTCGTGCAGCCCGATGGAGGCGTCAAAGGCAGTCTGCAGGCCGGGCGCCGTCAGACTTCCGTTCTGGATGACAGCGGCCGCCGGTGACGCGTTCAAGTCGGCGGCGAGTTGATCGAATGGCCTCTGCCCCGCAGAAAAATGGTTGACGGCGACATGGCCTGCGATGTGAGGCGCGGAGAGATTGCCCGTGATCTGCGCCTGGATCGTGGCGACCCCGTCGTTTTGAAGCGAGATGGGCAGCGATGTTGTCGGAGTTTTGGCTCCAAAGTTCGCGGCCGGCAGAAAATCATTCAGATTGCGGGAGATCAGATTCACGTTCACCTGCCGGTTCAGCGATCCGGCAAGATCAATGCGCGAATGCGGCATGGTGATGTAGGAGTGACCTAGATCGATTGCTCCCGATGCGCCCACGTAATCCGCATCAATGCGTCCGCTGACAGGAACACCGCGCCGCCCGGGCGCGATCGCGAGCCTCGCCTCCGCACGATATCCCGTAGTTCCTTTAGCTTTCAGGTTCCCATTCCCCCGAAGCGCGCCGTCGATCATTCCGTCGTAACCAAGATGCTTTCCGGTGAAGGCGTTCGCCAGCGCCGATAGCGAGAAATTATGCAGCGTGCCTTCCACAGTAAGCTGCTGCATCTTCTCAATGAACACTTTCGCGTTGAGATTTCCGCCGAGCAGGCTGAGACGCAATCCATCCAGGCTGATCAGGTATGGATCGGCATGAAAGGGGGTGTATAGGCTGACATCCGAAAGCCGCGTCGTTCCCTGGCGGATGTTCAAGCCCCGCGAATTCAGTGTGCCGTTGATTGCATAATTCTTTTGCGCATTCATCGTCGCCGTGCCGTTCGCCTGTAAATCGCCGCTCGCCTGCACCGAAGTCACCTTCATAAGCCGGCTCAATTCATTGAGCGCCAGATTGGCGTTGAATTGAACCGCGCTGTTCTTTGACGGATCGAGACTGCCCGAAGCCTGCAGAACTGTGCCACCGATCGCGACATGCGCCGTTTGCACTTGGATGGCACCGCTCTTGTCGTCATAATTGGCGGTCAACTCCGCGTTTAAGCTGCCCGGCGCACCTTTTGCTTGCGGATCGATGGGCAGATCCAAGCTCTTCTGCATCTCAGGCAAAGAAATGGTTGCGTTCAACTTAGCCGAAATCTGCGGCGCATTCATGTTCTGCATCGACGCGGTCACAAGAATCTGAGATTGGGCCGTGTTGAGCGTTGCGCTGTTCAGAAACACCGCGTCTTTTTGAAGCACGACGGGAAGGTTGACGTGGACATTCAAGGGGGGATTGCCAGCCGGACCATAAGCGAGCAACAGAGGATCGATCCTGAGATTGCCCTGGTAACTCGTGTTCGCAATGTTGTAATCGAGCAGCGCGCGCAGATTTTCCCCGCGTCCGCTGAACGGTGTCGTGTGCTGCGCATACTGCAGCAAACCGTTCTTGATTTCAAATTGTCCGATCTTCAGATCCAGGACCGTTTCCAGGCCGGAAGTCTGACTGGGCTTCTGCTGAATTTTCGGCTGCGGAATATTAGTTTTCCCGTCGGGAAAAACAATCAGGTTGACTTTGGGCGTGTCGAGCCCCAGGTATCGCAGATCCACCAGGTGATAGAGCCCGGAAAACAGCTTTACACGCGCTTCCAGCAGCGAGGCGCTGGCCAAAGGAGCAGCATTCTTCGGCTCCGTTCCATGTAAAACGAAGTTTCGGATGCGCGCGGTGAGAGTCCAGGGGTCGAATACAAACGATCCGATATCGACCACGCCTCCAGTGGAATCCTCGACGGAAGATACGATCTTGTCTTTGACATAGTTCTGGAACCAGGAAGTCTGTATGACGATGATCGACGCGGCGATCAAAATCAGAAACAGTGCAGGAATACCTGCTGCAATACCGATCAGGATTTTCTTTCGTCTGGTCATTGCAGGCTCTCTTCTGAATACTTGATTTTGGTGTCTTTGCGCTGCTCATCCAGCCACGCAAAGAATTGCTGATTGATTCCTTCGGCCAGAAGCACATCGTGAATACGATCGCGGAGGTCATCCAGTGTTTTGCCCGGGTATTGGCTGGCGAGAGCCGTCTGATGCTGGTGATAGTATTTTTCGATCTCTTCGTCAGTTACCAATACCGCCGGCTTGAACCGCGCATCAATGAACTTCAGAACAGTAAGCTGCCACTGGAACTGAGTCCTCAAATCCAGCTCAGTCAAGCCATAGCGCGACAGCGCTGCATCCAGAGCCGCTTGCGTTTTGAAACGCTGCGTCACCAGCCGGTTTAGCTGTTCGTCCACTTCCTGGTATGTGGCTACGGGATAGTCGCCGATCCGGATCTCGCGGCGAACGAATACCTGGTCAATCAGGTGATTCACCGCTTCCTTGCGTTTCGTCACGCTGAGATCGAGCAGTTGGTTATCGAGAAAGCTGGTGACGCGAATGTCACGATCAATATCGCTGTCCTTGATAATCGAGTTGCCCACAACAACGGCGATGCGATCAATAATCACCCCATAAAGGCACTGCGCCACCAAAAATAGAACTGTGGCTCGGAGCGGCATTTAGAACGCCTGCCCAATGGAAAAGAAAAATTGGAAATGGCCCAGGTTTTGAGGGCTTACATAACAAGGAGAGCTGGGATTGTTTGTCACGCCGCTCGGGCAGTTGACGATGTTCTGAATGTTCTCGTTTCGGTTGAAGCCTTGGTAACTCGTGGGGTTCAGGGCGTAGGCAAAGTCGACGCGGATCGGTCCTAGCGGCGTTTTGTAGCGAATACCGAAACCTGGAGCCTGCACGGCATAGTTGAAGCTCTGGTAAGAAATCGCCGTGCTCGGCTGCTTATAGGCCAGTGAGATGTTGCTGAAAGTCGAGTAAATGTTCCCCATGTCATGAAAGAACACACCGGTCAAGTTCGGCCATATCAAGGGAAAGCGCAGCTCAACGGTATTGAAAAACAGCGCGTCGCCGCCGATGGGGAATCCGGTGGGTGCAGCGGTTTGTGGCCCGGGTGTCTCAGTCGCGGTGCCGATGTCGCGCGGCCCGGCCTGGTTGTCGCCGAACCCACGCATGGAGACGCCGCCGCCGCCAAACATGCGTTCCGGCAGCGGAATCACATCATATGTATTCAGTCCCGCCGGGATGCTGAACGGGATAATGCCGCCGATCTGTGTTTGGCGCGCAAGCACGAATTTGCCAAACGATGTGTAAGTCGCATTGCGCGCGAGAAAGCGGTAGAAAGTACGCTGCGACCCGAAAAACCCGCCGGCCACGCCCGTATCCAATGTATTCCAAAAGCCATGGTGCGCATCAGCCGGATTGTCGCGGTGGTCTTGTATGTAGCTCAGCGAAAGTTCTCCAATTCGCACCGCGCCCGTGAATGCGGGCGTGTTAAGGACGGGCAGCGTAGTGTTGGGAGCATCCCGCCTGTACACAAACCGGCTTAGTAAGGTGGACGCGCGGTTGAGGCGTTGCGAGATCTGTACGGATGCCTCTTCGCGTCGGACCGCAAACGTCTGCACATCTTGCGTGGTGTCGTACAGAATCGCAAACGTCAGTGTTCTGTTCATCGAACCTAGAACACGCGGAATCAGGTAGCTCAGTGACTCACGCTGCTCTAGTGTGGAATAGCGCGCCTGCAGCGAGAGCGTCTGGCCCAGCCCGAACATGTTCAACCGGCTGACTTCGGCCGAAACCAGCGGCGAAACACCTTTCGAGCCGCCGGCGGCAGCCAGGTTTTGAGTGGTCCCTCCGAACTGCCCGACTTCCAAACCGAGGCCGAAGTTGAACGTATAGCGTGCAGCTTCATTGAAGTTGTACAGGATGTATTTGTACTGGGTCGTGCCGTTCGGATTCTGAATGGCAGTGTTCACGCTAGCGAAAACGCCAAGGTTCGAAAGCTGCTGCGCAATCGCGTTCACTTTCTCCATGTTCAGCGGTTCGCCGTCCTTGAGATTGACGCGTTTCGCAACCAGGGACGGCTTAGTCTGATACAAACCGGAAATGATGGCCTTGCGCACGAACTCGCGCGGGCCTTCTTTTACGTGGTAGATCAGGTCTACGGTCTGCGGGTCGGCCCCGTTCGTCTGCGTGTAGCTGAACGTTGCATTGGGAAAACCTTCGGAGTAGTACCGCTTCAGAACTAGATTGCGATCCGTAGCAACATTCACCGCAGCGAACGGTTGACCCACCGCAGATGCGAGATCCGGGCGAAGCGGACCAAGGTCCAGCCGGTTTCCACCCTCAATGTGCAGACTCGCCACAGTCCACTGCCTGCCCGGGTAGATGTGAAACGTCACTGCGATGTCTTGCGGTTTTCCCTTGTAGTTTGTCTCCACGGCTGACGTCACTTTGACATCGCGGAACCCGTTTGCCTGGTAAAGGCTTTCGATCGCCTGCTCGTCCTTCTGTCGGAAAGTTTCGCTGTAGCGCCCATATCGCATAATCAGCGACGCCGGTTTCAGAAACATGCGCTCGTCCAATGTCTCTCTAGTGAAGTAGATATCGCCTTGGATATTGACCGCCACCAACTTGCGCCGTGGCCCGGTTGCGATGTAGTAGTTGATAACCTCTTGATCGTTCACCACCGGTTCAGTTCTGAACGTCACATCCACGTCAGGGTATCCGCGGGACTGGAAGTAGTCGTGTAAGTTTCGAGCGCCTTCAGCTAGTAAGTCGTTGTCCACCGATCCTTCTTCATAAACAGGCACAAAGCTCCGCAATTTACTCTTGGAGACCTTCGCTTCTACGGCCTTGATCTGAACCACCGGCCCGGCATTGATGTCGAATGTAGCTTTCGCGCGGTTCGTGTCCGGGTTGTAGTCCAACGAGTTCATGTCGATGCGCACCGTGAGCCTATTTTTCTTCGAATATTTCTTTCTGATCCCTTCGGAACCGGCGTCCGTCAGGGCTGCCGTCACTTGGCGCCAGCGATGAATGAGGGGAATACGCCAGCCAGTCGCCTGAATGATGGTTTTGTCGGAAAGCTTGGTTTCGCCTTCAATCACAGGCGTCTCATACCTCGCGCGTTTGCCGGCTGCTACCACGAAACGAACGGTCATCTGATGCGTGTCCGGATCCTCGATTGTGGCTGTGCCAACCTGCGCATCGTATAGTCCGTTGTTGCGCATCTCCTGTTGAACGGTTTTCTGGGCGGCTGCAAGCGTGTCCGGGTCGAACGGCGCACCCAAATTCAACTGGGAGTCACTAACAATAACCGCGCGGCTGGGCGGGTCCTTAATACTTCCTTGAGCATCTATGTGCCCGATGAACAAGCGCGCCTTGGTAGTAAACCGGATGGCCACGCCGTTGCCGCTCGGCTCCGCGTCTACCTGAATATCGTTGTACAATCCGCTGGCATACAAACGGTCGATGGTAGCTGCAACCTGACCCTGGTCGAGCGGCCGACCCACTTGCACCAACTGCATCGTGGCTAGATCACGCGGATCAGCCGGTTGCACAGTAGGCTCGTAGGTGACGGATACAACCGTGTGCCCTTGAAAGGTCTGCGCTGCTGCCGGTTTATCGAGTAACGATAAGAAAAAAAGGAAACTGAGGTAAAAAAGCCAAGCGGAAAAGCATATTTTCATTTGTATTGCTAGCTATCCGTCCTTCTCGCTTGAGCTCATTCGAGCAAAACCCCACATGTCATTCCTCCCGTGCACAATGTATCTGGTGGACGCCGGTTCACTGCGCGCTGTTACATGTGTCTCAGTACAGGTTATCCTCTGGTCTAACAAGTCAGCGTGATGTCATTCTGGCGATCGCTTCCATTGATACTGAAAGCAACGGCTGCGAGTTGGGATAATCACAACGCCCCCAGGCTTGGCGCCTCTCTCGCTTACTACACGCTGCTTTCACTCGCGCCGCTTTCGATTCTCATAGTCGCTATTTGTAGTGTTGTATTGAGCGAAAACACCGCTGAACACGAGGTGCTGGCGCGCGTGCGCGAAGTAGCGGGAGCATCCAGTGCAAATACGATTAAGATGCTGCTGAGTAATGCTCACCAACACAATGGCGTCGTGGCAACCACAATTGCATTCGCCACTCTGCTGTTCGGAGCATCCGGGGTTTTCGTAGAATTACGGGACTCTCTGAACACCATCTGGGATGCACCGGTCCCGCAGTCGTCAGGCTGGCGATCAGTTGTGCACCAACGGCTGTTGTCATTCGCGATGGTTCTCGCGTTGTGCGTCCTCTTGCTTACGTCGCTGCTGGTCAGCGCTGGCCTCGCGCTTGCCGAGAAACTCTTCAGCAGCGCCGTCCCACTCCACTTTTCTTTGTTGGGCGAAGTTGCAAACGTGCTATTTACGCTCATCGCATTTGCAGTACTGTTCGGACTCATTTTCAAATTTGTCCCCAACGTGCCGATTCGCTGGAAAGAAGTCACCGTAGGCGCGCTTGCGACGGCCATTCTGTTTGCAATCGGCAAAGCACTTCTCGCCTGGTATTTCTCGACAGCCGCCGTCGGCTCAACCTACGGTGCGGCTGGTTCGCTGGTCGCCCTGGTTGCTTGGGTCTATTACTCGGCGCAGATTTTCTTCTTCGGGGCGGTTTTCACTCGGGTCTATGCGGACCGGTTCGGCTCTGCAACTGCTAAACGAGAACGCAAGCAGGCGCGCCACCAAAAACCCTGACTTTGCGCTAAAATAAAAGTTCCCCTCCTGTTCTTTTCCCAATGATTTCAGTCAGCAATGTAAGTATGCGCTATGGCGGCAAGATCCTGTTTGAGGACGTCGCGACGACGTTTTCACCGGGACGCCGCTATGGTTTGACCGGCCCAAATGGCGCCGGAAAGTCCACCTTTATGAAACTTCTGTCGGGCGAGTTGGAGCCCCAGAAGGGAACCGTTGTCCGGCCGCGCAAAGTCGGAGTCCTGCGTCAGGATCAATCCGCTTTCGATGAGAACCGCGTCATCGACACGGTGATCATGGGCAATATGCCGCTGTGGAAGGCTTTGGAGGAACGCGAGATTCTGTACTCTAAAGCGGATCTCACGGACGCAGACGGCATGCGCCTCGGGGAGCTCGAAGGCATTTTGGCGGAAGAAGACGGCTACACCGCTGAGAGCGACGCCGCTATTCTCCTTGACGGACTCGACATCCCCGAGCCGTTCCATCACCGCCTGATGGGTGAGATGCAAGGCGGCCAGAAAGTCCGCGTCCTGTTAGCTCAGGCTCTCTACGGCCATCCCCAAGCTCTCCTGCTTGACGAGCCGACCAACTATCTCGACCTCGAATCCATTCACTGGTTGCAGAATTTCCTAACGCACTACGATGGCACTCTGATCGTCATTTCGCACGATCGCCACTTCCTGAACAGCGTCTGCACCCACATCGCCGATATCGATTACCAGGCGATCATCACCTACACCGGCGGATACGACGACATGGTCCTGCAAAAAACGCAGGTTCGCTCTCGCATTGAAGCCGAGAACGCCCAGCGCGAGAAGAAGATTGCACAGCTTAACGAGTTCATCGCACGCTTTTCAGCCGGCACTCGCGCCAGCCAGGTGACGTCGCGCAAAAAAGAAGTGGAACGCCTGCAGACCACCGAACTCGCGCGTTCGAACATACAGCGTCCGTTTATCCGCTTCGAGATGAAGCGCCCCTCCGGCCGTCATGCGCTCGAATTTAAGAACGTGACGAAGGGTTACCCGGACCATCCCGTCATCCGCGATTTTTCAGCGGCCCTGCAACGCGGTCAAAAAATCGCCTTAATGGGCCGTAACGGCGCCGGTAAAACGACTCTACTGAAGGCATTGCTTGCAAATGCGCCCGGTGTGGACGATCCCGATACGGGGCTCGATGCCGGCGTTGTCAACTGGGGCCACGAAGTCCAGGTCGGCTATTTCGCGCAGGATCACCGCGCCAGTATTCGAAACGGCACAACGGTTGAGGAGTGGCTTCACGATTTCGATCCGCAGGCATCCAAAGAGGAGATCCGCGGTCTGCTCGGACAGATGCTCTTCCGCGGCGAAGAAGGATCCAAGCCCACCGATGCGCTGTCCGGCGGCGAAGCGGCACGCCTTATCTTCTGCAAGCTGATGCTGCAGAAACCCAACCTTCTGGTCTTTGATGAACCAACGAACCATCTCGATCTGGAAGCCATCAACGCACTCAACATCGCGCTCCAGAAGTTTGAAGGCACGGTACTGCTGGTCACTCACGACGAGGATCTGGTGGATGAAGTGGCCACGCGAATCTGGCACTTCGACAGCGGCAAAATAGAGGATTTCCTCGGTTCCTACGAGGAGTACTCGACAGTTTCTACGGCCGCGAGATAACGACGGCTAAAGCGTAAAGCCAACGTGCTTCAGGGCTGCATAGAATACCAACACCAGTACCAGGAAGAACACGGCCTCCCCTGCCTTGCGTTGCCACGCGGGCGTGCTTGATTTGAACCTGTGAACGCCCTGCCTGCGGCGCCGCACCGCTTTCCTCGCGAAGTCCTCACCGGGCCTCAACGGAACTCGAAAAACTTTCCGACACTCGCGGCAACGGTAACGCTGCAGGCCCTGCCAGCGATAGAAGATCTCGTAAACGGGTCGGCTAAGTGATACTCTTACGTCCTGGCTGTTACATACCGGGCACTCGAGCACGCCAGATAGATTCATAAGGGAAACACCTTGTTACCTGCTTCTTTTCGATTAGGTTTCAGCTTTTAAATAGCCGAAAGCCTTACTGCCCATTCTGTAACGTGGATAACAACACAGCCGCCTGAGCCTCACACGACAGCCCCTCGCCCACAGGACCCACTTTTTCCCCGGTCTTGAACTTCACGCTGACGCACTCCACTGGCAAATCCACAGCCCGCGCCAGGCTCTCCCGAATGGCAGCGCGAAATTCTTTAAGCTTCGGCCGTTCCAAAAGGATAGTTGTGTCCACGTTCGTCAACCTGTAGCCGCGCTCCGCCGCCAGACTTACCGCATGTTGCAGAAAATGCAAGCTTTCGGCCCCCTTCCACTCCGGCGCAGTATCGGGGAAATGCATGCCGATGTCGCCCAGCGCCACCGCGCCGAGCACTGCATCTGTCACCGCGTGAAACAGCACGTCGGCATCTGAGTGCCCGCTAAGGCCGATATCGCTCGCGATCTGGACTCCGCCCAGGATCAACGGCCGCCCGACGACTAGACGGTGTGTGTCCCAGCCCTGCCCAATGCGAACGGGCGGGAATGCGCCAGCCATCGACTACCCCACCCCGACAGGCGTGTTCTCGAGAGCCAGATACAACCGGGCCAACTCCATATCGCTGGGCTTTGTGATCTTGATGTTGCGGTCATTGCCGAGCACAACGGAGACTTCCACCTGCTCCAGACGCTCGACTAGCGAAGATTCATCCGTGCCCAAAAACAGGTCTTCACGGGCCTTCTCAAAGGCACGGCGCAACAGATCGACGCGAAACACCTGCGGCGTTTGCGTCAGAATCAGGCGTTCCCGGGGCAGCGTCGCGCGGACCTTGTTACGATGCACCTGCTTGACCGTATCCACGGGCACAATGCCGACAATCGCCGCACCCGTTTGGGCCGCCTCGTGGATCACGTTTTCAATGATTTCGCGGTCGACGAAAGGTCGCACGGCATCGTGTACCGCAACCAGTTCCGTATCGGGCGTGACGCCCCCTAAAGCATTCTCCACCGATTGCTGACGCGTTTCCCCCCCTATGACGGTGCGCACGGCGTATCCCGGCAGTTCTCTGCGGAAGAGTTCGTTCGCCCAGGATTCATCCTCATTCCGCAGCGCGATAATGATTTCACTCACCAGATCGATGCTGGCGAATTTGCGGATTGTGTGAATAAGAATCGGCGAGTTATTCAGGAGCATGAACTGCTTCCTACTCGTGCCCTCTTTCTCGGGCACGCTTCGCCCCATTCGCGTACCGAGGCCGGCCGCCGGGATTATGACGGAAACTTTCATGTGGGTGGAATTGGGGCGGAGGTAGTGCACTCGGCCCCGCAAACCTCGAACTTACATCATAGAGGAAACGGCTCTAGAGAGCGAACCGTCCGTTTAGCTACAATAAGTTGAGTCGTTTACCCGCCCCTTTCGTCCGTTGGACCAAACGCTTTAACTTAAGACGTAATGATCGAATTATTTCGCGACACCTATTGTTACCGGGAGCTCATCTGGGCCTTGGCTCTCAAGGAGTTGAAGATTCGCTACAAGCGGTCGTTCCTGGGTTTCCTCTGGGCGCTGCTCAATCCGCTGCTTCAGATGACTGTGCTCGCCGTTGTGTTTTCAACCGTGATGCGGATTCCCATTCCGCACTTTGCCGTCTTCCTGATTAGCGCGCTGATTCCCTGGACGTTCTTTTCGCAATCTCTGCTCTATGCGGCGGATTCTATCGTCAACAACTCGGACCTGATTAAGAAGGTGCGCGTCCCTAAAACCATCTTCCCCGTCGCGGCGTTAGTTTCGAATCTCATCAATTTCGGGCTCTCGATGATTCCGCTTTTTATCATCGTTGTCGCGCTCGGAAACCGGATTCATCTGACCTGGCTTTATTTACCAGTACCCATCCTCGCCTTGACCATGCTGACGTTAGGCGCCAGTTTTTTTGTTGCGGCCCTGAATGTCTACTACCGTGACGTCGCGCATATCCTAACCATTCTTCTGCAGCTCTGGTTTTACATCACCCCTATCCTTTACCCCATTGCGATGTTCGGACAATATCAGTGGCTGTTCAAACTGAATCCCGTTTACTTCGCGCTCGGCGGGTTCCGTATGGCTGTGTATGAAGGCGCGCTTCCATCGCTAAACTCCATCATTTTGTCGTTCGTGTGCGGCACCATCGCACTGGTGGTTGGCTATGCCGTCTTCCGCAAGAATCAGGAGCAGTTTGTTTACTACGTCTAAAGCAATGCAGCAGCCCGCGGTCATCACAGTCGAAAGCGTTACCCAGCGATTCCGGGTCTTTCAGGAGCGTCCGGACAGTATTCGCGCGTTGTTTTCGAAATTCTTTCGGCACGAAGTTCTGGTTCACGATTTCGACGCGGTCAAGGACGTGTCCTTCACCATCGGGCAAGGTGAGATGGTGGGCATCATCGGCCGCAATGGCTCTGGAAAAAGTACGCTGCTCAAGATGATTGCCGGCGTCTACAAACCCACAGTCGGCCGCGTCGAGGTACACGGAAAAATCGCCCCCATGATCGAACTCGGCGCCGGATTCCACATGGAATTGACGGGACGCGAGAACATCCTGATCAACGGGCTTCTTCTCGGCTACTCGAAAAAAGAGATCAAGGGAAAGGAATCCCGCATTCTCGAGTTTGCCGAGATCGGCGACTTCATCGATGCGCCTGTGAAGCAATACTCATCGGGTATGTTCATGCGGCTGGCGTTTGCGGTCGCCATCGAAGTGGATCCCGATATTCTCCTGGTAGATGAAATCCTCGCGGTGGGCGACATGGGATTCCAGGAGAAGTGCTTCGAACGGCTTCATCGTTTCCGTGCCGCGCACAAGACCATTCTGTTCGTCACACACGCCGTTTCCGACGTCGAGAAGTACTGCGACCGGGCGATTCTGATCGATCAGGGCCAACTCCTGCTCGACGGCAATCCGCACGAAGTGGTCGACATGTACAAGGCCATCACCATGGCCCACGAGCATCCGCACGAGATGCTCGAAACCGCAGCAGTCCGCTAAGCTCTGGCGGCGTGTCGCCGCGGCTGTTTTTCCCGCTAAAGTCAGTGAGGATATTGCCTCTTCGCCCGGGGCCTGACTTAGCCTTCGCGGTAGCTCAGTTACTCTGGCGGCGGCAGCGGACGATCGTTCGGCAACAATAAGGTGTTCCATCGCCCTGGGTGTGCGCCGGGTAAGCTGACGTGATAACCGGTATGGAACTTGGGATCAGGCAGATAGTAATCGGTGCTGATCACCTGCGCTCCACTGATGAGTGCGGCGCGCCAGCGAGTATAATCGTTTTTCCGCGCCTCTACAGTGTCCGCGTCAGCTCGAGTGCGAACATAATATCCTGACCGAACCAGGTACTGTATATAAGCCCAGTCCTGCCTTGGTTCGTTCACGATCCGGAAGGCTGCTTCTGGAGTCCCTTCGTCGGCATTGACGAACATCACACGGCCCTTTAGCGACGGATGATTGCGAATGTATGTGCGCTGCTTCTGTCCGGTTTCGTCCAGCACGAAAAAGAATTTGCCGCGGGCGTCTGATAGCTTAGGCCAAGCCTGAGCCAGCACAGCGGCTTCCAAGGTCGGATAACTGCCTCGCACATCATCCGGAGTAATCAGCCTTTCACGACCTAGCCCTTTGAGCAGCTCTTCATCCCACGCGTCGAAGGCTGCGTCATCGAACTGCAGCGGTTGCACATAGCCGGGCTGCTTTATGCCGTCGTCTTTGGCGTTCATCGTGATTGGAATGGGCAGGTGACTAGGATGAGCATCGGACCAAGTCTTCAATATCGCGAGCTCCTGCTGCAACGTGTACACATTTGCCCGGAAATCAATGTCTGGCATATGAAGAACCTTGAAGCCGGGCTTATTCATCAGTTGCTGTGGATCGTAAGAAGGGCCTGGCGGAAGATTGTTCTGTCTTACCAGATCGATTCCTTTAGGATGGGCAAATAGGCCGCCATTTGGGTCGTAGACAACGTCAATCTCCAGTGCACGAAGCCCAAGGTCCAGTTGTTTTTCGATTGGCAGATGTGAGTACTCGATGCCTTGAATGCGATCGCCTTGGTCTTTGACCAGAAGAGACAGTAGTGATGGATCGATTGCCTGCTTATAGCTGTTATGGCTTCCAAGAACCTGTATCTGGTTCATCCGTGCATCTTTCGCGGACTGAGCGAGGCTCAGGACGCTGAGGCACAGAATAGCCGCAGAAGTCATAATAGGCTTCCTCATAGCTACTTAGAAATATAGTTTCAGAGCGAGCTGAAGCTGCCGGGCTGGAAATGTTGAGGTAAAAACTCCGAATCCGGAGCTGTTGGAAGTGAGCGTGCTCGGAGGGGAGAAGTTGGTTTTATTCAACAAATTGAATGCTTCGGCCCGGAACTGCAGGTATCTGGATTCAGACCAAAAATTGAAATTCTTGTGAAGTCCGAAATCCAACTCGTAAAAGGACGGCGTGCGCGCTATGTTACGGCCTGCATTGCCGAACGGCTGGTAATACGGCGGAGTACTGAATGCAGCGGGATTTAGGTAGTAAATGGGATTTCCGCTGTTGAGGTAGAGCGACGTCCCCGTAAGGTTGGGAGCGGGCGTAACTAGTGAGCTGACCGATCCCTGCGTGGTCGGGCTATATGTAATATTGA
Source organism: Bryobacteraceae bacterium (assembly GCA_036276155.1). Classification (GTDB taxonomy): domain Bacteria; phylum Acidobacteriota; class Terriglobia; order Bryobacterales; family Bryobacteraceae; genus Bog-105. The sequence goes on along the minus strand of DATBEG010000023.1, from coordinate 3,400 downwards.
GCGGCAGTCCAGAAGTTGCGGTATTGATGAGATCCGTTCCCCATCCACCGGCGATCAAATTCAAGGCAGCATTGTGTGGATCGAAATGACGTCCTTTGCCGAAAGGAATGTCATAGAGAACTGAAAGCGTGTCGTTGAATGGCTGATCGTAACTAGACACAGCCTTATTGGCCGCGATGTTATAGTAGTTCACGCGTGAATTGTCGCCATCATAGTTCTCTAGGTGACCAGGCGCATTGTCGATGGCTTTTGACCAAGTAAATGAGTTGATGAAATACAAGCCTGCCGAATACCTCTTCTCAAGCTTCGTCTGCAGCGCGTTGTAGGTGCTAAAACCGCCGTCCCAGGACTCCTCAATCGTGGTGAAATTCGGAATCGGTCTTCGTGCATTCACGGAAAGATTCTGTCCGAGCGCATTCGGCAGGGCCTGGTTCGCATCGGCAAGAATCGTAAGACCAACCCCATGAGTACCGACGTAGGCCACATCGAGCAAAAGGTTGTGCGCCAATTCCTGTTGAACGTCGAAGTTCCAGCTCTGCACATAACCAGGCCTGTCGTTCTCCGGGATGTAGCGAACTTCGCTCAGAGCGGTGCTGAATGAAGATGGCGAAGCGAAGTTGGCGGGAAACCCTTGCGCCGTTGTACGAAAGCAGGTATTTGCCGGAGCATTTACGGACGTGCAGATTCCTTGCGAGGGAACCTGGTCGACAGCCGCATCGACGATATTCGGACCGTTGTAGGCGAGTAGATTTTCACCGCCTAACCGATTGAACTCTACATAGGAGATGCCATATCCACTGTGAACGACCGTTTTCGGAGTTACCTGCCACGCCATACCGATTCGCGGCGCCCAGTTGTTGGGATCGGGATGAACTAGTCCACGGTTATAAAGGCTGCCGCCGGTTGCGTAAATCAAGGAGTCCGTTAACAAGTTGAAATTGGAGAGCTTATTGTCGCGTTCATATTGTGGCGTTGCGAATTCATATCGAATTCCCAGATTCAGAGTCAACTTGTCGTTCAGCTTGAAGTCATCTTGCAGATAGGCGAAGTACATGCGCTGGCGGAGGTGAGCCACCGGATTGTTATCCAGTTCGTAATGGCTCGGCGCTCCCAATATAAAATCGGCCAAACTATAAACCTGCTGTTGCACGCCGCTCAGACCGGCGGTGGAACCGGCATCGCTGAAGTAGCCTGTAAAGTTTTCCGTTCCATATTGGGGGTGGAAATCGCTGACCGCCGTATCGATTAACTGGTATTCGAAGCCTAATTTCAAACTATGGCGTCCGATGATCTTTGTGTAATTTACTTTTGGATCTCCTACAAATGGATCCTGATACTGCGGGTTACTATTCAGTCTTCCGAGCTGCGAAAACCCGCCGCCTAAACCCACGGTGAACAGACCTCCAGCAAGAGAAGGGTCGGTCGGTTCATTCGGAATAGTCAGCCCTGCCGTAGAAGCGCCTAGCGTAGTCGGCGTCTTGCCAGCGCGCGTGTAGCTTATGCCCAAGCGGGCCTCCAGCACTGAATTAGGATTAATAGTCCATGTGCTCCCAAGTACAGCCTGCTTGTTATCGATGTAGACATTTCCGTTGGAATTGCCGCCGTCTGGTCCGGGTATTGGGGAGGGATTGAAGATGTTGACGTCACTTTGGCTGTACCGTGAGAACAGCGACAATTTTTGGCTAATAAAGTAGTCGTACCGGAAATCACCTTTGTCGTATTGAGTAGTGTCGGCCGGCGCAGATTCGAGATTGTTCGAGTTGCCGGACAGGTTTGGAGCTGGCAGAGCCGCCAACACGGTGGTCGCAAGGGGCGTGAACATGGAAGACGGTATTACGTTGCCGGCAATCGCCTGGCCCGTCAACGGATTCTTCAAGGAAACGCTATAGGCGCTAAAGTTTCCCTGATCCTCAGCAACCGTGGGAACTGTGGCAAAAAGAACAGCGTGATAGACGCGGCGAAAACCTTCATAGTCGCCGAAGAAAAACATCTTGTCTTTCTTGATGGGGCCGCCGAAAGCCGCTCCAAACTGGTTCTGATTGAAAGGAAGCGTTGAACCCACTACGGGTTTAAAGAATCCAACTGCATTGAATTCTGTATTGCGCACGAACTCCCACAACTCTCCGTGGAACTGGTTCGTCCCGCTCTTGATCGTGGCGTTGATTACGGCGCCGGGCATTCGTCCAAACTCAGCGCTGTAATTGTCAGTCTCTACTTTAAATTCGGTGAGGGCGTCGGGGTTGGGCTGGATTACCTGGTTAGAGAATCCTTGATTGCTCGTACCGTAAGAATTGTTATCGATGCCGTCCAGCAAGAAATTGTTGAACTCACTGCGCAATCCGTTCACATTGAACGATGCATCTCTGCTTGAGTCTGTCTGATTCTCCAGCGGCGATTTCGCCACTCCCGGCGCCAATAGTGTCAGATCTGCGTAAGAGCGACCATTTAGCGGAAGGTCAACGATCTCCTTCGGACTGATGACTTGGCCGCGCGAGCTGTTATCTGTTTCAAGCAGCGTCGCCGCGTCGGTTACAGTTACGTTTTGAGAGGTTTGCCCAATCTGCAGCCCGATGTCCACGCGTTGACGCGCATTCACGGTCAAGTCGAACGGATCGGTAGTGGCGGTGCGGAAACCGGGAGCCTCAACCCGGACCCGATATGTGCCCAAATGCACATTAACGAATTCGTAGTCGCCGTTCTGCTCGGTTTTGCTCTGCTGAACAACCCCTGTCTTGGTGTTTTCCAGTGTAACTTGGGCACTTCCGACGCTACCGCCGCTTGGATCATGAACGGTGCCCAGCACGGTTCCCGATTCGAATTGTCCAAAGCCCAATACGGCGGATGCCGTCAGGCCGAAAGTTAGCGCCGCAATACGGCTAAGGGCAGAAGATGAGGACATCGTGGTTCTCTTGAGAAAGAAATTGAGGTGATTCTCGTAGAGTAAACGCGCGAAAAGATTCGCTTTAGAAGACGTTGTTCATCATGACACAAGCGTCGACGAACAAGATGAACAACGCAAGAATTTTCAAGCTTCTGACACGGTTGGCTGAATACAGGCGACTTAGCCGTCAGGTGAGGTTCGTCCACCAAAAGAGGGGTGGCCCAAAGGCACACCCCCCCAGTTCAGCATTGGCGCGGCCTCCGCCGCCGATTCGTCTCGTTCAGCAAACAAAGGAAGAGCCGACGGAGTGCACCCTGAATTATCGAATTATCGGAGTCGCGCTTTCTGGCGGTTACGCCCTCAAAGCGACCTCTGACCTCCAGCACGCCGTTTCCAGACGAGCAGCCCTAAAAGCCCGCTGCCGAGCAGGCCAAGCGCACCGGGTTCCGGAGTGATCGACACGCCGCTACTGACGTAATCCAGTGACGTGGCGCTCGTAGCTACCGCGACGCCGTAAAT
>DATBEG010000022.1:0-39412 GCA_036276155.1 Bryobacteraceae bacterium | reverse complement strand
CATTCGGTGTCAGGCGATGTAACCACGCTTGAAGACATGAGTGTGGTGACGCAATTGTCGGCCCAGCACGATGAAGAGTAGTTAGTTCTTATTGCGTGTATCCTGGAGGCCAGTTACTGTTTCGTCGTCCCGGGAAATAAGTTTCCGGGAGATCGTTAAACTTGCCTGGATTTTCGGGAATGGGTTTCGAGTATCGATTCCCGGCCCACCTCATGTTCTCGGAACCTTTTGTATATAGCTGGGTTCTCTTCTACTGATGCGTACGCTGTGTGAGTTTGTGGCTCTGCTCGTGATAACCGCGGCGGCGTGCTTCAGCCTTTGGCAGTGGCGCACTTCCCAGCCGACACAAGTTACGGGAACGGCTATCGACATGACAACCGGAAAGCCAGTGCCGAATGCGAAGATCCGCTTCCGCACTCTCAACACCTCCATAGGAGCCTTCATCACAGATTCACGCGGGCATTTTTCGGCCGAAGGTTTGCCAGCTCCCGAATTTTACGTGCTCTGGGTGGATCATCCGCACTATGCTGGGATGCTGGGAACCAGGCTGGGAACGGGAATTCCACTCTACACGCCAGGGCAGCGCGAGCGCGGTGTTATCGTTCCGGCCATTCCTGGCGGAGAGATTTCCGGGCGGGTCTTCGATGAAGCAGGAAATCCGGTCGTAGGCTGCTTGCTTACTGCCCTTGTCCCAGGGCACGTTAGCGGCGCACTCATCCTGGAACAGCGCTTCGATGTCCGTACCGACAGTCGCGGCGCATACCGATTCGCAAACATAGATGCAGACCGATACTATCTCTCAGCTCAGTGCGACAAGCTGTCACTAGGCGAAACTCAGGATGTCTACGGAGTTACCAGCACGGATTGGAGGCGACGCAAGTCTTGGCTCCATGTTCTTTATCCAGATGCTCGATTGATCAATGGCGCGAAAGCGATTATAGTGCCGCCCGGAACAAAGAAGACAGGAATCGACTTTCATCTTCATAGCGTTGAAGCATTCTCGATCCGGGGCAGATTCGTCCGGGCAAAAAAGGAAAAGCCTGTTCAAACCGCGGTCTATTTTACCGATTTTTTGTTTTCGTCGAACGGTACGGCCATTCCGCCGATCTTCCCGGGATACGGGTGCCGATGGGATGCACACTCAACTATGTTCCGTTGTGATTTTGTGACACCCGGTTCGTATCGATTGCAAATGTCTCTTTCGACGGGATGGCCGCCGGTTATAAAGGGCGCATTCGTTTCCGACCTCTCGGACCCACAGACAGGGACTATGGACGTGCAAATCGACTCTCAACCGCCGCCGGAACTCAAGCTTCAATTGCATGAGAGACGTGAGCCACGAGGGCTAAATCACTCAATGAGCGATCAGCGCTCGGGAGCATCAACGGGAGAGTTAGAAGTCGTGATGGAGACCAGTGGAAGAGACGGCCTACTATGCCCAACGTTCCTGTATACCTTTCCATCTCAAGTACCTTCGGAAGGTAGCCAAAATCACTATTTGAGCTGCGCGGTCCCGGTAACACAGCAGATGACTCCTGGTGCATACTCAGTTGCCGCATGTAGCAGGGATTTCTGGAGCTTGAGCCCGAAACCTGCGATTCTCGAATTAATAGCACAGCGCGGAGCAGGAGTAACCGTCAAGGCCCACAAGAAGACTGTTGTGGAGATTCCCGTTTTCAAAGTGCATGACATTTACCAGATGGTCCTGGACTATCTTCACCGTCCAACCCTGGTGACTAATTAAGTTGGGCCGCAGCGGCCAACCCTACACGTCCGCATTCATATGACGTTCCGCCTGTCTTCAGCTACACAGAGCTACCGAAAGCACACTTGGCTCCGAACTGGAATAGATATTTCCTGAACCTAATATCAGTGCAGCGTGAGCAATGCGCCGGCGACGGCTGCCACCACTCAGTCTCACAAGCCAACGGCGCCGGGACAGGGGTCGGCTTTTTAAGAAATCTGAACAACATAGGTCTCGTCCCCTTTTACGAGGAATGTGCAAAGCCTTCAGGGATTCGTCCTGTTTTCAAGACCACGCGAGACATGTCCCGAACGAACAGCATTTGCCACCTAATGTTCGTCCTGATTGATAGATCCACATCCGTTTCATGGTAGGAAGGTAGCCCGTCGCTAGGGCAGCAGAACAATCAACTCTAGCTGCGGATTCGGGAAATCCGAAGGCACCCACACGGCAAAGTTGCGCGAGCGACGAATCGCTTCCCAGCACGGGCCATCCTGATTCAGGCTGAAATACTGAAAATTGAGTTTCACCGGAATTGCCGCCGGTGGAATCACGTGACGCATGGAGAGGCCGGGCAAAGCATTGCGGACGAGATGCTCCAGGTGCGTCGCGGAGCAGGGTTTGATCAGTTGCGGAGCTTTGCCGATCAGCTCGCCTTCCTGCATTTCCGCATTGACGGCCAGATACATCTTCGTGTTATGCAGGTACTTGTCGTCGTTGATGGCAGTGGCGTAGATAGACGCGCTGGTGTAACGCAACGGGAGCGCGACAAAGTTGCTCGGGATAACGGTTTCGAGAAGAAAGCGCAGCTTGTCATCGAGATCCGTGAACCGCGCACCCAATTCGCGGTGATCGTAGAGCGGCAGGTCGCGAGGCAGGATTTTTGTCGAAAATGTCGTCAGCGCACCGCCCAGCGCGTTCATGGCGTTGAACAGCACTTCCGGATGACCGCGGCGCACTTCGAACAAGTGCCGCATTTGCGGGAGGAATGTGTTGACCGTGTAGAGCAGCCAGAAATTCGCAACATCGGATGCGCTGAAGTCCGCCAGGCCTTGGCTCTTCTGCCGCCGCATACCGGACAACGTCGCGCTTTTGGCGATCAGGATTTCGAGCAGCCGGCGCAAGATCGACATCAGATAGTCGCTGGCCTGAATATCGAGCACTGGCGGCACAAAAACGGGATCGAGTTGCAGAATGCCGCTATCCGTGCGAGTCACCCGCGCGATCTTCATCACAGGCGTTCCCACGCGCGCTTCCGAATCCACCAATAGCCGGAAGTTCTTGCGCGCAACCTGGACCGGGCGCTCCACCTGCGAGGCGTTTTCGTCACGTAATAGGCTCACTTCGGCGCGATAACGCGTGTCCGCGCTCGGGCTCACACTGGTCGCGATGTTGACAGCACCGGGCTGCCAAGCGGGAACGGCCAGATAGACTTCGATGGTTTCGTGCGTTGCATCGAAGTAGGACGCCAGCGGCTTCGGCAAAGGCGCGGCATCGCTGTCGGGAATATCGAAGATGAGACCATCCGGAAAAATGCCGGACGCCTTATCGATAGCCAGATCTCCGGCAGCCAGGGCTTCACGGCTGATGGTCAGGGTCCGAAAACCCCACGGTGAGAAGTTGAGGGCGTCAGTCCGAAACTGCAGCAGGTCTTCGTGAAAGACATCTTGCGCCTGCAGATGCTGCGGCGAAAGAAACGTGCCTTTCGCCCAAATGACCGGTTGAAGCCTTCTCATGGTGAACGATCACTGTCAGGATACAGCCTGGTGTCCAGTCATTCGATGATTAGGAGTTGATCAGCACCATCGGCGCACTGATGGAGATGGAGGCGGGCGTCATTTGTATGGAACTGGCGCCGCATTCGATGGTGACCCCGGCAAGGCCGCTGATAGTGACCGAATTCACCGAAGCCTCGATCGTGATAGACCCGAGACTGGCCGTTGTCGAGATGTTCCCCATGCTGGCCGTTGTGGAAATATTGCCCTGCTGCGACGTTACTGAGATGTTCTGGGCCACGGTAATACTGCGCTTGCCCGTCTGGACAGTGATGCTGTCATCGCCAGTTTCGAGCGTTCGCGAATCATTAACGTGAATTGTCGTCGTTCGATTTCCCTGCTGCACCGTCAGCTTGTCGTCGCCGGTCTCGACAGTACGAGTGTCGTTGACGTGAATGGTAGTAGTACGATTGTTCTTCACCGTCCGAGTCTCGTCGTTCTTGATGAGCGAATTCCAATCCTTTTGTGCTTGGATGTAAATCTCTTCGCTGCCGTTTTTGTCCTCGAATCGCAGCATGTTGTAGTCAGAGCCGCCGCCGCCCGTACTGCTGTGCGTTTGAATGCCGCTCTGCGTTTTGTTATCGGGTAGGGCGAACATCGGCATGTTGTCGGAATTGTAAACGCTGCCGACAACGATGGGCATATCCGGATCGCCTTCTATGAAGCTGACCAGGACTTCATCCCCGACACGGGGAATCCATTGCTGGCCCCACTGTTTGCCGGCCCAAGGCTGAATGACACGCAGCCAGCATGTGTTTGTCTTTGTCAGGTCCCAGGGAAACGCAACCTTGATGCGCCCGTATTTATCCGGCCAGATCTCTTCTCCGCTGCTGTCCGTGACGACGACTGCCGGCTGCAGACCGTGTGCAATCGGCTTGTGGGTTACCTGAGCCGGTACAAAGGGCGCGTCCGAAGCGATGCACTTGAAGGTATTTCGATAAGCGTCAGGAACCTCATCGCGATTACGATACGCGGGTTGCTGGGTGCAGTCATGCATCACTTCAGTGAGCAGATAGGCGCCCGCCGCCGCTCCGCCCGTAACCGTTATTTCGAAGCCGGTCTGGAACGCGCGGCCGCGCGATGTGCCGCTGCACACCACCCGCGTCGTCTCTTCGATCTGCATTTTCACATCGGTGAGTTTGGTGCCTTCCGGATTTATGTCACTTAGCCTGCTCGACGGATCATTGAACTTCTTCGCAAATTCACCCGGATAGTCATACTTCGAGAAGCTTTGGCCCAACGCCGCCACGGTGGTGGATGGAGTAGAACCTTCCAGGTTGCTGGTGGGCATTTCATGGTGATAGTCGTTCAGTGACCATTTGCCCGTGTGTATTTTCTCTTCTGACCACCACGCCCGGATGGTGTCTTTCAGATCCGCTATTCCGGCCGCCGGCGAGTAGACGAATGTCGAGATGTTGGGAAGAGGTTGGTAGCAGCTCGGGGCGTCGGCGATGACTAGCTTGTGGCCAGCCTGTTCGTCAGGTTGAAAGTAGTAGTAAATGCCTTCCGCTTCCAGAAGTCTGCTTATGAACGCAAAATCGGTTTCGCGGTATTGCGTGCAATAGTCCCAGGCTGTGTATGTCTTGGTCGTACTGTCCTGGAATGCGCTCGAATAACCCGCCTTCCTGATCACCTCGGCAACTATGTCGGGAACGGTTTTATCCTGGAAGAAGCGAATGTTTGTGTTGAGATTGAGCAGCGAAAACCAGGGAACCAGGACCGCCGTGTAGTGCGCAAACTCGGTATCCACTGCTCCCGTTGAGAAGCTTTCGCAATAACCGCTAATCACTTTGGGAGTATCCGCGCCATCGAGAGTCATATTGATCGTGAACAGCGTGCCGACAAGTGTATGCGGCGTCACCTGTACAGGCATGTTTCCTAACACGTCCGCAACCATCTCGACGATGTATCGGAACGGTTGCGAGATAGCCTCATAACCCGTGAAGCTCATAACAAGGAGGACGTCTTGTCCCGCTTCTGTTTGCAGTTGAAGAAGGCGATTCGCTTGGGTTATTGTTTCGTGGTCGGGCATTCTGTCCTCAATCTGACGTCGCTAAATTAGCTGGTATACAAGAAAAGGTCCAAGGAACGGACAGCTCCTTGGACCCAGAGGCAATTCGACTTCCCGGATCAAACGTACTGGAACGCGCCGTCAGTTGCGATGCTGACTCGCACGGAACTCAGTTTCTGACCCTCCGCGATGCTGGTCAAGAGCTGACGCGAGATATCCGGAAGCAACGTATTTGTAAGGATGTTGTCCACATTGCGCGCCCCGCTTTCGACCTCGGTGCAGCGTTTTGCCACTTCCTCAATCACGTCAGGTCCGTAATCAAGCTGGATCTTGTGGTTGTCCATCATACGCCGTTTGATCTTGCCCAATTTGAGCTGGACGATCTTCTTGAGATTCTCATCGCGAATGGGGAAGTAAGGGATGATCACCATGCGTCCGAGGAAGGCCGGTTTGAAGATCTTATTCAGTTCCGGCTTGATGGCCTTGAGTATCCCCTCGGCGCTAGGCATCGTTTCCGGATCGGCCGTGAGTTTGGCTAGCTGATCGGTACAAGCGTTTGTCGTAAGGATAATGATCGTGTTCTTGAAGTCGATCTCTCGCCCTTCACCGTCCTCCATCTGGCCTTTGTCAAAAACCTGATAGAAGAGTTCCAGGACGTCGGGGTGCGCCTTTTCAACTTCATCCAGCAAGACAACGGAGTAGGGTCGACGACGAACCGCCTCTGTGAGAACGCCGCCCTCGCCGTAGCCCACATATCCCGGAGGCGAGCCCTTCAGGGTAGAAACCGTATGGGCTTCCTGGAACTCCGACATGTTGATGGTGATCAGGTTCTGCTCACCGCCATAGAGCAAGTCTGAGAGCGCCAATGCTGTTTCTGTCTTTCCGACGCCGCTGGGGCCGACGAGCATGAATACGCCCAAGGGCTTGCCCGGATCGTCAAGGCTCGCGCGCCCGGTCTGAATGCGCTGGCTGATCAGCGATAACGAGTGGTTCTGGCCGATGACGCGTCGCGATAGATGCTGATCAAGTTGCAGCACCGTGCCGATTTCGTCTTTGATCATCTTGCCCAGCGGGATGCCCGTCCAGCCGGAGAGCACCTGGCCGACGATAGGCGCGTCCACACATACCTGCATCAGCGCGGTCTCGCCCTGCACCTCTTCCAGTTCCTTGGTGAGCTGAGCAAGTTTGGCGCGCAACTCCGTACCGTTCTCAGGAGTGGCCACGGCGCTGGCCGTGGCTTGGGTAGCAGTTGCGGTTCCCGAACCGGCAGCAGCAGCGGCGACGCCGGTGCCGTTAGAGGGCGCTGCTTGGGCGCCGTCGGCGTGAGTCTCCAACTGATGGCGGATTTCACGAATCTGCTCAACCAGCCCTTTGGTTTTGTCCCATTTGCCTTCCAGTTGCGCCAGGCTTTCCTTCAGATTCTTCTGCTGCTCCAGAACGTCGTCAATGCGTTCGCTATGGTCGGTGCCGGTGGCCGATTCACGCCGGAGCACGCGCTCCTGTACTTCCAGGTCGTCAATCTGACGCCGCAGATCTTCGATGGCAGATGGGGTTGCGTTCTGCCCAAGAGCTAGCCGCGCGCATGCCGTATCCAGAACACTAACAGCCTTGTCCGGCAATTGTCTTCCAGCCAGATAGCGATGCGACAGCTTCACTGCGGCCGTTACGCCTTCGTCCAGAATGCGAACTTTGTGATGCTTTTCGAGCGCGCCGACAATACCCCGCAGCATCACCATGCATTGCGATTCGCTCGGCTCTTCCACTTTCACCACCTGGAAACGGCGGGCAAGAGCGGGGTCTTTTTCGAAGTACTTTTTGTATTCGGACCACGTGGTGGCGGCGATGGTACGAAGTTCGCCGCGCGCCAAAGCCGGTTTCAGCAGGTTGGCAGCATCATTCTGCCCGGCTTGTCCGCCTGCGCCGATCATGGTGTGGGCTTCGTCAATGAACAGAATGATGGGAACGGGCGACTTCTTGACCTCTTCAATCAACCCTTTCAAACGGTTCTCGAACTCGCCTTTGATGCCGGCGCCGGCTTGCAGCAAAGCGAGATCGAGCGTACGGACGAGAACGTTTTTCAATGGCGGGGGAACATCGCCTTGCGCCACGCGAAGGGCGAAGCCTTCGACGACTGCCGTTTTTCCGACGCCGGCCTCACCAGTGAGGATGGGGTTATTCTGACGCCGGCGCATGAGAATGTCGACAATCTGCCGGATTTCCGAATCGCGCCCCAGAACCGTGTCGATCTTGCCCTTCTTCGCGTTATCCGTGAGATTGACCGTGTACTGATCGAGATTCGGTGTTTTGCTGTTCGCCGCTGCTCCGGGCGCACCAGCAGCAGCGCCGCCAGGCAATCCCGCTGTAGCTGCGGCGGCCGTGCCTGCGTCTTCCGGCGAACCAACCACGACGTTGAAGAAGTCTCGGCGCAATGCCTCCGGCTGAATCATCTGCAGTTCGCGGCTGAAGTCTTTCGCCATGCGCGAGAGCTCGTCATCGGTAAGCAGAGCGAGAATGGCGAATCCCGAGCGAATCTGCGCGCCGGCGAATTCAAGCGACCCCAGCGTCCACGCGGTTGTGAACATTTTCACGAGCGACGGGCTGAAAGCGGGAGTTCTGGCGTTCCCGGTTTTCAACTTGTCGAGCGCTCGATTCAGCTCCGTGGTGAAGCGCGACTTGTCTACCCCAAAGTGCTTGAGGATGTGATGCAAGTCGCTGTCCTGCTGGTCGAGCAACTTCATCAGGAAATGTTCAATTTCGATGTCGTAATGCGTTCGTGACAAGCACAGACCCGCAGCCGCTTCCAACGCGCTGCGTGTAATGTCGTCCATACGGCTTACTAGAGATTTCAAGTTCACGTTCATAGTGTTTCGCCTTCCTGGTGCGCCAATAATACTAACGCGTTTTCGCCTTTCATAGCTGCAAAATCGTCTCCGATGGATTGTATTCCATCTGGCGGGTTTTAGACCAGCTCACCCAGCCTAACTGCGGCGCCGCGACGCCTGTGCTTCCAAGCTGAAGACCGGGTGTTTCCTCCCGTTTCAGCAAGAGTTGAAGTTCAAAATCGAACTCATCCCCCGCAAAGAACCGCACCATTGTTTGCAACGGCCTGAAGGCGGTTCCTGAAGGCAAAAAATCGAGATATTCTCTCAAACTGAGCGGTCCTAGTACGATACGGACGCGTGATTGCGGGTCCCAGATTTCGTCACCAACAACCGCGCCGAATCCCAATTGCTGCGAGGCAGCGCAGCGATCATCGAGCGCGCATTGCGAAGACTCGTCAAGTTGATACCAAGCCCCCAGGAACTGGTCAACCGCAACTGGAACCTTGAAGTAATCGAGCAGTATGAGCCGCAACGCCTCGGCGCTTCTTGGTTGCTGCGCGAATAATCCCGCGTAATACGCGAGCGAAAGGTCCGGTATGAGTTGCCGACCCTGCTGCCCCTTGGTTCCTAGCCCAATGATGTCGAGCAAGTATTGAGAAAACGGCTCGCTGCGTCCCTGCTCATAGACCACCATGAAGCGGTACTTCTCCCACGCACGATAGAAAAGCGAAATCATGCGGTGGTGGAACATGTCGAGGAAATCGCGCAGAACCCGATCTTTCTCGCGCAGTCGATCGGCAACGAGTTCCGTGTAGTACAGCGGCAGAAGGCCCAAGGGCCCGATCAGGCCCATGAAGTTGACTCGCATCAAGGGGGGATGTTCAGGCCGCTGCTCGATCGCGTAAAGCTCGCTGGCAGGGAAGGTAAGCACGGCGCGCACACCGAAGTGCGCGATTTCCGTGTCCGGGAAGCTAAACACTCCGACCGGGCTGCGGTTCGGATAGAAAAGGTGAAGCAGCCGTACAGCTTGCACGAATTCGAACGAGAAGGGCTCAGCGAAAAGCCGGTCCTCCACGCTGCTTCGCACTAGAGCAAGATTTTCTGGCCCGACCGCGGTTGCCATTCGCGAAGGATCTCCTTTCGCTGTCTAGTGCGTACGATTAGCTGGCTGAAGCTGTTTAGCGAGACATACATGGCGAGGAAGTGCTCCAGCACGGAGGCAAAGAGGAATACGCCTGCGCCCACGAACATCTCTTCGTCGATCTCCATGTTGACGCGCACGCCACGCGCGAAACTGATACCGTGTTCCGAGATGACCCGCGCAAAATGCCGTTTGCTGCCAAGCCCTATAATGCCGGCAATCTGTTTCTCAAGCGCCGGTTCATCAGTGAAGTTGTAAAGCCGCAGGATTTCCTGCAGCGCGCCGCGCCCATCCTCCGTCAGGGACAAATAGTTCAGCGAAAAATGCGAGATCAAACGCCATTGCAGACCTCGGCGCAACGGCGGACGCAAGGTTGCGGAAGGCTTTTGCAGCGAAACAATACGTTTGACGGGTGATCCGCCCTCCAGTTCAAACTCGCTGAGAGGCGGAAGACGCGCAGGCAGATCGCGATTCGTGCAGGTGCAGCGGATATTGAGAGTTTCGGTACCCGTTTTTGCGGCGTGCCCCGAGGTATCCACCATGCTCAGAAACACTTCCGTGCCGGCGTCGTGCTCGCGGGTAGATGGACGGCGCGTGGAGTTCCAGAAGGTCTGATCTCGATTCGTGCGCCCATGCTGGTTTGAGTAGAAAGGCTCGTACTGAGTGACTTCGCGGCGATCCGGACTCGACGTCCTGACGTTATCGATCGAGAATACTTCGACTGCGTGACGGCGCCTGGCGTCGGGAATCACGGGGTACTCAAAGCGAATCTGCTCCATCATGATGGGCTCGGCCGAGACCGGAAACAAATTCACAATGGGCGTACAGCCGAGCTTAAACGTGGAAGCGTTCACGTTGAGTTCGAGCGATTGCTGGCGATCGGCGCGCTCAAAAGGCAAAATCAGGAAGATGATCTCAGCTTTGTTCTTGAAGACTTCAGTCGACAAGACACTCAGGTTGGCCAATTCCATGAACAGGAATTTTTCGGGAAACGTGAAATACTCCTGCAGCAGACGGTAGCCCGTAAACGAACGCTTGGGATAGGGCAGAACGGCTTCGTCATCGCGGAAGCCCATCGCTCGCAGACTGTCCGGCGGCAACTCAATTACGCGCTGTTTGGGATCATCCGGATTTCGTACTAAAATGCGAAGGCAGTTGTTAAACAGCAGCTCGTAGAGCGTATAAACATCCTTACCTTCGCCATGCAGAAAGAACCGTAGCTCGCTGAGCGCCAGCGGTTTGAACAATACGTCAGGGAAGCAGTTCAACCTGATGCTGCACGCCGCCACCGCCTCCGGCGCTTTGATAGGGGGGTCCAGCCGCTCAGGGGCGCGCCAAGACGCACTGGCCACGCGGAGGGGAGAAACGACAGTCTCATAGCAAGTGCGGAACTTGCATTGCACCGAGTCGATTGGGCGCGAGTAGAGCAGCGAATCGCGAGCGATGCGAAGGTTTGTGGTTAGTTTTCCCTGTTCATTGTCCACATTGAATTCCACCACGGAAAATGACGGAATCGGCCGCAGGTAGTGCGGGTACAGAACATTCAGAAACGATTCGACGATCTCAGGGAAATCGTCGTCGATCTTCAGGTGGACACGGGCGGCCAGAAACGCGAACGCTTCCACGAGGCGTTCCACGTGCGGATCTTCGGACCCCGTCGGTCCGAGCAGGAGATGGGAAGCGACGGTGGGATATTTCTGCGCGAACTCCGCACCCATGGTGCGAAGAAAGGACAGTTCGTTCTCGTAATACTCTAGGAGCTCATCGCGCATTTACTTGGCTTTGCACTCTGCACTCGCCGCTCGCTAATTCCACGACTGCGCCAAATGAAATCTGCTCCGGACTGGGGTCGACGCGCAGCAATCCTTCAATGACGAACCGCAGCACGGGAATCTTTTCATCCTGATCGGGCGCAATGCTAACGCGCGCATTAGCGATACGCGGCTCAAAACGGGTGATCGTGTCCTGCATCGCCTGCAGCAACGTCTGGCGGTCCGTCATGTTTTTCGCGCTCATCGAGGTAACATCCGGAATTCCGTACATGTACAACGAACGCGCCAATTGCGATTGCGGGGGCGCCAGGATCACCGGAAACCGTGTGTTCAGCAGCCACTCCAGATCCCGCCGAACGCCATCGCGCAACTTTCGCAATGACTCAGAGCGAGTCAGCAGCTTCTCCGGAATCCTCAAATCTTCGTCGATAAGCCTGTCGAGAACAGAGAGGCCAATCGGCGCTTCACCACGTGCCCGAGCCATTGAGAGTGCTCTTATCCTATCCGATCCGATCCTTTTCTGATAAACCGGCCGGCAGCGCCTGCACGGCGGCTTGGCGATTCTGGTCTGTGCTAACCCAGTAGCCCTTGGCTGCGAGGCGAATTATAAGATCAGACCTTCCTTGCGCAGCCAGTTCAACGTTTCCGGATTGGCTGTGCCCGTATCGTCGTTCAGCGTCGCTCCCGGCAGCTCAGGAAAATCCAGCAGGAAGGCTCTGAGCTCAGACCGCAGCGCCTTCGCCGCGTCAGCATAACCGAGGGCATCACAGGCGCTGATTGTGTACCGCTGCAAATCGAGCCAGCCACGACCGCAGGTGCGGCTCATGGCAGATTCGGCCGTCTCGAGGACGCGTTTCCATTGGTTGCCGGCCGCCGATGTCTTCAGCGTCACTCGAATTTCCGATGGCGGGGCGGGCAACTCCGGCACGTTACTTCCGTTGACGGAGCGCACTTCGCCCCACCGCAGGGCTCGCAGAAGCAGGTAGGAAACGGGACTGGCTGGATTCTTCTGACGGATGAATTGAGCGGCGGCGACAACATGAAGGGCCGCCTGCTCCGGATCCTTTATCTGCCCCAGATCGGAAAGGTCCAGTTGACCGCTCGCCATAGTACCGGCGGGAAGGGCGGCACCCTGGCCGTCGCCCTCCGCAGAGGCAGCCTCTTCCACTACCGGCGCTTCAACCACTTCGACCGGATCGGGATCTTTCTCCAGCTTTCTGAGGAGGAGAATCTGAGCAACATTCGCTACTTCATCGAAAGCCTTCTTGAGCAGAGTAAATGAGGGTGGATCGTCCGTGAACTTTTCGTTGCAGTAGTCATCCAGTTCGTTGATAAGATCCTTGCCCGTCTGCAGGTCCGCAGTCACGGCTTTGTAGAAAGGCTTTTCGGTCTGCTCAAAGGCTTCGTCAAATTCCTCGGGCGGGACCTTGGCCTGCTTGATGGCATCGTCCCGGATGGCCTTTTTGGCCTTGTCCTGGGCTACATCCTTCTCATAGCCCATCGCGCGGGCGTCTTGGTAGGCGTACCAGGAATGTTTGGGATTTTTCGTCAGCGGTACGCCGCGGAAGGCCGAAACGAAGTCGCTGGAACTGCCAATCCAGTCGAGCGGCATACGGCGATCACCGAGGTCGCCTTCGTCAGGCTCGGGATAGACGCTGTCCCAAAATTTGTCGAGCAGCGCCTTGAGGAGTTTGATGCCGGCGATAACGCCCGGAACACGCTCCCGGTAAGTCCAGGCTTCCGTCAGCCAGGCCGCGATTTGCAGATCTTTTGTGCGCTTAATGAGCGCGTCTTCGCCGACTTGCGTGACAACTTTGTAATCCGCGATTTTGGCGTCACGGCCAAGCTGCATCTTCGCGATGACCGCCGGGTCCTCTTTGCGGCGCGCCTCCTCAATCTTGGAGTAAACCGGGTCGTAACGCAGGTACACGCCAGCCGGGTTGTCACCTGGAATGGGCTCCAGGAAACGTTCTATTTCGGGCATCAGAGGGGCGACAACAGCTTACTACTTATTCGACCGGCTCTTCAATAGGCGCAGCATTCAGCGGGTATATCTCGAGTTCGCGAAGTTCGAGCAGAGGGAACTCGTCCCCATCGACCAGCAGGTTCTTAGATCCGAATGGCGCAACTTCGCCCGAGTCGTCCTCGCACCACTCGCTGACACGTCCCAGGCGAACTTCTTCATCCGAATGTTGCCAGGAAAGTGGCGATATGGCCGGAATCATAATCTCGCCAAGATCGCGGGACTTAAACGTCGGTCCCGTAAGAAGCTTGGCCGGCACCCAGAGCAGATCGCGCAGCCGCTGCGGAGCTTCAAGACGCAGAGTGGCGACGTCATGCAAAGCGATCCACAGATAATCGCCGCCAGCAAACACCTCGAGCTTGTCGCCGAAACGGGGGTCGGCGTCTGAGATTGTCTTGAACTCTTTGCCGTTGAGTTTGCCCGATACGGCTGTGGTGCCGCCATTCAACACCTGTTTCGGGTAGGTCTTGTTCTCGAACATCTCATCGCGCAGCCGCCCGGCGTGAAGAGCGGCCTTGTAAAGGAGAGTTCCAAGAAACGAGTCCTTGCTGCCCTCCTCTTCGAGGATGTTCAACTGCTTCTCAGCGCGATCGTAGTCGCCGTTGAAGCAAAGCAACTCGAACAGAAAGGTTCTGCTCTTCAAGTCTGCGGGGTTGTCCCGCAGTTGGGCTGTCAAGGCCGAGATAGCTTCGGAAAGCTTCCCGGCCTTGAAAAGTTGTTGGGCGTCCATTTAGAACGCCCTAAGCACCAGCTTTGGTATTCTTCGAAACGTCCCAGCCGAACGGAATTTTTGTGCCGAGCTTACCGGTCGAGTCCTGCGGCCAGTACGTGATAGTCAGAGACTTTGCCGAGAGTGAAAGGGATTCGGAAGGCTTGCCCCCGCCCGCTGCACCGCCCCAACTGATGCTGTCGACAAAAACCTCTGTCATGTCGTACTGATAGTAAATTTCAGTCGTGTCGCCGCCGGTTGCCTCGCGGACGATCATGTTTCCCTTGGCGATGTGAGTGCCCTGGCAACAGTTCTGGAACAGCTTCGGAGAGGAAGAATCGAGCTGCTTCTGCAAAGCAAGAGAGCTCAAATCCACCTTGCCGGCACCGCTACCGGTTCCGAACGCAACGCTGGTAGGATTTGAAGCGCCGTTTGAAAAGCTGAAGATTTCAATCCACTTCGTGGCGCCGCTCTTTTCGGACTCGCCATCGATTCCATCCAACTTCAGGAAAATTTCTACCGCCATGTTGTCTCCTTTGACTTAATACACACTTCTAGTTCGCGGGTCCAAAGACCTCGTGAATGGGTTGTTGGTTTACCTGGCTTGAGACTATGCCGCCGGCGGCGGAAGTTCTGCAACCAGGCGTAATGATACGCCTAATTCGTCGAGTTGGAAGTGGGGGCGCAGGAAAGCGACCGCACGATACGCACCGGGTTTGCCGGGCACATCCACGACTTCAATACGCGCGTCGCGAAGGGGGTTCTTGGCCTTCAGAGCCTGGGAAGCATCGTCTACGCCGATGACGTACTGGTTGATCCATCGGTTCAGAAAACGTTCGCACTCGTCGCGAGACATGAAGCTGCCGATCTTATCTCGCATCATCGATTTCAGATAGTGCGCGAAGCGCGAGACAGCCATGATGTAAGGCATCTGGGCGGATAGCCTCGAGTTAGCGTTCGCATCTTCCTTGTTGTACAGCTTCGGTTTTTGCGACGACTGCACGCTGAAGAAGGCTGCGTAATCGGTGCCTTTGCAGTGCACCAGCGGAATGAATCCGTTGTCGGCCAGTTCCTTCTCACGACGGTCGGTAATGGCGATTTCCGTGGGGCACTTCAGCGCCACATCACCTTCATCCGTGCGGAACGTATGGGCCGGAAGGCCTTCCACCAAACCGCCGCCTTCCACGCCGCGAATGGTGGTGCACCAGCCGTAATTCGCAAAGGCGGACGTCAGGCGGGTCCCCATAGCGTATGCAGCGTTGCCCCAGAGGTACTTGCCGTGCTCCGTGCCATCCACGCTCTCTTCGTAATTGAACCCTTCGACGGGCTTGGTGTCCTTGCCGTACGGCAAGCGCATGAGAATGCGCGGCATGCACAGACCGACGTACCGCGAATCCTCGCTCTCGCGGAAACTCTTCCACTTTGCAAACTCGCTGCTGTCGAAAATCTTGGCGAGGTCGCGCGGCTGGCCGAGGTCGGCATAGCTTTCCAGGTTCAGCATCTCGGGGCCGGCGGCGGTAAAGAAGGGCGCATGCGCAGCCGCTGCTACGTGCGAGACCTTTTCGAGCAGCTCAACGTCTTCCGGATGCTTGGTGAACTCGTAGTCGCCAATAAGCGCACCGAACGGCTCGCCGCCGAACACGCCATACTCTTCTTCGTAGACCTTCTTGAACAAAGCGCTCTGATCGAATTCCGCCGCGCGCTGCAGGTCCTTGAGAATTTCCTTCTTCGTCGCGCTCATGACGCGAATCTTGAGCATGGGCGAAGTCTCTGAGCTGTCGAGCAGATACTTCAATCCGCGCCAGCTACCTTCGAGCTTCTGGAACGATGCATGATGCATCACCTCGTTGAGCTGCAAGGAGACAAGATGATCAATCTGCGCGATGCGGGCGTTGATCATCGCTTCGGTGTCGCGCGAAACGGTGACTTCACCCTGCAGAACCTGCGAGAGGAATTCCTTGACGAGATCTTTGCCGCGCGCCTGCGAGGCGGGTTCTACTCCGAATCGTCCTTGCTCAACAATCTGGTCAAGAAGGCTTCCCTCGGCCGTTAATGTCGTTGCGGAAGGAACTGCCTGCTGTACGTCGCTCACTTGGAATCCCCTTCCTTGCGCAGACCCATCTCAGCTCGCAGCTTGTCGAGCTTGTCGGTGTTCGAAACAGCTTCCATCAACACCTCATCCAGCTTTTCATTCGTCTGCAACGTACCGCGAAGATCGGCCAGCTTGTTGCGAAGATCGAGCAGTTCGCGAAGCGGCTTCACCTGGCGAGCCACCTGCTCCGGCTCGAAATCTTCCAGGCTGCGGAAGTTCAGATCCACCTTGAGCTGGCCCGCATTGGGATCGTCACTGAGTTTGTTTTCCACCGCGAACGCCAGGTGGGGCTTCATGCTGGCCAGAACTTCATCGAAGTTGTCTGGATTCACATCGACGAAGCGCCGGTCCTTAAGTCTCGGCACATCGCCCGTGGGCTGACCTTGGAAGTCGCCAAACACGCCGAGAACGAAGGGAAGTTCCTTCTTCTCGATTGCATCACCGACTTGTACGTCATAAGAAATTTGGACGCGCGGGGGACGCACGCGCGTAAGCTTTTTCTGAATGCTTTCTCGAGCCATCCGTTAAACCTCTACTCTCCGCGAGCGAAACCGACGAAGAGCGGCACGCACGCTGACAAACTGGGAATTACGCTCTGCAATGTTATCAGAAATCTTCCGAATTGCAATCGCACACGCCGATAATTTGTCAATTGGGCAGGTCCCGAGAAATACTCCGATACAGATCATTAGGCTCGGCACCTAGTTTGCACATCGAATGCCAATTGCAGGCTCACGCTGCAAGTGCAAATTGGCGTGGATTTGCCCCCGAAGCCTTGTGCGTGGAAGGGGTTTGGACCTCTGAAAGGTTAATTTGCGGTGAAAGTGGATAATGCCGAGAACAGGCGTTTATGATTCCAATTTCGCGTCTAATGTGATCTCGGTATCGAAAAGCTTTGAAACCGGGCAGCCTTCCTTCGCCGCTTGCGTCGCGCGCTCAAAAGCATCTTGGGAAGCGCCGGGAATCTTTGCGCGAAGCTGCAGATGGCTACGCTTGATCGCGAATCCCTCGCCTTCTTTATCGAGCGTGATGGTGCAGGTGGTCTCAATGCTGTCTGCCTTCAGACGCTCATTCTGCAGCATGAGGGACAACGCCATGGAGAAGCAACCGGCGTGAGCGGCAGCAAGCAACTCCTCAGGATTCGTACCGTTTCCCTGCTCGAAACGCGTCTTGAACGAATACTGTGCGTTCGAAAGCACGCCGCTTTCGGTCGAGATAATTCCGGCGCCGCTTCGCAGGTCGCCCGTCCATTGCGCTGATGCCTTACGGTTCATTCCCTCAGCTTAGCGCCCAACCCCGCGCCACATTCCCGTTTGAGAGGATTGAGATGCGCTTGAGATGGTTCTGAGACAACGGTCTGCCGTGTTGTGGACAGCGTTCGCGGCAGTGGCAGTCCTCGCTTCCTTGTTCATTGCCAAGAACGTCGATTTCCGCGTTTACTGGCTGGGGGTCACAGGCTTTTTCTCAGGCACACGTCCGGCGTACGGTCCCCAGAGCGGGCTCGGATTCCCCATGGAGTACCGATACCCGCCGGTCACTTATTTGCTGCTCTGGCCCATTGGACTCGCTTCGTTGCGTGTGAGTGGCTTCTTCTGGATGCTTGCGATCTGGGCCAACACAGCCTGGACTATGTGGCTCGCAATTAGAGTGCGTGGCCTGCGTTTTGATCGCCCCGCTGCTGTCGCGGTGCTGGCTTTTGTTTGCGCTTACCTCTTCCTTGCAGTCCGTTATGGAAACGTTCAGCCGTTTGTCATCGGGTGGATCTTTGCCGCGCTGATTCTGGCGGAACGACGTTCATGGCTATCCGGCCTGCTGATGGCTCTCGCCATAACTTTCAAAATCTGGCCATTTCTATTTGCGCCCCTATTCTTCAGAGAGGGACGGCGGCGCACAGCAGCCTGGCTTGCGGGATGGTTTGCCGCGCTCTGGACTTTTCCCCTGCTAGTCTTCGGACCTTCGGGTTACGTGATGCTGCTGCGAGACTGGTATAGCGCCGTCGGCCGGGTCGGCACAACGTACTCAGAGTTCTACTACTTTCCTGGCATGTCGATGCGCGGATTGCTTCTGCGCTGGTTGACGCCGGTTGCTCCGCCGCTCGACTACTTTCCGCACATCAATGTGCTCACGCTGGATCCGAAAACTGCCGTCCACCTGTGGATGGTCGCCGCCTTGCTTCTCTACGCTGCTTTTATGCTGTGGATGCTGCGTTCAGACCGTCGCACGCTCTGGATTTGGGACGGCGCGACATTCGTGATCTATTCGATGATCGAGCCGTACGCCGTCAAAAGCGGCCTCATCTCGCTGGCCCCCGCGGTACTGACCGCGGGCTGTTTATTCGCACTTCGCCATAAGTTAGGACAACGTGTGCGATGGGCGAACCGGCTCTTCCTCGCCGCCTGTGCCGTTTCGTTCGGGCAAGCGATTCTTCAATACAAGCCGTGGCAGCGGTATCTGCTCAGCTACGGCCTGGATTTTTGGGGCGAATGCCTTCTACTGGCAGCGTTCGCAACTTGGATTCGTTCAGGCGAGGCGCTCGATGGCAGCCACCATCCGGCCGGGATTCTCGGGCTCGCGGCGGAACGAGAAAAACTGTCCGCTCTGGCAAGCCGTGCACAATTCGCAATCGAAGACCCGGCTGGCTAAAACTCCTGCGGTTTCTAACTGCTTACGGTTGGTGCCTGCCAGATCCAGTTTGCGAACCTTTTCTTCTTCCTGTTGCCACTCCGGAAACCAAGGCGTGAACCGCTGCGCGACCTCCGCGCCCACTTCGTAGCAGCATTCGCGAACGCAAGGTCCAATAGCGGCATAGATATCGGGAGGCACGGTACCGAAGTCCTCGCGCATGCAGTCGAGTGTCGCCGTACTGATTTCCGCAGCACTGCCGCGCCAGCCGGCATGCACGGCGGCGACCACGCGGTTGCGGCAATCAAGCAGCAAAATGGGAACGCAATCGGCAGTGCGAACGCCGATGCTCTTGCGCTTCTCGTCAGTGATAAGCGCGTCGCCTTCGCGCTCGCGCATTTGCTTCCGCCAGCCGTTCGCGTTGAAGACGTGGTTCGAGTGAATCTGCTTTAGAACGATGTCCGCTTCGGGATTACCGTCACGAGTGCCGAAGCCGTGCTTTTGCCAGATAAATTCCTGAAAAGCGTCACAACGATAAATGCCGTCCGGACCCAGCCGGAAGGAGCTATTCATGCCTTTTAGACGCGTCCCACCGCCTCTAAGGATCCTGCCTTATTCTTGCGGCCGAGATCTTCGCGATACCAGTCGAGCGTCAGACGCAATCCCTGCTCAAAGGTAAATTGCGGAGCATGCCCCAAGTCTCGGACTGCGGCTGTTGTATCCGCCTGTGAATCGCGCACGTCGCCTTCGCGAGGCGGCCCATATCTAGCCGGTAAATCGATGCCTTCTATTTGCTGCAGCACACGCCAGGTTTCATTCAGCGTATAGCGATTCCCGTTTCCGGCGTTGTACACCTTCCCGGAAACATTGCTCGCTTTCGAAGCTTTGATCAATAAGCCGACGACGTCTTCGACGAACGTGAAATCGCGCGACTGTTCACCATCGCCATAAATAGTCGGACTCCGCCGCTCGATTAGGCACGTGAGAAACAAAGAGAGAACGCCCGAATAGACGCTGTTCGGATCCTGCCGCGGACCGAATACGTTGAAGAACCGCAAAGACACCGTTTCCAGTCCGTAGCACTGAGCGAAAACCGACGCGTAATATTCGCCGACGAGTTTCTGTAGCGCGTACGGCGACTTCGGCTGCGGCGTCATGCTCTCGGTCTTGGGTAGCACCGCTGTATCGCCATAAGCGGACGACGACGCTGCGTAGACGACGCGCCCTGCCTTCCCTTCCACGGCGGCGCGGAACACGTTGAACGTACCATCGATGTTCGCCTCATGGCTGGGTACGGGATCGATTATTGATTTCGGGACAGACGGCAGTGCGCCCAAATGGAAAATGTAATCGGCGCCGCCCAAAACAGGTGCAATGCGCTTGTAGTCGCGCAGATCGTATTCATGAACAGTGATCTGGTCGGCTACTTCCTCCAGATTGTCCAACTTGCCGGTCGAGAGGTTGTCAATGACATGTACACGGTTGCCCTCCGCTAGTAATGCGCGGACAAGCGCGGAACCGATGAATCCGGCTCCTCCAGTAACCACACAACGAGTCATATAAATGGGTGTGGGTCGGCCGGGAAATTCATCTCTCTCAGCCGCCTGAGCCACGGTTTCAGTGTAACGGCTGAGATGCTTCGGGCAGCGCAAAGGCAACGTAGACGCCGCTCGCCTTAGCCGCAATTTCGGAGTTCGCCGCAGAATTCAGGCCTGATCGGCCATACCCGCCGCTCGCATAGATGACCACGTATTGCCGGCCATTCACCATATATGTCAGCGGAGTAGCATTTCCCGAAAGCGGCAGCGCCGTTTCCCAAAGCAGCTTGCCTGTCTTCTTATCGAAAGCGCGGAACTTCTTGTCGAAGTTCGTGGCGCCAATGAAAACAAGGCCACCGGCCGTTACGATCGGCCCCCCATAATTCTCGGTACCCGTGTTGGTCATCCCCTTCGCTGCCAGTTCAGGGTATTCGCCCAGGGGAATCTTCCAGGCGTACTTGCCCGTGTTCAGGTCGATCGCGTTCAGCGTGCCCCAGGGCGGCGCTACGGCGGGATAACCGTCTGGATCGAGAAGTCTGTGATAACCGCCAAAGATGTATTTGGGTTTCACTTCAGGTGGTTCGGTGCTTTGCAGTTCCTTGTCTTGACCCGTCCTTAGAAAATCGATAATAGCGTCCACTTGCGGCCGGTCGAAATTGGGGAACGAAGGCATGCGCCCCGCGCCTTGTCGAATCAGCACTTCGATTTGCGTCGCGTTCAGTTTTGCGCCGATGTTCACCAAGCTGGGGATCTGTGGCGGCGCACCAGTAAGGTCAGCACCGTGGCACACACCACAGTTCGATAGATAAAGATGCCTGGCCGAGTTGTCGCCGGTGTTTTCGGTCAACTTGGCGCTCCAAGCAATATCGTTCGCATTCACGTAAAGCAGCCCGGTCTGCGGATCGAATGCCGATCCGCCCCACTCAGCGCCGCCGTCAAATCCCGGGAAGATCACCGTCTCTTTATCCACCGAAAAGGGCACGAATTGGCCGTTACTGATCAGGTTGTGAAAGCGCTCCACTGCCCATGCGTGCGCCTCCGGGGTTCTGTTGGTGAGCATGTCTTCCGTCAGAATCTGGCGCGTATACGGCGGCGGCATCACAGGCAGTGGCTGCGTGGGCGAGGCCTGTTCGCCGGGTGTTGTACTGGCCGGGTAGTTTTTGAGCTCGATCGGAAAGAGCGGCTTGCCCGTTTGACGGTCGAACAAATAGATCCACCCTTGTTTGGTTGTCTGCGCCACGGCATCGATGCGGTGGCCGTTACGCTTCACGGTGACCAGGTTTGGAGGGGATGGGAAATCCCGGTCCCACAAATCATGATGAACTGCTTGAAAATGCCAGATCCGATTTCCGGTGTTGGCATCCAGAGCAAGCAGGCAGTTTGCGAAGAGGTCGTCGCCAACCCGATTGGCGCCATAGAAATCCGCTGCTGCCGACCCCGTAGGCACATAGACAATTCCGCGCTTTGTGTCCACAGCCATGCCCGACCAGTTGTTAGCCGCACCGCTGTACGTCCAGGCATCTTTGGGCCAGGTTTCGTATCCGTATTCGCCGGGGTGCGGAATGGTGTGGAAGGTCCACCGAACCTCGCCGGAGCGGACGTCGTAGGCACGAATGTCCCCGGGCGGTGCGGGCAACGACTCCGGTTCGCGTCCGCCCACAATGAGCAGATCCTTATAGACGATTCCCGGACTGGTGAGCAGAATGGATTGCTTCGCGGGGTCGCGGCCTAACCCCTCGCGCAAATCGATGCGTCCATCGCGCCCGAACGTCTTGATCGGCAGACCAGTCCCCGCATCCAGCGCGTAAACAAAGCTCTGAACAGCCGCGAAAACGCGCTTGTCGTTACCGTCCGACCAGTACGCGACTCCGCGATTGGGTCCGCGACCGACAATGCCCGAATCGAAGGTCCAGAGCAGTTTCCCACTTGCGCCGTCCAAAGCAATGATCTTGTGCTTCGGCGTCACCACATACGTCACGCCCTGTATAAAGATCGGCTCCGTTTGTGTTGTCCCGGGACCATCCTGGGTGTCGTAAGTCCACGCGACCTGAAGCTGTTTTACGTTCTTACGATTGATCTGCGTGAGCCGTGAGTAGCGAATCTGTTCGGGGCCGCCGCCATAGCCCGGCCATTGAGTGGCGTCTTTCTGAGCAAACGCGGATGAGACCAGCAGAAGAACAGGTAAATATCTCGGAAATGCGTTAAACAAAATGCATTGTACAGCCGCATGAAACAGGCCCGCTCTGGGATACTCAGGACAAACAGTCATGTGTCACGACGAAGTCCTCTTGGAGTCGAGTTTGCCTCTGCCTCTTAGGACCAAAGGTAAAGTACGGGATGTCTACGAAGTGGACGATCATCTACTTTTTGTCGCCACCGATCGTATCTCGGCGTTCGACTGTATCCTCGCCAGTGGCATTCCCTGTAAAGGCCGCATCCTCACCCAGATGTCGCTGTTTTGGTTCGACTTTCTCTCACCCGATGTTCCCAATCATTTAGAGACCGCCGACTTCACTCAGTTCCCGCGAAAGCTGCAGAAATACCGCCAGATGCTGGAGGGCCGCTCTATGTTGGTGAAGAAAGCTCGAATGGTGCCCGTGGAATGCGTGGCTCGCGGGTATCTGGCCGGTTCCGGCTGGAAAGATTATCGGCAGACGGGTAAGGTCTGCGGGATTCCGTTGCCGCCAGGATTGCGCGACGGCGATCGCCTGCCCGAGCCCATTTTCACTCCAGCGACTAAGGCAGAGACGGGACACGATCTGAATGTGTCGTTCCAATACGTCGCCAAGGAGCTGGGGGTTGAGCTTGCCGGGCGATTGCGCGACATGACATTAGGCATTTACGCCCGGGCATCTGACCACGCACTGCAACGCGGCATCATTTTGGCCGACACTAAGTTCGAATTCGGTTTTGTGGAAGACCAACTCGTCTTAGCCGACGAAGTGCTGACTCCCGACTCCTCGCGTTATTGGCCAGCAGACACTTATAGGCCTGGCGGCCCGCAGTTATCTTTCGACAAGCAGTATGTCCGCGATTATCTGGAAACATTAGGGTGGAATAAGCAGCCTCCCGCGCCCGCTCTGCCGGAAGAAGTTGTGCGCAAGACGAGCGATAAGTACGAAGAAGCCTTTTCCAGGATTACGGACCGCGCGCTCAACCAGACCGCTGCCGTTTAGCACTATGCCTTCGTTTACGTGGATCGATGTCGCTCTCACACTGATCATCCTTTGGTCAGTCGCCACTGGTCTGCGTTCGGGATTAGCTCGCGTGGTGGTCGGCTTTGTGGCCGCAATCGCTGCTTTTATTGCCGGTTTCTGGTTCTACAGGCTTGTCGCCGTCAAGCTCGCTCCCTGGCTAGGCGATTCGACCCTCGCAAACTTCGCCGGATTCATTATCGTGTTCGTAGGCGTTCTCATTATTGGATCGATGATCGGCGCCGCGTTATCCAAGATGTTCGCTTGGATCGGCCTCTCGTGGATCAATCGGATACTGGGTGGCGCTGCCGGTTTCGTGCGTGGCATTCTTCTGATTGCGGCGCTACTCGATGTGGTGATTGCCTTCGCGCCCTCGCCAACGCCGGAGGTTTTGCAGCGTTCCCTCGTTGTTCCGTACGTCAGCACTGTCTCGGCCTGGCTGATCAGTCTCGCGCCGCACAGTCTGCGACAGGCCTTCGAGGAGGAACTGGATAATCTTCGGCGATATTGGTCGAGCCCATCCAAGGAGAAGACGCAAACCGCTGCGAGTTCGGTTTATCGCCCCGTTCAAAATAGAAGTTGCTGATCATCTTCGATCTGGACGGAACGCTGATCGACTCCGCCGAGGATCTTGCCATCTCCATGAACGCGACGCGCGCTCACTTCGACCTGCCTCCTCTTGACTCCAATCTGATCTATTCGTACGTCGGGAACGGCGCTTCCGTGCTGGTCAGGCGTGCGATGGGTGAGGGGACGCCGCAGTACCGCCTGGACGAAGCTCTGGCATTTTTTCTCCGCTTTTACCGTGAACACGCACTGGAGCACACACGCTTCTACCCCGGCATTCGCGAGACCATTGAAGGTCTGGCAGAACGCGGTCATACGCTCAGCATCCTGACGAACAAGCCTGTCCGCATCAGCCGCGACATCATCGGAGCGTTAGACTCAGAGAAATTGTTCTTTCGCATCTACGGCGCGGACAGTTTTCCGGCGAAGAAGCCTGACCCCATTGGCGTGCGCACATTGCTGACGGAATCGGAAACCGCTCTCGTGGATTCTCTGCTCGTCGGCGATAGCGGAGTCGACGTTCAGACTGCACGAAATGCCGGAATTCGATGTTGCGGCGTCACTTGGGGATTTCAGCCCGGCGCGTTTGAGGTTCATCCTCCTGACGTCCTGGTACAAGTGCCGCACGAGCTTCTTACGGTGGTTAGCCAATAGGCAAAGAAACGGAGAAACAAGGCGCCTAAGTGCTCCGTCTTACAAACGGAAGAACGTTATGGCTTTAGAAGATCTCAGGCGCAGCCCCATGATGGCTCACTTGCTCGATGCGCTCGAAAACGGCGAAGACATCGGGCACTATGGACGGCTCGTTTTCGTGATGGTGGGACGGTATTTCCTCTCTGAAGAGGAGCTTGTCGAATACCTGACGAAAGATCGCGACTGCGACGAAGAGAAAGCTCGCGGACTGATCAAGCAAGTGGAAGCGCGTGGTTACAACCCTCCGAAGCGTGAGCGCATTCTGGAGTGGATGGGGCAACAGGATTTTCCAATCTGCCAGTCGCCCGCGGACCAGCGATCCTGCAACGTGTACAGAAACCTGGACTTTCCGCCTGAAGTTTATGAAAAGATCAGCTCTTTCTACGAGCACCAGCCGGGAAATCCCACGGCAGGCTAGCCCGGCAGCCAAGCCGGTGCATGCAAATCAACATCGGGTGGTGGTGGGGCGGCCTGAAACCGCTGTATACTGCGATTTCCTCGCAGAATGAGTACAGCTAGCACAATCGCGCCTTCCAGGATTCGAAGGAAGCGCGTGTTCATCACCATTGGGTCAATGCTCGTCGGGTTGTGGGCGATCGGTTTTGCGGGCTTCTACTACGCAATGTGTCAGAAGCCGGAGACGTTCGGCAACGTCATGAAACACACGGGACCCGCGCCGTTTCTGATCTTCCCGTTCGAAACGATGTGGAAGAGCGCACGCGCCGGTCATGTGAGCGTCGGTGACGCCGCGCCGGATTTCACTTTGCCCCGCCTCGACCACACCGGCACAGTAACTCTTTCCGCCAATCGCGGCATTCGGCCGGTGGTGTTAATCTTCGGCAGCTATACTTGACCGCCATTTCGCCGGGAGGTTCCCGAGCTCAACAAGATGTATCAGCAGAGCCTCGCGGCCGGAAATGCGGTTGCGTTCTATGTCGTGTATATCAGCGAAGCGCATCCCACCGATATCTGGGAGATGCAGAGCAACATCCATGACAAGGTGCTGTTCAGGAACCCGACCACCGCTGCCGAACGCGAGCAAGTGGCCGGATCATGCATTCGGAATCTGCATATCCAGATTCCCGCTTTGATCGATGGCATCGACAACAAGGTGGAGCAGGCGTACATCGGATGGCCCGATCGCCTGTACCTGATCGGCAAAGATGGCCGAGTTCGCTACAAGAGTGAACCCGGACCATTTGGCTTTGAACCGAAAACGTTGAAAACGGCGCTGCAAGAGGACGGCGCATAAACGGCGGCGGCCAATCCGCTATTCTTCCTCTTCCACGTGCATGTGTTGCTTCGCCGCGGCGATGATCTTTTCCGCCTGCGGAGTGGGCACATAGTCGTAGTGATCGAACTCCATGTGGAACGACGCGCGTCCTTGTGTCTTCGAGATGAGATCGTTCTGATAAGTCAGCATCTCTGACATCGGAACCTGGGCGCGAATGGTCTGCATGTTGCCCTTGAGATCCATCCCCGAGATACGGCCACGGCGACCATTGAAGTCGCTCATCAGATCGCCCGCGAAGTCCGTCGGCGTTTCCACTTCCACATTCATTACCGGTTCCAGCAGCGTCGGTTTTGCCTGCTGCATAGCCGCTCGAAACGCTTTTCGGCCAGCCAGCTTGAACGCCATTTCCGAAGAATCGACATCGTGATAAGACCCGTCATACAGCGTCACGCGGAAATCCGTGACCGGATACCCAGCGATGAAGCCCTGCTCGGCCGCCTCGACAATTCCCTTCTCTACTGCGGGAATGTACTGTTTCGGAATCGAGCCGCCGAAGATGTCATTCACAAACTGAAACTTCTCGCCCCGCCCAAGTGGTTCCAATTTAATCCAGCAATCTCCGAACTGTCCATGCCCTCCGGTTTGCTTTTTGTGCCGCCCCTGGACGCTCGCGACGCCTCGCACCGTCTCACGATACGGGATTTTCGGCGCTTTTAATTCGACCTCTACGCCATAGCGCCTCTTGAGTCGGCTAACAACAATCTCTACATGCTGCTGGCCGTTACCCGCCAGCAGAAACTCTTTCGTCTGCGGATCACGGTAGAACCGCAAGGATCGATCCTCTTCCAAAATCTTCGCGAGTGCGGTGCTCAGACGATCTTCATCATTCCGGGTCTTGGCAGAGATGGCATACGCGATGGAGGGCTCAGGAACTTCAATGCCCTTGATGATCACGCAATTCGTCTTCTCGCAAAGGGTATCGCCTGTCAACGTCTCTTTCAGCTTTGCCACAGCGCCAATATCGCCCGCACGCAGTTCCGTGATCGGCTGCATAGTCTTGCCGAACGGCGTCGCGATATGCGCCAGGCGTTCGTTGCAGTTGGACCGCATATTGTTCAGGTGAGCATCGTCCTTGACTGTGCCAGACATCACCTTGAAGTAAGTCACGCGCCCTGCAAACGGATCGGCCGAGGTTTTGAACACGAACACGGAAGGAGCTTCTTTCGGTTCAATCTTCTTCTCCGTTGCTTGCCCGTTCTGTATTGCCGGAACGGGAGTTCGTTCCAGCGGCGAAGGCATGATCTCAGCAACGAAATTCAGCAGCAAGTCGCAGCCAATATTTTGTGTGCAAGCCGAGCAGAGGATCGGAAAGATCCTGCGTTCACGTACAGCTTGCTGCAGACCACTGACGATGTGTTCCACCGGCAGTGTGCCGGTGGCGAAGAACTCTTCCATCAGCTCATCGTTGCCCTCGGCGATCATCTCCACCAGCGCTTCGTGGGCGGCGTCCGCCGCCGCTTGGTCTGCAGCAGCGATATCGCCCTCCTTACCCTTTCCATCGCCGCCCGGCTTATAGGCGTAAGCGCGCATGCGGATCAGGTCGATGACGCCAGTGAAATTCTTCTCACTACCAAGCGGCAGGAAAACCGGCACCGCGGATCTGCCGAAGGTTTCGTGGATATTCTCAACTACTCGCTCAAAGGAAGAACGCTCGCGGTCCAGTTTGTTCACCACGAACGCCGAGGGCAATTTGAATTCTTCGGCAAACGCCCAGACTTTCTCGGTGCTCACTTCCACGCCCGCAACGCCGTCCAGCAGAACCAGCACAGCATCCGCGGCCAGCATCGTAGAACGAGCATCGTTCAGGAAGATGTTATAGCCCGGCGTGTCAATGAGATTTAGCTTAGTTTTCTGCCAAGGAAACGAAACCAGCGCCGAAGTGATGCTCAGCTTGCGCGCGACTTCTTCCTCATCGAAATCGGTGATGGTGTTCCCTTCATCGACTTTCAGGTGCCTGTCCGTCGCGCCGGCGGTTGCCAGCAGTGCCGCGGTCATCGAGGTTTTGCCGCAATGCCCGTGACCGACCAAAGCCAAGTTCCGGATATCGGAACTGTCAAAAACCCTCATATAATTGCCTCCAAACCAGCACCCAGGCTGGCTGAAGCCGTGAGCATATCAAACCGAGGACGGATGCGTTACTAGGAGTTGATCTAAGCGATCTGTTGGGAGGCCGCGATGTCGGCCGAGACATCCACGATGGGATTGTAGGTAAGGATTCGCCCGCAGCTTTCGCAAAACATCACCTTGTCGCCTTTTCGCAAGTCCTGAAAAAACTGGGGGCGCAATGCGATCTGGCAAGCGTCGCACCGGCCTTCAGTTGCGTCGGCAATGGGATGGTTACGGGTCTTCTTGCGAATTCGTTCGTACTCTTTGTAGAACGACGGAGCCATCTCCTTCACCAGTTCCTGGCGCTCCGCATTCGTCGTCTGCAGTTCCTGCTTGTCGAGGGCGCTGCGCTCGCGCGCACTCTTCTTTTCGCCTTCGACATGCGCCTGCTCTTTCTTTAGATCCACTTCAGCGGCATTGACATTTTTCTCGAGCGGCTCTGATTGTTCCATCAGATCGAGAATTCGGTCTTCCGCTTTTCTGATCTCGCCTTCGGCGTAGGAGATCTCATTCTGGAAGGCGCGATATTGCTCGTTGTTCTTGGCCCCCAACATCTGATCTCGCAGTTTCGAGATTTTCTGTTCATGGGTCTGAATGTCGCCGCCTTCGAGTTTCTTACGTTCGCGTTGGTTGGCTGTAAGCGCCGCGCGATCCGCCTCGAGCCGGCGCGTGTGTGCTTCCAGCTTCTTTTCGATCCCGGCGATGTGTTTCGGGAGAGTGGCGATCTCGTTTTCGAGACTTAGAATCTTGCGATCAAGCGCCTGAAGACGCAGCGCAAGAGCAAGGTCCTGGAGCATTAAATACCAACTTTATCACGTGAATAATGCATAACCGCTTGAACCCAAACAGGAAGCGTCGCTCACGAGGCGCGACTATAGTCCTCAAGAAATTTCGCCAGCGTGCGGATGCCCAAATAGTAATTGGCGATCCTGTACTTTTCGTTCGGCGAGTGTAAACCATCATCGGGAAGCCCAAAACCCATCAACACCGTCGGAACACCCAGATGCTTCGCAAACTCTCCGACGATGGGAATGGATCCGCCGGCTCTAATAAACACCGTAGGCGATCCCATAACATCGCTGAACGCCTCTGCGGCAGTATCGATGGCGGGATGGTGAGGATTCACGGAGATAGGCGGATTAGCGCTTAGAACACGAACCAAGGTTTGAATTCCCTTCGGCGTGTTATCCGCAACCCACTGTTTGAAGTTGGCCAAGATGCGGTTGGGATCCTGATTCGGTACTAGCCGCATACTTACTTTGGCGGAAGCCTTCGCCGGAATGACCGTCTTTGCGCCTACGCCGGTGAAACCGCCCGCAATGCCATGGACCTCAAAGGTTGGCCGCGCCCACATACGCGCGAGCACGTTTTGTTCAGGCTCGCCGGTCAGCGCCGTCGAGCCGACTTCATGCTTGAGAAACTCGTCCTCGGAGAAGGGTAGTTTCGCCCAACTCTCCACTTCCTCCTGGTCGGGTGCAGCCACGTCGTCGTACATACCTGGGATGTGGATGTGGCCATTCGCGTCTTTGGCTTTCGCAAGCAACTCAATCAGTCCATAGACGGCGTTTGGCGCGGCGCCGCCAAAAATGCCCGAGTGCAGATCACGCGCCGGCCCGTGCGCCTCGATCTCCACGTAGATCAGGCCGCGCAGTCCCACACACAACGTCGGCACGCCATCGGCAAACAGCTCTGTATCGGAAACAAGTGCCACGTCGGCTCTCAATTTGTCTTTGTGCGCCGGCACGTACTCCGAAATGGACTCGCCGCCGACTTCCTCCTCTCCCTCGATGAGGAACTTCACGTTTAGAGGAAGCTTTCCGCCGTTGGCTGCGAAGAGAGTTTCTACGGCCTTGATATGCATGTACATCTGGCCTTTGTCGTCACAGGCGCCGCGCGCATAGATGTTCCCGTTACGCACGGTTGGCTCAAACGGCGGGCTCTCCCACAACTCCAACGGGTCAGGAGGTTGCACATCATAGTGCCCGTAGCAGATCACGGTCGGCTTACCTGGAGCGTGCAGCCAATCTGCGTACACGAGCGGGTGATGCGCGGTCTTGATGACCTCTACGTTCTCCATGCCCGCCGATTTCAACTTGGCCGCGACGAACTCCGCTGCCCGAGCAACATCTCCATCGTGTTCAGGAAGTGTGCTGACGCTCGGAATGCGTATCAGCTCAAATAGTTCGTCGAGAAAGCGCTTCTCGTGTTGGTGTACAAAATCGTCGACAGAGGCGAGCAAGGCAGATCCTTTCGTCTCAAGTATAGGGAAGGATCACGCAGTTCGCCGCAGAGAGAAGACCGCAAGTTCTGCCAGCAAGTTTGGCAGAAAATTCGCTTTCCGGTTCCCACGCGCAAACATCTGCCGCTCAATGACCCAGTTCTGCTCGCGGCACAGCGACACGAAGTCGTGCACGGTCAAGAAATGGATGTTGGGCGATTCGTACCAGTCGTAGGGAAACAGCCGCGTTTTCGGAGAACGCCCGCTCAGCAGATGCGCCAGACGCGTTGTCCAATGTCCGAAGTTCGGAAACGTGACGATCGCATGTTTGCCCACGCGCAGCATCTCCCTGAGAACACGCAGCGGGAACCGCATCTCCTGCAAAGTTTGGCTTAGAATCGCAAAATCGAAGCTTTGGTCGGGATAGTCGGTCAGCCCCTGTTCGATATCGCTCTGATAGACCGAAACTCCGCGCGCGATTGCGCGCCTGACGTTCTCCGCATCAATTTCCACTCCTTGACCTGCAACCTGCTTGTGATCCTGGAGCCAGGCAAGTAACTCACCGCCGCCACAGCCAAGGTCCAGCACACGCGAACCCGGTTCGATCAGTTCGCCAATCAAGCTGAAATCGGCGCGGTCAATCACCTCCGGCGCAGGGTGTGCGGCCGGTCCCGCAATCTTGGATTTCGAAACCTCACGCTGCACGCTGGCCAGAAAGCCTGCAACCATTTCGCTCTGCTCTTTGCTCTCAAGGAGAAACGCGTCGTGCCCATAGCTGGACGCGAGTTCGCTGAATGCTACGTCCAGACCACGACTGCGCAGCGCACCAACGGTTTCCAGCGACTGATAGGTGGGATAAAGCCAGTCTGATGTGAAGCTCAACACTAAGAATCGCGAACGGGCCTTCTCAAACGCAGCGGCCAGTGAACCTGTCGCAGCCGAAAGATCGAAGTAATCCATGGCTTTCGTGATGTACAGATAAGAGTTCGCATCGAATCGATTGACAAACTGGCTGCCGCGATATCGCAGATAACTCTCGACTTCAAAATCCACAGAGAAATCGAAACCGAACGCATCCTTGTCGCGCAGCCGCCTGCCGAATTTCTCGCGCATCGATGCGTCGCTCATGTAAGTGATGTGCCCCACCATGCGAGCAATCGCAAGTCCGCGCGCTGGTGGCTTTGAATCGTAATAATTGCCTTCGTTCCAATCCGGGTCGGCCATAATCGCCTGCCGCCCGACTTCGTTGAAGGCAATCTGCTGGGCACTATGTCGCGAGGTAGCGGCAATCGGTATGACGGCGGCCACCGAGTCGGGATTAGCGACAGCCCATTCCAGGGCCTGCATGCCGCCCATGGAACCGCCCGACACCGCCAGCAGCCGCTCGATGCCCAGGTACTCGATCAGTAATTTCTGCACGCGCACCATGTCGGCGACGGTAATCACGGGGAAGCGCATGCAGTAGCGCTCACCTGTAGATGGATCGATCGATGCCGGCCCGGTTGTCCCGCGGCAACCGCCCAGCACATTGGACGAGATCACAAAATAGCGGTTCGTATCGAATGCCAGTCCGGGACCAATCATCTGCGACCACCACCCCGGCTGTCCCGTTTCGCTGCTGATACCCGCCGCATGCGCATCGCCTGAAAATGCGTGCAAGACGAGAATGGCGTTCGAACGCTCGCTGTTCAATGTTCCATAGGTCTCGTAGGCAACTTCCACGTTCAGCAGCGTTACGCCGCAATCGAGCGGCAGCGTCGCGAATTGAGCAATCCGCGTTTCGACAACTGACGAAGTCTCGGCTGAAGCAATACTGACCATGTATT
Organism: Bryobacteraceae bacterium; assembly: GCA_036276155.1. Taxonomy (GTDB): domain Bacteria; phylum Acidobacteriota; class Terriglobia; order Bryobacterales; family Bryobacteraceae; genus Bog-105. The sequence continues at coordinate 7,265 of DATBEG010000022.1, read as the reverse complement.
CAGGCTTGCTTCAATCATAATGAGGTCACGCCTATGAAATCGGGGAGCATCGTTCTTCTTTTCTATCTGAGCGCCTCATCTTTTGCTGCATCCAGCGATTCCGCCTTTGCGCCCCTCCGCGCATACGACGGGGCATGGCGCGTCACACGCACGTCACCTGCAGGCCAGAAGCCCGACGAACTGGTGAATCAATGCTCGTCGATTGGGCAATACTTCGCGTGTCAGCAGAGCGTCAACGGCGCAGTGAGCGCGCTGCTTATTTTTGTCCCCGCCGACACGCCGAATCGCTTCTACACCCAAAGCGTCAACCCGCAGGGCCGCGCGCTCGGCAAGGGCGATCTGGAAATCTCGGGCGAAAAATGGGTGTTTACAAGCACTTGGGATCAGGGTGGGAAGACCATCTATTACCAGACGACAAACACATTCATCGGACATGACCGTATCCACTTCGAACAGAAAGAATCAACAAATCGCAGGGATTGGACAACCACCAGCGCCGGAGATGACACACGCGTCCATGCAACGCACTAAATTCGCCATCCGCCGTACTGCGCCTTTAGCTCTTTTGCTCGTTTCCGCGGCGCTGGGCCAGAATCAACAGGCCCAGCAAGCCACGCCTGCTACACCTGCGATGCCACAACAGCAGAACGGGATGGATCAGGTGATGAAACGCGCGGACGATGTTCTGTGGTTCGTGCGCCTTTCCGATATTGCCGACGCAGACAAGATCGAATACACGAGCTTGCCGCCTGCTCACATTCGCAATCCGAAGGCACCCGGCGCAACCAATCCGCTGATCATCCATGCGTACACGTTTATTCCCAAAAACCTGGACCGTTCACGTAAGCAGCCGCTGATCACATTTGCACACCAGGGCGTGCACGCTAATTTCGATACCAGCGATCTGCACGTAATGCGCGAACTGCTCGAGCAAGGCTACAGCATCATTGCAGCCGATTACCGCGGCAGCACCGGCTACGGACAGCAGTTCTATGAGCAGATCGATTACGGCGGCCGCGAGGTTGACGACGTCTATAACAGCACGCAGTGGATGCTCGACCGCTACAGTTTTCTCGACCCTGCACGCTGCGGCATGATGGGCTGGAGCCACGGCGGCGGCATCACGCTAATGAACATCATGGAGCACCCGAAGACCTATGCCGTCGCATATGCGGGCGTTCCCGTCAGCGATCTCGTCATGCGCATGGGCTATGAACCGGCCCAGTATCAGGCGCTCTATTCCGCTCCCTATCACATCGGCAAGACGGTTCGCGAAGACATCGACGAATACCGCAAGCGTTCACCCATCACGCATGTCAAGGATCTTGAGACGCCGCTGCTGATCCACACGAACACAAACGATGAAGACGTGAACTACATCGAAGTCGAGCACCTTATTCAGGCGCTGAAAGCCGAGGGCAAGAAGTTCGAATACAAAGTCTACGAGAACGCGCCCGGCGGGCACTACTTCAATCGCACCGACACGAAAATGGCTCGGGAGTCGCGCCAGGAAGTGTATCGTTTTCTGGCGGGCTATTTGCATCCGGCAAATCCGCCGAAATAGCGTCAATTGCACTTCGCTGCGCTAACCGGATCTGCGACCCATATCTGCATCCTGCGAAGATCAACCGCCAATGCGATCCGTGACAGCACGCCACGCCCGATTGTCGCGTCATAAGCAACACCGGTAGTGCCGAACGTCACGTCGTACCGCAGAAGAGGCGCCGAGCTGCACACTCCGGCGCCCGCGAACGTAATAAACACTTCCCCGAGCGAGAACAGCCGCTCTGTGTGATACATCTTGCCGGTGGGATTGCCTGCATTTCGTAGCGGAGGTCTATCACGCACGTTTAGACGAACGAGTCCATCGACAGGCTTGGTTAACACCACCGCGCCATCGTAGAGGGGATCGATCACAGCGGTCACTGGGCGGTTATTCAGCGAAAAGCTGTCCGTACCAACTATCGGGACGCGCCCAATATCGCCGAAGTAAGCCGTTACGAGCTTGCCGCAGCCGTGCGGACACACTGACTGACTATGTTCCTCGAGATCAATACGAAGCCGCTGGTGAGGAAGATCAAGAACAAAGCCCCGATCTCCAAAAACGGTCAGCGCAAGACCACCTTCGCCGCCGGGGAAGTGCTCCCGTGCAATCTGACCCAGAGACTCTTGGCTTTTCGGATCGACCACAAAGAAATGGTCCGAGAGCACGACCGACCCGATTTGCACCCGGCTACGAAGTCCGACATATTGGTCTTTCACTGCCGGTGCCGACACGTACGATGCAAAACTGGCAAAGTCGAGCACGAACCGCAATGGGCGCCCCCCATTCAGCTGCGCCTCTATACACGGCAGACCAGAACAACTGAGAATAGGAACTTCCGTGAACGTCTCGGTCCTGCCGCTTGTGAACGACGCCAGACCCAGACTGATGAGGATGAGGAGGCGGCGCGGCATTCAGTTCAGTCTCTCTCGATAAACTTGCCCCGTGTTCTACGCGCTTGGGGCGATTGGTTCGGCTGGCTCAATCTGGCGGCCCTCATAGGCCTGATTGCCGCCCTCATGCAGCGGAAAAAAACGGCCGCGGTGTAACCTGACCGTTATCCGGGATAGCCTTTTCTTTTCTCAACACATGCCTAGACTTGAACGATCCGCCCACTGGGCCGTCTTGTGTCTGCTTGCGGCGTTGCCGCTCGCCGCGCAAACGGCGCCGAAGATCACCACGCCCAAGGAGCAGTTTGGCTTCAATCTTGGCGATGATTATCAGCTCACCAACTACACGCAACTGACCGACTATTGGAAGAAGCTGGCCACCGAGTCGGATCGCATGCGTCTGACCACCATCGGCAAAACCGCCGAAGGCCGAGATCAGCTCATGGCGATCGTCACCTCGCCGGAAAATCTCAAGCAGCTTGATCATTACAAAGAGATTTCACGGAAGCTGGCTCTCGCCCAGGCCTTGACAGATGATGAAGCACACGCCTTGGCGCGCGAAGGCAAAGCCGTGGTTTGGATTGACGGCGGTCTTCATGCGAGCGAAGTGGAATGCGCCCAGGCGCTGAGCGAAATGCTCTACCAGATGGTCAGCCGCAGTGATCCGGAAACCATGCGGCTGCTGAACGACGACATCATTCTTTTCGTTCAGGACAATCCCGACGGTCAGGAACTGGTTGCCAATTGGTACATGCGCAACCCGGATCCTACGAAGCGCACGACTGATGCGATCCCACGCCTCTGGCACAAATACATCGGACATGACAACAACCGCGATTTCTTCATGTGCAACATGCCGGAATCGACCAACATCAACCGCGAGCTCTATATTGACTGGTTCCCGCAGATCATGTACAACCACCACCAGACGGGACCTCCGGGCGCAGTCATCTTCATGCCGCCGTTTCGTGATCCGTTCAATTACCATTTCGATCCGCTCATCATGATGGAACTCGATCAGGTCGGTTCCGCCATGCATGCCCGCATGGAAGCCGAAGACAAACCCGGCGCAGGCATGCGCAGCGCGTCTACTTACTCCACCTGGTACAACGGCGGCCTTCGCACCACGACGTACTTCCACAACATCATCGGACTCTTGACCGAAATAATTGGCAACCCCACTCCCATCGATATCCCGCTTGTTCCCGAGAATCAGTTACCGCATGGCGATCTGCCGTTCCCCATTGCTCCCCAGAAATGGCATCTGCGACAGTCCATCGAGTACTCATTGACCGCCAATCGCGCCGTGCTCGATTTCGCATCGCGCTATCGCGAAACATTGCTGTTCAACATCTACCGAATGGGCAAGAACTCCATCGATCGCGGCAACAAGGATAGTTGGACCACCACGCCGCACGAGATCGCCACCGTCGAAGCTAAGGCAGCAGAGGAAAAAGCGGCCACTCAAACCGAAGGTCGAGTGTCGGGCGGCCCCGCGTTCGGCTCGCGCACGGTTCCGGCCAAGCTGTATGATTCCGTCCTGCACGACCCCGCCCTGCGTGATCCTCGCGGCTATATCATTCCTGCCGACGCGCAGCCCGACCTTCCCACTACCGTTCAGTTCCTTAACGCGCTGCTGAAGAATGGCGTCATTGTCGAGCGCGCCACGGCCGAATTCAAGGTCAACGGGAAGTCGTATCCGACCGGTTCCTTTGTCGTCAAGTGCGCTCAGGCGTTCCGCCCGCACGTCCTGGACATGTTCGAGCCGCAGGACCACCCGAACGATTTTCGCTTCCCCGGCGGCCCGCCGATTCCCCCTTATGATGCTACCGGCTATACGCTCGCATTCCAGATGGGCGTGCACTTCGACCGCATTCTCGAAGGCTTTGATGGACCATTCGAACCGGTCACTGGTTTGCTGAATCCTCCTCCCGGCACAGTCACTGCGTCCGCTCACGCCGCGGGCTACGTCGTCAGCCATCGCTACAACAACTCGTTCATTCTGGCGAATAGACTGCTTAAGGATAAGTGCGACGTCTATTGGCTGAAGTCCGCTCCTGATGAGCTCGCCGGCAAAGACGTTGGCGCCGGGGCGCTGTGGATTCCCGCATCTGCTACATCGCGCGCGACGGTGGAAAAAGCTGCTAAAGAACTTGGCATCGACGCTTATGGCGTAGCGAAACGTCCCGCCGGAGCAGAATTGAAGCTGAAGCCCATTCGCATCGCTCTCTACGATCAATACGGCGGCCTGATGCCATCCGGCTGGACCAGATGGCTGTTTGAGCAGTACGAGTTTCCGTTCAAAGTGGTCTATCCGCAGAATCTCGATGCCGGTGAATTGAAGAACTTCGACGTGCTTGTGTTCACCGATGGCGCCATTCGTGCTCCCGGCGCAGGTCGCGGCGGCGAAGGTTTCGCCGGACGTCAGCCCAAGGCCGAAGACATACCTGCTGAATACCGCGGCTGGCTCGGACGAATTACGCCTGACAAGACCATCCCGCAGATTAAGCAGTTCGTAGAACACGGCGGGACTGTGGTCACCATCGGCTCTTCCACTTATTTGGCGACTTATCTGAACTTACCGGTCTCGAACGCTCTGACGGAGCGGACGAAAGACGCGAAGGAAACTCCGCTGCCGCCGGAGAAGTTCTACATTCCCGGCTCGCTGCTGACAGTCGCGGTCGATAACACGAACCCGCTCGCATACGGCATGCCCGACAAAGTTGATGTCTTCTTTGACAACAGCCCCTCGTTCCGGTTGAATCCGGACGCCGGCATGAAGCAGACCTCTCCTGTCGCCTGGTATCCGAACGAAACTCCGCTGCACAGCGGGTGGGCATGGGGACAGCAGTATTTAAAGGGCAGCGTCGCCGTAGCCGAATCCACGCTTGGCTCGGGCAAAGTATTTCTGCTTGCGCCGGAAGTCGCGTTTCGCGGCCAGCCCGCTGCCACGTTCAAATTCATTTTCAACGGCGTCTACTATGGGCCGGCGAAAGAAGAACTGAAACCCTAAACAACTCATGCACAAATCCAGATTGACCGCTCTCCCGGCAGCCCTCGCGATCGCTGCCGGGCTGAGTGCTGCACCGGCCATTCCCACGCCTGAAAGTCACTTCGGGCACCCGATTGGCGCTGACAAAATTCTTCTTGACTGGGACCAGGTCGTCTCTTATTTCTATAAGCTCGACAAGGCCGCGCCTTCCATGATTCGCGTCAAGGAAGTGGGAAAGACAGTCGAAGGCAGGCCCTTCATTGAAGCTGTCATCAGCTCGCCTGAAACCATCCGGCAGCTCGATAAGTACATCGAGATCCAGCACCGCCTCGCCGACCCGCGCCTCACCACGCCAGCGCAAGCCGAACCGATGTTTGCCCAGGGCAAGAACATCGTGATGATGACTTGCTCCATTCACGCCACCGAAGTCGCATCTACGCACAGCGCCGTCGAGTTTGCGTACAAGATGCTGACCGATCAGTCGCCGCGATTCCAAACCATCCGCCAGAACACCATCCTGATCTTGGTCCCATCGTTAAATCCCGACGGCGTCGATATTGTGACTCGCTGGTATCGCAAGACTCTCGGCACCCCTTATGAAGGCAGCCAGCCACCGGAGTTGTGGCAGCACTATGTCGGTCACGACAATAATCGCGACTGGTATATTTTCTCGCAGCCTGAGACCCGCGCTGCTATCGGTATCCAGAACACCTGGCACCCCGAGATCGTCTATGACGTTCACCAGCAGGGCGCGGATGCATCGCGCATCTTTATTCCGCCATGGCTAGACCCCATCGAGCCGAACGTTGACCCGATCCTCTCGCAAGAGATGAACATGATCGGGACCTCTATGGCGACTGATCTCACCGCTGCTGGAAAGGTTGGCGTGGCGATTCACGCTGCCTACGATTTCTGGACCCCGTCACGCCACTATCAGTCATTCCACGGCGGACTGCGCATCCTTACCGAGTCCGCCAGCGCGAAGCTCGCGACACCGATTGACGTGAAGTTCAACGAGCTCAGTACGCATCCGCTCGGCTACAACGCCCAGCAGCGAAGCTGGAACTATCTGGAGCCCTGGCCGGGCGGCACATGGCATTTGCGGGACATCATCGATTACCAGCAAATCGCCTTCGAATCGTGCCTCTACAACGCGGCCATTCATCGCGAAGAGATGCTGCGCAACTTCTACAAAGTCGCCCAGCGCGCAACGGCACGAACCACTCCATACGCCTGGGTGATTCCCGCTCAGCAGCGCGATCCCGGCGCCACTCGCCGTCTGCTAGAAACCCTGCAATTCGGCCTCGTCGAAATCAACAAGGCGCCAAACGGTGATCACGTGATTCTTATGCAACAGCCTTACAGCAGTTGGGCGAAGGCACTTTTGGAGCGGCAGGATTACCCGAACGATCTCCTCTATCCCGGCGGACCGCCGAAGCGTCCCTACGACACCACCGCGGAAACGTTGCCGCTGCTCTTCGGCGTCGATGCTCATCCGGTGAACGAGCCGGTAGCAGGACCGCTCACACGTGAATCCTTCGCGTTCTACGCCAAGCCTGCAACCGCCTACACCGCTACCGATACGGACACCTGGCATACGATTGCCGCCCTATGGAAGACCGGCAAACCGGTGTGGCGCAATGAGCAGACCGGCGATTTCTCACCAACCGAGCAAGGCTCAGGCTGGAAGAAAATCAACGCGCCCCGCATCGCTCTATACAAAAGCTGGATGGCCAGTATGGATGAAGGCTGGACACGCTGGCTCTTCGACTTCTTCGGCTTCGAGTACAAGGGTGTTAGCAATGCCGACATTCAGGCGGGCAATCTGAAATCGAAGTAC
>DATBEG010000021.1:0-4064 GCA_036276155.1 Bryobacteraceae bacterium | reverse complement strand
GCGAGAATTCTTCGTGACCTTCGCGAGAAGGCTGAGCGACTATTCGGACACCCCATCCGGTCGGCGGTTGCGGGTCGACCTGTTCACTTCGTCGGCGCCGCGGACGAGGGCCAGAATGCTTACGCAGAGGGCCGTCTTCGTGAAGCGTTCGGTATGGCTGGTTTCGAAGCCGTTCAATTTGAATTTGAACCGATCGCTGCCGCGCACTATTATGAGTCGACGCTCGATCATGACGAATTGATCGTGATTGGAGATTTCGGCGGTGGCACCAGCGATTTTTCTCTGGTTCGTGTCGGTCCGACGATCCTTCAGCGCGGTCGGAGCCGAGCGGATTTGCTGGGGAATTCCGGGGTTGGAGTCGCGGGCGACGCGTTCGACGCCAGGATTATTCGTCATCTGGTGTCGCCGGCTTTGGGGGCTGGCACGCAGATGCGCTCCGTGGATAAAATTCTTCCCGTGCCTGGGTGGGTGTATGGCAGGCTGGAGCGCTGGCATCATTTGTCGCTGCTGAAATCCAGGGAGACGATGGACATGCTCAGGAGTGTTCGCGCGCAGGCTGAATATCCGGATAGGATTGCGGCGTTTGTGCATCTTATTCAGGAAGACCTGGGTTATCAGCTGCATCGGGCGGTGCAGAAGACTAAGTGCGATTTGTCGACTATGGATTCCGCTGCGTTTGAGTTTTGTGATGGTGTGGTGGATCTCCACTGTTCCGTTCGGCGGGAGGATTTCGAGGTTTGGATTCAGGAGGAGCTTGGGAAAATTTCGGGGTGTGTCGATTCGTTGTTGTTGGAGGCGGGGGCTTGCGCGCGGGATGTTGACATGGTGTTTCTTACTGGTGGATCTTCTTTTGTGCCGTAAGCGTCCGGTGAAGACCGCGTTGAACTAATCAGGCCGCGGTGAGGCGGGCGAGGCGTTCGTAGCTGAAGTCGTGGCGAATGTGGTTCAGAAAGTAGCGGCCACGTGACTCGGTATCCAGGAACTCCTGGTAGTTCTCTTTCGGAAACTCGAAGTAGCGATAAACATCGCCGGTTTTACGGAATCGCAGGTACAGCATCTGCTTTTCGGCGTCATACGCCGCGACCGAGAGCATCTCAGAATCAAGCGTCACCCAGGTCATCGCCTCAACCTTCCCTCATTGTGAATCGTGCCCACGATTCGCGCGATTGTGGACACGATTCGGAGTTGAGGTGGATTGAGTGTCATGCCGCTTCCGTCTTCCTGGCCGCCGGAAACAGGTTCCAGGGCAGCAACTCTTCGATCCTTCTGACCGGATGATCGGCAATGCGGCGCAGCACCTCTGTCATGTAAGCTTCCGGATCGATGCCATTCAGCTTCGCCGATCCGAGCAGACTGTAAATCGCGGCCGCGCGTTCTCCGCCGGCATCGGATCCGGCGAACAGATAGTTCTTGCGTCCGATCGCAACCGTGCGCAGCGCGCGCTCAGCGGCATTGTTATCCATCTCGACTCGTCCGTCATCGACGAACACCATGAGCGCAGCCCACCGTTCCAACGCATAGTAAATCGCTTTGGCCAGCTCCGACTTCCTGGACAGCTTCGACATCGTAGTCTTCAGCCATGCATGCATAGCTTCCAGCAGCGGACGTGATCGTGCCTGTCGAACCTGCTGTCGTTCCACGGGAGGTCGCCCACGAACTTCTTTCTCCAACGCATACAGTTGCGCAATACGTTCCAACGCCTCTTTCGCCACGGGCGACGCATGCGCTTTGTGCAGATCGAAGAACTTTCTTCGCACATGAGCCCAACACGCGGCCTCAACGATTCCGCCGGTTTCGTAGAGCCTGTTGAAGCCGGCAAAGCCATCGGCCTGCAGAATGCCGCGATAGTTCTTCAGATGCTCAGCCGGATGTTCACCCTTGCGATCCGGCGAGTAACCGAACCACACCGCCGATGCGGCATCGCTTCCGGCGGGCCGGTCATCGCGGACATAGGTCCATAGCCGGCTCGTCTTCGTTTTGCCGCTGCCCGGCTCAAGCACCGGAACCGGCACATCGTCGCCATGCAGTTTCTCAGCGCTCAGTACGTAAGCTCTGAGTGCTTCCACCAGAGGCCGCAGCGTGCGACTGGCGCCGCCCACCCAGTCAGCCATGGTGGAGCGGTCGAGCTCAACACCAGTACGGGCATAGATCTCAGACTGCCGGTAGAGCGGCAGGTGGTCAGCATACTTTGAGACCAGAACATGCGCCAGCAGGCCGGGTCCGGCGAGTCCTTTATCGATGGGCCTGTGCGGTGCGGGTTCCTGCACGATGCGTGAGCAGCAGGCGCAGCTCAGCTTCGGCCTTACAGTGCAGATCACTTTCCAGTGGGCAGGCACGTATTCGAGAACTTCGGAGATGTCTTCGCCGAGGGCGCGCAGTTTGCCGCCGCAATCGGGGCAGGCTTCGTGTTTGGGTGCGAGGATTTGGTTTTCGCGAGGCAGTTCGGCGGGAAGCGGACGGCGAGCAGGCTTTCTCGCATGCTTCTCTTTAGCAGCGCTCGTCACCACTTGCTCCGGAAGCGGATTGGCCGCGGCCTGGCTCGCTTCCAGATCTTCGAGTAAAAGTTCCAGTTGCGCGATATCGGCGCTCAGCTTCTCTGACCGCTGGCCGAAGTGCATGCGCTTGAGTTTGAGGACCAGGAGGTTGAGGTTCTCGATCTCGGTCTGTTTTGCGAGTACGAGCGCCTTGAGCGATTCGACGCCGAGCGAGTCGAGATCGGGCAGTTGATTGCTCCGTTTCATCTCGCTTGCCACAGCGTCCATACCGCAACTATGTCACGGCTCCATGACAATGGCATGAATATTCGGAAACAGATTCAGGAAGAGATGTTCTATACCGCAATCGCGGGAGCGGCGGTGCGAATCGGCCTTCGCCAGTCGATGCCTTCGAGCAGCATGGAGAGTTGCGCGCGGCTCAGTGAAACAGCGCCTTTGTCGGCCTGCGGCCAGATGAAGCGGCCCCGCTCAAGGCGTTTGGCGAACAGGCACAGACCGTCGCCATCCCACCAGAGCAATTTGATCAGATCGCCGCGTTTGCCGCGAAAGACGAACACGTGACCGGAGAATGGATTTTGCTCAAGCACCGTCTGTGCAACGGCGCTGAGGCCGGTGAAACCGCGGCGCATATCGGTCACGCCGGCGGCTATCCAGATGTTCGTGTTCGGCGGCGGCGAAATCACCGGTTGAGTTGCTCCAGAACAGTGCGGAGCGTTGCGGGATCGGCTACGCCTTCGACGCGCACCCGGATTCTGCCGAACTCGATCTGAATGACGCCGTTCTGTTGAGGCTCCGACTGATCTTCAACGACTGCGGCGATGCGTACCGGCAGAAGCTGCCTTGTGGCTGAGTTCACATTGAGCCTGCCGTCGCGAAGTAGTTTCCGCCATTGGAAAACCTGGTTCGCGTTCACCCCGTGTTGACGGGCGACAATCGCGGCGGATGTGCCAGCCTGCAATGACTCTTCAGCAATCCGTCGTCGCTCCTGCTTTGAGCGGTGACGTCTTGACGGCTGCTCAATAACAGTCACTTCTGTTGTCGTATCCACAGCTGTTCGCATTTCCTCACGCGCCCGCAGGCTGCTACAAGGATGCGTTAAATGCCAGCTGGGTGGAAGACGGTGTTCACCGGACGCTTACTTTGTGCCGGCGGTTCGCAGGATTTTTGAATCGCGTTTTGGGAGGGAACGGATTCGGGCTGGGAATGAATTTACTTCTGTTGCGAGGGGGTTGGCTCTGAGGGGCCGGGGTGTGGACGTGTAAAGGCGAGTTTAGCGGGAGTGATTCGCTCAGGTTTATCCCAGGAATCCGGCTCGATATGTGCCTGGTTCAGAATACTTCGGAGGGTTCGACTGGAATCTCGTGCTTCCTCGACACGATTGCGGTGTCGGTTCGTGAAGATGATTCGCGCGCGAATTTGACGTGACATCCCTTTTGACTGATTTCCTGAACCCCGGGTTTTCGAGCCGGCGCTTGATTTCGCGAAACCCGAGCGGCCGAGCCGTCCCAACTTCTACCTCAATATGGCGGACAGCCGGGGCATGAGTTGCAACTGGTGGTTCAAAGTGCA
>DATBEG010000020.1:0-70662 GCA_036276155.1 Bryobacteraceae bacterium | reverse complement strand
ATCGATAAACCCGGTACGTGAGCAACCACGTGCCGTTCTTCTCGTGCAGCCAACCGTCGCGCTGCCCGCGCCTTCGCGCCATATTCTCTTCGGCTCTCCCTCTGAACACCGAGGATACCGAACTTATGATGATGGAATTGGTAGCGGTTGGGGAATGCACACCCACTACTCCGTTTGAGACTTGTGTTGGCCGACCTCCCGAGTTCCGTTCCGTAACGGTTTGACTCGCTCCAAGCTGCCGACACTGTGCCGAAAGTGGTCTTGAAAATGCCGTTCTGCCGCCTCGAGCCGATCCAACGCGTCAAGCAATTGCATTCCGACCTCCTGCAGGACGGGCTCATTTGCTGCGAGTTGGTCGATTTGGCGAATCGCGAAGCGAATGCGCTCGATCGCGATGCGCGCTTGGTAAGCGAATTCAAACGTGGACGCGGCTTGGCGTGTCCTTAACAACGACTTCTTAAGATGTGCGGCGGCGCTCCCGTTACGCACAAGTCTGCGCCGAACCGATCCGGGGATAAAGCCAGTCATGTAAGTCTTGTACGCATCTTTACAGGCGAAGTCAAAAATAACAGCCTAGCCACTCGTTGGTTCTACCGGCGAGGAACTCGGAGATCGGGATGATGCACTCGGTCGAGTATTGTTACCGAGGCAGCTCAACTGCTTCGTAGAAGTCTGGAAAATCTATCAAGCTGGACTTTTCGTGTGCTTTGTCGAAACACGTTCTTCACGTTCCGGCAGTTACAGAGCGCTCGTCAATCACAGTTTCATGGTGAACCAGTTTTGCCCACCAGAATTGTGAAGAGCAGTGTCGGGCGGTATGAATGGCTTTTTGCAGAGGCGAATCTATGGCTCGGGAAACAGAGGAAGTTCCCAGTGGGCATATTGCCGGGCGCCGCTATCGTGAGATCACCGCTCGTGACCCGATGATACACAAGAGCGTAGCTCGGGCCGTGAACGGTTTGCGGGAGTTCCTGGAAGTAGAAAGAAAGCGAATCCCTGGAAATGTTTTGTTCGAGGCGGACAGGCTGGAGTGCTCGCCCTTTGCAGGCTACGAAGCTTCTGTACGCCCTCCGATCACCACGCAAACCGGATAGTGCATCCGACCACCAATTAGATCCGGCCTAACGGCCTTTTTTAGCGACTTGCAGTGGGGTTGAAGTTCGTCGTCCCTGGAGATTGGGGACAGCTACGAACCAATCACGACGGGAGATCCCGAGATGGTGCACCTTGAGGAGCTGGCATTCTACCGCTGAATTACTCCCGCTTGCCTGACTTTTCTGCTACTTAGCTGTTTTTAAAGGATTTAGTGTTCCCAGTCGCGTGTCTATACTGTCCATCCAGTCCGTACCAAACCATGCCGTCTGATCGAAAAGTGGACACTAAAACGGCCACTAAACTCGGTTCCATCCACTTCACGACTGCTTCAATCTATCACAGTCGCCAGCTACTGACACGAGTCCGCTCCAGTCCTACCCGATGCGCGTAAGATAAGTAGATGGAGAAAGGTTCGCAACGCGCGCGTGCCGTTGTTTTTGACCGAATCAGTGGCTTCGGCAAGACGTCGCGATGCTTGCGCTGACGGACGTGGCGCAACACCTCGGATCTGCCATTTTCGCTGAAGGGATTAAACAGCTTCGGCGCAGAGTTAGTATATATCCGCGAAAGCCGGCTTTCCCGGGCTAATCAACGCGGTTGATTCGGGTGCTTACTGTCGCTAGGGGACAATTCTTATCAGCAAAGCCACCGAGGTTATCCACCGAATACTCATTCCGATGCGTCCACTTTGCACTGGAAGTTGGTCAGTTTGGCGAATCGCGAATCGAATGCGCTCGACCGCGATGCGCGCTTCCTAAGCGATTCAAATGTAGATGCGGCTTGGCGTGTCCTTAACAATGACTTCTTAAGATGTTCGGAGGCGCCCCCATTACGCGGAAGTCTGCACCGAACTGACCCAAAACCCGAAAACTGAGCCAGAAGAAACTGGAGTAATCTGAGGCCATTTAGCCTCGGGCGTAGCGTGAGGAAGGAGATGGCATGACCCGGAAGGGACACACAGAAGAGCAGATTATCGCGGCACTGCAGCAAGCGGAAGCAGGAGCGAAAACGGGTGAGTTATGCCGCAAACTCGGCATCAGCCAGGCGACCTTTTGCAACTGGAAGAAGCAGTACGCAGGCTTGGGTGTACAGGAAATACGCGAACTGCGGCAACTCCGCGAAGAGAACAGCCGCTTGAAACGCATCGTGGCGGATTTGACGCTCGATCGGCAGATTCTGCAGGAGATCGTCTCAAAAAAGCTGTGAAGCCTCGCCAGAAACGTCGTCTCGTGAGGTGGACGCAACAGGCGTATCAAGTGTCCGAGCGCCGGGCCATTCGGGTGGTCGGAATGCGGAGGAGCTCGTGCCGATATCGCAGTCACGCGCGCAATCAGGACGGACTGCGGCAGCGGCTGAAGGAGCTGGCCGCAACCCACGTGCGTTATGGGTATAGACGTTTGACCGTCACCCCGAGCTCGAACGCTTCACCGCCTACCAGGCTCGCCATGACCGGGCTTTCGAAAAGGCCCTGAATGCTCTGCTAAAACTCAGAAAAGAAAGGCAGATGAACGAAATTGGCTTTGAACGTCAGAAACGCGCGAGGGTCGAAGAGGAACGCCGCCAATCGCGGCAAAATCAGCATGACCAGACGTTCAAAGTACGCCATGCCAGCGCCGAAATCCATCTGCAGCTCAAACAGCAGCGGCTTTTTGAGCGTCTAGCGCAACTCGGCCAGTCGGTTCAGCTCGCAAACGAGCTCAATTTCCAGAAAATGGCCGCCTGAAGGACGCGCCACGCACACAATATGGACACACAATACACCGATAACGCCGAACGTGCGCGTTCACTTGCGGAAATGGGCGCCAGCCATGAGGACATCGCCGCCCATCTGGGCATTTCGCCCGGAAAATTGCGGCGGCTCTATAAGCGCGAGCTGCAAAAAGGCGTGGCCGAGGGCAATCTCCGGGTTGCCGAAACTCTTTACATCGCTGCGAAGTCTGGCTCGAATCTCAATGCGACAACCCTGTGGCTCAAAGCGCGCTGCGGCTGGCGTGACACCGGCCTCGTCCCCCGGCCTCCCCACGTGATCAGCCCCAAACTGGTCATCAATCTCAATCAACATGACAAGCTGTGCCCAACCACCACTGACGCCTCACCGTTGCCAGGCGCTAGGCAGAATTCTTGAGTCTCATTGTCGCCCCGAAAAGAACAACGCCGCCGGTGTGACCCGGCGGCGTTCGTTTTGTTTGAATTGTTTGCCGGGCTTAGTCGCCCATGGCCCCGACTTCTTCCCTCTTCTCCACTTGCGCCGGTTTCGCAGGGGTGGAAGACAGTAGGCCCTCGAGCGGTACGAAGCCTTCGACCTTCTTCTCACCGAGGATGTGTTCACGATACAGTCGCGCCATCTTCTCGTCTTCGAGCTTCTTTTTCAGAGCTTCGTCGCGGGCGCGCATTTTCTCTTCACGCGCGGTCTTGGCGATGCCCTTCAACTCGAGGTCATGCTGACGGTCGGCTTTCACGTGTTCTTCCACAAGCACCAGATTGTGGTCCTTGCTTGCGAGAGGCACAGTCTTGTTGCCGGCGAAGATCTCGTGACGGCCCTTGTCTTCGTACCACTTAGTGAGCGTGGCGGTCATGTGCATCTTCTCGATGATGTTGCGCCAGCCTACACCCGTGTTGTACGCGCAAAAGGAGATTTCGCCTTCCTGCGTGGCATACGGAATGATGCACTGTTCGGTACGGCGGAAGTCGTAATTGAACAGATCCTGGAACCACATGCCTGCGATGAACAGGAAATTCCAGCGGTCTGCCCGGCGCTTCTGAATGTCGGCCATGGTGCGGTCGCCGGTGACTTTGCCGTATTCGCCGGTTGTCGCCTTCTTCGACATGCCGAAGCACTTGTCGAACTTCTGGACCAGATCGCTGAGCCGGAAGTGCTTGGGCGAGTTGAAGGGATTGTAGTTGCGCAGGAGCGCAAGCGTCACGCCGGCGACCGACAGGAACCGGCCGCGGGCGGCGTCGTTGATGCGCGCAATGTCCTTAGCGAGTTGGTCGGCATGGAGGAACGCGGTCACCGGAACGTGCTCTTTGGTTTCCTTGTCGCACATGATCGCCATGCCGATACCGCAGTTCGGATGGCACCCGCAGCTCAGTTGTCCCCAATCGGCCGAGGGTCCGTGCACCAGATCGGCGAAATCGGAGAACGTGCTCATGAAGCTGATAGGGAACCAATCGCGGACGGGCTCGCCTATACCTGTTTGAGTTTTGACATCGTGCGCCAGGTGAGAGAGCGTGTAGCGCTGTGCTTTGCGGCGCTCTTCAGTCACTGCTTCATCGCGCCCCGTGAAAGAAACCGGCTGAAAGGACAAGAACGGAATCTTCTTCGGGTTGTCGAGAGCGAACTGGACAACGCGGCCAACCTGTTCGTTATTGACACCGTTGATGATGGTGATCACCGGAACGATGTCGACGCCGTTGCTCCAGAGATTCTCAATAGCCCGCAGTTTCACATCGAACAGATTGCCGACCGCGCGGTGAGAATTGGCGGCGTTGCCGATTCCATCGAACTGCAGGTAGGCGTAGCGAAGACCGGCTTCGGCAGCTTCCTTGCAAAAGTCCGGACGCTTGGCGAACTCGATGCCGTTCGTCGCCGCCTGCACGCTGTTATACCCCACCTTGCGGGCATAACGGACTGCGTCGAGGAAGTAGGGGGAAAGCGTGGGCTCGCCGCCTGAGAACTGCACCGACATCTGGCGCCGTGGCTTGATCGAAATAGCGTTGTCGAGCAGGGTCTTGATATCTTCCCAGCTCAATTCGTGGACGAAGCCGACTTGGTTGGCATCCATGAAGCAGGGATCGCACATCATGTTGCAGCGGTTCGTCAGGTCGATGGTCAAAACCGAGCCGCGTCCGTGAGTGATGGTGCTGGTGCCGTGATTGTGCAGCTTCTCGTCGCTATGGGCGCGAATATCGCGGCCCGGGAAAACGTCTTCCAGGTGCTTGGAGAAGGCCGGGTCGATCGACATCAGATCTTCAAACGGACCGTGGATCGCGCACTCCTTGACCATGAGGATCTGGCCATCGCGCTCGATGATCTTGGCTTTGATCTCGCCGACGGGCTGGTTGAGGAGGATCTTGTAGTCCACCTCTCCATCCACGATCTTCTGGCGGATCTCAGGAATGCACTTGGGGCAGAGCGAGTCTGTTTCGCGTGGCCAGCCTAGCGGGGGCTTCGATTTCTGGTAGCTCTTCAGAAGAGGCTTTTCTGACCACTTTGGTGTGAATGACGGGTTCTGCTTGATCTGGTTGAGACCGTCGAACACCGTCCAGGCGGCATTGGCGCCGACCGCGATGGCCTTTTCGAAGTATTTGATTGGTTTGTGCATGCTGAGCTTAAAAGTTCTGATTCCTCCCGAGATGTACCCCGGACAGATTACCCAGGACACCCCAAGTATAAGCAGCCCTTAACCCCCTGAAAATGGAAAGGGATTGAATAGCACTGAATGGCAGTTGTATGGGGGGAAAGACGTCTGGATGGCGCTACTTACCACGCGCGGTATATGCCGTCTGAGCAGGCGAGCTCCAATGGAAGGCCGAAAAGTGACGAAAGTCGCTGGGCTGTAAGGACTTGCGACTTGGGACCATCCGTAAAAATAGCACCCTGCCTTAGCAGCACGACACGGTCGATCTCGGGTATGACCTCCTCCAAATGGTGAGTCACCAGTAGGAGTGTCAAGCCGCTGCGAACCAAGTCGCGCAGGTGCTCCCTCAGTTCTCGTTGCGCGGCGAGATCCAGGCTGGTAGTGGGCTCGTCGAGTAGCAGTGTAGACGGATGGTGGATCAGGGCGCGCGCAATCAGCAGACGGCGGGCTTCGCCGGAGGAAAGTTCGTCCAGCCACCGGTCAGCCAGATGGGCGACATGGAGCCGGAGCATGGCGGCTTCAGCGGCCTCGCGCATTGCAAGGGTAACGTGATGATTTGGCCATATCCCTATGGATCCAAAGAACCCGGACAACACCAGCTCGCGCCCGGTGATATCGCGGGTGCAGCGCGCCATCAGGTCATTGCTGACAATGCCCAGGTGGGCTCGCAGGTCGAATATGTTCCAGTTCCGATGGCCGAGGATTTCGAAGCAGGATTCTGCGGTGGCCAGCGGGTAACACTCGCGGGTAATCAACTTAATGAGCGTGGATTTCCCGCTGCCGTTCGGGCCCAGTATGGCGACGTGCTCGCCGCGCTCAATGCGCAAAGAGAGATTGTTGAAAATCAGCGAGTCGCCGCGCTGTACGGAGACGTTTTGCAATTCGAGTAGTGGAAAGTCCAAAATTAAAGTATGAGCGCACAGGACGATCGGTGTCCGTTGTGCGCGAATAATCATTGTGAGCATTGCCGCTGAACAGGTGAAAAACCTCGCACGCGAATGCGGCTTCGAGCTCGTCGGCGTCGCCGCAGCGAAGCCGCATGGAGATTTCGCGCGCTTCCAGGCGTGGCGGCAAGCCGGCATGGCGGGCGAAATGGGTTATCTCGTTGACCGTCGCGGCGACATGCGATCCGACCCGCGCAGTCTCCTGCCTTCCGCGCAAAGCATCGTCTGTGTCGGCAAGCTGTACAACACCGACCAGCCTTATTCGACCGAGTACCAGGAGCCGGGACACGGCTGGGTTTCACGCTACGCGTGGGGCTCGGATTACCACGATGTTCTTCGTCGAGCCTTGGAACGGCTGGTGAGGGAGATCGCGCGTGTAAATGATCAGCCCTTCGAGTGGAAGATTTGCGTCGATACGGCGCCCTTGCTCGAGAGATCGTACGCGCGTTCGGCCGGGCTTGGCTGGATCGGCAAGAACACGTGCCTGATCAATCAGGCGCAGGGTTCGTGGTTCTTTCTCGGCGAGATTCTGCTCTCTATCCCGCTGGATGTTGACGGTCCAGTGGATGACCGCTGCGGTACTTGCACTCGCTGCATCGATGCATGTCCAACCAGCGCAATCGTGCCATCGTCAGGCGGCGGTTGGCGGCTGGACGCGCGAGTTTGCATCTCCTACGTGACGATAGAGAAGCGCGGGGAGATGCCGGAAGACGTAAAGGAGGCCCTCGGAAACCACATCTTTGGTTGCGACATTTGTCAGGACGTATGCCCCTGGAACCGTCGCGCCGCAGTGACCGGCGATCCGGCTTTTCAGCCGCAACATTTTGCCCCGACTTTGATTGAAGCCGCGGCTTTGACCGAAGAGGCGTTCCGGAGTGATTTCCGGGATAGCCCAATAAGACGCACAAAACACGAGGGTTTCACTCGGAACGCCGCTAATGCTCTATCGAACTCCCGCCGATGAGTGTTTCGGAGTTACACTAACGGAACAAATGCACGTTGCCGATCGCATTCAGCCGGGGCAATCGAAGTATGCTCTCTATCAATCGATTTGTGAGCAGCTTCAGGAACTCGTCGCGGGCGAAACCAACTTCGTTGCGAACGCGGCAAATACGTCCGCGCTTCTGTTCCACTCACTGCCCGATGTCAATTGGGTGGGTTTCTACATTGCAGAAGGAGAGGAGCTGGTTCTGGGGCCGTTTCAGGGCAAGCCTGCTTGTGTCCGCATCCCCTTTGGCAAAGGTGTCTGCGGGGCGGCGGCGCTGAACCAGGAAACGCAGGTTGTGCACGATGTGGACAAGTTTCCGGGCCATATTGTGTGCGACTCCACCTCGCGATCAGAGATTGTGGTGCCGCTTCTGAATTGGGGAAGAGTGCTCGGCGTTCTCGACATCGACAGCGCCAGTCTGAACCGGTTCGATGAAGAGGACGAAGAAGGACTCGAGTCCGTTGTATCCATCTTCCTGAGCTCGCAGACAACGAACGATCTGCCAGATCTGAGCGAAGCGGCAGCCGAAAACTAACGGCTCGCCTTTACACTGAAGGTTGGAAGTACAGCAACAGCCCAAGCCGCCACAGCAGCAGCCGCCGCTGCAGCAAAAACAAGGCTGGAAAAAGCGATTAGGCCCTATCGGGGTGGGACTGGCTGCCATCATCAAGTACGGCGGCATTATCCTCACCAAGGGCAAGTTTCTCCTCAGCATACTTGCGTTCGTGGGCGTGTACTGGACGCTGTTCGGCTGGTGGTTCGCCGTCGGACTGACCGGTTCGGTGCTGTTGCACGAGATGGGGCACTATTTCGCCGTCCGCCGTTTCGGGTTTGCGGCCGAAATGCCGATGTTCCTCCCGGGCTTGGGGGCTTTCGTCAAATGGCGCGGCGCAAATGTAGATAGCGGCGTGCGGGCACAGATTGCGCTCGCAGGCCCGCTGTTTGGGTTGCTATCCGGCCTGATTTCCTACGGTATTTTCCTGACAACCGGACACGGCGTGTGGCTCGCCGTCGCTCAGTTCGCCGGTTGGGTGAATCTGCTGAATTTGATTCCGGTGTTCATTTTCGACGGTGCCCCGGCAATGTCGGCGATTGGGGCTCAGGGACGCCTGGCCGTGGTACTCGTCAGTGCGGTTCTGGCATACACGTTGAAGGAATGGCTGTTCGCGTTTGTAGCGTTA
Source organism: Bryobacteraceae bacterium (assembly GCA_036276155.1). Classification (GTDB taxonomy): domain Bacteria; phylum Acidobacteriota; class Terriglobia; order Bryobacterales; family Bryobacteraceae; genus Bog-105. Next base: position 62,093 of record DATBEG010000020.1, on the reverse strand, counting down.
GGTGCGGCGTATCGCCTCTGGCGACGTGATTTCCCGCCCGAGCCGCGGCAAAGCATCGCGTACTATTTCATCGCGCTCGTGATTGGGAACGGTTTCCTTAGCTGGTTCGCCCTAAACCAGGCGAGAATGCTCTTCGGCCGCTAGCCGACTTCTTTCCAAAACAGTTCGGCATCGGAGCGGCGGACGTAATTTGCGTCCAGCGCGGCCGGATCGCTCCACTGCGACCGTTCCGCGATTTCAGCAACAGCAGCGGCGAGATTGCCGGCGGGTTTAAACCCGGAGCCTTCGAGGCCGATGAACTCGTATTGAACCGGTACCAAGTTTGCTAACCACTCCGAGAGGTTCACGACTTCTTCGGGAGCTACCGGCCTTAACTGGTCGTCATAGACCGCGACATAAGCCTGATTGCGCCGTGCGTCGAGAATGACGGCTCGCAATGCTCCTGTGCCGGAGAGTGCCATGGCTTTCAGATTTGAAACACCGACAGCCGGCTTGCCGAGCGCTTCTGCCAAGCCTTTCACTGCAGACAATCCGACACGCACACCGGTGAACGATCCGGGGCCCGATGCGGCAGCAAAGCAATCGATGTCGCTGAGCTTCAAGTTCGCTGTTGCGAGCGCTTCTTCAATGAGGGAGAACAACACATGAGCAAACCCGTCCGGAGCGTGGCGCGAAACCTCGGCAAGCGCTTTTCCCGCGCTACGAATAGCAACTCCGCCCCGCTCTGACGTCGCGTCGACGGCAAGAATGTTCACGGATTCAACGTGTAGACCTTGTTCAGTTCGTATGCTTTGCCGTTTGCGTTGATGGCATCGACGCGCAGGCTGATGGTCGCCCCAGGCTCTTTTAACATTTCGGGAGGAAACTTGAAATTTGTGTCAGCCCCCACGGCCAGTAGCTGCGAGCCAAGTCCGGTGGCGACCACCTCGCCCCACCACACGTACTGCATGGTGCGCGTCGCGCGATTGGTGCGTGTCAGCTTGACCTTGAACGCGACCGGTTGCTTTGCGTCTATCTGCTCGCTGGCCGGCTGGGCGACGTCAAAGGGGATCTTTTCGGAGTCGATCTCGATCTCTTGCACGGGCGGGTCGATGGATTCGAAGCGCACCGACTTCAGCATGGACTCCTTGTGACCCTCGCGCTCGATGTCGAGAATCCAATCGTGCGAATTGTCGGGGGTCGGGCGGCTGAAGATGTTGCCGCGCCAGTTCTTCTCTTCAGTCTCTTCGCCCGTTGAGGGATTGATCCAGATGGGGGTGTACTTGTGGCGATCGAAGTTGATTTCGACGATCCCGGGATTCTGTGCATACGCAATGTAGCCGATCTCAGCCAACCCGACCGCACGCGCTCCGTCCACATCAAAATAGGGCTCGAATTCCCAATGGCGCGTCTCCGACACCACCTTGACCCAGGTTCGAACAGCTCTGATATTCGCTTCCTCGCGTAACGAATCGAACGAGATGCTCGGATACTCGCCGTTTGTGGTGCAACTCCAAAGCTGATGGCGAAACGCGTCTGGATCTTTGGCATTGACTTCATGAATCTCGGGCTGCGTCGTGAACTGGTGTTCGACGGCCCCGAACTGAGGGTTCTCTACCGACTCGATCAGGTAATTCATCCATCCGTCGGCAACCAACGGGGACGATGAAGTGCGGGCTTCGGTAGATCTGGGATGCCGGTAAGAATCGTACTTCTCCAGTGCGGCGCCCATGTCTTTGAGCAGTGCGCGGCTGTCCGGGATGCTTTCGTACTGCTCGATACCTTGCCATGTGACGTTGAGGCCGCCATAGCGAGCGACCATATAGCGCACCAGGGCACCGCGCTGATCCCAATCTCTGAACGCGCCTGAACGGAGAAACGAATCGTCGGCGATGACCAGATCGAGCGTGAAGCCGCGTGCGTCAGCAGCCAAAAGACGATCGTCGAGAGCGTCAAAATAGCCGGCATTCGGAAGCATGTCTGCTGTGAGTGGTTTCATCCGCCCAGAGCCTGTGAGCAGCGTTCCACGAACATGTGTGAACCCGTCCTGTTTGCGTGCGTCGAGCCAGCTTTCAAACGTGGGTTGATCCATCTCGAACCATGGAACAGCGACGGAAAGCCATAGATGCGGCTGTTTGTTGGTGGTCCACCAATGACGCAGATTCGCCACGCCGACAAAACCGGGCAGCCCGGAATCCGCAACGTTGAAAGTTGCCTCCTGGCGCTCCAGCCGCTTTACCGAGCTGGAGATTCGATACGTCCATTGGCCCGCTTCTGTCGGACTGAAGCGTACCTTCAGTGAATGGCTGCCCTCAGCAAAAGCGTGCATGAGATAGGTCACGTGATTCGGAGAGCGAAATTCGACCGACAACAGATCCTCTTTATAGGGGGAGGTGTTCGCCGGAACCTCGTTCGCGCGCCAATCGAAGCTGAGTTCGCAAGGCAAGAACGACTTTGCGCCTTCCAAACAGCCCGGAAGTTGTGCCGCGAGCATGGGCAACGCGCCGCTGACGACCGTCAGGGCCAACAAACGGCCCGAAGGATGCATAGATGTCTTCAATATAGCTGCAAGTGTGACGAGCGCAGATTAGCGGTCACTACGAGGTGCTGACAAGGCATTGAAAAAAAAGTTAAAACATTTTCACTCATTTTCGTACTAGGTACTAGAAGATCTCTTAGCGAAGTATCTTGAATGCAAGTTGGAACGTCTCTACAATTGAGAGTCAACTAGTACTCGACCGGGTTGTCGAAAAGACCACTTACGAGGTTGCGTATGGACATCATTGGCGATAAAAGGTTCGTCGAAGTGCCGGGAGGGCGCAAGCATGACCTTCCTCCTCTGCTAGTGCAAACGGTTCCGGAGGTAAAGCGGCTGGACAAGATGATGTGCATCGCAACCGAGATCATCGAACAGGAAGATATGGTCACGCCCATTGCGGCTGACAAGCTTCTGGACGAGGAATCGATTGAGCGCCGGAAGACGGACCTTGCGCTGAACCTGGTTGACCAATACCTCGGATTACTGAGCCACTGGCATTGGGGCGATGCGGTTATCGAATGGATTCGTCAATGTGAGATCACATTCGGCGCTCGCATCGAGCTGCGCAACCTGCTGAAAAGCGACGTGTGGCCGCACGCCGGACGAAGCAGCTTCGTCCAATTGCTCGAAGACAAGTCAATCGGCGGCAAAGCTGTTGAACTGGAGAAAGCGGTTGGCTTGCGGCTTGCTTTTCGTCAGATGCCGCCGATTCGCTGCTGCTCCGATCAGTTCCTGTTTTATCTGAATAATTCAGTGGCCCACACTGCCTACAAAACGTGGCAGGATATGACGCCGAGCCCCGTAAGTTGTTTGCCGCCAGAGCGTTTTGAGTTTGAGGTGGTAAACATGTCGCTCAATCTGCACTGACGAAAACGTTCGGTATCCCGATTGCCTAGTAATCCGGGCAGGATAGACGCCAGACAGGGCACTGGTAATTTTTTAGCTATATCCCGTTCGGGTCGTCATCGTCTTCTTTGTCGCTGTGGTTCCTGACAAAGTCGAGAACATCGAAACTCTTGATTTCGCGGTCGGGGAAGAAACTATTGATGGCTGATTGCTCGTCGTCGAACATTTCGAAGACAGTGCTTAGCTTCGTCAAAATCAAGAGCTGAGCGCTCCGTCTTGACAGATTGAGCAACTTCATCGCGCCCCCGGTATCAAAAGCTACGGAATGACCAATGACGAGAGTTCCAAGGCCGGTGCTATCGATGTAGTCGATTTCCTTCAGGTTGAGCACGACGCGATTTTTCCTCTGCTCTTTTAGCTCCTCGAACGTGCGCCGCAGTTCTGCCGCTTCGGGGCCTGCCACAAGCCGACCTGAGAGATCCACGACAAGAACTTCTTCAATTTCCCGCTGCTCGATCCCTATGGGCATAATAGTGATCTAACTATAACGAAAAACCAGTAATTCGGAGTCAAGTGTATTGTTCTGGAAAGCGGCTCAAGATGGCGCGCTACAGTGTTTGTTTGCTGCTTGTAGCCGTGTGTAGTGCAGGGGGTAAACGAGCTTGTTTGCATACATGCTGAATTTGCTGCTTCAGGTGCAAGTTCCGGGCGTGCCTGAACGCCGAATTACCAACATCTTCAATGCAGCGACAACGCCCGCAGACGCGGAACGGCAAGCCGCGTATTTGACCCTGGCTGTCTGCGCCGCGATTTTCGTCGTCGTCGGCGGTCTCATCGTGTATACAGTTTGGCGGTTTCGCCGCAAACCGGGCGACGACACGCACCAGGAGCCCCCGCAAGTTTACGGTAGTAATCAGATTGAGGCTGCCTGGACCGTTATTCCGATTCTCATTGTTTTCGTCCTGATCGGAGTGTCCGCGCGCGTGATTGCCAGCGTTCAGAACGCGAGTCCCCCGGCGAAGGCTCTGAAGATTCGCGTGGTGGGACACCAATGGTGGTGGGAGATTCAGTATCCCGACTACCATTTCACGACCGCGAACGAGATACACGTACCGGCAACTCCCGATGGTTCGCAAGCAACCTACCTTGAGCTGACCAGTGCGGATGTGAATCACAGTTTCTGGCTGCCTGAGCTGGGCGGCAAGACGGACCTGATTGCGAACCGCATCAATTACACGTGGATTGATCCGAAGCAGCCGGGCGCCTACGTCGGCAATTGCGCGCAGTATTGCGGTACAGAGCACGCACAGATGTTGTTGCGCGTGATTGCGGACAAGCCAGAGGACTTCAAGACCTGGACCAAGAATCAGCAGAAGCTCGCTGCGGATGATCCGCAGGTGGCGCAAGCGCGCGACGCGTTCGGCGGTCTCGCGTGCGTCAATTGCCACATGATTCGCGGCACTCCTGCGGTCGGTAGATTTGGCCCCGATCTTACGCATTTGATGAGCCGGCAGACGATCGGCGCCGGCGTGTTGGTGAACGATAAGAAAGGTCTTCGCGATTGGGTGAATGACCCGCAGGATTCGAAGCCGGGATGTTTCATGCCAAGCATGAAACTAACCGACGGTGAACTGGATCAAGTTGTGTCTTATCTGCAGTCTTTGAAGTGACCCCAGACCCATGGCTACCATCGACTATCCGTTACAAGAGCCGCAGGCCCTAACGCCTGAATTCTCCTTTTCCGAGACTCTGTACAAGTGGGTGGCCACAGTCGACCACAAACGACTGGGATTGATGTACGTGGTCTCCGCGCTGTTCTTCTTTGTGGTGGCGGGCATCATGGCATCCGTTATCCGGCTGCAGCTCGCTGCCCCTCTCAACCATATTGTCGATCCCGACACGTATAACCGGCTCTTCACCATGCACGGGACCACCATGATTTTCCTGGTTGGTATGCCGATGGTGGCTGGATTCTCCAACTACCTCGTGCCGTTGATGATCGGAACGCGAGACATGGCTTTCCCGCGCTTGAATGCTTTTGGGTTTTGGATCTTCTTGCTGGGGGGATTTCTTCTGTACTTCAGCTATATCGGCGGCGGCGGTCTGTCGGGGGCTGGTTCGGCACCGGACATGGGCTGGTTCGCCTATGCCCCGCTCACCGAAAAGGCGTTCTCGCGCGGAGCGGCGGCGGATTACTGGGCGCTCGGAGTACTGGTTTCCGGTTTAGGAAGCATTGCCAGCGCCATCAACGTGGTTGCAACCACGCTATGCATGCGCTGCCCGGGAATGACATTGAGCCGAATGCCAATGTTTGTCTGGGTCATGCTTGTCGACTCTTGGTTGATTATTGTCGCCTTACCGCCGCTCTCTGCCGCCCAGATCATGCTCGAACTGGACCGGCATCTCGGTGCTAATTTCTTCGACACACAGTCAGGCGGATCGGCGGTTCTTTGGCAGCACATGTTCTGGATCTTCGGACACCCGGAAGTTTACATCCTGATTTTCCCGGCTTTCGCAATCCTTTCTGAAGTGATCCCGATCTTCTCGCGCAAGCCATTGTTTGGACGCCCGGCCATGGTAGGCGCTGTAGTTGCAATCGGGTTCATCAGCCTGGGCGTGTGGGCCCATCACATGTTCTGCGTCGGCATGACGTCGTGGTCGAACACATTCTTCGCGGCATCCAGCATGCTCGTGGGCGTTCCTACCGGCATCAAAATTTTCAATTGGACCGCGACGATGTACGGCGGCAAATTGAAAATGGAAACTCCGCTACTATTCTGCATCGGGTTTCTGCTTCAATTCCTGGTTGCCGGCTTGACGGGCATCATGCTTGCCGTCGCGCCGTTCGATTGGCAACTGCATGATTCTTATTTCGTGGTCGCCCACTTCCATTTCACGCTCGTCGGCGGCCTGGTGTTCGGGCTGTTTGCGGGAATTTACTACTGGTTCCCGAAAGTAACGGGCAAACTGCTCGACGAGAAGCTGGGCAAGTGGCACTTCTGGCTGTTCTGTGTTGGCTTTAATCTCACGTTCATTCCGCTGCACTGGGTGGGGATGCTCGGGATGCCCCGGCGTACCTTTACCTATTTTCCGGGACGCGGCTGGGAAACCTGGAATCTGATCGCCTCGATTGGCGTTCTCTTCCAGACTGCCGGCATCCTGGTATTCGTCTGGAATCTTTTGAAATCGAGTTTGCGAGGCGTACAAGCGCCCGATGATCCCTGGGATGCCTGGACGCTCGAATGGGCGACCTCTTCGCCGCCTGCTGAATATAACTTCGAAAAGCTGCCTGTAGTTCGGAGCAGCCGGCCGCTGTGGGATCTGAAACATCCGAACGATCCCGATTGGAAATTCGAGTAGACGGACATGGCAGCACAAGACCAAGCTATCCCCGAAAACGCCCTCGAAATGGAGCGCGAATGGAAGTTGCCGGATCGCGGAACCGTCGGCATCATCTTCCTGATCATCACCGAGTCCGTTCTGTTCACGATGTTCGCGGGGGCCTATGTCATCTACATCGGGAAGAGCTTAACGGGCCCATATCCAAAAGATGTTTTGGAGATGCCGATTCTTGCGAGCATCTGCCTGTTCTCGAGCAGCGCAACTATTGTGTTTGCAGAAAATGCACTAAAAAGACACAACCTGGCCTTATTTAAACTCTGGTGGGCGGCGACTATTTTGCTTGGCGGTTACTTCCTGTTTGCGACCGGCGTGGAATGGCACAAGCTCATTTATGAAGATCACCTGACTATCAGCACGAACCTGTTCGGCACAACGTTTTATTCATTGGTCGGTTTGCACGCTAGCCACGTCATTGTCGGCTTGGTCTTCCTGCTCGTCGTTTTCATCACGACGATGATGGGCTTTCCTATCGCAACCCAGGAGAGAAGGGTCAAGTTTCTCTCCTGGTACTGGCACTTTGTTGATGGCATTTGGGTCGTGGTCTTCAGTGTTGTTTATATACTCGGCCTCAAGATTTGGTAGGAGCCAATCTCGATGACACATGAAACGCATCACGGCGAGGCGGGCGAGAGGTCAGCAGAAGAATCGGTCGTACTTCCCGCGCCGACGTTTTGGCCCCTGGTGCTGGCGTCTGGTATCACGCTGCTGGCTGCGGGGATTGTCACTCATTGGGTGGTCAGCTTAGTCGGACTAATCATCGCGTTTCGCGCAACGCTCGGCTGGTGGCATGATGTAATCCCGCACGAAGAGCACGAAGTGGTTCCCATCGAAAGCCAATTGCGACCTGCGGCAATCCCGGCCGAACAACGATCGGTTGTGCGGCTCAGAGCCGGTCAGGCGGGACACCGCGTGCGCATTCCAGAGGAAATCCATCCTTACTCTGCGGGTCTGTGGGGCGGCTTGGCAGGCGGCGCAGCAATGGCCGCGCTTGCGGCTCTTTACGGTCTGGTGGTGCAGCACAGCATCTGGTATCCGGTCAACCTGCTGGCTGGTGTTGTGATTCCGGGGATGGGCAACGAGACGATAGAGCAACTGCGCCAATTTCAACCGCTGGCATTCTTTGCAGCGCTGGTCGGTCACGCGCTCATCTCAATTATGGTCGGCATCGTATACGCAGTCATGCTGCCGATGTTCCCGAAGTACGCGCCATTCTGGGCCGGCATTTTAATGCCGCTGTTTTGGAGCGGACTGGTTGCAACCACACTGAGCATCATCAACCCGGCGATGAACGAGCGAATCAGTTGGCCGTGGTTTGTCGCCGCGCAATTAGGGTTCGGGCTTGTTGGCGGTTACTTCATTGCAAGGAGCACCAGCATCAAAACCATGCAGACATGGACGCTGGCGGAGCGCGCCTTCGTTGAGGCGCCGGGCCTCCATGTCGAAAGCCGGGACGAGGAAGATCGCGAATGATGCGGTCGCGACCCGGGGTCATCTCGTGGTGTGGGAGGACCGTCTGCATATTCGCATTCCTTCCGGTTCTGCTGACGCTCAGCGCCTGTGACCCGCCCGGCAAGCCTAAAGCACAGCCCACTGAAAACACGCGCAACATCACGGACTTCAAGACTCTCTTCGCCGAGAACTGCCAAGGCTGTCACGGTGCGGAGGGACTTGGCGGGCCTGGACGTCCGTTGAATAACGCGTTGTATCTGGCAATCGTTCCCAAAGATGAAATATCGAAGGTGATTGCTAACGGTCGTCAGGGAACAGGCATGCCTGCGTGGGCCATCAGCCAGGGCGGACCCCTTACAGACCAGCAGGTAGCCGCATTGGTGGACGGCATCGAAAAGAACTGGGCGAAACCAGTGGACTTTCACGGGGCCGCGACGCCGGCCTATAGCGCAGATGTGAGCACCGGAAATCCGGATAAAGGGCGGAAGCTCTTCTTGAGAGATTGCTTCGCATGCCACGGGCAAGGCGCTCCGATTGGGCCTGTTGCCGATCCGACTTATCTGTCGCTCGTGAGCAATCAATTGCTCAGAACCGCGGTTATCGAGGGCTGGCCCTCATTAGGAATGCCGAACTATCAGACGCTGAACCTGGGGCACGCTCTGGCAAGTCAGGACATCACCGATATCGTCGCGTTTCTTGCTTCGAAGCGGCCGGTGAACCCGAACGTTCAGGAGTTGCATACGAATGAAAACGGAACAGGGCAATCGGGATCGATGGTGAAAGGTAACGAGGGCAGCGGAGTTGGTCCGGGCAGTCCGCATCAGCAAGAACAGGAAGGAAGCAAGGCGAGGGGAAGCAGCCAACAAGGTGTCGGTGCTGCGGGGGGCAAAAAGCAATGACAGGGCCAGAGCGGCAGGAAGACAAAGGAAAACAGAACACACTCGATCCATCGCGCAGAGACTGGCTGTTCACGGCGGGTGTTGCGTTGAACGTGGCCGCCGGCTTGTTACTGGCTGTGCCGCTAATTGGGTTCGTTTTTTCAAGTTGGGTGGAACGCAAAGACCCACGATCGTGGATCTCGCTGGGTCCGCTGGAAGGCTTTCCGCAAAACAGCACCCGCATCGCGACGTATCGCAATCCCTACACACGACCATGGGACGGCCAAACCGCCGATATCCCATGCTGGGTGCGGCGGCTGCAGGGAAATACGTTTCAGGTGTTTGCCATCAACTGTGCGCACCTTGGTTGTCCCGTGCGATGGTTCCCCGAATCCGGATTGTTCCTATGTCCGTGTCACGGTGGCGCTTATTACGAAGACGGCTCACGCGCTGCGGGACCACCTCCGCGCGGGCTGTTCCAGTACACCTACAAAGTTGAAAACGGCGATCTTTGGGTGAAAGGCGGCGAAATGCCGACTCTCTCGAATCCCGTTTGAGTCGGGAGTCTAAGTATGAACCGGTTACGCAAAGGCGCCGTTTGGCTGGATGACAGACTTCACCTGACTGCACTCTACGCTTCCACCGCGGGGCATGAAGTCCCGGCCAGCGCAGGCAGTTGGTTCTATGTCTTCGGCAGCGCCACGCTGCTGTGCTTTATTATTCAGATAATCTCAGGCGCGTGCCTCGCGTTCGTGTACATTCCCTCCACAAACGAGGCGTACACTAGCCTGGAGTACCTGAATCACGCGCAGTTCTGGGGCTGGTATCTGCGCGCAGTGCATTATTGGGGCTCCAATTTCATGGTGGCGATCATGACCGCGCACATGGTCCAGGTGTTTCTTTTTGGCGCCTACAAATATCCGCGCGAACTGACTTGGGTTTCGGGTATTTTCCTGCTCATCTTTACGCTCGCAATGGCGTTTACCGGCCAAGTGATGCGCTTTGACCAGGATGCCTACTGGGGGCTGACAATCGGCGCTTCCATTACGGGGCGAGTGCCGCTGATAGGCGCGCAACTGGTACACGTCTTGCTTGCCGGACCTATAATAGCCGGCGAAACACTATCGCGATTCTTCACCCTCCACGTCTTCATCATTCCGGGATTGATCATCGCGATCGTCAGCATGCATCTGCGCCTGGTGCTCACGAAGGGCATCAACGAATACCCGCGCCCTGGATATCCGGTGCACAAGTCAACCTATGACGCAGAGTACGCCGAAATTCTCCGGAAAGAAGGCGTTCCGTTCGTGCCGCATGCGATCGGTAAAGATCTCATTTTCGCGGCCATTATTATCGTTGGCATACTGGGCTGTTCGCTAATATTCGGACCCAAGGGCCCGATGGGGATTCCAAATCCGACCATCGTCGATACGAATCCGCGCCCCGATTTCTACTTCCTCTCAGTTTTCGCCATGCTGGCGCTGCTGCCCGATTGGATGGAAGTAATCGTGCTGTTCGCTCTTCCTGCTGTTGTTATCTTGTTCCTGCTTGCGTTGCCATTTCTGTCGGGCACAGGCGAGAAGAGTGCGCGCCGCCGGCCTGTTGCCGTGCTTTCCGTGGTCCTGATTCTGCTTGTGGTTGGCGTTCTGGCTTATATGGGCGACACGTCTCCGTGGTCGCCGAAGATGAATGCATGGAGCGCGGATCCGATACCCGCTCAATATCTCAAGGGACGCACCCCACTGGAGTTGCACGGAGCTGTCGTATTCCAAAACAAACAGTGCCGGGACTGTCATGCTCTGGGTGGTGAGGGCGGCCGTCGTGGACCATCGCTTGATGCCGTTGCGACGCGGTTGACCAAGCCCGAGATGATCAGACAGGTGATTCAGGGCGGCGGAAATATGCCGGCTTACGGTAAGAAGTTGAGCCCGGCGGAGGTGGAAGCTCTCGTTTCCTTCCTCGCGACGCTAAATCCGAAGACTAAGCCCCCGGCCGTACCCTCCGATAAACGGGAGAATCCGCTGCCGCGTGACCTGGCTCTGATCGCGACTTCTCCAGGTGTGAAACTGAAGCAGTAGTGGATTCACTCGGCGCTGCGGCGCTTACATCCTGGAATCTTGATCCCCTCGCGATAGCGTTGCTGTTGCTGATCGCGCTCATCTACATCCGGGGATGGCTGCGCATCAGACAACGCGTCCTCGGCGAATACGATAAAGAGCGGCTGGCGGCATTTCTTGCGGGTCTGGCGCTGTTGTTAATTGCGACGGAATCGCCGCTTGATACCTTCGATCATTTCTTCCTGGCGGCGCACATGACGCAACATCTTCTGCTGATGATGTTCGCGCCGCCACTGATCCTGATTGGACACCCGACGCTGCCGCTGCTGCGCGGCTTGCCGAAGCCGTTCGTCAAGGAAGGGCTGGGCCCGTTCATGACATGGCCTCCGCTGCGGCGAGCTTTTCAATTTCTTGTTGCGCCGCTGGTAGCGTGGTCACTGTTCGCGGCGAGCACTGTTTTTTGGCATCTGCCCTGGCCCTATGAAGCGGGACTGCGAACTCCATGGATCCACGGACTGCAACATGCGAGCTTTTTCTGGACAGGCATCTTGTTCTGGTGGCCCATCATCCGACCTGTGCCTGGCAAATCACGCTGGCCCGAGTGGGTGCTCATACCCTATCTGCTCGCGTCAGATTTGGTGAATACCGGAATCTCCATCATCTTCGTCTTCTCCGGCCGCGTGCTTTATCCCAGCTATGAGGCCATCCATGCGAGCAGTGTGCGTGCGCTGGATGATCAAACGCTCGCGGGACTCATCATGTGGGTGCCGGGTTCAGTGGTCTATCTGATCCCGGCCTTCGTGATTGCAATGCGATTGCTGGCCGGCCCGAAGCTGCGGAAGCAACGCGAAAAAATGAAGCGCGTTCCGGCTCGCATGCCTACATCGCGCGTACGCTCGAGTGTGGTGTTGCCGAACCTGCGGCGCGCGGCACAGGTGGCGATGCTGCTCCTGGCGATCGCGGTCATGGCGGACGGTTTTTTCGGACGGCAGATTGCCCCTATGAACCTCGCGGGCGTTCTGCCCTGGATTCATTGGCGCTTTCTAGTGATCGCGGCTCTGCTTGCAGTTGGGAATCTCTTCTGCATGACCTGTCCTTTTACACTGGCCCGCGATATCGCGAGGAAAATTTTGCCGGCGCGATTACGCTGGCCCAGCGCTTTGCGGACGAAATGGCTGGCCTCCGCGCTGCTGCTGCTTTATCTCTGCGCCTACGAAGTCTTCGGACTGTGGGACAGCCCATGGCTGACGGCGTGGATCATCGCCGGTTACTTTCTCGCGGCGCTGATCATCGACGGCATCTTTCGTGGCGCAAGTTTTTGCAAATACGTTTGCCCGATCGGACAGTTTAATTTCATCAGTTCGCTTGTGTCGCCGCGCGAAGTGCGCGTCAAACGCCAGGAAGTCTGCAAGTCCTGCCAAACCTACGATTGCATTCGCGGCAACGAGCGTGCGCGCGGATGCGAACTGTACCTGTTCCAGCCCAAGAAGGCGAGTAACCTGGACTGCACGTTTTGTCTCGATTGCGTGAAGGCTTGTCCTCATGACAACGTATCTTTGCTGCCGGTATCTCCGGCCGCGACAATTCTCAAAGATCCGTACAGATCCTCTATTGGGCGGCTGTCGCACAGGACGGATCTGGCCGCCCTGGCACTCTTGATCGTCTTCGGAGCGTTTACCAATGCCGCTATGATGACGTCGCCGGTAATGATGTGGGAACACCGTTTGCATGCACGGCTGGGAGCGGGCGCGATGCCGTGGATCGTTGCGGGTTCCATCATCGCGGGCGCCGCGCTATTGCCGTTTGTGATGAGCTTGATTTTGCGGCTCGTCACTTCGCGTGAGATCGTCAACCGTTTTGCTTTCACGCTGGTTCCCATTGGAATCGCCATGTGGTTTGCGCACATCTGCTTTCACTTCTTTACAAGCTGGAGTCCGACAGCCTCTTTGGCGGGGTCGTTGAACTCTCTGCAGATTCTAATTCTCGATGCCGGTTTGCTGATGACGTTGTACGTCGGCTGGCTATTGGCGACGCAGTATAAAGAGCGCTGGAGTGTTTTTGGGGGATTGTGCACGGTTGCATGTGCCCTGTACGCCGCCGGGATCTGGATTCTCTTACAGCCGATGCAGATGCGGGGGATGATGTGAAGTTGGTTCGACTCGCGTTCGGGGTTCTATACGCAAGCATCGCGCTGGCAGACGGATCAGTCGTGATGCTAAAACAGCGTGTGGGTCCGATCGATGTAACGCTTTTCGGCAACTCCGCGCACCTGACAACAGCGCAAACAAATTTGAGCCTGATGGTGCAGAAGGCGTCAGATCATAGCGATGTCCCCGATGCGCATGTGACGCTGCGGTTCACGCGCAATGAGAACGGCAAGATCATGGAAGTGGTTGCGCCCGCGACGCACGCAAAAGCGTCGAACAAGATGCTCTACGGCGCAGTGGTCACGCTTCCGAACCAAGGCTACTGGAGTTTTATGGCCGACATCGAAGCACAAGGCTCGCATGTGGAGGTGGCGGCAAATCTCCCCGTAGGGCCACCGGAAGCCCCACTCAAAGAGAAGTGGCCGCTGATCGTGTTCATCCCGGTCGCGATTGTGATGTTCATCATCAATCGGCGGCTGAAACGGCGCTGGCGGACCCCGTATCGTCAAGCACGGCCATAGCCGCGTTACGACCATTCATGGCTATGACGCTTCCACCCGGATGCGTGCATGCGCCACAAAGATAAACGCCGGGCATGGGCGTGCGCGCGCTGAGACGGTTGCTCCACATATAAGCGGGCAGGCATTCGCCTTGAAAAATGTGGCCTCCAGTGAGACCGACACGCCTCTCAATGTCGGGAGGGCCAATGGCTTCGGCTTCGATCACGGCATCAGGAATGTTGCTGCAGAAGCGCGCCAAGGCATCGAGCGCGAGCTGTTTTGCAGCCTCGCGATAATCATCCCAGGTTTTGTCGTCGGCAAACTTGTACGGAACGTATTGCGAAAAGACCGACATTGTGTGCGTGCCTGCAGGCGCGACGGGCGGATCATGAACGCTTTGGAAGTAGATCTCAGTCCAGAGACGATCGGGCAGACGGCCCTCCCTGGCGGCCCGGTAACCCGCCTTCCATTCTGCCCTGCTGAGCGGGGTGTTGATCTGCCCGAAATGGTGCGGTTCGCAAGTCCCAGGACGCGCACGGAAATTGGGCAACTCGCGCAGCCAGACATTGAGCTTGAGAGTGCAGCCTTGCTGGGGAATAGCCTCGACTTTCTCGCGCCACGCAGGGTCGGCGTCGCTTCCGAGCATAGCCAGCGTGCGGCGAGGGTCCGCGTTCGAGACCACGACGGGCGCATTGATTCGCTCACCGCTTTCGACCACGACTCCTTCGCCGAGAACGATTTCGGCGACCGGAATCCCCGAGACGATTACTACGCCGGCCTCGCGAGCGGCGTCGGCAATGAAAATCGAGATCATGCCCATGCCGCCCGTTACGTAACCCCAGGCTCCGGGCAGGCCACCCTGTCGACCGCTGGCATGGTGAAAGCGAATGGAGGCGGTACCTGGATCGAAAGGGCTAGCGTTCGTCCCGATTACCCCTTGCCCGAGATACGCCATCTGCAGGCGCTCGTCTTGCAGATAGCGTTCGACGAACTCAGCCATCGACCAATCGAACAGCACGTGCTTCGCTTCCGCATCGTTACCGATGCGCTCTTCGAGTTGATCGCGAGTGGGCGGTTCGCCGATCCAGGCGTCCTGGCTATTGGCGGGCCGAATCACATCACGCAACCGCCGGAGCACATCGCGCAAAGCACGCCATCCATCGAGATCACGCGGCGAGAGTTTGCGAATTTCAGCATCGCACTGCTCGTCGTCGTCATAGATCTGGACGCTGGAACCGTCTTCGAACGGGACAAACAGTCCGTTCGTTGCGGGCGACCATGAAAATCCGCGGCGAGGCAGATCGAGTTCTTCGATCACCAGCGGATGGAGCAGCCCACAGAGATAGGCGCAAGGAGACATGCGAACTCCGGGCCAGGGCTCTTCGATGGTGCAAGCTCCGCCGATGCGATCCAGGGCTTCCAGCACCAGAACACGTTTTCCTGCACGCGCCAGGTAAGCGGCACACGTGAGCCCGTTGTGGCCGGCGCCCACGATAATGGCGTCCCATCGCCGGGACGCCATGTCTCGAACGGTCATTGTTGAGGACTACTAGGCCGTGCGCTGCGCTTCAGCTTTATGATCGCCGCTGAGCGCAGCCTGCGCTGCTGCCAGACGTGCGATCGGCACGCGATAGGGGGAGCAGGAAACGTAGTTCATGCCCACGCGATAGCAGAACTCCACCGAACTCGGCTCACCGCCGTGTTCGCCGCAGATTCCGATTTCAATATCGGGCCGGGTCTTGCGGCCAAGCTTGACGGCCATTTCGACCACCTTCCCAACACCATCCTGATCGAGTACTGCGAAGGGATCAGCCTTGAAGATCTTAAGTTCTTCGTAATGCTTCGAGAACTTCGTGTAGTCGTCGCGCGAAAGGCCCATCGTGGTCTGTGTGAGATCATTTGTACCGAAGCTGAAGAACTCGGCCTCGCGTGCGATCTCATCAGCGGTCAGCGCGGCGCGCGGAATTTCGATCATCGTGCCGACGTAGTACTTGAGATCCTGCATGCCGGCAGCCCCCAGAACTTCGTTCGCCACATCGACAACAATCTTCTTCTGATTCTCAAGTTCCTTGACGTTTCCGACGAGCGGAATCATCACTTCGGGGATGACCTTCTTGCCCTTCTTCGCTACCAGAACAACCGCTTCGAAGATGGCGCGCGCCTGCGTTTCGGTCACTTCGGGATACGTGATACCGAGCCGGCAGCCGCGATGGCCAAGCATGGGATTGAACTCATGCAGTTCTTCGACCCGGCTCAGCAGCTCTGGCAGGTACTTCTTAAGTTCCCCGACGGAGACGCCATAGGTCTGTGCCATCAACTTCTTTTCCTTCGAGTCCGCGCTGGGAAGCTTCGCGATATCGACCATGAGATTCTCGCGCTTTGGCAGGAACTCATGGAGCGGCGGGTCGAGCGTGCGAATTACCACCGGAAAGCCGTCCATGGACTCGAACAGACCCGCGAAATCCTTGCGCTGCATCGGGAGGAGCTTCTTGAGCGCCTTTTTGCGCGTCTTCTCATCGCGAGCGAGAATCATCGCCTGCATGTGCGGGATGCGATCCTCGGCGAAGAACATGTGTTCGGTGCGGCAGAGGCCGATGCCTTCGGCGCCGAACAGACGCGCCTGCTTCGCGTCACGCGGAATGTCGGCATTCGCGCGAACACCAAAGTTGCCGCGGAACTCGTCAGCCCATTCCATGAATTGTGCGAAGTAGTGCGATTTCGGGTCGGGCTCGTTTGTCTTGCACTGGCCGAGATAGACTTCGCCCAATGTGCCGTCGAGCGAGATCCAATCGCCCTCCTTGAGAATCAACTTGCGGCCTTCGAAGAGAATGGTGGCCTGCTTTTTCGCTTCATCAACTGCAACGGAAGATGCGCCGACGACACAGGGACGCCCCATGCCGCGAGCCACCACGGCAGCGTGGCTGGTGAGTCCGCC
Organism: Bryobacteraceae bacterium; assembly: GCA_036276155.1. Taxonomy (GTDB): domain Bacteria; phylum Acidobacteriota; class Terriglobia; order Bryobacterales; family Bryobacteraceae; genus Bog-105. Next base: position 45,361 of record DATBEG010000020.1, on the reverse strand, counting down.
GACGGCGGTCAAAATACCCTTCGAAACGTCCATGCCGTGAATATCATCCGGCGTGGTCTCCTTACGGACAAGGATGACCGGGCCTTTCGCGGACAGGTGGACGGCGTCTTCGGAAGAGAACGCAGCGAGACCTACGGCGGCGCCGGGAGACGCAGCGAGGCCTGTCGCGATCTTCTGCAAGCTCTTGCGCATGGCCGGATCAAGCACAGGGTGCAACAACTGGTCGAGCTGATTGGGCGCAACGCGCTGCACGGCTTCTTTCTTCGAGAGGAGGCCTTCCTCAACCATCTCGACAGCGACGCGGACAGCGGCAGGACCGGTACGCTTACCGTTGCGCGTCTGCAACATGTAGAGCGTGCCTTCTTCGATGGTGAACTCGAAGTCCTGCACGTCACGATAGTGATTCTCGAGATTGCTGGTGATCTCACGGAGTTGCGCGTACGCTTCCGGCATCACCTGCTCGAGTTCGGCGATGGGTTGCGGGGTACGAATGCCGGCAACAACGTCCTCACCCTGAGCGTTGACGAGGAACTCGCCGTAGAACACCTTCTCGCCGGTGGAGGGATTGCGCGTGAAGCCGACACCGGTGCCGGAATTATCACCCATGTTGCCGAACACCATGGCCTGAACGTTCGCAGCCGTGCCGATGGAATCCGGAATCTTCTCCATCTTGCGGTAGTAAACGGCTTTCGGCGTGTTCCAGGAATTAAAGACGGCATCGCGAGAGAGCATGAGCTGTTCGTGCGCATCCTGCGGAAACTCGCGACCGGTTTCTTTCTTCACCAGCTTCTTGTACTCAGCGATGATCGCCTTCAAATCTTCTGCTGTGAGATCGGTATCGAGATGCGACTTGATCTTGGCCTTGCGCGAATCGAAGATGTGATCGAACTTCGCCATGTCGATGTGCAGCGCGACTTCGCCGAACATCTGGATAAACCGGCGGTAGCAATCGTACGCGAAACGAGCGTTACCGGTTTTCTTCGCCAGACCTTCCGTGGTCACGTCATTTAGGCCAAGATTGAGGATGGTGTTCATCATGCCCGGCATCGAGAACTTTGCGCCGGAGCGAACGCTTACGAGCAGCGGGTCATCGACACCACCCAGCTTCTTGCCCATCTGTTTCTCAAGCTTCTCGACCGCGCGTCGGATCTGCTCATCAACTTCCTTGGGCACCTTGTGATCGTTCTCGAAGAAGAGATTGCAGACTTCGGTGGAAATAGTGAATCCGGGGGGAACGGGAACGCCAGCTTTGCTCATCTCGGCGAGCCCGGCGCCTTTGCCTCCCAGAATGTCGCGCATTTTGCCATCGCCATCCGCGGCACCTCCGCCAAACGAGTAAACGTATCTTTTCATTACGAGTTTCTTTTTCTCAGCCTTTCGTTGCGATTTCGGAAAAATCAGCGATTGTGGAGAACTCCGTCAGCAGGCCATACAACAGAGCCAGGCGGTTCTCGCGGATCGCAGGATTTGGATCGTTCACCAAAATTTTATCGAAGAAGAGATCTACTTGCGGCCGAAGTGAAGCAATGGCCGAGAGTTTCTCGCCGTAGCAAGCAGTCTTCTGGGCCTCAGTAGCGATCTGCTGCCAGGCATGGTACAGGTCCTTCTCGGGCCCAGGCGCGAGCAGATCGGGATTCGGCGGCGTCATGGATTTGATCTCCGCCTGCTTCAAAATGTTCTTGATGCGCTTGAAGCTGGCAGCGAGTGGTTCGAAATCTTCGGTTGGCCGAACCAGACGCATCGCTTCGGCGCGATCAGCGAGATCGGCGAGCGTGGTGATCGGCGGCACCATTACCGATGCAACTTCGTCATACGCGAAGCCGAGGACGTCGCGCAAGTAGAACTCGATCCGCTCGCGCATGAAGGGGACCAGCACGGGAACGTAATCGATGAGCGGCGTCAATTCGAGGTCCAGACGCGCTTCGAACAGAATCTTCACGGTGCCTTGGGCGGCGCGGCGTAACGCAAACGGATCTTTGGTCCCGGTTGGAATCAGGCCGATACGGAACGACTCTCTGAGGGTGTCGAGTCTGTCCGCAATGGAGACGATCTGCCCTTCGAGCGTGCCCGGGATGGCATCGTCCATGTTGACGGGCCGGTAGTGATCGTAAATTGCGGTTGCAACCGCTTCGCCTTCGCCCTGAGCGCGTGCGTAGAGACCGCCAACAACACCCTGCAGTTCAGTGAACTCCTTGACCATGTCGGTGGAGAGGTCACACTTGCAGAGCAGGGCAGCGCGATTCACGGTGTTCGCGTCCGCGCCGAGTTTGTCCGCCAGTTCGCCGGCAAGTTTCTGGACGCGATCCGCTTTGTCCTTATAACTGCCGAGCTTCGCCTGGAACGTTACCTTTGCGAGATCAGGCACACGATCAATCAGCTTTTTCTGCTGATCGACTTGCCAGAAGAACCGAGCGTCATTGAAACGCGCGCGCAGAACCCGTTCATTACCCTGACGAATAAGACCGTCGGGGTCGCCATCAGTGTTCGTGATTGCAACGAATTCAGGCGCAAGCGAGCCGCCATCTTTCAGCACGGAGAAATAGCGCTGATGATGGCGCATCACCGTCGACAGGATTTCCTTGGGTAGTTCGAGGTAGGACGCGTCGAAATTGCCGCGAATGGTGGAAGGATATTCGGTGAGGAAAACGAGCGTTTGTAGAAGGTCCGCGTCGTGGTGGACGTCTGGCCCCAGACCGCGCTCAATCCGCTCGCGACGCTCTTCAGCGCGAACAATGACAGAGTTCTCTTTGAGGACGTCGAAGTAATTCGCTGCCGTGACCGCAACGGGTTGCTTAGACCCCAGAATGCGATGCCCGCGCGTCAGATTGCCGGATTGAACGCCGGCGATTTCGAACGGGATCACTTGTTCGTCGAGGACAGCCACCATCCAGCGGATGGGCCGGATGAAGCGAACACCGCCTTTGCCTGTCCAGTACATGGATTTCGGGAAGTGAATGCTCGCGATCATGCCGGGCAGCTTTTCGGAAAGCGCCTGCGCCAGAGCCTGACCCTTCACTAGCTGATGGAAGATGTAGCGCTCGCCCTTTGCATCTGATGTCTTTGCGAGCTGCGCGACGGCAACGCCTTGTTTGCGAGCGAAGCCCTCGGCCGCTTTTTCGCCGGCGGATAAGTAAGGACCTTGCACCATGCTTTCCGTGTCAGGTGCGCGATGCGCGAGATCTTTGGCCAGGAGCACGAGCCGCCGCGGAGTGGCGTCGGTAATGAGAGCGGAACCGCCGAAGGAGCCGAACGCGTCCTGGAATTTGCCGCGCAGGTCAGCCAGCGCCGGCACAATCATCCAATCGGGTATTTCTTCAGTCCCGATTTCTAGGAGGAAGTCGGACATCAGGCGGCGGCCTCGTCAGAAGCAAATTGCTGCTCAGACCATGCCTGCGCAACACCTACAGCCAGCTTCCGGACACGATTGATGATGCCGACGCGTTCGGTGACGCTGATAGCGCCACGCGCATCCAGTAGGTTGAATAAGTTCGAACACTTCAACGCCTGATCGTATGCCGGAAGGACTGGAAAGCGGGCGCGCTGCTTCGTCGCGCGAAATGCGTCGAGTAGCCTCTGGCATTCACGCTCATGCAGTTCGAACTCCTGCCAGAGCATCGCGACGTCCGCCATCTCGAAGTTGTACACGGAGAACTGCTCTTCCTCGGCGAGGCGCACTTGGGAATACTTCACGCCCGGCGCCCACTCGATGTCGTAAACGCTGTTGACGTTCTGCAGAAACGCGACGATGCGCTCCAGGCCATAGGTGATTTCAGCCGGAACGAGGTCGAGATCGATGCCCCCGCACTGCTGAAAATAAGTGAACTGCGTGATCTCGAGGCCGTCGAGCATCACCTGCCAACCGATGCCCCACGCACCGAGCGTGGGCGCTTCCCAGTTATCCTCTTCGAACTTGATATCGTGCTTGCGGAGATCTATGCCGATCGCTTCCAGGCTGCCCAGGTATTGATCGAGGACATCGGCCGGCGTGGGCTTCAGAATGACTTGCAATTGCTGATGTTTGTAGAGGCGGTTCGGGTTTTCGCCATAGCGTCCGTCCGCGGGACGGCGGCTCGGCTGGACGTAGGCAACGCTGTACGGCTTGGACCCGAGGACGCGGAGAAAGCTCTCGGGCGCCATGGTCCCCGCGCCGACTTCCAGATCGTACGGCTCCTGGATCACCGCGCCGCGATCGGCCCAGTAGTGCTTCAACTTGAAGACAGTGTCTTGAAACGTATCCATGGTGGAGAGTTAGAGACCTTCCAACAACGGCGGCGTATGAAACCGCCGCTCGACATGTTCTTCCATTTGGCGGATGAGAAGGCGGCGCAGATCGAGCGCTGTGTCTTTGTTCCAGGTGCGCTCCGGAAGCTCTGAGATATGCGTGCGCAGCATCGTGGCGGCGAGATTACGCGAACCTTCGGACAGATTGCGCTCCGGATGTGTCGCCAGTTCGGGCAAAAAGCCGGATAGACGCGTCGCCCAAAGAGAAAAATAGGTGATGGACGTCCAGATAGCGCCCGGCGCGCGCGTGTGCATGTGCCCGAGTACGCTCACGAGCAGCCGGAAAAATCGCTCGTTCGGTTCGTGAGGCGGCAGCATGTGGTCGCTCACTTCGGCGATGTAGTCCAGCGCCACGCTCGCTTCGAAATCACTCAAGAGATCGAATTGCGATTGCAAAAGATCACAGGAGTTCAGGTTTACCAGTTCTCTTGTCTCCTTTTGCGAATACAACAGATTGATTAGTGACAGGCGCTCCAGTCCAGAGCCGAATGCACTTTTAGGTTTTCTTGCCCGGCGCGCGATTCCGCGAAGTTTGCCCTGATCGCGCGTGAAAAAACTAACGATCAGATCGCCTTCTCGAAATGGATAAGTACGTAGAACATACGTTTCACTTACCCGGGCCGGCATGACTCACGTTCGCACAATCGCCATATCTTGTGCGCTGTCCGGCCGGTTTGACCGGCAGAATTATCAGGGTAGCAGAGGCGCGCGAACGTGGACGGAGCCGGATGCGAGTGGAGAAGGTAGTCGGCGATAGCCGGCAGAGCCGCTCCTGTGATAGCCTCAGGAACTCATGCGCTTGTCGCACTTCGTCTCGCTGGCATTCCCGCTGTTACTGGTGGTTCCCGCGCTCGCGTCAGACTGCGCCCGATTAGGTGACGCTCGACTTGCCCATACCACCATCACCGCTGCCACCGTACTCGCGCCCGGAACGTTCCGTTCGCCGTATGGGGATCTTGTCCCTGAGCTGCCGTCTTTCTGCCGCGTCACCGGCGTGATCCGACCCTCGAGTGATTCCGAGATCCGCTTTGAGGTCTGGATGCCCGAAACCGGATGGAACGGCAAGTACCTCGGCGTGGGGAACGGCGGCTTCGCGGGCACGCTCGAGTTCCGAAGTCTTGGGGCAAACCTGAAGGCCGGCTTTGCGACCGGGGCGACCGACACCGGTCACCAAGGGGAGGCCTCCGATGCAGCCTGGGCCTACAAGCATCCTGAGAAGGTGGTCGACTTCGGCTGGCGCGCGCTCCACCTCACCACGGAAAATGCCAAGCAATTGATCGCGAAATACTATGGCTCCCCAGCGAAGCGTGCTTACTTCGATAGTTGTTCCAACGGCGGTCGTGAAGCTTTGATCGAGGCGCAACGCTTCCCGGATGATTTCGACGGCATTCTCGCTGGAGCGCCGGCCAATGACTGGACGGATCTAATGTCGGAAGGAGCGTTTCTCTTCGATCATCTGAAAGATCCGGCAGCCTACATATCCGGATTAAAGCTGCCGGCCATCAGCGACGCTGTCCTGGCTGCTTGCGGGTCGCAGTCCGGCGCGAAAGACGGATTTGTTAACGACCCTCCTCGCTGCAATTTCAATCCCGACTTGCTCCTATGCAAGGATGGCGATGAGTTGACGTGCCTGACCAAGCCTCAACTGTCGTTTCTCAAATCCATTTACGCCGGAGCGGTGGACGCACAAGGCCGACAACGGTTTCCCGGGCATTCCCCCGGCGGCGAGTTGGGACCCGGAGGCTGGGGTCGATGGATTCTAGGCGGCGCACCCGGTGCCGGCTTTGGCAGCGACTTTTACAGCAATTATTTTCGTTACGTCGTCTTTGACGACCCCGCCTGGAATCCCTTCACCGGCCGCTTCGAAACCGATCTCACAACGGCGAATCGGAAAACAGAGCAGGCGCTGAATGCCACGAATCCAGACTTGCACGCATTCCAGGCACGCGGAGGCAAGCTCATCCTTTACCACGGCTGGAGCGATCCCGCCATTCCGCCCCAAAACACTATCAACTACTACAACAGCGTTCGCAAAGCGATGGGCTTTGAAGAAACCGCAAAATTCGTTCGTCTCTATATGGTCCCCGGCATGCAACATTGCGGCAGTGGCCCCGGCCCGAACGCGTTCGGGCAACAAGGTTTGCCCGCGACGGGCGATGGTGTCCGCGATGCGCTGCAGCACTGGGTGGAAAGCGGCGACGCTCCCCAAGACCTGATCGTCACCAAGTACGTGGACGACCGTTTTAATGGTTCGGTGCAAAGAACGCGCCCCCTCTGCGCCTATCCAAAGATTGCGAAGTATAAAGGCAGCGGCGACCCAAACGACGCCAGCAACTTCGTCTGCGCCACCGAGTAGCTGCCTCGGCTTCTTCGGGAAATCGGTTGGCCTGTAATAGAAATCTATTGACTTGAACTTCATTCAGCCGTAAAATTGCACATCTTTCCCCTGCCGCCGAGTTGCGGCTAGTTAGTTGTTCGAGTAAAGAAGAAGTACGCGGAACTACGGCGTCCCTCTGATCCGCAGGTGCAAAGGCTGGTGTGTGCCTGTACAGCCCGTACCACTGCAGCAATGACTTACTTGTCCCTTATTGAAAGGAAGAAAGAGAAAAATGAAGCTTTCAAGGCAACTGCTTTTTCTACTTGTCCCTGTAAGTACGCTGCTAGTTTCTTACAGTGTTTCTGCTTGGGGGCAATCGGCGACATCTGGTACGGTACAAGGCCAGGTGACTGACCAGCAGGGCGCGGCGGTATCGGGGGCCGACGTCAAACTGACAGACCGCACCACGAATACGGAGCTCACGACCCACTCGAACACAGACGGACGTTATTTGTTCGTCAATGTCCAGCCGAGTAAGTACGATGTCACGTTCACGATGCACGGATTTTCGACGCGCAAGGTGGATAACCAGGACGTGCAGGTCGGTGAGGTCCTGAATGTGAATGCGGTTCTCGAAATCGGGCAAATCAGCAGCGTCGTGGAAGTTACGACGGCCCCCGGTGCGGAGCTGCAGACGGTCAACGCGACGGTAGGAACGACGGTGACGGGATCGTCATTGACGTACCTGCCGATATTCGGCTCAGACTCTTCGAGTCTGGCGCTGCTACAACCGGGAGTGACACCGGACGGCGCGGTTGCGGGCGCCATGTATGACCAGAATACGTTCCAGTTGGATGGTGGGAACAACTCGAACGACATGGACGGCAGCATGAGGGATTACACCGGCAGTTACGGGCACAACTCGTTTGCCGGGGCGGGTAATCCGCCAAGTGGCGTGTTGCCGACGCCCCCGGACACGGTGGAAGAGTTCAAGGTCAACACGGCGGGACAGACAGCCGATTTCAATGGATCGAGCGGCGCGCAAGTGCAGATGATTACTAAGCGCGGCAGTAACGCTTTTCACGGGACGGCTTATTGGTACTATCACTCCTCCGACATCGGCGGGGCGAACACATGGGACGACAACCACACGCCCAGTGGGAACTTAGGCTATACACCGATACCGATTGCCCACGACAACAGGTACGGCGGTACCGTTGGCGGCCCGATGCTACCGCCTCTTCTCGGCGGTAAGACATACTTCTTCTTCGGCTATGAGGGCTTTAACTTCCCGCAAAGCGAGATTATCACCAGGCAAGTTCCAACAGATACCTTGCGCGCGGGCGTGATTCAGATCAACGAAGGGGGCACCTGGGTTCCATACAACCTGAATCCCTATGCGGTGACGGTGAACGGAACGACTTATCAACCGGCGACATGCAACGCGGGAGCGTGCGATCCACGCGGCATCGGCATGAACCGCATTGTTCAGACGCTCTGGAACCAATACATGCCGGAGCCGAACAACTTCAACGCAGGAGATGCGCATAACATAGCGGGATTCCAGGGACAGCTGTCGCTGCCTACAACCTCGAAATTCCTGGTGGGCCGCGTCGATCATGATTTCGGGGAGAAGTGGCGTTTCTTTGCAAGCTATCGATACTATGCGCTCGCCACCCTGACGACGAATCAGATCGATATCGGCGGTGCGCTATCTGGCGACAAACTGGGCGTGCCCACTTCTCGGGCTCCGCGTCCGCAGAAGCCCGACTTTCTGGTGGGCGGATTGACGACTACCATCAACGCGACGACGACCAACGATTTCCGAGTAAATTACACGAGGATCTGGTGGCAATGGGCCACGTCGGCTGCGCCGCCGCAATTACCGGGGCTGGGAGGGGCACTTGAGATCGGTGGCGAGACTGCGAACGCCCTTATCCCCTATAACGTGAACAACCAGAACGTTCGGCAACGCTTCTGGGACGGGCACGACACTCTGTTTAAAGACGACGTGACAAAGATCTGGGGCAATCACATTGTACAGTTTGGCGGCAACTTTCAGAGGAATTGGGACTACCATCTGCGCAACGACAACGGGCAAGGAATCAACACGTCGCCGGTGTATCAGATCGGCGACCAGGTAGCGGGAACCGCATTTACGAGCGACACGCAACCGGCGGGTTTACCGAACAACCAAGTCAGCAACTGGAACAAATATTACTCCTACGTGCTCGGGATTGTGGATCAACCGCAACAGTTGTTCACGCGCACGGGCACACAACTTACGTTGAATCCCGCAGGGACGCCAATGTTCGACAAGGACACGATTGATTTCTACAATGTGTACATCACGGATTCGTGGCATCTGAAACCGACCCTGACTGTGACTTACGGTCTTGGCTATCAGATCGAAATGCCTCCGGTTGAGCAGAACGGTAAACAAGTGGAGTTAGTAGACAGCTCCGGTCATCCGATCAGTTTCGATAACTACTTCAACACAAAATCGGCCATGGCTCTGCAAGGGCAGGTCTACAATCCGACGCTCGGCTTCGCGACGATCGGGAACGTCGTGGGTGCGAGCCACAAATATCCGTTCAACCCGTTTTACGGAGGCTTGAGTCCGCGGGCCGCGGTGGCATGGAATCCGAAATATACGAACGGGATGCTTGGAAAAGTTTTCGGCGACGGAAAGACCGTGATTCGCGCAGGATACGGACAGATTTATAGTCGACTGAACGGCGTCGGTCTGGTGCTGTTGCCGCTGCTCGGCGTGGGTCTTGGACAGCCAGTCGCGTGCGTGGGCGCGAACACGGCAGGCCAGTGTCTGGGAACTGGGGCAGTAACTCCGCTCACCGCATTTCGAATCGGTACGGACGGGCTAGTTGCACCGATTCCCGCGCCTTCGCAGACGCTTCCGCAACCGTATTTTCCCGGCACGAACGGGACACCGGCCGCGGGCGCGGTATCGGTGCTGGATCCGAACTTCCGGCCGGCTGCCACCTATAACTACAACTTCAGTATTCAGCGACAACTTGCCAACAAGGTGCTTTTTGAGACGGGATATATCGGACGGAAGATCACACATGAGTTCCAACAGCGGGATCTGAATGCGGTGCCCACCATGCTGACGCTGAACGGCGAGAGTTTTGCATCGGCATTCGCGAACACCTACTTCGCGGTGGCGGCGGGCGGTACGCCGGCCGTGCAGCCCTGGTTTGAATCGGCGTTAGGCGGAGCAAATTCCTCGTTCTGCAAGGGCTTTTCCAGTTGCACGGCAGCCGTGGTAGGAAACGCCAGCATGAACAACTTCATTTCGCTGACCCAGGTCTTCCAGTTATGGTCGGCCTTGAGTAGCGCCAAGTCCTGGACATTGGGACGCACCATTCCGAGCAGCGTTGGAGCCGGCTTTCCCTCAGGCCAAGCAGTGGGAATCAATGCCGACGACAGTTCGGGTTCGGGGAACTATAACGCGCTGTACACGACCTTCACGATGCGGGACTATCATGGCGTCACGACGACATCGAACTTCACTTGGGGTCGCGCTTTAGGTACGGGTAGCGAGTCGCAGGCGACATCGGGCTATACGACAGTGAATCCTTACAACGTGCGGCAATCGATGTACGGCCCGCAGTTCTTCGATTACAAATTCATTTACACGCAGAGCTTCCTCTATTCCGAGCCGTTCTTCCAGGGTAACCGAGGAGTTCTTGGATACGCGCTGGGCGGCTGGAGATTTGGCGCTATTCTGACAGCTCGTAGCGGGGCTCCTCTACCGGTAGGGACCATCAGCGGCGACAGCTTCGGTGAGTCGTTTGGTGAAGGCCAAAATTCAAACACAATCGAAACGGCAGCGTTCCTAGAGGATGGCGCTGTTTTGGCGGCTCCTTACACAGGCGGAAACTCCGCTCACTATAACGTGAACATTGCCAATAGCACGTCGGGTGCAGGCGTGAATAGCAACGGATCGAACGGAGGGAACAATCTTAATATGTTCGCCAATCCGGCGGCCGCTTACGCGCAATTTCGGCCTTGCATTCTTGGCTATGACACCAGTTGCGGGTCGCAAGGTCAGATTCGCGGAATGCCGAGTTGGAATATGGATGCGAACATCGCAAAGGATTTCCGCATTTGGGAGAGCGTGTCGGCTACGCTGTCCTTCCAGTTCACGAACCTGTTCAATCACGTCGTCCTCGCGGACCCTTACTTGGACCTGAGCGATCCGGCGGATTTCGGAGTTCTGGGGAGCAATAACCCCGCGAACCCCACATCAGGGCAGGGTCAGGCAAACAGTCCCCGGCAGATTACGTTCAATTTGCGAGTGAGGTTCTAAGGCAGTCCCGCGCGATACAACATATAAGCGGCGAATTTTCAATTTGCCCGGTCGCGCTAGTGAACCAAGTATTGAAATCCGAGCTCAGCGAGGCGGAAAAACTCGTCGTCCCGGTAAACGAAGTACAGGGAGCGGCGGCGAAAGCAAACGTCGCAGAGGTCATCGAGGCTGCCGCATGCATGTGCGTCGGGCGACTCACGTGTGGAACAATGTTCGCGTGCGCGCGCACGCTCTTGTCTTTCTCGTTCTGTCGATCTGCCCGGCTCTGCTGGCGCAATCTCAGTCGAGTACGCATTCGCCCAGGCTGCTGTTGACCCCCCAACGTCTGCGCCGTCTAAAGCGCGATCGCGAACGGCAGACCGTTCGCTGGGTCAACTTCGAAAAACGCGTCCAGACCGTTGCGGATTCACCGGAGCGGGGCTTCGAACTGGCGCTCTATTATGCAGTGACTGGTGATCAGAAGGCCGGAAGTGAAGCAGTGGAGTGGGCCCACGCGCATCCATGCGAGCCAAGGCAACTCGCGCTCGTTCTCGACTGGGTGCCCGAAGAGCTTCCAGCGAATTACGGGTTCTCGGCGACTTGCCACACCGAGCCAAGTGCTCGCGCCAGCCGCGATGCCGTGTTCCTGCAGATCGTAACGGGTGCCGACCCGGAGGAACTGATCGAGCGCTCCGGAAAAGAGCTGTTATCGCGACTCCAATCCGGCGCATGGCAGAACCCAGCCGAATTGTACGCAGCCGTCGAGTACCTGTACGCTGTCCGCTCGTTCGCGCATGTGGATCTGCGCCAGAATGCCCCACAGTTCTTTAGCGCCTTGCCCGCTGAGCTTCTCCTCAGCATGAAACCGGAGCAAGTGGAGCACCCCGACGGCTACATCCACATTGCGGCGTTAGCCCTCGTGGGTCTCGATCCGAATCTGGAAGGTTCCCAGTTTCTACAGGGATGGGCAATGGAAGACAAGCAAATGATTAGCGAAGGCGAGGGCGTTGCATACGAGTTTTTGTGGGCCGATCCGTATCTGCCGGGAGTTGGGTACGAAAACCTCGATCCGTGGAGTTACAGAGAAGATGGAACTCTGTTTGCCCGAGCGGACTGGAATACCAATAGCTGCTGGATCCACATCTCGCCCTCGGCAACGCATGACGAGAATTGCGTCTCCGGTTGGCAGCAGAAGACTATGCAGTTCGGAAATCTGACTCTTGTGCCATCGACCGGCAGGTGCCTGCAGATTCCTGCTCGCAAGAACGTCGAAACCGTGATCGTATCGCGTTTCCAGCCGGGACAGCCCGTCTACTTTGTCATGAATAATGCGCCAAGTTCCCATGTTGCTGATGCGAGCGGCATGTGGAAGGCGCCGGCCAATGCGGAAGGGCGCGTCTGCATCAGCCTTGATACACTGAAGGTTCCACCAGCGCAAAAGAGCAAACCCTCGCGCGAATAGGGAGTTAACTACCGTTTCATGGTTGCTGCGACACAGCTACGCCCCGGCATGATTGTTAAGTTCAATAACGAACTTCATTCCGTGTTCAGCATGGTGCACCGCACACCGGGCAACCTGCGAGGCTTTGTGCAGGCGAAGATGCGCAACTTGCGGTCCGGTTCGATGATTGAGCACCGCTTCTCATCGGAAGACAAGGTTGAACGAATTGCTCTCGACGAACACGAAATGGAGTATCTGTACGACGACGGCGAGTACTACTACTTCATGAACACCGACAACTTCGAGCAGATGCATTTCACGAAGGACATTCTTGGTGACGGCGTTCTGTATTTGATTCCGCAGTTGAAGGTCAACGTCGAATTCTACGAAGGCAAGCCCATCAGTGTAGAACTGCCGCCTAACGTGGAGATGACGGTGATGGAAACGGAGCCTGGCCTAAAGGGTGCGACGGTTTCGAACGTGACCAAGCCCGCGAAAATGGAAACGGGTCTCGTGGTGCAAGTGCCTCCGTTTATAAACCAGGGCGAACGCATCCGCGTCAGCACTTCCGAAGGCACTTACCAGGAACGCGCGTAAGCCTCAGGCGTTGTTGAACATTCTCTTCAGGTATTCGAAGCTCTTCTTTAGACTGATGATCGGGTCGCCAGCCGTCTGATCCTGTTCAACGAAATAGTACCGGACTCCGGCATCATTAGCTGCGCTCAGCACGCTAGGAATATTGATGGACCCGCTGCCCACTTCCATAAAGGCGGAATGTGGCACCTTCTCGTCAAAGGCGACGGGTGTCCCTGGCGCCTGATCCTTTAGGTGCAGCAGAGGCACGCGTCCTTTATGCGCCTTCAGCGCGGCCACCGGATCATGACCGGCCCTGACCACCCAGAAAATATCCATCTCCAGGAACACATACTTCGGGTTCGTCTGCTGCAACAGCGTCTCTATTGCTGGCGTGCCATTTACCGGTGCGAAGTCATGCGCATGGTTGTGATAACAGAGCGTCATCCCGGCGTTCTTTACCTGCTCGCCCTGGCGGTTTAGCCGTTCGATGATTTGTGCCAGTGCCTCAGCGCCTCCTTGGCCGGTTTCGAGCGAAGGTATGACGAGATACTTGAACCCACGCTGCTTTGCCATGTCGAGCGCGGCCGGATTGAACAGTCCGCCGTCGGGCGTCATCATCGAGGCGTCAGTGTGCAGGCTAATCGGCCGCAGTGAAGTCTGCTGCAACGCGGGCCAGATTTTGTCCAGGTTGCCCGCAGTGCATTCAATATCGCGGTACCCAACCTGCTGAACGGCTTTGAGGATAGCGAGCGGATCCCGCTCTATGACGCTTCGTAGCGTATAAATTTGAAACCCAAGATTGTCGTGCGTCAGCGGATCTCTCGCGAACGCGGCGCGTGCGATGGACCCTAAAACAGCGGTTCGAACGAAGAACTCACGGCGGGAGGAAGAAGACATGCCTACATGCTACTCTGCCGACTTTGCGTTTGGCGCAATCGTGCGCCACGATCGGGTCGCGTGCTTGCCAAGTTTGAAATGCGATCCGTCCATGAACCAGAATCCGTGCCGAGCTGCTTCCTCGTCCTGTCGAGCCAGGACGCGCTCGCTCCCGAATCGCGAATGCGGGATGCCATAATTTGCCGGAAGAGGCCGCGCGTTCACCAGGTACGAATCTTCTCCGCTTTCCGCTCGCTCCAACTTAATCCCGAGCAGCCAAAAGTCCAGTCCGTTCGAATGTTCCTCCAGCTTTGAGATAACGCCGTACAGCTTCGCCCCTTTCGGAATCAGAGTCTTTCCATCTGCCCGCTTGACCGGCTGCGTTAGTGTCGCTTCTACGGAATCTCCTTGATAGGAATCTTTGTCGTCGATTGGATTGTCGAGGCTGCCTTCAAGAACCAATCCGGCGGGAAGTTGCTCATTAACAACGCGGTGCGTTGAAGCTGTCGCGACCGGTTCGACAGGCTTGAAGATCAATGTGGATTCACCGCGGAACTCGCGGCATTGAGAGTACTCATTCCGATTCACGGTGTAAAGGTCGTGATTGTCCTCGACCTTCATCACATATGATGCCGGCAATAGCGCTGGCCGCCCGGATATGTTCACCATCTGGTAATCCATTTCTGTGCTTGCCGCGCACATGCCTGTCGCCATTGGAATATCATCGGCGATCACGCTGAGCTGCATCAATTCGAACGTATCGGCATTGACAGTGAAACTCCCGTGGAAGGGGACAATCGAACCGTAGTTCGTCCCTTGTACAAGGTATGTACTGCGGAGAAGCTGAACCCCGTAATCGAATGAATAGGCAGCCTGGCCGTCTATGCTTACCTGCCCCTTGAAGGTGAATAGCGTGCCGGGCGTAGTAAAGATATTGCGCAGAAAGCCTGTAAATTGGCCGCTCGTTCTTGGTCCCTCGGGGATCACGTGAGTGATGTTGCTCGACGTGAAGTTGTTCTCGCCGTGCAAGGAGTAGATCTCTTTGCCCTCCGATACCGCGACATCCAATCGCAAGCGGTCATGCATAAATGCGCGCCGCTTCCCGTGCGGCTGGCTGCCAATGCAGGCGTTACGCTCCTCGTAATATGTCCGCTCCACCGTCTGGACACAGGTGTAGTTTGCGTACCTCGCTAATTGGACTTGGACATTCAGCTTAATGTGCTCGAGGATTTCGAACTGGTTCGGCGAACCTCTCGCCGTGGCATCCGTAAGCGGTAGAAGCAACAGCAAAAGCAGAAACGACAGCACATTAACCCCTGGCTATCTGGGCCTTGTGATGCCGTCTGGCTCTTCGACGCGCGATACGTATGGCCAGTACGGCAACACCGGCAAGTAACAACGCGATTATGCCCACTTCCACAAGATGCTTGCGCAAAAAGACGAACGTCTCCGACCCGTAACGGATGCCCAGATAAGCCAGTGCAAAGTAGCGAATCATGCGAGCAGCCAGAACGACACCCGTGAAATAAGACCAGTCTACTTCCAGCGCGCCTGCGCAAAACACAGGGATTTTCATTGGCAACGGCAAAGGAGACACGGCCGGGATAAATACCGTGACGAGTCCGTATTGCTCAAACCACCCGTGCAGACGTCTGCCGTTGCGGGAAGACAACTGCTTCGCCAGAAATGCCTCGCCGCCCTTGCGTGCGATGGTGAAAAGAATCAAACTGCCCGCGACCGATCCCGCAATGGCATAGACTGCGGCCAGGTACGCGTAGCGGGGAGTGTTCACCGCGACGGTGATCAAAAGGAGATCAACGCCGCCTACGACCGGCAGACCCGCCGAATCGAGAATGGCCAACACGAATAGCCCGTGCGGACCCCACGTAACCAACGTGCCGCCTACGTGCTTCCACCAGTTTGCGATGGCGGACCGGATTGCGGTCAGACGGAGCCTCCCGTTTTGTCTGACGCGGCGTTCGCAAGCTTCTGCAATAGTTGTGCTTCAGTCAGTACCGGGATGTCTAAAGCGCTTGCCTTATCGAGCTTTGAGCCTGCCTCTTCGCCAGCCACGACAAACGTAGTTTTACTGCTTACCGAGCCGGCAACTTTACCGCCTGCCGATTCAATCCGTTCCTTCGCCTCTTCGCGCGTGAGTGTCGGTAGCGTGCCGGTGAGCACAAATGTCAGACCGGTGAGCGGGCCCGCGGCCTTCGCGATTCTCTGCGCAGTGAAGCGTAATCCGGCTGCCCGGAGGCGTTCGACCAGATCGCGATTTTGGGCCTCCTCGAAGAAGTCACGTATAGCTTGCCCCACCTTCGGACCAATCTCTTCGGCTTCTTGCAGGTGCCCAATCGATGCCGTGGCGATCGCGTCCATACTGCCGAAATGGCTTGCGAGAATCTGTGCGGTCCTTTCGCCTACAAAGGGGATGCCCAGCCCATTCAACACGCGGGCCAGGGGCTGGGAGCGGGATTGATCGATGTTGTGGATGATTTTAGTCGCCGATTTTTTCCCCATTCGTTCCAGCGTGAGGAGTTGCTCCGCAGTGAGGTGATACAGGTCGGCAACATTCTTCACCATCCCGTTCTTGAGTAGTTGGTCAACCAGCGCGTCACCCATGCCGTCGATGTCCATCACGCCCCGCGACGCAAAATGCAGCAGCGACTCGCGCAAGCGCGCCGGACAGTTTGTATTCACGCAGCGGACTGCTGATTCGCCTTCCTCACGCACAACGTGGCCGCCGCAAACCGGGCAACTTGCCGGCATGTGAAACTTGCGTCGATGCGTGCCGTGCTCGACGACACGCACGATCTTAGGAATAACGTCGCCGCTGCGCTCAACCACCACCGTATCGCCGATTGCGACACCTAGGCGCTCAATCTCATCCTCGTTGTGCAGCGTTGCGCGCGAGACCGTTACCCCGCTAATCGTAACCGGCCGTAAGTACGCAACTGGAGTCAGCGCCCCCGTTCGTCCCACCTGCACTTCGATGTTTTCCAGCACCGTCGAGGATTGGCGAGCCGGATATTTAAACGCGATCGCCCATCGCGGCGCTTTCGCCGTCCATCCAAGCTTCTCTTGCTGTTCGACAGAATCGACTTTCACGACCACGCCATCAATTTCGTAGGGCAGGGCATCGCGTTTGCCCTCCCACGCGTGGACGAAGTTCAGCAAGTCGTCCAGGCCTGAGCACTTCGCGCGGTACTGGTTAACCTTGAACCCGGCGCGAGACAACGCTTCTAGCGCTTCCCATTGGTTATTGAGCAGAGGCTTGCCGTCGTCCCGCAGCAGGAAATAGGCGAAGTAATCAAGCTGCCGCTCCGCCGTGACGGAAGGGTCCAGCGCGCGCAGGGCGCCGGCTGCAGCATTCCGTGGATTTGCGAAGCGCGGCAAACCCGCCCTTTCTCGTTCCTCGTTCATCTTTTCGAACGAGCGGCGCTGCATGATCACTTCCCCGCGGACTTCAAATGCGTCTGAAGGAATCGCATCCGCCCTCGCTCGCAACGGCAGCGAACGGATGGTGCGTGCATTCTCAGTCACGACTTCGCCGACGCGTCCGTTGCCGCGTGTGAGTGCCTGAGTAAAGCGGCCGTTCCCATACTGAGCCGCCATGGACAAGCCGTCCAGCTTCAACTCTGCGACATATTCGTAGTTTTCCGATTTGAGAAGACTGCGGACTCGCGCGTCAAATTCACGGAGTTCTGCTTCGTTCAGCGCGTTGTCGAGGCTGAGCATCGGAGAGCTGTGGGGCAGCTTGACAAAGCCTTCACGCGGCTGACCGCCTACACGTTGTGTCGGAGAATCAGGAGTGCGAAGTTCCGGATGGTCGTTCTCCAGACCACGCAGTTCGCGCATGAGCTGGTCGTACTCCGCATCCGTGATCTCGGGCTGATCGAGGACGTAATACAGATATTCGTGATGCTCCAGTTGCTTGCGCAGTTCGTCTATGCGCTTCGCAAGAGATTGCGACATTGGGGCAACAACCTATAATGTTGAACTTGGAGCATTTTCACTTGAAGCGCGCGGCGCTCATCTACAACCCGGTTGCGAGAGGCATCTCGCGAGACCCGCACTCGCTCCAACGTACCATCGCTACGCTGGCAAAACAGGGCATTGAAGTCAAGTTAGTGGCGACTACCGGCCCGGGGAGTGCTTCTGCGCAGGCGCGCTCTCAAGTTGAAACCGGTTGCGACCTCATCATTGTTGCCGGCGGCGATGGCACCGTCAACGAAGCAGCAAACGGCGTCTTGCACACTAACATTCCGATGGCTATTCTTCCCGGCGGAACTGCTAACGTGCTTGCGCGCGAGATGCACATACCCACCCCGCTCGACCGTGCTGCATCGCGTTTGAGCTACTGGAAGCCGCAGCGCATCTCGATCGGCAGATTGCATATGGCGGCTGATGCCCGTCCGCGACCGTTCCTGTGCATGGCGGGGGCGGGTTTGGACGCCGAAATCGTTTCACGACTCAACCTCGACCTCAAGGCTGCCACAGGCAAGTTCGCTTACTATGTGGCCGGATTCAGCCACGTTCTGAACCCACTGCACGAATTCGAAGTCATTGTGGACGGCCGCCGCTTTGAAGCAAGCTTTGCACTGATCAGCCGCGTGCGAAATTATGGCGGCGATCTGGAGATTGCTCGCGGTGCGTCGTTATTGAGTCACCATTTCGAGGTCGTGCTCTTTCGCGGTACGAAGAGCGTTCGCTACTTACCGTACTTCGTCGGTTTCGCTCTAGGACGCGGTCACCAGATGAACGGCTGCACCGTTCTGCATGGCAAATCCGTCTCGTGCCTGCCACCTGCCGCCGCCAAAATCTATGTTCAGGTTGATGGGGAGCTTACCGGCAGAATTCCGATGTCAGCCGACATCATGCCGGATGCTTTGACTTTGTTGATGCCCCCGGAATACTTGGCAAAAGAGCAGCGCTTGTTTGCTGTTCCAGCCTGCGCCTGACTCGATTGGGCGTTAGTGCATGGATAATGTCACGCACTCGCTGACCGGCCTGGCGCTGTCACGAGCCGGTCTGAATCGCTACTCGCCCCACGCGACCGCGCTGCTGCTGGTCTCAGCCAATCTGCCCGATGCAGATTTCATCACGGCATTCAAAGGCCCGCTGACCTATCTCGAATACCATCGCGGCTACACACATTCGATTCTGTGTCTTCCTGTGATGGCCGTGCTTTCCGTTTTGATTGTCGCCGCAGTATTTCGCACGAGGCTGCCCTGGGGTAAAGCGTGGCTGTTGTGCTGCATCGGGCTGGCCAGCCATGTGCTGCTCGACTGGACCAACAGCTACGGGATACGGCTTCTGCTCCCATTCTCTTCGCGCTGGTTTCATCTCGATTGCACGTCTCTGTACGACGGCTGGATCATGGCCGCGCTCGTATTTGCGGCAATCTGGCCCTGGTTCTCGCGCCTGGTGAGCCGCGAGATCGGCAGCCGCGAACGGCCGGGCCACTTGATTGCTATCTGCGCGCTGTTATTCCTTGCGCTGTTCGATTGCGCCCGCCTCGTCTTGCATGCCCGTGCGATCTCGCAATTGCAAGCGCGCTTGTTCGAGAACGCGCCGCCTCTCGAGACCGCGGCAATGCCGCAGGCATTCAGCCTATTCCGCTGGGGCGGAATCGTCGAAACGGAAAGAACATACCAGGCGCTCCCGGTGGACACTCTCGGCCAAATAGATACTGCGAGCGCTCAGATCTTCTTCAAGCCGCCGTACGACCCTGCCATCGATGCGGCAAGAAGCACCGAGACCTTCCGCTATGGTCTTTATTTTGCGCGTTTTCCTGTGTGGTCGGAATCGCGTGTTTCGCTGGATGCAGGCGCCGGAGTACGCGTGGAATTGACAGATTTGCGTTTTGGGCGGCCCCAATCGGGTTCATTCCACTGTATAGCCCTTGAAAATGCCGGCTTCCGCGTTCTTCAGGATTGGTTTACATTCGGATCAGGAATGGACCTGGGTTGGGGTAAGTCCGGGCCGCCAGCGGAGGCAAGCAGCGACTGATCTCGCCATCCTCGGAACGCACTGGTAGAATTTCCTAGGGTCGCCCGTCTGTGCCGTTGGGGCGGCCAACGGAGGCTTAGTTGACCGAAAACATCGTATTAGCGTGCGAACTCAGCGGCTTTTATCTTCCTCATGCGCAGGCAGCGCAAGGCGTTGCTGAAAGACTAAATTGCGTCATTCTCTTTCGCGAACCCGGCAAAATGGCGGCGGGTCTAATCGCCGAGGGTTACGCGATGAAAGGATTTCGCATTGACACGAAATCGTGCACGTGGGGTCCAATGGCCGGCTTTGTTTGTATGGATCCCAGGCTGACCAAGCATAAGGACTACGTAGACAGGAACAGGACCTGGACACACGAGGCGCTCTCAGGAGAGATCAACAAAAAGTTTTTCGGAGATGCA
Source organism: Bryobacteraceae bacterium (assembly GCA_036276155.1). Classification (GTDB taxonomy): domain Bacteria; phylum Acidobacteriota; class Terriglobia; order Bryobacterales; family Bryobacteraceae; genus Bog-105. Next base: position 25,148 of record DATBEG010000020.1, on the reverse strand, counting down.
AAGGACAAGGACTGGGTAGGCGACGTGGCGCCTATCGTGCTTTCGCAGACCAGGATCGACTATCTCAGGACCAACGGCAACATACAGCCGCGCCGAGACGGAACCCATCTGGTTGGAGTGTCAGGAAGCCCTAATCGCGATACCATTCTTCCGTGGCGACTTGTGCCCGTGGGAGAAAAGCCGCCGCAGCCCTGGCTGAAGAGTGCCCAGCCAAACCATCACGTTCTTTGCATCGATAAGAACAGCAAATTCAGGCAAGAACTGCCAAAGGCGCATGGCCTTGAGATACCTGTCCAGCCGATCATGTTTGGCGAGTACGAAGCCGTCCTGGGACTCTGCAACCCGCAGACGAGCAAAGCGCTTGGCTTCAAGGCTTGCGTAACTGCTGACTACGATCTGTTTTCCATCTGGCCGGGCCAGAAAGGCGGGGACTTGATGTCCGTCCGGCACAACACCAGCAGCCTTGTTCTGGAGAGAACGGCAGGCGCGCAAATCCAGTCTCTACCCGGCGGAGTGAAGCGAATGGGAAGCGTTGACACGCGGCTGCAGCAAGATGGCAATCGCGAGCACCACCGCTACGGAGATGTCAGTGCGCGCGTGTTGGCTATCAAGGCGCTTTTGAATAGCGCTATCCAGAATCCGGGCGGCAATGCTGTGCACCACAACGACGAAGCCGGCAACTTTGCGCTTGCGAAGGGCACTCTCAAGGATTGCCTGCCCATAGTGGCATTCATCCCTGGTCTCTTCTCGAAGTTTTCCAGAGGCGAGGGTTCAACCGCTCTTATAGAGACGCTGGAAGACTTTAAGGAGGTCGTTGAAATGGCTCGGCAGTTCCAGTTCAGTGTGGTAGCGAAGCCGGCGTGGCTTGCGGAAGCCGGAGCTTGATCCTCCAATACGACAATAGATATTTGAGAAAGGTCTTCCATTTCGACTCAAGCCGCGAGCCCTACATCGCTGATGCTGTAGTCATTTGGTGCTTCGATAATCGATTTCAAACCGGATTCTGCAAGTTCTTGAAGCGGCTCGGGGCCATTAGTATCGACCCCGTCAAAATCGCGGGGGGCGCCAAGGCGCTCGGATCGCCGGATCGCGAAAGTGAGCGCGCCTTTGCTCTGGATCAGATTCAGAAATCTATCCGATTGCATGAGACGAAAAGGGTCATTCTGATGGTGCATTCTGATTGCGGAGCTTATGGCGGTTTGTCCGCTTTCAACAATAATCCGCAGCAAGAAGCAGAGCACCACGAAAGGGAACTGCGGAGAGCAGCGCAGTATGTCGTTGAGACTTTGCCCGAGCTGGAAGTTGCCGCATACTTCGTAGACTTCGAAGGTGTTTGGGAAGTGGAACTTGCCAGTCGACGCTAAAATTACCGGCAGTAAGGCTGCGACAAATGCCTAATTTGCTACGGGCAGTTTAGAGCGTTCGCAGCGCCTCCCCTACGATGCGACGGCTTAGTTGTATTGGATCGATTAGATAAGTGCCTGCTTTGACGGCGCAGGAGGTCTGGCATAAGTGCTGCTGGATGATCTGCGCACCTCCCTCTAAGCCGTTCAGCACTGAACTCAGTCGAGAAAGTTGAATGCCATCGTGCTCGTTATGACAATTCCCATCACGCACGACGTGTAGGGAAGCCGGCATGCTGTTTCCTGGTTTGGACATGGGCGTTGTAGAAACTACATTCGCGTTCCTGATTCCCTTATCGGCGACTCTAACTTTTTGAGTGAGAGTTGTAGGCACCGAATTTTACGCTAGTTACCCTACGTGCTGCGGCACGCGACTGGTGGCCCATAGATGTCCGCGGCTGCTAAAAACGTGTCCTGGTGTGCGTCTACCGTCAAGTTAATGGGCTCGGAGTACCCGCCCCCAAGCGTGATCACTACGGGAATTCCTCTCCGTTTCGTCTCCTCAAGTACTATCCGATTCCGCTGCATGAGTCCATTGCGGCTCAGCGAAAGGCGCCCGAGCCGATCACTTTCGAGCGCATCGACACCGGACTGAAACAGCACGAACTCAGGGTCAAAGCTCCAGATCAGTTGAAGACCGCGCTGCAGCGTATCTAAGTACTGATCATCGTCCGTTTTGTCGGGAAGCTCCAGATCTGCTGAACTCGTCTGTTTGTGAAACGGGAAATTGCTTGCGCCGTGTAGCGAGAGTGTGAATACATTCGAGTTGCCACGGAAGATGGCTGCCGTTCCGTCCCCCTGATGCACGTCAAGGTCGATTACCGCGGCGCGGCGCACTCCAAGTTCCTCGCGTGCATAAGCGATCGAAACGGCCAGATCGTTGAACACGCAGAAGCCCGACCCCTCATGTCGAAAAGCATGATGAGTGCCGCCGGCGAGATTGCCACTGAAGCCGTCCCGCAGCGCCGCTCCGGTGGCCAGAAGTGTTCCTCCTGCGCTTGCTAATGTTCGGAGGACGAGTTCGCGCGACCATGGAAACCCGATCCTTCTCATCGCCAAGTGGGAAATGCTTCCGTCAAGAAAGCTTTCGACATACTCCCGCGAATGAATCCGCAACAGCGCGTTCACGTCTGCGAAAGTCGAGGGCGACAGCGCGAAGCGATCATCGCCGGCAATGCGCTTTCGAAGAAGCCGATACTTTTGTAGCGGAAATTTGTGTCCGGGCTGGAGTGGGAAATCGTAGTGATCGCAGTAGAAAAGTTGAAGCTGGGCCGGAGCGTCCAAAAACCCATCGTACTGGCAGCGCCTTTCGAGCTATTTGCTAGAACGGGGTCATGGCGTTCCTGCGTTGCCTGACTGTGGCGGCGATGGCTCTTGGGATCTTTCAATCCGTTGGGGCGGCCGCGCCCGCCTCGGTCTGCAGTCCAAAATTCTTCGGCGCGAAAGCAGATGGGCGTACCAAAGATACGAAAGCGATTCAGGCTGCCATTGATGACTGCGCTCAACGCGGCGGCGGTGCCGTCGAACTCGGCGACGGTGTTTACTTGAGCGCGCCCATCGTGCTCAAGAGCCACATCACTCTTGAACTCGATGCTGGCGCAACTCTTCTTGGTTCACGCGACCAGGATGATTATCCCGAAATGGATGTATTTCGCGAAAGAGACCGCCAGTCCCTGATCACTGCGACGCGCGCTACCGATGTCGCCATTACAGGGCAGGGCATTGTGGACGGCAACGGGCAACCGTGGTGGGACGCAATGCGAGCGCGCAAGGCCGCTCACGACGCGTCAAAATACGAACGTCCGCGTCTGGTCGTGTTCGACCATTGCGATCACATCCATCTGGAAGGAGTGACGTTCCGGAACTCACCTTCGTGGCAAATCGTGCCTTATTACTCGCAGTTCGTAGTGATCCGGAATGTCAAAGTGTTGGCGCCGGCGAATTCGCCCAACACGGACGGCATCGATCCGTTCTCTTCAGATCATGTCACCATTGAGCACGCTCTGGTGGATGTGGGAGATGACAATATCGCGATCAAATCCGGACAGCCACGCTCGCCAGGGCCCGACAGCCCAAGCAAAGACATCTTGATCGAGGATTGCACCTTCCTGCACGGCCACGGTCTATCGATCGGCAGCGAGATCGCAGGCGGCGTGCAGAACGTTCACGCTTCGAACATTCATTTCAAGGGCACGGACACGGGAGTTCGAGTGAAATCGAACCGCGATCGCGGCGGCGATATCGGGAATTTCGAATTCCACGACATCTTCATGGAAAACGTGAAGACCGCCGTCCTCATCAGCGAGTATTATCCGCAGATTCCTCAGAACGACGCCGCTCAACCGGTAACCCGCTTGACGCCTCACTTTCACGACATCACGATCGTCAATCTGCAGGCCACAGGAAGTAAGACGGCCGGTTTCATTATTGGGCTTCCTGAAAGCCCGATTCAGACCATTCGCATGAACAACGTCCATATATCTGCTGAGCAAGGATTCAGCATCAGCAACGCCACGGTGCTTGCGAACGGCTTCGTCGTCGATGCGCTCAAAGGCGCGCCGTTCCACATGCTTGAGAACGCGAAAATCAATCAACTTCGGAAGCAATGATGAAAATCGCATGTCTGGCGACACTATTGAGCGCGTCTATGTGCGCCGATCCAAAGGCCTGCTTTGTCCTGGCGGCGAGTGCGGCGCATGCCGGGGCACAAGACACCGCGCGCATTCAGGAAGCTCTCGATCTTTGCAATCCCGGGATGGCGGTCGTGCTGAAGGGTTCGAATGAGTCGAAGGAGTTCCATTCGGGTCCTTTGCTTCTGCCGCGCGGCACGACTCTCTTTATCGATCGTGGCGCCACGCTGCTTGCCTCGCGCAACATTCGCGATTACGACACCCCCGGCAGCAAATGCGATCCGCAGGCGATCAGCGGCTCTCCATCCTGCAAGCCGTTCATCTTCTCCTATCAATCACCCTACAGCGGCATCGATGGAAGCGGCATCATTGATGGACAGGGCTGTCCAATCATCGTTGCCGATTACGAATCACAGGGCTTTCACATCGCACACGTCACGTTGAAGAATGCCTCTCGCGCGCTTACGGCAATTTACAAAACAATTGACGCGTCAATCTCCGGCCTCACTCTGCTATCCGCGCCTACCGGAATTCTTCTGAGCAATGCTGTTCAGACACAGATCGTCGAGTCCCACATCCGCGTCTCTGGGTTTGGGATTACGACGGAGCCGACCGTGCTCGGCCCGACTTCACAAATCCTGATTCGCAATCTCACGTTGAACGGAGGGCGCGGTCTTCAAATGCCCGATGCAAAAAACGTGAAAACCGAACAGGTCCCGACCCAAAGTGCGAGTCCGTCTCCTGCAGCATCACCGGATACAAAGACCGTCCTGCACTTCGGTGAAAAGGGTTCGCTCGTTGTGGCGCAGGACGGCTCAGGAGATTTCAAGACAGTTCAGCAGGCGATTGACGCGCTGCCTGCAGACGGAGGCGAGATCTTCATCAAAACCGGCACTTACCGCGAAGTGGTCACGTTGCGCAAGCCACACGTGCACATTCATGGCGATCCTGCCGCCGATTCCGCCAAAACGAGCGTTATCTTTGATTACGCCGCCCCGACCCACGGCGGCACATACAACAGCAGCACTTTCTTTGTCGAAGCCGATGACGAGACTCTCGACCATTTCACCGTCGCGAACGATGCCGGTCCTCATGCTGGTCAAGCGGTGGCATTGTCTGTCAGGTCAGACCGCGTCATTTTCGATCACATGCGTTTTCTCGGTGCGCAGGACACGCTGTACGCAGCCAGTAAGCACTGCTATAGCGACTATGGCCCGTGCGTGCCGGCACGCCAATACTTTATCGACAGCTACATCGAAGGCGGCGTGGATTTCATCTTCGGCGATGCGAAAGCGATCTTCGAACGTTGTGAACTGCATGCTATTCCAACGGGCAATGTGATGTTCACCGCCCAGAGCAAGCACACGCCCGATCAAGACAGCGGCTATGTATTTAAGAATTGTAAGTTGACGGGCGAAAAACGTTCGCCCGGTGTGATTGCGCTTGGGCGTGCGTGGCGGCCATACGCAACGGTTATTTTCCTGAACGCGGAGATTGACGCGCCCGTCATTCCCGCCGGTTGGGTGGAATGGCTTCGTTTCGGAAAATCCACGCTCGAAACGGCTTACTTCGCGGAGTATCATTCCGCCGGGCCCGGCGCGAGTCCCCAAACTCGCGAAAGCCACTCACATCAACTCACCACCGAAGAGGCCGCGAAGTGGGCGTCGTCGTCATTCCTTGCCGGCCAGGATGGCTGGAATCCGGCCGCGCACTTTACAAACAAACTACAATGAGCCCGTGGACCGGCGTCGTCAATCGCACGTCGAATAACACGTGAGAATTGATCGCCTTCCTGTTAGTAGTTCTTCAGGAACGCTTCTACGCTAGGCTCCTCCGCCCGCTTGAACGCCTCGCAGACATCGATACTTTCCAACACCTGCGAAAGCGCGCGCGGCGCCCCGGTGAACTTGTCCACTCTCGGCTGGAAGAAGTCCTGCAACTGTTGTTTTTCCTGTGCCGAGCAATAGCTGACTCCTACCTCGGGAAAAACGGCGCCCGCATCGAACCCGCCGCCGGTGGGGCGTTTCGCCGCGATCTCGTTGAAATGCGCCTTCATGAACTCGAACGCCATCATGCGCGTCGATGGTTCCAGTTGACCGGAGAACAATAAGCCCAGCCCCTCCATGAACGGGACCTTGCCGGAGAGAACAGCTTCCATTCCGGCCTCAACGGCGGCGCGATCGCGGAAGCGAGCCATTGCGCCAATGATTCTTTGCCGCTCCTGCTTATCCTGCGTCTCCTCGAGCTTCGCGAGAAAGCGCTCAAACAAAGCCTTGTCGCCGTAGTACGCTGCCGTTCCAAGAACAGCCGTGACAACACTCGGATCCACCGCGTTGCGGTCCGTGAACCACTTGTCCGTGAGTTCGCGGGCCTGTTTTGCAAGCTCTTCATCCTGCGCATAAGTAGCCACGCTGCGTAGCAACTGGGGCCGGAGCAGGTGGACATCATCGCTTTCGCCCGGCTTAGGAACCCACCCGATCTCTCTCGCTCGCGCGTCAAAATTCGCCTTTAAGAAGCGTTCGTAGTTGGGCGTCAGTTCAGCCGGAACCATGTGCTGCCGCGGAAACAAAGCCATCTCCAGCGCACCCGAAATAACGTATCGCTCGGGATCGTTGTGGAAGACATCTACTAACTTGAGCGCGTCTGCCGCGGGCAGTTTGCCGCCATTAGCCAGTAATTGGGCATTGCCGATGAAGTCTACGCGCTCAGGTGAATTGAGCCTGTGTTGTACATCGCCTTCGGTCAACTGCGTTCGCGCTTTGGCGTCGTAGTCGACCAGGTAATAACCCACTGCATTATCGTTTGCGTTCACCCACGCTGGACAACCCTTCGCCTTCAGCGTCCAGTCACTGGTTGTCTGTGTCATCAGGGTGCACTCGCTTTGTTTGCCACTGCCGCCGGGGTAATTCACGCAGACCGGGATTTGCCAGGTTTGGTCGGTATTTCCCTTTGTTCCAAGCGGCAGATATCGCTGCTGTGACAGATGAAGAACCGCCGCGTTTGCGCTGCATTCCGCCTTGACGGAAACCAGCGGTACGCCGGGCTGATTCAGAAACGTTGAGAATGCTGCCGTCACATTTTTGCCGCTCGCCGAGCTAATGGCGTCGAGAAACTCAGGAGCAGTCGCATTGCGGAACGCATACTGCTTCAGGTAAGACTGGACGCCCTTCCGGAACTGCTCCGGACCCATCCAGGTCTCAAACATCCGGATGACAGACGCGCCCTTCTGATAGGTGATGTTGTCGAAAGCGTTGCTGATATCGTCCTTGGATTTGATCTCCTGCCGGATTTTACGCGCGGTCACCAAGCTGTCTGATTGCTCGGCGCTCATCTTGGAGTCCATCACGTCTTCGACACGCGTCTTCCATTCCGGCTTCCATTCAGCAAGAATCTTCTGTTCCGTCCATGTGGCAAAGGCTTCGTTCAGCCAGATATCGTTCCACCACTCCGTTGTCACCAGATCGCCGAACCACTGGTGCGCAAGTTCGTGCGCCGCCACGGACGCGTACTCACGACGTCGTGTCTCCGTGTCGCGAGCCGGATTGGCGAGAATGATGGTCTGTCCATAAGTCACCATCCCGGCATTTTCCATGGCGCCGAAACCGAAAGTCACGGGTATAGCGACTTGGTCCGATTTCTCATAGGGGAAGGGAATACCGAAATAATCTTCCAGGCGCGTCAGGATGGTCGCGGTCACTTCAGCCGCATATTTAGCTTCTTCCGCGTGTCCCTTCGGAGTCACAATGCGAACGGGGATATGATTTCGTCCTGCCGTCCCGGCGGGTACAAAATCCAATTGGCCAACCGCGAACGCCACCAGATAGCTCGGCAATGGCTTCGTTTGGCGGAATGCGATAACCTTGTTGCCGCCTTCGGAAGACTCGTTTAACACTGGCGTGTTGCTGACTGCTGTGTATTGCTCGGGCATGGTGAGGGTGACTTGCCACGGCACCTTGTACGCCGGTTCATCAAAGCAGGGGAACGCGGCGCGAGCATCAGTCGATTCAAACTGCGTGAAGATGTACTTGTTGCCGTTGTCCGTCATCGCGAAAATGCCTGAGCTGTCCTGCTGGCGAACCTTGCCCGTGTAGGAGATGCGCATCTCAGCGTTGCCGGCTGGAACTTGAGAATCAAACTGAAAACCCAGGAAATCGTCGCCGCTCGCCGTCGGCTTCGCTTCGTAGGTCTTTCCGCCCGCCGTGATCCGTGCACTCTGCACCTCTAACTGCGTCCCGTTCAGCCACAACGTTTGCAGTGGCTGTTTGATGTTCAGCTTGATAGAAACCTCGCCTGAGAAGGTCGGCTTTCCAGGGTCGAGAGACAACTGCACGTTGTAACTGTTAGGCGCCGCTGTGTCCGGCAGCTTCAGTGTGGGCGGCGCTTGCTGTCCATGTAACTGAATGAGAGTAAAGGCCAGGAATGAAGTAACGAGTGCAGTAGTTCCCCGCATGTTCTGAGTATAGTAACGGCAGGCGTCTCGCCATTGTTCAGCCCTTTCGCGGCCTTCTTTGTAGTCCCGCTATCATCCCTATAGGCATCCTGCCTGTGAGACTTCTCTGTTGCAAAATCTTCTTGTTATGAAGTTCGGCGGCACCAGCATGGGCAGCGCTGAACGTATGCAGGTCGCCGCCGGCATCATCGCGCAAGAGCGAACCCATCGGCCGCTCCTCATCGTGGTCTCTGCCATGTCGAAGGTCACGGATCTGCTTCTCGACACACTTCGTAAAGCTGAACTCGGCGATCGTGTCGCGGTGGATCACAACATACGGATACTGCTCGATCGTCATCGCGAAGCCTGCCAGAATCTCTTCATCCATCCCTCTGCTCATGAACATCGGATGGCGGCAATTGAGGAATCGGAAGCGCTCGTAGCTGAATTTCAACGCATTGCTAATGGCGTCTTCATGCTCGGGGAGCGTCCGCCGCGCTCCGTCGACGAAGCAATCGCAATTGGTGAGAGACTCTCTTCTGCGTTGCTAGCTGCTTATCTGCAGTCGACCGGCATTGCAGCGCGCCCCGTGAACGGTAGTGAGGTTATTGTCACGGACGCGGTATTCGGCAACGCTTCCCCCCAAATGGAAGCAACACGTTGGAAATGCCGTGAGTTTCTGGCTCCGCTGCTTGCGGACGACGTTATCCCAATCGTTACTGGCTTTAACGGTGCCACCGCCGACGGCCGGCCGACGACGCTGGGTCGCGGCGGATCTGATTTTTCCGCCTCGATTCTCGCCGCCGCGCTCGACGCTCAGGAACTATGGATCTGGACCGATGTCGATGGCATCATGACCGCGGACCCGCGCCTCGTCACCGATGCCGCTGTGCTGGATCAGGTCACTTACGCGGAGGCGGCGGAACTCGCTTACAACGGTGCCAAAGTGCTGCATCCGCGCACTCTCGCGCCGCTGGTCGAAAAGCAAATTCCTGTGTGGAGCAAAAATAGTTTCGCTGCCGATAAACCGGGCACGAAGATTGTTGGTCACTTCGATGAGCCCCGCGGCGCCCGTGCTGTCACTTCGATGTCGGATGTGGCGCTCATCTCCATGGAGCCTGTCAATGCGGTTCTTAGCGGCACCAGGCTGATGGCTCGTGCGCTCGATGCGCTTGCAATGGCCAATGTGGAAATTCTCGTCTTCACCAGTTCCAGCTATCGTCAAAGTTTTTGCCTTCTCGTGCGGAAAAGCGATCTCGAGCCGGCTCTCGAAGCACTCGAGTCAAATCTCTCCATCGAACTCGCGCATGGGTATCTGAAGCCCATTGAAGTCGATCACAATGTCGGTCTCATTGCCGTCGTCGGCGAAGGTATGCGCGGGACGCCTGGGCTCGCCGGCCGCGTATTCACCGCAATTTCCCGTGAGCAGATCAATATCATCGCCATCGCGCAGGGCTCGAGCGAGATTACCATCGGCATCGTCGTGCGGCGTGATGGGCTGGAGCGGGCCGTGCGTGCCGTTCATGAAGAATGCCAGCTCGGGAAGCCGCACGTGGCCGCGACGCTGAACTAGGATTCGTTGTGGTGCGCGCTCAGGCGCCGGATACAGCATCCGATTCCCGTGTCGGCAAAACTTTGCCGCAGCATCCGCCCGATCTCCTCGAAGTTTCGCTCGGCCAACGCTACGAGCGAGGGACCCGCACCACTGAGACACACGCCCAACAGATCAGGATGTTGCAGTACCAGTGCGCGTTCGAGCCCAGGAACAATATGCTGTCGGAAAGGCTGATGTAGGCGGTCCGTTAGCGCCTCGCGCAGCAGCGAAAAGTCGTTCGACAGCAGGCTGTGCAGCAACAAGGCGACGCGCTGCACATTGAATACCGCATCTTGTATTGGGACGCTTTGGGGCAGCACTTCCCGGCTTTCCCGCGTGCCAAGCGGAACCTGCGGCGTCAAGACCAGGAATTGCAGGTTCCGCGGCCACGGAATCTGAACGGCTGTGACAGATCGGTCGGGCAGTTGACAACTGATTGTCAGTCCCCCGAGTAGTGCCGCGGCCACATTGTCAGGATGATGCTCCAGCGTGGAGGCCGCATTCAAGAGTCCTCGTGCAGGCAGGGGACCCGCGATCGTTTCGTAGAGCCTCAATCCCGCCACGGTTGCGGCGGCGCTGCTCCCCAGTCCTGATTTGGGCGGAATATCGCTAATGACTTCGATGTCGAGGGAAGGAAAGTCGATCCCGCGCTGTTTCGCGAGAAACTGGAACGCGCGCTCGATGTAATTCTCGCCGTCGATAACTGTTTTCAGAAAGTGGAACCGTAGTTCGTTCTTGCCCTCTGCGCGCCTGACGCGCAGTTTCAGGTAGAGCTGCACCGCCACTGCGAGCGTGTCGAAACCGGGCCCGAGATTCGCTATCGAAGCCGGAACGCTGATCTCAAACTTTTCCGGCGCGCCGCTCATGAGAATGGATGATGTATTCCGTGTCTTTGAGTGCGTGACCGGTGAGGACGGCCACAATGCTCGCATCGGCATTCAGTTCCCCAGATGCGACTAGTTTACGAATGCCCGCTAACGTCGTCGCCGATGCCGGCTCGCACCCGATGCCATCGCGTCCGATCATCGCCTTCGCCTCGCTCAACTCCTCATCCGCCACGTCCATCACAAGTCCATTTGTGTAATGGATGGCTTGCAGAGCCTTTCTCCACGAACGCGGATTACCGATCCGGATGGCTGTTGCTACCGTCTCCGGCTGCGCGACAGGCTCGAGATCGAGAGCTCCGGATTGCCACATCCGCGACAACGGATTGGCGCCTGCCGCCTGCACAATGACGATTTTCGGAAGCCTGTCGATGAACCCGAACTCCTTCAGCTCGAAGAACGCCTTTCCAAAAGACGACGAATTCCCCAAATTTCCGCCCGGCACTACCAGGTAATCAGGAACGCTCCAGTCCAGTTGCTCCATCAGTTCCAGCATGGCGGTCTTCTGGCCTTCGATGCGAAACGGGTTGATGGAGTTTAGAAATTGAAGATCGCTATTCGCCTCCGCGAGAAGCGCATTGAGTGCATCGTCAAAGCTGCCTGCTATCTGCACCACCTCCGCGCCAAAGTCCAATGCCTGCGCGAGCTTGTTAGCCGACGCCTGACCCGCCGGCAAGTAAACCCGCGCCGTCATTCTGCCCCGCGCAGCATAAGCAGCGAGAGCGGCGGCAGTATTGCCGGTCGAGGCACAGGCAACTGCTTTCGCTCCGGTGAACTTCGCCTCGGTAATGGCGGCCGTCATTCCCAGGTCTTTGAAGGAGCCTGTTGGATTCCAGCCTAAGTGCTTGTAACGTAGGTCGCGGACTCCGGCCCACGCAGCGGAACTGTGCGCTCGAACGAGCTTGATATTGCCCTCGAATAGCGTGACCACTGTGGGCTCGTCGTATTCGAATGGCAAGAGCTCGCGAAAGCGCCAAACGCCGCTGAGATTCAGGGTGTCATCGGAACAGCGCCGCTGGCGCCAAAGACGTTTCAGGTCGCCCGGATCGTGTGTCGGCCGATCGATTACTACTTCCAGCAGATCGCCGCATTTGGGGCAAGCCAGCGCTCTCGCGTGCAGATCGAGTGTCGTGCCACACGAAGGCGCATTACAACGAAGATGCATAGTGCCGAAGAATCACGGGTCGGATTCTTCACCCTAACATCCCCGTGATCCTCCGCGTGAGAACAGAATATTTAGCTTCCGGACTTGGCAGCCTGCTCGAGTTTCTGCCACTCGTTGTCGCTCAGCTTCAGTCCGGCTGCGGCGACGTTTTCTTCCAGATGCGCGACCGAAGAAGTGCCGGGAATCGGAAGCATTACCTTGGAGTGATGCAGTAGCCATGCGAGGGAAAGCTGCGCAACGGACGCGCCGTGCTTGTTAGCCAAACTATCCAGCGGTCCCCCCGTTTCCGTTAACTTGCCCGCGGCTACCGGAAACCACGGAATGAACGCTAAGTTGTGCTTTTCGCAGTATCGCAGCGTGTCTTCATGCGCGCGATCGCTGATGTTGTATTTGTTCTGCACACTGACGATTTCCACTACCTTCCGTGCGCGTTCAATTTCCTGCGGCTTCACTTCGGAGAGTCCGATGTGTCGTATCTTGCCGGCCTTCTGCAGATCCTTCAACTTGCCCAGGCTCTCTTCCACAGGAACTTTGGGATCGATGCGATGTAGCTGATAGAGATCAATCCGCTCCAGACGCAGTCGCCGCAAGCTCATTTCCACTTGCTGATGCAGATACTCCGGCCGTCCGACCGGCTGCCACGCGTTTGGTCCCGTGCGAACGAGACCGCCCTTCGTCGCAATTACGAATTCCTTTGGATATGGGGAAAGGTTGTCGCCAATTAAGCGCTCACTCACTTCCGGTCCATAGGAGTCCGCCGTATCAACGAAATTAACGCCAAGATCTACTAGGCGCCGCAATACCTTATGTGCTTCGCTGGGGTTCTTCGGCTCGCCCCAGATACCTTCGCCGGTTATTCGCATTGCGCCGAAGCCTAGCCGGTTCACAGTAAGGTCGCCGCCCAAAGTAAACGTGCCGCTTTCTGCGGCATTTGCTGTCAGGGTTGCCATCACTTGGTGGATTCAGTCAGAACAGGTTGAGTTGCAGTGTCCGGGTTTTCTATTTCTGAAGTCTCCGATGCGTTCGCGTCATCGTGTTCGCCGGCGCTTCCTGCAAAAAGCCGAAGTTGCAATTCGGCCTCCGAAATGCTATGAACCAGATAATCGGAACACCCTGGCCCGAGCCGTTCCTGTAGAGCTTCGCGATTGGGACCAGCTCCCCAGAGGCCAATCACCACCTTGACCTTTGTGCAAACCTGACGAGCCCTGCGGCATAATGATCGCGCGTGCGTCACGGCGAACGGTGGCAGTGCTGAAATGAACAGCACGTCTGGCTGGCCTGCCTTCACCTTAGAAAGCATTTGCTCCACAAACCCAATGGGAATCGATTCCGCCTGATAGCCTTTCTCCTTCAAAGACTGGCAAAGCATCAGCGCCACCAGTTCATCCGCTTCGTCACGTGCCGGAATGCACAGAATGCTTCCATCAATAGCGGGTTGTGAGTCAGCAGGTTGTGAATCACTTCCGGTTTCAGGTAGCTGCTGATCCGCCCGTTCCCCGAGTTCCTCAATCAAGTAGCGAGTCGTTTGATAGATAAACTTTTCCCGTTGCTCGTCCAATTGGTTTTCATGCCTGTCTTCTTCGGCGAGTGCGAGTGCCGGAATCAGAACGGCGTCGTAGAGTTCCTGAATCTGCTTGCCGTTTAGAAACTCTTCTGCGACCTCGTGAGCCTCATCCTCATCCAGCGCGAGCAGTCGCTGATAATAGTGCGCCTCCGGTGCAAGTACCGGCTCATCACCCAGCAGCACGTATAGGAACTCGAATTGCGGTACGTGCCGTCCCAACACGACCAGGAGCACCGTCAGGGGCGTCGCCATCACCAATCCGATAGGCCCCCAAAGCAACGTCCAGAAAGTTGCTGAAAGTAGTATGGCCAGAGACGAGATGCCGGTCCGTGTGGCATAGAGCCAAGGCTCAATGAATCCCGAGATCATCCCTTCCACTGCGACAAATAGTCCTAATGTCAACAGCGGCATCTTCCAGCCTTCAAATACCGCGAGCGACAACACAAACGGGGACATTCCGGCGACGAACGTTCCCAAGTAAGGAATGAACCGCAGAAAAATCGCCGCGCATCCCCAGAAAGGCGCGTAAGGAACTCCGATGAAGTATAAGCCCACGCCCAGCAGCGATCCGTAAGCGGTGTTCACCAATCCCTGGGTGATGAGATAGCGGCTGACGCGCTGCGCTGCGTCGTCCATTGCTGTCGTCATTACGGTGATGCGTCCTCGACCGAACAAACGAAAAAGCCTGTTCCGCAGACTACCCCGGTTCAGCAGCATGAACAATGTGAGGATAATCACGGCGGCAACGGTTGCGAAGAACCGGCCGATAGGAGCTCCTACGATACCCAGCGTCCCGAATACTCCCGTGGGCTGATGCACCACTTGCACCGGTATAGGTTGCTGTGCTGCCTGCGCTTTTCCATGTCCCTTCGAAGGTCCCGCTGCCTGTTGCGCGGTTTGATTGGCTTGGCCCAGGTCGTCAGCTAGCTGCGTGATGTTTCGCGCCGCTTCGGATATTGCCGCCCCGCGGCCATTGCCGCCATCCAGGTGCTGAATGCGGTCTAGCTTTGCGCGAATGTTTTGCTGGTACTCAGGCAGCCGGACTGCGATCTGCGTCAACTCCGAGGTTGCCACCCAGATCATGATTCCGGCCGCCGAGAACGCTACCAGCATCACAACAATCACCGATCCCGCGTGCCCGATCCGCAGGCGTTCCAGCAGCGTAACGGGATAACTCAGCAGGAAGCTGACGAGAACCGCCAGAGCGAACGGAACAACAAGATCCGCGCCGTAGTGCAGCGCCGTGATAATCAACGCTGTGGACACAACTACAACCAGCGTGGACGCATCCGACCTCTTTGGCCCCGGAATATTAGCAGTCCTCCTGAAGTATGGACTGCTTTTTCAGCGGAACTGCACAGTTGTTTTAGCGGGCTTCACCGTGGCATTGCGACGTGTTTGAGATCCGCGACAATTACGTCCGCTCACTCCAAAACCGCAAATACGGCCTTTCTTCCATGATGCGCAGCAGATATAAGGCCGCTTCCCGGGCATGATAGTCGCCCCACATGCAAGCTTCTCCGCGCGGCACTCCGTCGGCCAGCGGCGCGGCATCCCAGCCGTTTGGCCGGTGGTACACAGCATGGAGAATCAATCCCTGGTGATCTGGGTTCGTGCTCAGATAAGGCTCGTCAAACAAGGCGTCCGCAACGGTCAAACCAGCTTGCAGATATCGCCTGTTGTCCGCGTATTTTCCCAGCCTAAGCAAGCCCTGCACTGCAATGGCGGCGGCCGAACTGTCTATCGGCTCAAACGAATTGAAAGGATCTGATCGCCTGCCCGCCCAATCGCCTAGCCGGTGCAACCGCGGCGCACCGGTATCCCAATACGGGATACCGTCTGTCGGTGAATAATCGATATAAAAGTCGCAAGTTGCCTCCGCAGCCCGCCGCATCATCCGCTCCACAGTGCTGCGCCCGCCGAATTCTTCGAGCTCGCCGTCCGGAACACTCGCGATGAACTCGAGTTGCTCTGCAAATCCGCACATCGCCCATGCGAGTCCTCGCGTCCAGGTCGTGAATGGCGAAAATCCCTGCTGCGAATTGGGGCAGCGATAATTTCCGTCATTCACATTGAAGATGCTTTCATGTGCCGTCCGCCCACGCACATCGTAGTAGTCGCGTCCTTCGCCATAGTAAATCGAAAAGCGCGCTGTCGCCTGTGCATGGTCAATGAGCCTGCCCAGCAGCGAGATCCTGCTGTCGTTCTCACCCATCAGCACATGTCCAAGCTTGTGACTCACCGCGAGTGACCGCAGCGACCGAATTGTGTCCACGAACAGTGAATGTGGGCCGTTGAAGGAGTATATGTATCCACCGCCGGTTGCAATTCGCGACCACCTCGCCGCCTGCACCACACCGGACACCTTGAGGGCGAGCTGATAGAACTCGCGCTCCCACGCGTTCTCCGGGATTGCGCGTTCGTTCATCAGGCGCAGGAGATTGCCGTACGTACTGATGTTGTTGAAGCCGTGATCGTGCACGCCGATATGCGACACATGCGGTGCCATGTACTTCACCGTGTCCCGGCGCCCTGACTCCAGGAATCGCACCTCGCCCGTGGCGTCGAATTGCAGAATGGCTGATCCGAATTGAAATCCTTGCGTCCACTCCGTCCAGCCCCGGCTTGTGTATCGGCCCTGAACTGTGAATACCGGCGTGGGTTGGGATGAGTCCCACGATTTCTCGATTGAGTCGATCTTCGCTGCCGAAGCATCAAACAGCCGCCGAATTTTCGTCTCCAGCGCTTTCGGCGTTAGGTCTTCCCGAATGGCGATCATTTTGGAATGGACATCAACTCGACTGGGCCCAACATGCCGGCCGGTTCCGGGTGGAAGTTCTCAAAGCCCTGCGGCTGAAATCGATCGCCATACTTGTCCTTAAGCAGTGTGTAATTCGGCAGCGCCTTCCCGGCCATTTCGTTGATGGCCAGGTTGCCAACCATGACTCGTAGCTCATTTCGGCCCGGATGCAAGTATTTGCCGATCTTCAAAACATACGGCGGATACCAGACTGAGCCTGCGCCTTGCCCGTTGACATAAACCAGCGCCGATTCACGTATTGGACTTTCGATCCAGGCGCGCATGCCGTTGGCCATCGCTGTAGCCGGAACGGGTTCGCCCTGACCGAAGTTCACCTGAACGTCGCCGGTCAACATGTCGGCGGGAATGTCGACAGTCTTCTCATAAGTGGCCGTGCCCGAGTAGTACTTCATCTCCGGGATATCCGTCCATGACTTGAGCTGCGGCATATCGATGGTCTGTTTCCCGCCATCAAAAGTGACCTTCCAGTCCGAACTGATGTCCCGCCCAACACCGCCGAAGCCTTGGTAGGCAGCCTTGCTCAGAGTTCCAGGCCGAAACACAAGCACCTGAGACCCATATGCGGGAAGAAATACCGTGACAGTTGTGCATTTGTCGTTTGATGTCCCGGGCAGTTTGCCCGATTGTCCGCTGAACGGGTCCCACCACTCGCCCGCCACGCCCGTCACACGGATCCGCGCCGTTGTGCTCACTGTCTTGTTCGTCGTATTGGCAACGAAGTAGATGTCGCCACCGGCCAACTTCCGGTGAACGAACCCGATTGCTGCATTTTGGCTTTGAACCGCAAAATCGGGCGTCAGCGCTGCGTGTAAAGTTTGGCCGAGCGAATCCTCGTCGGATACGAAATTCTTAAACAACTCGCGCGCCTTCGCCTCTACTTGGACGCTATCCGGCTGATCTTTGAATCCAGGCGCAAGCGAGGGCAGCCTACGAGTGGCGATCAGAATGCCTCCCTTGCTCCGGTATTCGTGCAGGCGATCGAGGGTTGCCACGGGCATCCGCTCCGCTCCCGGAACAATCAGCACCTTGTAAGGCACGCCTACCTTCGCGATCGCCTCATCGTCGATGAAATCGAAGTTATATCCCGCGTCCAGAATCTGCGGTATCAGTTTCGGTCCCAAGAGCCGATCCATCCGTTGATCGATAGAGACTGCCGCCGGCCGTAAACTCTTGCCGTTTAGCGTTCCAGCATTGAATTGCGCCCAGGCATCGTGAGTGGGCAGATAGATCGCGACATCATTTGCCGCACTGCCCTGCCGCATCAAGTAACTCATCCGTTGCAGATATTTCGCAATATCCGGCATCACCTGAAACCACGGATTATGGTCGTTGAAGGCCGCTGCCGCATAGAACCTCCACCCTGGCTCACCAGCCGAGGGCGGCGAATACGGCCAACCATGCCCGATCAACTGATTGATCCCCTCCAGGAAATGCAGGTCCGCCTCAGCCTTCATGTCCAGCGGTGTCGCTCGAAATGAGGGCGCATGCAACCAGGTCCACGTCTCGGTTGACGTAATTGGCCGTCCGTACAGATGACACGCCGACGATGCCCATCGCGCGGGGCTGAATTCCCGCCACGCCGGACCATGCTCGCCCTCAGGCAAATCGACCAGATTGTTTGCCGACATTTCAACCGGCGGTTCGCCATACGTCTGTGAGCGAAACAGCGTGTGATGCTCGTGGGCCCACTCGGCGATAGGCTTCAGGTACCGCTCATCGACCAGTTCCGTCAGAGTCTGGCCCCAATCGTGACGGATGGCCGCGGTATTTGGACCGATGTCGGCGACCAATGCAGGCAAATAGGGCGTCAGATCATAGCCGCGCCGCTTCTGGAACTCAATCAGCAGGTCGTCTGTCCAGTCAGAGGCGAACACTTCCAGACTGTCGCTAAACACCGCGTAAGGCGGGTTATCGCCAAATCCGCTCATCAGTCGCTCGCCAACCGAGTGGAGATGATGCTCGATGGCGGCACGATTGTAATGATCGAGCACGAAACCCTCAGCGCCGACGCTTGCTCGCTTGACCTGCTGCCCGGTACGACTTGCAATAAAGAAGAGCACCTGGGTGGCTTCGCCACTTGTTTTTGGCAAACTCACTCTGCCGTTCTCAAATCTTGTGAGCTGAGTATTGGCGGGCCAGAGAAACGCGGCAATCAGCTTCTCCCCGTTTTCCATAGCAGGGACCGGAACCGAATCATCCTCGGTATGAATGGGCGTACGCTCTATTCGCAGCCGCCCGGCCGCTTCGGTTACGGGCGTGTGCGGACCTCCATACGGCCATCCGCTGCCCAGGGTTATGTCGACGCGCAAGCCGAGTTCTTTAGCCGTCTCAGTGGCAAACCGGATGTTGCTCAAGAACTCATCCGACAGATAGGGCGTATTGTGAAATCCAATCGCGGGATCATCCAATTCCAGCGGATAAACCGGCTGAATTTCCACTCCGCCGATGCCCGCAGCTTTCATAACCTTTAGCTCGCGTTCGAGTTCGTGTTTCTCCACCGCCGTCCCGAACCACCACCAGCGCATCATGATGCGGGCATCGTCGGGCGGATTGACGAAGCCGCGATAGACATCTTCGATCGTTCCTGTTTTCTGAGATTTTGCCATCACTGCAATCAGCAGCATGATGGAAAACGCCGATAAGAAGCAAAGAACTCGTGAAATCTTCAACGCGTACAGCATTATATAGAGCGCATTTCGTCGGCGAGCGCACCGAAACCGAGCTCGTACCCGCGCTCATAGACGCTGGCAGGCGATAGTCGCCTTACGGGTGATGCGTAGTACCTTTCCATGGCGACTTCCTTCACAGATTTTCTTATTCTTTAGGTGTTCCCGAAGCGCGCATCCAGCGGGGAGGACACGTTTTCTGTTTATACATACGTACCGCTTCTTATCTCTGGCGTTGTGTTTACTGAGTTGGGTAGGCCTCGCCAACGGGCAAGGATTCGGAAAATTCAAGAAGACCATCACGTTAGAACGCAAGTTGCCGGCCGTCGTGCGGTTACCCGGCGACACATTCAATGTCAAGGTCACAGCCAGTGAGGCGAAGAACGCTGCGATTGCTGGCGAGCTAAGAGCAGTGGTCGAAACTGAACTCGGGCGCTACAACGCGAGGCTGTTGCTGAGTCCTAAGAATCCCGCGACCGTGATCTCGCTACGGATTTTGAACGTCGACGTGCCGCAGCCCGTCCCAATCACCTCCAGTACCACTCCGCTCAGTTACGGAAAAAAGAACACCGCTTCCGAACCTCCCAGACCCGATGCGTACAAAGTCACTGGCCGGTTCGAGGTGGCTTACCAGGCAAGAACTCCATCCGGCAAGTTCATCGACGCCAACAACATCGACGCCAGGTTCGCGCAAGAATACAACTCGCAAGGCACAAAGATCGACGAAGGTGTGGACGCCGTGAAAAAGGGCTTCAGCCGTATTAAGCATCTGGGTAAATCGTCTGACGATGAAGCCGAAGAGCCGCAGTCTGTCGAAGATGTCGAGCAGATTCTGATGTCAAAAGTTACGGCGCTGATCGCTGCCCGCCTGGTAAGCACGAACGAGACGGTCGAAATACCGCTCGCTCGCGGCAGCGCGCTGGACGACGCTAACAAATATGCCGAGGCGCAGCAGTGGTCGAAGTGGGCGGAGACACTTGAGACGATGCAGCCATGGCCTGATGAGAAAGAGGACGCTTACCGCTTCTATAATCTCGGCGTCGCCTATGAAGCATTAGGCTATGCGGCACAGACGCCAGACGACGCCAAACGCGACCTCGAAGATGCCGCGGCGGATTATGGCAAAGCTACCGAAATGAATCCGGCCGAGAAGCGCTTCCTCCCAGCCCAAGACCGCATTGAACTCGCGCTGGAGCACTACGAGAAACTGGCGTCGCCTCCTCCGCCTGCGCCAAAAAACGGATCCAAGGCTAAGAGCAGGAAAGCGTCAAAGAGCACAGGTACTGGAACGAGCGAGCTCTAACGGCGCATGAGTTCGTGCAGCTTCGTTGTCGTGGCCCAGTTGCGCACAGTCATGCTCTTGAAGGCGGAGGTGCGCACCAGTTTCGGCAATCTGCTTTGGGTACGTCTCGCCTTCAGTTGGCGCAAGTAGATGACGCCGTTCTGCGCCCATGCTTTATCGACCTCGGGGTGCAAGGGAATGCCGCCCGCTAGCTCGTTTGCACTCGCAGGAGGCCGAATAAATACGACATCATAACGATAGTTTTCTGGTTGCGCTCCGAATCCGGTTGGCGCGCTATTTACCACCTCCGCCATTTGGTCGCTCGAGACGATAACCACGTTCGCATTTGGAAGCAGTTCCTGTGCGAGCGCCTGTTCCACCTTCTGTGCCAGCTTCGAGCAGCTCGCACTGCGGCTCTCGAACAGTACATTGCCGCTTTGGATATACGTGCTGACCTTCTGCAGTCCGGCGCATTCGAGGCAAGTCCGCAGCTCCGCCATTTTCACGATGTTGTTGCCGCCTACGTTGATTCCGCGGAGCAGGGCCAGATAGAACATCACAGCTCAGCGAAATTACTGTGCAAAGTCGCGAATCTGTTGCACAGCGTTCGCATCCAGCCGCTGCAGCAGGGCGACTACGAGTTCCACCGCTTGATCGAAATCGTGTCTATTGATGATTCCGTTGTGCGCATGCGTATAACGCGTCGGGACCACCAGACAGATCGTCGGAACGCCGCCGTTACTCTTCTGTATCTCGGCAGAATCGTCGCCGTAACCTTGCACTAAGTCCGCTTGCAAGGCAATCTGCTTTTCCGCTGCAATCTTCCGAACAAAGCCAACTAGCTTCAGATTCGGCAGTTCGGAAGAGTTATAGGCAAAGTAACCCGGTCCCGCTCCCAGCTTGGATTGTGTTTCTTCCGAATGTCCGGGAAAAACATCGCCCGTGATTCCGGCTTCAAGTGCAATCGCAATGTCGGGCTTGATGGTTTCGGCAGCAGTATGAGCTCCGCGCAATCCGATCTCTTCCTGCGTCGTAATCGCGTAGAACAG
Source organism: Bryobacteraceae bacterium (assembly GCA_036276155.1). Classification (GTDB taxonomy): domain Bacteria; phylum Acidobacteriota; class Terriglobia; order Bryobacterales; family Bryobacteraceae; genus Bog-105. Next base: position 3,661 of record DATBEG010000020.1, on the reverse strand, counting down.
ATGATTCGCATGTGCGGCATTCGCCAGCCTCCGAATCGCCTCGACAATCACCGCGCAACCGACTCTGTCGTCCCACGCCTTGCCCAGATAGTTCCCACTCCCGTTCATCACGTGAAACGGCGAGTCCGGCGCCACAGGATCTCCCGGCTCTACGCCCATGCGGCGCGCGTCTTCTTCGCTCGTCGCCCCGATATCCAGCAGCAGGCTGTCGCGCGAGAACACACGCGTGCGTTCCTCCGCAGGGACAACGTGTACGTCACGGATGCCGGTCACCGCATATACGGGCCCCTTGGAGCCGATGATGACCCACCGCTGATCCACAAGCGCTTGGTCCAGCCAACCGCCGAGCATCTGCATCGTGACAAAGCCCTTCTGCGTAATCCGTCTGGTGACTCCGCCAAGCTCATCCATGTGCGCATCCACCATCACGCGCGGGCCGGCGCTGCCTTGTTCGGCGATGATCGAACCCATGCCGTCGTAACTCAGCTTCGCGGCATAAGGTTTCAACTCATCCGTCATGATCTTCCGGACGGGTTCTTCGAAACCCGGCGGTCCCGATGCGTTCGCCAGGCGTTCCAGCAGTCCGGCTGTTCGATCCGCTTCCTGTGCCCAGGTGCGGCCCAGCGGGATAACGAGGCCGGCCAGAAAAAAGAGGCAGGTGATTCGACGCATAAAATACCAGCTTATTGTTGTGCGAACTGCTACTGCCGAAATCCGACGCCGGCAGCCGCGCTATGTCTTCGGGCGTCCAATGGCCAGGACGAAATACTGGGCAGGCGTGTCACCAACGTTTTTTACGCCGTGCTCCTCGTTCGAATTGACATAAAAAACTCCGCCCGGTCCCATCCTCGCCTGCTTGCCGTTTACCGTCGTTTCGAGCGTTCCACTCTGCAGCATCATCATTTCTTCCCACTCGTGGTGGTGCGGCGGATGCGGCATCAATCCGGGCATGAGCGTGGTGATGTGCATATCGAGATGCGTGCCGTCGTGTGTCAATCCGTCGAACACATTGCGTGTCTCGTTATGTGTTTGCGGATTGGTTTTTTCGGGTAGGCTGCTGAACTCATAGCATTTCGATGGCAGGTTGGGAAGCGCAGCCTCTGCCCGGCCGGCAGCCACAGCCGCGAGTACCGGCAATAGTGCATTCAGGTCTCGTCTCGTGCATTCCATATGCGTGTGCTCAGATCGTATCAAGCCGTGCAATTCCTGGATAGTCGCCCATTGCGGCAGGGAACCAGTTGTTAATACCCTGCGACCTGATGCCGCATGACAACGCTCTGGCGTACGATGCAGAGAACCGCGTGCGGACGGAGACCGATGGAGTCACAAACGTGGTCACAACGTACGGCTACGACGGCGATGGACGCCGGGTCCAGAAGTCCGGTTCGGCCGGCCAGACGGTGTATGCGTACGACGCACTGGGCCAGCTAGCAGCGGAATACTCGATGAATGCGGCCGTGACGCCGCCCTGCACGACATGCTACCTGAGCTATGACCATCTGGGCAGCGTGCGGCTGGTAACGGACCAGAACGCCAACGTGGTGTCGCGCCACGACTACATGCCCTTTGGCGGCGAGATTCCGGGCAACACCGTGGGCCTAGACTCGAGCTTCGGCGCCCCCGACAACGTGAGCCAGCGGTTTACCGGCAAAGAACGGGATTCGGAAACCGGATTGGATTACTTCGGCGCCAGATACTATGGCTCGGCCTTGGGAAGGTTTACCAGCCCGGATGAGTTCAAAGGCGGCTTCGACAACTTAGACGGCCAACCCGCGTTTAGTCCTGGACCGATCGGCTATGCCGACCTGAGCGATCCGCAGACGTTGAACATGTACGTCTACACGCGGAACAATCCGCTCCGGTTCATCGACCCTGACGGACACGACTTCCTGGACTATCTGTCTGGGGTTGCGAACGCCTTCGTCAGCGACAATGCCCTCGGTGCTGGCCGAGCAAGTGGCGGCAATGAGGACTTCCGATTGGGCCAGACCGTAGGCGATGGTGTAGCCGTCATTACGGGTTCGCTGGAAGCTCTTGGCGGAGGAGGAGAAGCTGTTGTAACATCTCCTGCCGCAGTGACCGGTGTTGGGGTGGTTATCCCGGCTGCTGGTGCAGCTGTTGCGGCGCACGGTGCCACAACCGCTGCAGAAGGAGCCGTTCATCTCTTCAAGGCCGGCGGCAATTTCTCTCCGAAGACAAAGCAAGAGGCCAAGGCTGCCGCGGACGGAAAATGCCAGAACTGCGGAACTGAAACCACGCCGGGCCAACAATCACAAAAGGGCGTAAGTCCTCCAGGAAACGAAGGGCAAACAGACCATATTCAGCCGAAGTCCAAAGGCGGAACAAATGACCCTTCTAATGCTCAGCATCTACGCAGGGACTGCAACATCAAGAAGTCGGACAAGCTTCCTAACCAGCAGTAGGCCGGTAAGAGCGACGGATTACAAAGCAGAGGCATGGCAGACGAGAACTACAAGAAGATAATTTTTGAGCTTCAGCAAGATGAAGACGGTTATCCGCCGGATAAATGGGAGAGTCTGTGGGCTTTTGAAACAGAACCGGGTCTCTATTGCGTCGACAACATACCGTTTTACGTCAGGGGAATCAGTAGCGGAGATGTGATCTCCGCGGAGGACAAAGGTGGTCAGTTGTTGTTCAGGAACTTGGTTCTTCCATCCTCCAATAGTGTTTTTCGGCTCTATGTCTCGGATGCCGACGATGTGCAAGGAGTACGAGATGAGTTTCGGGCACTGGGATGCGAAACGGAGCTGTCCAACCTACCCAAACTAGTGGCCGTCGAAATTCCTGGTAAGGTTGACTTCGGCCCAGTGGGAAATCTTCTGGGACAAGGCGCGGGGATCGGGCGCTGGGAGTACGAAGAGGGAGTTCTTCGCCACGAGATTGCAATCTGACGAGCAGTCAAACCATAACGGTGCTGCGCACCGGCTTGATAGTGACACGTCACCCCTCGGGAGCTTGCTGCAGAGCAACCACAGTTGCCAAATGGCAACCCTTGAAAATAAAGGAAGAGCATAAACGCGGTTGCTATATTGGCAACCGCGTGTTTCATGCGCGTTCGAGCCGATGCGGCGGCTCCAATGTGCTCACGAACCTTACGCGATCGCTCTATAACCCCGGCAAACGAAGCCGATCCAATCCTGCGGGAGTTTTCTCCCCACCCCCCACTCCGGATCGCCACAAACGCCGTTACCGTGCTGCAAGGATCACCGCGTGAATGCTGAGCTTAGGGAACGCGCCGCTACCCGCCAGAGGGCCGGCGGGATGACCGCGAGGCCGTCAGTTCAAATCTCGAAAATTTTTCTTTCCCCTCTGGATTCAACCCTTTGTCCTCACTCCTAACCTCGTCCCCCCACGCCCGCCCCGCATAGTCATCTCAGAGTTTAACTCTGTAATTCAGGAGATCTCAAACAATGGCAACCCCCAAACAGATCGCGGCCAACCGCCGCAACAGCCAGAAAAGCACCGGTCCCCGTACATCGGAAGGCAAAGCAGTCTCTTCGCAAAATCGCCGCATCCACGGTCTGCTCGGCCGCTTCGAGGTCTTCGGAGCCGAAGAGCAGCTCGAATACGACGTCTTCCTCGATGGCCTCATCGACGACCAAAAGCCCGTCGGCCTGCTCGAAACCGAACTCGTGAAGAA
>DATBEG010000019.1:0-38551 GCA_036276155.1 Bryobacteraceae bacterium | reverse complement strand
CGCCGGACGCGGACGTTCTCAAGCGCGCTCGCCGCTATGGCGTCAAAGTTGTGCTCGGGACGGATGCCGTCGCGGGAGCGCACGGCAGAAATGCCGAAGAATTTATCTACCGCGTGAAAGACGGCGGCGACAAGCCGATGGAAGCCCTGATGAGCGGTACATCTGTCGCCGCGACAGCTCTGGGATTAGGCAACACAGTGGGAACGCTCGCGCCTGGCTATGAAGCAGACTTCGTCGCAGTCAAAGGCAATCCGCTCGACGACATTGCCGCGGTTCGAAAGGTCGTTTTCGTGATGAAGTCAGGTCACGTTTACCGCGGCGATCTGCCCTAACTCACGGGCGTCGCGCAACAATCTCGGCAACCGGCCGACGGTGCGCCGGGTCCCGCGATGGCCCTTCGTAGTAGTGCAGAATTTCCCAACCGCCAAAGAACGTTTGCAACTCGCCGGGTGCTGCGCGTTTGTAAGTCAGAGCTTCGCCCGGTTCCGGAACATGCGCAATGGCTAGCACAGTTCCGTCCCCACGCAGCGCCGGCGTGACCTTTCGAAACAGATCACGCTGCCAATAGTAGGCAATCACCACCAGGTCAAACGTGTCTCTCGGCAGATCAAATTCGGCGCTGGTAAGGTCTTGCACTTGTGTCCTGATCGGAAGGCCGCGCTTACCAGCGCGTTCTTGTAGCTCCGCAATCGCCGCTCTAGAGCCATCGACAGCCGTCACGTTCCATCCCGATTCGGCAAGAAATAGAGCATTTCGGCCCGTGCCACACGCAAGATCCACGGCGTTGCCCGGCGTCAGTTCCGGCAGGATGTCCACCAGAAGGCGTGTTGGATGATTCTCCGCTCCGCGCTCGCCGCTGCGGTACATCTGCTCCCAACCGGCTATATCCATTCCTCCATGTTGAAACAAGCCTGTGATTGGACGGCAAATGAAGCGTCGTCGGACTGCGAATACGTCAAGTGAATCTGTATGTAGGGAAGAAAGGAAGGCTAAGACTCGTACGCTCGATGTGCGACCCGAAGGCAAAAAGTGTAACCCATGTGTCCGGTACGTTCTGTTACCTATGTCTCGGGTCGCACAGTCCATCGGCCGGTAGGCTTTGACCTGCGCCGGTGTCAGGTTATCAGCGACGTGCACCGGCACGTCCTGAAGTCCCAGCTTCTTCGCCGCTAGCAAGCGCGTGTGCCCGCGGATAATGACTCCGTCTTTGTCGACGACGATCGGGACAGGCCAGCCAAATTCCTTGATAGAGGCGGCCACTTTGTCGATGGCGCGCTCCGGGATCTTGCGGCTATTTCGGGCGTAAGCGAGCGGCCTGCCGACCGGCCATGAGCACACCTTCAGATCGTCCATCCGTGCACCTGCTGCAGTTGGAACTGGGATCTTTCGGAGGGTGCGCTTTGCGCTCGCCTGGCGAACCGGGCCCTGATTATTTATACGCTGAAATGCGCTCGATGTCTATCGGCAACCATTTTTAAGGTTCTGCATGTCGCGATTTCGCGACTGTTGACATCACCGATTTCACACTAGCCCATTTTTGCCATTGTTAATGGGATGGTCCGACCAAGTGAACACAATTCTGCAGAGCCGTCGCTTCTGCCAGCAGCCCCGACTTCCCAAAAGCAGGCCCATTTGGGTATTCTTCTGAATATTGTGATTAAGGACTCCAGGCGATCACAACACACGTAGAATTCTGGCCAGTCGGAGTGAATGATGTAGGGTTCCTTCCGATGAGCGTTGAAGACGTCAGTAGTCAATTGCTCGCGGACTGGGTTCCATCACTCTCTCCAGCGGTTGGTTCGTCTTTTATGGGTTGGCCTCCGCTCCTATTGGAAGAAAAGCCGCTCAAGGGACTAGATGTCCTCACCTTGCGCGCCGAAACGGGTCGCACCGAACGGCAGTGGAAGGGCGTTCTCTCTTGGATGTTAGGGGTAGCTGGAGCACGGCATACTCCGAAGAGAACATTGCGCAAATTTCCGCTCGCGCAGAGCGTGAGCTCTCGGAACGGAGGAGATCTGCACCTGCACAAGAGCTCTCAAGTACCGGACCAATGTCAATTCAGACAGAAATTGGCCCTATCGACATCGACGTCGCTGAACCCGTTCTCGACCTCGCGCGGCATCTGCGACTAGAGAGATCCGCCGATGTCGCAACGAACCTTCTGCGGGAAGTGGACTCACAACTGGACGTTTGGGAGAATTCACGGCGATATTCTGTCGAGCGTGAGAAGGGAAGGGCCGTGCTACCTTTCGGTGTGGAACTGAGTATTCCACGCGGGTTCGGCCGAACGCAGTGAATGCCCCTTCGATAGAGGCGGCTTTCAATAGGTTTTCTGAAGTTTCTCTAGGTCTACTCATCGTGCGATAAGCTCTTTTCAAGCAAGCACCGTGACCGACGAGAAAGCTGACCGTCCATAGCTGCTTAAGAAGTTACAACGACAGATCAGTATTAAACTCCGCCCTTCTAATTGCTTCTTCTACACTCCCGAGGGCGATATCAAAGCGTCCGAAGGTGTAGGTCCAGTTGTCATCATGGGTTTTCGCCCGTCCACTGATCCGTGGAATGAGCGCGCTCCAAGTAGACGCCTTTTGTACGGCGCGATAAACGCACACAGCCTCGGAGATGCAGCCGCAGCTACCGCGTACCGCGCCTCTCTCGGGAAAGCACAGCGAATTCCAGCGCAGCCGGAAATAGATTGCAAAGGACTCTGTATGGAGATGGTCTACTGAAGCGCGATATGCGGTGATGCGGCAAAGTGATGGGCGATTAGCCGCTGGAATGACCATTCGGCCTCATAGGCGCGCCGAAGCACATTTCGGATAACGCCCTTAACTAATTGCGTAAATCTGGAGTGTGCGAAAGCTGCATCGATTCAAGATTTATTGCTTCGATTAGCGTATATGCGTTCGATGGCTTGGGCCCATAACTGGCAACCAGATTGCTACTGGGGATTTGAGGTTTACAATGGCCGCGCTAGCATCGCCTCCGATAGGTCTTACCCAGACAGGGCGGCCGTTTCAGATCGACACAGCGGTTGGGCCCGATGCGCTAGTAATCCGTTCGTTTCACGGTCACGAAGGAATATCGCAATTGTTCGAAATAAACCTGGAGCTAGCTTCAGAAAACTTCGAGATCGCGGCCTCCCGCCTCCTGGCACAGCCCGCGACTGTTCGCGTCCGCTGTAACAAAACAGGTGAACGTTGCATTAACGGCTATATCAACCAATTCACCCTTGTGCCTTCGCCAGACCGGTTCGCCCGGTACCGGTGCCGCATCGTGCCGGCCCTGTGGTTCCTTACGCGCACGACAAACTGCGCCATTTTCCAGAACAAAACGACTCCCGAAATCCTGGAAAGTATTTTTCGGACCTATGGCATAACAAAGTACAAAATGCAGTTGACGGGAAACTATGCGAGCCGAGAATACTGCGTACAGTACCGCGAAACGGCATTTGATTTCATCGCGCGCCTGATGGAAGAAGAGGGCATCTGCTATTTCTTCGATCACACCGATAAGACTCACACCGTCGTTTTGGCGGACAGTCCGCCGGAGCACAAGCCGTGCGAACTCCAACCGCAAATAAATTGGGAGCCAGCGACGGGATCGGGTTTCAATGACGACCAAGACTACATTCAGGATTGGGTGCGCACGCTGGAGGTGCATGCGAATAAATGGACACAAGCGGATTTCCAATTCAAGCAGCCACACTTTCAACTGATTGACAGCGTTCCATGCATTTCGGAGGCATGCGGGCCCGAACTTGAAAGATTCGACTACCCGGGCCGCTTCGACAACATAAATGAGGCTGGGCAACTGACCCGCATTCGCATGGAAGAAGTGGAAGCAGGAATTGACACGATAGTCGGTCGAAGCAATTGCCGCGGATTTATTGCCGGTTCTACTTTCAAAGTAAAAAACAACTTCCGTTCCGACCAGGCGGGATCTTTTTTGTTAACCGCTCTGGACTACGAAGCTGAACAGGGCAGTCTGTATGCGCAGGATAAACGCAGCCCGCAAGGGTATTCGAATCGCTTCCAAGCAATTCCTGCGCAAACGGCGTTTCGGCCGCCACGTATTACGCCTCGTCCGTTCGTCCATGGACCGCAGACGGCGTTTGTCACCGGTCCGGCCGGCGAAGAGATCTGTGTCGACGAGTACGGACGCGTCAAGGTGCAATTTCATTGGGATCGCCAGGGGAAATATGATGATGCGAGTTCGTGCTGGGTGCGCGTTTCCCAAAGTATCGCCGGCTTAGGTTGGGGTGCGATGCAGTTGCCGCGAGTGGGACACGAAGTGATCGTCGAGTTTCTCGAAGGAGATCCCGACCGGCCGGTAATCACTGGACGGCTGTACAACGCCGACCACGTCACGCCTTACAAGCTGCCCGCAGAGAAAAGCAAGACGACACTAAAAACTCTGAGCTATCCCGGGGGTGGGGGGTTCAACGAAATTCGGCTGGATGACAAAAAGGGATCGGAGCAGGTTTTCATTCACGGCGAAAAAGATCTTGATGTCCGTATTAAGAATGACCGCCGCGAATGGATCGGCGAAGACCGCCATTTGATCGTAAAGCGCGACAAGCTCGAGCAGGTTGCACGAGATAAGCATGAAACCGTTCAGCGGGATCAAATAGAGCAGATTAGCCGCGATCACCACTTGGCCATCTCAGGCAAGCAAGCGGTCTCGATTACAGGTTCGCAGTCGCTGGCAGTCCAGGGAAACGTCATTGAACAGTTCGGCGGGAACCAGAGCACGCAGATCACAGGCGCCTGCTATATCAAGGGCACGAATGTCGTGATTGAAGCCACGGCCGGCTTGACGATCAACGTGGGTAGCAGCTTCCTCACGATCAACCCAATGGGGATTCAAATGCAGGGGACGATGGTGCAAATCAATAGCGGCGGATCGGCGTTAACGGGTACGGCCGGCAATCTAGTTTCGCCAATTGCACCGAGTGCGGCAGCTGAAGCGGATGATGCCAAGGCGGGCGATAAAGGCAATTTCTCGGGGGGCGGTGATACCAGTTCGAAGAATTTGAACTTGGTGTCGGGTCAGTCCTCACCAGGGTCATCACGGAACACCGATGCGCCTTGGCATGATCCGAATAGTCCCGAGAATCAGGATAAGAAATCCTGGATCGAGATCGAGTTGCTGGATGAGGAAGAAAAGCCTGTTCCAGGCGAGCCGTACCGCATCACTCTGCCGGATGGCAAAACGCTTGCGGAAGGAACTCTGGATGAACGAGGGCGGGCAAGAGTGGAGTGCATCGATCCAGGTCAGTGCCAGATCGTTTTCCCGAAGATCGACAAAACGGGACTGGACCGCAAATAGGAACGGAAAGCTATTGTGGGAACTCCGCCTGTACCGCCGCCTACGCAAGCGGTCACCGCACAAGAAGGCGATACGCTTTGCACCCTGGCCATTGCCGCTGGGTACAAAGACTGTTTACCGTTGCGCGCTTTGCCCGCGAACGCTGCGTTTCTGAATGGCAGACTGTTCCCAGGTTCCGTTGTTACGATTCCGCTGATTGACCCGAGCTTAAACCCGGGAGCAACGGAGGTAGTGCATCGATTCCGGCGCCGGTTGCGGCTGGTGGGCATCCGTTTCGTGCACGGCTCTCCGACGCTTCCCTTCGACCAGGACCCAAGCCTGCCGGAACTGAACATTTCGAACTTCGTTACCACCGAAGCCGGGCTAAGTTCCGCCGCCAGACCACATGGCTCGGCAGCGTTCCCGGCCGATGCACACTTCCACCAGGAAGCTCACGTTGATTCGGACGCATTCAAGGTGGAGGTTTTAGAGACGCGGCCTCCTGGGGGTGGGCCTGCAGTTGTTTTGGAGGTGATTCGGCCCACATATGACGCGTTCGGCAACCTCACTGGGCACACGGACTTCACCGGGGCCGACTTAGCGGCCCGAACTCTGAATTTGCCCAGTACCCGGATGACGGCTAGGCGCTTCCGCACACCGTACCTCCGACTGGTGGTGGATACTGTGGACCAAGCCGCACTACCGGCGCAGACGCTGCTGACCACAGATTTGGTGCCTTCAGGAGACCCACAGGTGGAAATTCTCGATCAAAATGTCCGCGCCACCTATATCGTTCATGACTGTCCCGCGCCCGCGGCCGACCGTTGCCGCGTTCAAGTGGAGTTGCCTATCAACCGGGGTCAGAGCGCCGATCTTTCAGTCAAAATACTGCGAACTGTTCCCTCTGGAGCAGTCGAGGACACCAGCGGCGGCGCAGGGGACAACGGAATCGTGAAGATCGCCGATATGCGGAACCGCATAACGACACACGTCCGCCGCCATTGGGCGCAAGCACATGTAAAATTTCAGGTCCTCAGAGTGCAAGTAGTGGATCCGCCGTCGGATATATTAACCGTCGGCGACGCCACGGGTTCAAGGGCACTCGGGGTAAGTGCAGGTTCTGCCGCGCCAGGCCAAGTCGGTTTTACAGTGAACGTGCAACGGTTTGGGGGCGCTGCGAACTCGGTGCACATCGTTCCACCTATTACGTATCCAGATCCCGCCAATCCAACTGCCGACGCGCCGGCAGACACTGCGAATCTCATCATTGCGGCGATAAACGCGATTGCGCATTTAAACGCCACTGTGAGCGCCAACAATACCGAAGTCGGCAATTTCGATCCCAGCGTAGATATTTTGATTCAGGACCTATTAGGAGGGCGCGTGACGATTACGAATTTGACACCGTTGGCGAGCCAGGATACTTTTCAGCAAATCTCGTCCGCGAGCGTAGGAGCGAACGCGGCGGGAAACATCAATATTCAGATCCGCAACGCCTTGACCGATATTCATGTGGGCCACCCCGAACAGCGTGCCCTATGCAAACAACTGGACACCGGAGACCAGCTAATCGATATCCAAGTGGTCAATACTATTCGTTTCCGCGGATTCACGTTGGCGGAGTTGATGCACCAGGATGCTACGCGGAGGCCAGTAACGGGCATGGTCAACCAGATCATTATGCATCAGAACTCGGCCGATGGCACTCCCAATAACCCGTTCTCTTTGCCCCACGAAATCGGTCACATTCTGACGGACAACGAATTCCATTCGCTTGTGAACACGGAGCTGATGACAAACGCCGGCACCAGTCCGGCCAGCACTAACGTTCACGATTCGAAGCGGATTGTGGAATTTACACCCACTGTCGACAATTGGGAAGAATCGGTGCAAAACAGGGATGCGGACCTGACCATCGGATTACATCGCATCAGGCTAAACGCTGTCGCTCGTGTTCAAGTAACCAGCGCGGACCTCTTGCACTGATGGGTAAAGAAACACAATGAATATATGGCTATTTTTGTCTGCGCCGTCATTGGAGGGCTCGCCCTGATGACACAAAACACTTCTGTTGACCGAGCTTTCGTTCAGGCGCTGCAATCCTCTCCGACCGGCATTTATTACCGGGACGTTGCGCATTACAGCTCAGAGAAGATTGAAACGGAGTTTAGAAATGCGACGGCTCAGCCTGAGTTGGTCGCGGATGAAGAGTTTATGGCTAATGTCCTTTTCCTCATTCGTAAGCGGGAGATCCGGACTCTTCATGACGATGTGGCGCGGTTGATCCAGCCGGGCGTACTCAAACCTCGGGCTTCCGTATCAGCGCTAAAGACGATGGTCTCACTCGGGACCCCAAGCGACATGAGCGCCGTAGATCGAAACTTTAGTGAGTTGCAGAGGGCAGCGCTGAAGGATCCTCATATCCAAGCCGAGATTCTACCGTGGGCCGAACGGGTCGGCGGACCTCAAACGCTTGCCGTGCTGCGAAGTGAGCTGGTCACGGTGACACGTGAGCAACGTGCTGCCGAGAGTACAAACTCACCAGACTTCACCAAAGTCTCCCAACTTGACCGGGTTCGAAGCTCACTCGAAAACCAAGAATTCGTTCTGAAGCGGAAGCTTGAAATAGACGGTATGCGCGAGCCGGAGCGGGCATTTACGCTCACGGACCTGTATATGCGCCGCGTCGGACATCTCGCCATTTGGTCGTATAAGCAGTTGGTGGATAATCCCTCGCCCGCATCCGCCGCCGGGGTTCGCGCCTTTATGTCTGACTCCGTTAAAGGTATGGTCCCGAAAAGCGCGAGTGGCGATGCGGGATCACGGCTGATTCTGGACCTGCGGCTTCGCGGCCTATGTCTCTTGCTACGGATGGGCCAGGCTACACCTCAAGAGACGGACTTCATCGAGCAGTATAAGTCGCGAATCGAACAGAACCCGGTTTTCTATCGGCCGAACTACGACTGGGAGGACGTCCTCGACAGGTTATAGCGCGTTTCCAGAGGGCCGCGCGACTATTCGGCGTCGATCGCAAAAGGAATCAACCTATATCGAAAGGTGTCTTATGCCAATGCAAGTTTGTGCCGGAGCGATGCTGCAGTGCAGCTTCGGCATGGCGCCTAGCGCGCTCAATGTGGTACTGCCGATTAATCGTGTCGAGGTGACTGCGCCTGCTGCCAATATCATGGACCACATTCCAATGACGAATATCATGCCGTTCGGAATGTGCTGCTGCCCCGGAAACCCAGCGGTAGCATCGGCTACGGCTGCGGCTATGGGCGTACTTACTCCCATGCCTTGCGTGCCTGTGACCCCGGCGCCTTGGATACCTGGTGCAATTAATGTTCTAATCGGCAATCAGCCGGCACTCGACAACACGAGCACCCTTATGTGTATGTGGGGAGGAGTGATCGCTATTATGCAGCCTGGGCAGATGCAAACCGAAATTCCGTAGGTGTCGGCTTTTCGGGGCGGATGCACAACGGCCTGAGCGCGTTGTATCAGACGCACACGAGCGATTAGTCGCGAAAAACGCCGCTGGCAAGCTTAGAAACCTTCACGCCGCATCTCCGAGTTTTCGCAACGTGGCAAGACTGGTTGGCTGCGCGACACGGCTCTACATATTGCGTCCGCGAGTTCCCCACAGTCGATACCGAACCCATCCCTGAGCAGACGAAAGGAGTAGTGATCAACGCGATCCTTGTGTTCATGCAGTCTGGAAAATCAGTGATACTTGTCGACTCCGGTGGAGTTGGTCGTACAGGTAACGTGATCTCGACTATGAAGAAGATTGATCTCCAATGGTAATAAAATCGCTCGAGAGCAGTACCGTGCCAATGGCATCAGGAGAGCCACCGGACCGATGAAGACTTTTCCACAAGCAAGCGGGCTTCCAACGGGTATGATTGACCTGATTGTGCGGCTCGCTGATCTGTGGGCGCAAGACCCGGGGCGACCGCGGCCCGCGACGCATGTTTATCAGCATTGGGAGTCCTTAGTTGCAGATTGGGCCGGCGACATTTCCCTACCGCTTTACGTCAGGAAGTTCCATAACAATCGCGGTTCGCTCGTGATTCATGCCTCTGGCCGTCATGTCGTGCCGACGGACAACAGTCCGGCACAATGGGCGTTTGCAAAGGCAGTCCTAGGAGAGACGCCGTCACTGCAGGACATAAGGCAGGCGTCAAGTGAAGATCGGATTCCTATTGCAATGGTCCTGAAAGTCAAGGAACGCGAGATGGCCCGATACAAATGCACTCTAGACAAGGTTGTGAATCCAAATTCTGCCGGCTGGAAGTTAGCCCACGTTGATGGTGTTGGCCTCGGTAGGCGCACATTGCTAACCACTATCGATGAGTCGATCCTTCGTCAACATTTCCGTAAGCTGATGGGGCCTGCAAACATGTTCGTCATTCCACTTAAGTATGCTGGTCTCGGGGAGCTCGCAGAATTCTGTCGCGCAGTAGGAGCGCTCACTGAGCCGTTCTGATCCGACCTGCTCTTGCCGGACGCTAGAAGGAGATGTCTGCCCGCCATCGCTGCGCTTCGGAAGAAATCCAGTTGTTTGGATAGTCGGCTATGCTTCCCTGTGCTCCGCGCGGCGGAAGCTGTTGCTCAGAATCATGAAAGGCGCTCCCGACCTAGATAGGTAAGTAAGTACTGTCACTGCTTACTCTTATTCTTGGATTTTGCCAGGGGAACATCCGGTTTCCCCTGCACCACAAGCAGGAATGCCGCCCTCGTTGGCAGCCAAGGGCGGCGTTGGGCACGAAAAACGCGGCGCGCTACTTTGCGATCTTGTAGGCCCGTTCGCCGGCGGCATTTTTTAGATGACTCGATCTTATCGCCGCCTGCCAAATTCTGGCGATCGCGGCCTTGCGGTCCGTGAATTTCTTCACCGGCTTCAAATCGTCGAAAGGCGCTGCGCCCGCGAAGCTATTCCAGGTCTCGACTAGCCGGGAAACCGGCCACTCCGCCGTGATCTTCGCCAGCTCTTGCGTGGTCGAAAAACGAATGCAAGCGCGCAAGAACGTTTATGCCGGACCCGCAGCTTGCATAAGCGCCTCTCGGTTGTGATTCCTGCCTTCGCGGAACTGGACCTTCGTAGCCGGGCTAGTATTTGTCTGCGCAGTTCCTCTCAGCAAGGTTCAGAGCTACCAACGCGCGGGCCGTTCCCTGTGTTGTCGCAATCGCCAGACAAAAAGAGCTGCCAGCGCGCACGCCATAAGCCCGAGCGATGCCGGTTCGGGCGCGGGCACAACATAGGTGGCGATCAACTCCGTCTGCAAGTCTCCAAAATAGGAGGAGGAAACGCCGTAGGTGGTGTTCGAATAATTTCCGTAGTTCTGGATCGAATATCCCAGCTGAAGGGACGAGGTGCCATTCACAGCAATTGAGTCGCCGGCGAGCAGATCATTGCCAAGGCCCAGTGCCAGAAGATCAACTTGACCGCCGCTGCCCGGTACTGTCTCTGTATCGCTGCCGAGCTGTATCGAAGAAAAGACTGTCGAAGCCGAGCTCGTGAAAGTCGCGGAACCGCCGCTGCCGATACCGGTGCCGGTGTATACCCATTCCCAGTTGTATATAGGTTCCGTGCACCAGCTGAGGAAGCCGCACTCGTACTGATAGCTTCCCGTTTGTACGTATTCCTCCTGATAAATGGGGTACGTTGAGACGGTGGCATTGTAGTTTGTTGCGACAGGAGGGTTGCCCATACCGGCACCAGAGAGTTCGAGAACTGCGCTGGTGAGAGTAGCGTTTGACGGCAGGTTTAGACCTGTCAATGATATTTGAAATGGGCTCGATGCGAAGGTGGTTCCCGCATAGCTGCTGGAGCCACCGAAACCACTGGTGCTGCCAGCGATTGACAGCGTTCCTCCAACCAAAAGGGGGACTAGCGTCCCCTGAACCTCGTCAATAGTATCCGCCTGAGCCACGGTCGGCAGGCACAAGCCCGTAAACGAGAGTAAAGATAACACGCCTAGCACGTGAAGAGATCGTGTCACGTTAATCCTCCTTATATGGATTACTCACGAGCTTAGAGGCGGACGGTTCACCAGGCAATTCGCCACGCGGGATTAAGTAGATTAGTGAATACAGTACGGTATAGAAGCAGCGCCCGAGAGTTTGAGAAATTGAGAACACAACGCTAGATTTTTATTGTCAGAATGACTGCCCAAGTGTTCGGTATTCGGCATGTGCGCAGCCAGAGGCTTCGGGGGCTGACGTACATAAAGCGTGTGACCTGGATTCGACGCGGATTACTGGTTTGGGATACGTGCACAATAAGCCGAAAATGCAAACTCGCGGTTTGCACTTGCTTGGCGAGAGCCGATGATTTGTACTGCAGTGATTACTGCCGTACAGCTTTTTCATAGGAGCGGAAAGAGATTTCTGCCAATGCGCACATTCTGATTGCAGCGAACCCGCGCGCACAGGTGAGATTATCGATGCCACTGGGCTTCCCGGCTCCATATCATTCGCGCCGAGCCTCCGTGATCAGTTCATCCTCCTCTTGACAAGGGCGGGACGCTGAGGTGGGGACCGACGCTCATCCGCGGCTAGCTGCATCCCGTGCGCCGTCTATGAAAGCAGCAGCGCTCCGGATGGTATAGCGTGGCGGCCTGCCGGAACACGCCGAGCCCGAAAACTTCGACGCACTGATCTTCGGATATTACGAAGGCAAAAAGCTCCTTTACGTGGGCGCGCATGCGCAACGGTTCACGCCTTCTTCACGCGGGCAGCTCTTCCAACAATTCCGCCGGCTTGAGATAGGACACTGCCCTTTCGCGAATTTCCCCGAAAACGCAAGTGGCCGTTCGGCCAAGGGTTCACGGTGGCGAAGATGAAAGACCGCCGCTGGCTCAAACCCGTGCGGAGTCGGGCAATTCGAGTTCACGGAATGGACACCTGATAATCATCTGCGGCATGCGCGTTTCGTGGGACTTCGGGTCGACAAGAATGCGCGCGACGTACACCGGAAGACATAGACCGATCGTCACAAAGAACTGGACGCTGTTCGCGTGTCAATCCCGGGATTCTCCCAGCGTGCTTTGCCCCGCAGGGTCATCAACTCTGACCACAACGGCGCGGGCAACGCGATGGACCTTGTGCGGCCGTTCTTGCCAAAGAC
The DNA here is from genome assembly GCA_036276155.1 of Bryobacteraceae bacterium. Taxonomy (GTDB): domain Bacteria; phylum Acidobacteriota; class Terriglobia; order Bryobacterales; family Bryobacteraceae; genus Bog-105. The sequence goes on along the minus strand of DATBEG010000019.1, from coordinate 26,109 downwards.
GGTGATCTGGCCGGCTTCGCCGCGCCGAGAAAGATTGCGCCTCCGCGAAACGATGCGAATCTCTCCACTCTTAACTCCCCGAATATGTTCCAGGAGTTCTAACACTGCCATCCCGACGGCAACTACATTCGGCCGGATGTAGTGACGAAAGCGGCGAGGCGCATCGCGAAAAAGGCGGGACTCGCGGGAGTCTCGCTGCATAGCATCCGTCACTCCCACGGTTCGCAACTGCTCAGTTTTGGGGTTCCACTTCCAACCGTCAGCAAAACGTCTCGGCCACGCCAACGTTCATGTCACCGCCACCGTTTACTCACACGCGCTTCCGTATGACGAGATCGCTGCGGCGCAGATTTGGAATCAGGCCATGAGCGGGACGCTGCAGGCGACCAAGGCGGAGCCTCGTCGTGAGCCGAAGTCGAGCAGGGTCATTTCGATCGATTCAGGGAAGAAGTCCGCGTGAGACTCAGCGCACGGCTGCACATGCCTGCACGGTCCTCAACATCGTTCAAGTAAGTGTTTGAAAAGAAAAGAGGTTAGCTGGTCGGGCCGCCGGGATTTGAACCCGGGACCTCTTGCACCCCAAGCAAGCGCGCTAGCCAGGCTGCGCCACGGCCCGAAATTCCTTTCCAAGTCTAGCAAGCGGCACAACTTTAAACTGAAACCATGCCGCTACGGTTCGTCCTCGCCCTCGCATTAACCGCGGGTGTCCTCTATCCGCAGAATCAGCACCTCTCGGGCGATCGCATCCGCGCCCATATCAAGTATCTTGCGAGCGACGAACTGGAAGGCCGCGGCGTCGGAACTCGCGGCGAAAAATTGGCCACAGATTACCTTGCCGCTCAGCTAGAGCTAACTGGATTGCAGCCTGCCGGCGACAACGGCACTTACTTCCAACAGGTGCCCATGGTCGGCGCAACCACTCTGCCCTCCGCCTCGATCAACCTCGTCTCCGGCAAACATAAGACGGCCCTGGTTCTGGGGAAAGACTTCGTCGGCACCGCGCTTTCTCAGCAAACGGACAATAAGTTCGATGCGGAAGCGATCTTCGTGGGCCACGGAATCTCTGCGCCCGAATTCGGCTGGGACGACTTTAAGGGCGTTGACCTCCGCGGTAAAGTTCTGGTCTTTGTTACCAACGAGCCGCCCTCCGACGATCAGAACTTCTTCGCCGGTCGAGCCCTTACTTACTACGGCCGCTGGACTTACAAGTTCGAACAAGCCGCGCGCCAGGGCGCCGTCGCCGCAATCATCGTCCACACCACAGCGACAGCCGGCTACGGTTGGCCTGTCGTGGCCGGCTCGTGGGGCCATGAGAACGTGCAACTCAAGCTCGCCCCCGGCGAAAACGGTCTAAGCTTCGCGGGATGGGCCACCGAAGAAGCGGGCGCAAAGCTATTCGCTGCAACCGGCAAAACGGTCGACCAGATGCTCGCGCTCGCCAATCAGAAGGACTTCGCTCCTATCGATCTCGGCATCCGCATCTCCGCGCACATCCCTGTGGAACTGAGACAAATTGAAAGCCGCAATGTCCTGGGCCGCGTTCCCGGCGCTGGTCCAGAGCTACGCTCGCAGGTAGTTCTCTATTCCGCCCATTGGGACCACCTCGGGATTGGTGTTCCTGTCCGTGGCGACAACATCTACAACGGCGCTCTCGATAACGCAAGCGGTTGCGCAGTTCTTCTTGAAATCGCGCGGATCTGGGCCGCACTGCCCACGAAACCAGAGCGAAGTGTGGTGTTTTTGTTCGTCACAGCCGAAGAAGCGGGACTGCTTGGTTCGCAATATTATGGCGAACATCCGGAGGCCCCTGCCGGCCAGACCGCAGCCGATCTGAACTTCGACATGCTCTCACCCTTCGGTCCAACGCGCGACATCGGCCTCACCGGGGCGGAACGCACTACACTCTGGCCTCTGGTTCAGCGGGACGCGGCTCGCATGCAGCTTGATATCGCGCCGGATCCGGTGCCGGAACAAGGTCACTATTACCGGTCCGACCATTTCTCACTTGCTCGCATCGGCGTGCCATCGTTCTCCATTTCTCCGGGAACGAATTACGTCGGTAAGCCGGCGGGATTCGGGCAGGCCGCGTGGGAAGATTTCAACGCCAACCGCTACCATCAGCCATCGGACGAATATCACCAGGAATGGGACGTCTCCGGCATGGTCCAGCTCGCACAGTTCGGGTTGAACCTCGGCCTGGATATCGCCAATACGCCAAAGCTGCCGAGTTGGAAATCCGGAGATGAATTCCTTCCCGCTAGACAAAAAAGCGGAGTGCAGTAAAGGCCCAGCGACGCATGTCGCGCTTGTTGTCGCCGGCTGCACCCCCGCCTGTTCAGTAGCTCTCCGGTTTACTTCTCTGCGGCCATCCAGACGTCATCGAGCACATCTACCGAGGTTGTCAGTGTCTGCCCGCCGGCGGTCACCCGCACCATGTAGCTTCCAGCTGCCAGCAGCGGCCCTTGCGGGGTGCCGAATCCAAATCCGCCGCCGCCACCACCACCACCACCGAAGCCACCTGCCGCCACGAATGGCACCTCGGCCGCACGCGCTGCCCGGGCTGCGGCAATTTGCTCGGGCGTCATCGGCTTTTGGTTCGGATCTTCTGGCACCATCTCCGGCGGATTGCCATTGTTGCCACCGCCGCCGCCTCCGCCGAAATTCCGCCGAGGCGCGTTGGGCGGAACTGGTCCCCGCATGTTCCATTGAAACCGATTCAACCCGGCCTTGATGTCCACGTCCATAGTACTGAGCACTTTGTTGTTCTGCAGGAACTCCACCTTGGTCTTCCCAACATCCGTCTTCGATAGGATGTCGATCGCCGTTCCTCCCGGTGGGTTGCGTGCGACAAACTCGCGGTTCGCAACATGCCGCTGCGCCTGGATATCATTCTTCCAAAGCACGGCCGGTCGCGGTTCAAACAGCACTATTTCCTTGTTGCCGGCCGACTTCGCCTGTTCCAGCGGACCGATGTTGTCCATAATCCAGATGGAGCGCCCGTGCGTCGCGATGATCAGATCATGCTCGCGCGGATGAATGAGAATGTCGTCCACCCGCACCATGGGCAGGTTGTTCATGAATGGCTGCCACGTCTTTGCGCCATCCAGCGACACGAACAATCCAAACTCTGTGCCGACAAACAGCAGGTCCGGATTCACCAGGTCCTCGCGCAACGCATTGATACTGCCCTTTGCCGGCAGATTGCACGTGATGTTCGTCCAGGTCTTGCCGTAATCGGTTGTCTTGTACAGATAAGGTGCCCAATCGTCTAGCCTGTGTGCATCCAGCGCCACGTAAGTCGTCCCCGGATCGAAGTGCGACGGCTCAATGCGTGAGATCTGCACGTAGCCCTTCGGCGCGTTCGGAATGTTGTCGTACACGTTCGTAAACGTCTCGCCGCCATCCTGGCTGACTTGCAGATTGCCGTCGTCAGTGCCGATCCAGATCACCCCCGGCCGCGACGGAGATTCTCGCACCTGCGTGGCCAACGAACTGGACGAGTACCCGTCATGTTTCGCCACCATCGGCTTGTCACCCGGTTTGCCCATAATCGCCATCTCGGGCGACCAGCGATTCAAGTGTTTGGTGATGTCCGTCGGATTCATCCACCACGTATCGCCTCGGTTGGTCGATTTAAAGAAGAACTGCGAAGCCATGTAGATCACCGCGGGATTATGCGGCGAGATCTCGAATGGCGCGTTCCAGTAGAACCGGAACGTATCCACTTTCTCCGGCGCATTCTCTACGTTCGGCGTGCCACGGCCGAAAAATCCGCCGCCTGCGCCCGCTTCACCGCCCTCCGCCGTTGCACCCGGAGCCGCCGCTCCGCGTTGCCCGCCACGACGGCCGCCGCCGCCAGTTTGCCCGGCACTCTGTTCAGCACCTTGCGTGTTGGCCTGCTGAACCGCTTCCGCCGGAGCCGAACCCGCTGTTGGATTCCGGCTCTCCGGGTTCGCGGGTGTCGGATTCTCATTCGCAACCGCGTTTGGAGAAGGTCCTGCGGCCGGAGCTTGCACAGTCGGCTTGATTAGCTTCTGCGCTGCCGTGCGCAGATCATGACGGCTCATATTGCCATCTTGCGATTCCGCGTAGATGATCGCCCAATCCTGCGGGTCCTGGCGCGTGTAGAATCCGTCACCCCCGGCGACCGTGTACCAGTCCGTGTTCACACCTCCCGTCGTCGAGCGCAGCGCGCTCGGTCCGCACCACGCGTTGTTGTCCTGAAGTCCGCCGCAAACATGATACGGATGCCGCATATCTGCCGATACTTGATAGAACTGGCCGACGGCGATGTCGTTGTGATAGTCCCACGTGAATCCGCCGTCGTTGCTGATATCCAGACCGCCGTCGTGCCCCACCGCCACAATGCGGGGATCTTTCGGGTTAATCCAGAACGCGTGATAATCCGTGTGCGAGCCCGTCAGACCTTTCCAGGTCTTGCCGCCATCGAGCGACATCTGTGCCGGTGTGCCGCCCACAAAGAGCTTCTGATCGTTCATGGGGTCCACACGAATCTGGCTGAAATAGGTCGGCCGCTGATTTTGGTTGCTCATGAACGTCCATGTCTTGCCCCCATCTTCAGAGCGGAAAACACCGCTGCCGTTCGGATTCGGCGGAGTCGGCTGATTCCTCTGCCCGCCTTGTCCTCCCTGACGTGCTTGCCCGGCTGCCCCGCCCGGCGCCGCTGCGGCTTCACCAGCAGGACCCGCCGATTCACTCTGCGGCCCGCCGCGCGCATTCGCCGGCGCTGGTCCGCCCTCGATCGTCGTACCGCTGCCCGTGCCTGCGCTCGCGCCTGCCTCCACCTCTGCGTAAATGATCTTCGGATTTGCACGGAAGATCGAGATCGCGATGCGCCCATACATGCCGTCCTTCGGCTTCGGCCAACCGGGCCCATCCAACTTTGTCCACGTATTGCCGCCATCGGCGGATTTCCATAGTGCGCTGTCCGGGCCGCCGCCGTTATATCCCCACCATGTTCTGCGCCGACTAAACGAAGACGCATACACGATACGGGGATTGGACGGGTCGATCGCGACATCATTGAAGCCGGTATCGTCGTTGATGTACTTCAGGTTCTTCCACGTTTTCCCGCCATCGGTGGATCGATACAGACCGCGCTCTTTGTTGGGCCCAAACAAATGTCCCGGCGCCGCAATGAACACGATTTTGGGATTCGTCGGATCCACGGCGATCCGATTGATTGCCTGCGTATCTTCAAGCCCCAGGTGCGTCCATGTCTTGCCGCCGTCCGTTGTACCCCAGACACCGTCGCCAATCGACGAACTCTGGCGATTGTTCGCCTCGCCCGTCCCGACGTAAACGATATTCGGATCACTCGGGGCGATCCCTATAGCGCCAATGGACTCATCCGGCATTAGGTCAAAAAGCGAATGCCAGTGATTGCCGGCGTCCGTCGACTTCCACAAGCCGCCCGTGGCAAACCCGATATACAGCAGCATCGGGTCTTTCTCCGTGCCCTGTATATCGTCAAGACGCCCCATCATCGTGGCGGGCCCGATTGAGCGGAATTCAAACGGCCGCAAAATCGGATCGGTCGACATGTTGATCTTCGGGGCAGGCGGGCGAAGCGGGGGCGCCTGCGCCCACAAAGAAGTTGCAGTTAAGGAAGCAAGAGCAAGGGCCGGAAACGCGGCCCTCCGGCTGGTCGATAGGCCAAGGCCAAGAGGCATTCTAGACGGTTCTCCTGAAGTACAAGCGTTGATAATAAAAGGCTGATTACAGGAGCTTCAGGTTACAGGCAAAGTGCCGTCTTAAGTTGAAAGGCTCGAGCGGTAAGCGCCACATCGCCGGGGTGGGTCCGACCAGTGTCATCGCGCATTCCGCTGCGGCGGGGATCCGCTGCCGGCTTTTAACCGAGGCCGGCAAGCTGCGCGGCGTTCACCGCGGCTCCCACGATCGCTACCGATTCACCGCCCGAGACCACTTCCACCGCATAGCTTTGCAGGGGACTCAGCTTCACCATATCGTGAAGCGGGTCAGTCAGCAGGCCGAGGTTGATATAACGCGCGTTCGGTCCGGTAATGAAAAACTTTCCCGGGCCATCCAGGTGAATGCTGGTGGCCGTTGCGGCGGCTAGCGCACGGTGCCAGAGTTTGACGAACTCGACGCAGCGCGCCTCACCCTGCTTCGCCTGTTCAAAAACCTCTTCCGGCTCCAAATCCATGAAGCGGAGCCGCATCGCGCGGTACCCCATGATGCCTTCCAGATGGCCCACGCCGCCGCATCCGCAGTAATGTTCCTTCGGATCAAGCGTCACAACCGAATGACCCGCTTCCCAGACGCCATCCTGGAAAGGATATCGTCCGTACCCGATACCGGTCCCGAGTGTCCAGACGCGAATCAGCCGGTCCAGATGACCTCTCTTGGCAGCGATTCCCGCAGCCATTACGTCGCCATCGTTGAACACCCCGACTTGAAGCTGGTTCCCAAACCGCGGCCGAAACGCCTCTGCAATGGCCCCCTGCATGTTAAATCCCTTGAACTGCACTAGGTTCGGCGAGTCTTGCACGAAGCCGTTACGCACGATCCCCGGCATGCCAACGCCAATGTAAGCGGGGCTTTCCGTTGGATTCAAGCGCCCCACCTGATCCACAATGCGTTCAATAATCTGTTCCGCCGGAACTCCCTGCAGAGAGTCCTTGATTGATTGGTCTTCCGGCTCAACGCGCAGGCCGTCGACGACCGCGTGGTCCTCGACAACAGCGCACGCCAACTTCTCCGTTATGAGAATGCCAATTCCCAGTGCCATGTTTCGGTCTCTTTTTTTAGGGACGGGTCAACTTATTCAACCCGTTAAATGCGGCGGCTTTGTAGCATTCGGCCAGAGTGGGATAGTTGAATACGGTGTCGACAAAATAGTCGACCCTGCCCTTCAGAATTAATACTGCCTGTCCGATATGCAGCAACTCCGAAGCTCCTTCCCCGATGATGTGAACTCCAAGCAATTCCAGAGTCTCTCGGTGGAAAATCAGTTTCAGTCGTCCCGTGGTATCGCCGCGGATCTGTCCGCGGGCAATCTCCCGATAATATGCTACGCCCACCTCGTACGGAACATCTTCATCGGTGAGCTGTTCCTCCGTCTTGCCAATGAACGAAATCTCGGGAATCGTGTAGATGCCAAATGGAAAATAATTCGGATTGGAAGAAACAGGCTTCCCAAACGCGTGGGCCACAGCAATTCGGCCCTGCTCCATCGACACCGACGCTAGGCTCGGAAACCCGATGACATCGCCTACCGCATAGACATTCGGATTCGCCGTTTGATAGAACTCGTTCACCGAGATGCGCCCGCGCCCATCGGCAGCGAGCCCCGCCGCGGGTAAGTTTAGTTCGTCAACATTTCCCTGACGACCGACGCAGTACAGCAGTGAGTCGCCCGAAACCTTCTTCTTGCTTTCCAGATTCGCAACCACGGCGGCCCCATCTCCACTCTCTTCTACGCTCGAGACCTCTTCATTCAGCCGCATCGTGACGCGGTGATCGCGCAGATGATACGACAGCGCTTCCACAATCTCCTGATCGGCGAACTCCAGCAGTCGGGGGCGCTTCTCAATCAACGTGACACGCACGCCCAGGGTCGCGAACATGCATGTGTATTCAACGCCGATCACGCCCCCGCCCACGACGATCAGGGTCTTGGGAACACTCGGCATTTCCAGAATCTGATCGCTGTTAACGATGGTCTTGGCGTTGATGGGAACCTTCGATGAACATGCCGGCTTGGTTCCCGTCGCAATGACGATTTTCCCCCCGGTAATATCTACTGTCCCGCGGATGTTTGTGACTAGAACGGTCCCCGCATCCTTGAAGCTCGCTGTTCCGGTCAATACCTCGATCCCGTTCCGCGAAAGCTGCGCCTGCGTAACGTCAATCTCGGTTTTGATTACATGCTGAACACGAAACGCGAGGTCAGCCATCGTGATCTTTTCTTTGACTCGATAACTGACGCCGTAAATGTTTTGATAGTTATATCCAGAGAAGTGAAGAACCGCTTCCCGCATGGTCTTGCTGGGGATCGTACCGGTGTTGATGCAAACACCGCCGATCACCTCGCGCTTCTCGATCAGCGCAACCTTCTTGCCCCCTTTAGCACCTTGAATGGCTGCACGCTGGCCAGCCGGACCAGAACCGATCACTACCAGGTCGAATTGTGGCATCGGAGATAACGATTACGGAAGACACGGCCTCTCAGACCGCGCCGAGAGACAACACGTCAAGTATATCCCCCGTTTTCGGGGTTCTATTTTGAATGTTCGTTACTGATGCGTGCTGGTGTCTTCCGTATGATCGGTTATCGCAGTGCCCGTCTTATGCGCGCCCTTCTTGACCGCGTGCGTTGATTTTGTTGCGCCCTTCTTCACGGCATGGCCGGTTTTCTTGCTGCCCGTGACAGCTGCGTCTTTGGTATCTGCTCCCGCGTTCTTCAGGTCCTGGCCGACCTGTGCGTAGATGGGCACAGCCATCACGATTAATGAAAGCAGTATAGTCTTCATAGTTGTTGGAGTACACCTGTGTTCTTCACATAACAGAGATGTTGCAGATTTAATGTTCTGCGTGGGGCGGGACAGAACAGCAGATAACAAAAAGCCTGAAAGGGTTTCTAACGCTAGGCTGTTCTCGGCGTCGGCATCACGCTCGCAAACCGGTTCAGCAACTCGTCCTCGAACGCGTAATCCGGCCGTGGAAAATCCCGCTGTTTCACGTAAGCGCGGTACGTCAGCTTCAGCCCCATCTCGAAATCCGTCGGTTTGAACGCAAGCATGCGTTGCGCCTTCGTCACAATCTGAGTGATCGCGGGGACGTCGAAGTAATAGCCGAAATACAGCTTTTCGCCGATGGCTTGGCCGCCCAGGCGATGAATAAACTCACGTGGAACCGGTACCACGTGCGGCTCTTTCACCCCCGCCACCCGCGCTAGGCAGATCAGCAACTCATGCTGAGTAATCGCTCTCGGATTGGCTGTATTAAAGGCATGCCCGGCAGCATTGCGCAGTTCCATTGCCCTCACCGCTAACTGTACGAGATCCTTAACAAACACGAACTGCATCAGCCGGTGCCCTTCGCTCGGCAGGATCACTGGGCGCGCAGCGCGGAAACGATCCCAGAAGAACGCTTCTCGGTAATAAGGATTACCTGGTCCGTAGACAAATGGGGGTCGAAGCGTGACAACGGGAAACCCGGTTCGCTGGTATAGACGAAACAGCGCCCGCTCGCTCATGGCCTTATTGCGCGCGTATTGATTGGGATGATCGTCCGGCGCCAGCGCGTCGCCTTCGTGATGATTCAGTCCATCCCCATACGCGGCCACGCTCGACATGAACACGTAGCGGCTGATCTTGCCATCGAAGATCTGTGCTGTCGCCTCAACCTGGGCCGCAGTCGTACCGTGCTCCCAGTCGTACACATTGTCGAAAACAACATCGAAGCGCGTTGCGGCAACGGCCTTCCGTATACTCGCCGGATTGTTGCGGTCGCCGACTAGATTATGAACACGCTTGCTAAAAGGATGCCGCGAACTGCGATGGAGGATATAGACTTCGTGACCGCGATGTAACAACTCCGTCACTAAGACGCGGCCGATGAATTGTGTGCCGCCTATGACAAGGATTCGTTTCGACGATTCCTCGTCGAAGCCGTTCCTCATTCGCGTCTTCGCGCTGCGAGTACCGCCAGAGCTAGCATGGGGCATGCATCCGTCACCTGTTTGTTCGACGGCGCAAACCCGGCGCCGTCTTAATCGTAATACTCGAGTCCGAGGTGAGTAATCAAGTCCTCACCCTGCATCCAGCGAAGAGTATTCTTCAGCTTCATCAATTGGATGAAGATATCGTGCTCTGGATACAATCCTGCCGCGGTCGCCGGTCCTTTGAAATAGAACGATAACCCTCCGTGAATTCCTTTCATTGCCGCTCTCGCGCCAGATAAAACTCCAGAACTCTACCCCTACTCGGGCAAAAGATGAGCGGCCTGACAGTTGCAAAGCCCGCAATAGTGCGGCTCTACGCGCTATACTAACATTCGATGTCGCACGGTACTACAGGCACCGTCACGACACTCGTCGCGGATGATGAGCAGTTAGCGCGCGAAGAGTTGTCCTACTTACTAAAAGATTTACCCGGAATTGAACTTCTCGAAACCGCTGCCAACGGCATCGAAGCGCTCGAATCCATCCAGCAGTCCGATCCTGACCTTGTGTTCCTGGACGTGCAAATGCCCGGATTGGATGGGCTTGGCGTCATTCGCAAACTGCGCGAACGGGGCGGTCCCGCACCGTATTTTGTTCTAACGACGGCATTCGACAACTACGCCATTGAGGCGTTCCGGCTCGAGGCACTGGATTATCTTCTGAAGCCGATCGAAAAGGAACGGCTGGCCGAAACAGTAGACCGAGCCCGTCGAGTACTTGAAGAGCGGCCACAGCAATCAGAGCAGGCCAAAGCAACCCCGGCCATCCAGCGCACCAAGCTGCTGGTGAAGAACAACAACCGGAATCTCATAGTCGACGCGCAGGACATGATCTACGCGACCATCGATGACGGACTGATCACGGTGGTCACTACCCAATTCGAAGGGCAATCGAACTACCGGACCATTGAAGAGTTGCAGTCCAATCTGGACCCAAACCTCTTCTGGCGCGTTCACCGGTCATTTCTTGTGAACATCAATCGGATCAAGGAAGTGATTCCCTGGTTCAAATCGAGCTTTCAGCTCAAGATGGATGACAAGAAACAAACTGAGATCCCAGTCAGCCGAATTCAGACCAAGCGTCTGCGCGCTCTGCTCAAGATCTGAGTCTGGGAGATCTGCCGGGGCTCACGGCTGGGGTCGAAATTTCCCTACTGCCTCGGCGCCTGTTCCTTTGCCAGTTTTACGCGCGCATTGTCGAGTTTCTTCTGCACCTTTGCCACCTCGTCGGGTTCCATCTCCGAGTTTGTTGAGATAGCTGCTTCCTGCACCGACGATTGCCACTGCTCGATTGCTTCCTTCAGCTTGCCTTCCTTGAAGTACACATCACCGAGATGGTCATGAATTGTCGGATCCTTCGATTCAAGCTGGACCGAATGCGCCAACGCCCGCTCGGCATCATCGAGCTTGTTCTGCCGGTAATACACCCAACCCATGCTGTCGAGGAACGCATAATTGTTCGGCTCCAGGTCGAGCGCTTTCTTAATCAGATCCTGCGCTTCCTGCAGGCGGGTGTTCTGATCCGCGAACATATAGCCAAGGTAGTTGAGAGTGGAGGCATAAATCGGGTCCTTTTGATTCGCCGTATCCAGAACTTGGCGGAACGCCTTCTCAGCCGGCTCGTATTTCTTTTGCCGCTCGTAAAGTGCGCCGCGTTGGAAATAGACCGCTGCCTTGTCGTCGGTAGTCGTAGACAACTTTTCAGCTTCGTCCAGCGCCTTCGCCGCTTCGCTGTAGTTCTTCGCTTTCTGATAAACGTCTTCGATCGCCAGATACGTTTCGCGATCGTTCTTACCATCCAGCAGACCCTTTAGTTCGGCAACCGCCTGAGCGGTCTTGCCTTGGTCGGTCAGGAGCTGCGCGCGAACCTCGCGCAAAGTTCTATCGTTCGGATACTTCTTGGCGGCGGCATCACTCTCTTGCTCAGCTTTCGTATAGTTTTTCCCCGTGCGGTAAGTATCAATGACGAGAGCCGATGCGCGTGCTCCTTTTTCAGGATCCACAGTGGCCATTTCCTGGAATGTATCGACGGCCTTATCATATTGGCCATCTTTTTCATACAACGCGCCGAGTTTTTCCAGCATGCGTGCCCGCACATCGCGCTGTGCAGCGTCGTAGGTGCGCCGCGCTGTGCTTTCGAGTAGGGCGTTCAATGCAACAATTGCTTCCGAAGTTCTGCCTTCCTGCTCCAATAACTGGACTTCGTTGTACTTGGCCTCCACATTATCCGGCTCAATCTCTTTCGCCTTATCGAGCATCTTGTGCGCATCTGCGAACTTCTGCTGCTCGATGTAGATCTGCGCCATACCGAGATACGCTGTCGCGTCTTGTGGATTGGCCTCGGCCAGTTCCTGGTAGGTCTGCAGAGCTTCGTCGTAGCGGCCGGCTAGTGCTTCGTACTGCGCAAGTTGTCCGTTCCATTCCAAATGGGTCGGATCGAGAGCAATCGCTTTCTTCAGAGCATCGGCCGCAAGCGAGTACTCTTTCATCTGCTCGTAATTGCTTGCCAGGCTCAAATAAGCGCGCGGCGACGGGTTCTTCTTTGTAAGTTTGTCCAGTAAGTCGGATGCGGTTTTCGCGTCCCCGCGATCCGAATAGACACTAGCGAGGCCAGTCACAGCATCCTCGTTATCGGGCTCAACTGCAATGGCCTTTTTGAATGCGGCCTCGGCCTCCACCGAGTTGTTCAGGACGCGATCCAGTCGGCCAAGCATCACCAGGCTCTCGACATCCTTCGCATCCTTGTCCGCGACGATCTTATACTGTTCGATCGCCTTGCGAACCATGTTCTCGTCAATCCGGTTCGCTTGCGAATCTCCTATTTCCTGCGTGTAGATATGGGCTAGAACGCGCCGTGCGTTTAGATCATCGGGATTCGCTTTGAGTGCAGCCTGCGCTTCCTCTACCGCTTCACGAATGCGTCCCGCGGCGCGATACAGTTCAGCGATGTCCTCCACCAGGAACGATGCTCCGGTTGGATCTTCCTTCATCGCCAAACGGAAGTTGTCGATTGCTTTATTAAGGTAGTCGCTGCGATTCCCGTTAGCGGCTGCCAATTCCTCATAAAGATGACCGAGAGAGAAGTGATAATAAGCCTCGGCCTTCATGGAAGGCGGCTGTTTGATCACCGGCGGCAGAGTCAAATTCGGCGCTGAAGCTCCAGCGGGCGTCTGACCAGTCATCAAACCCAGGGGGAGCAGGAGTAAAAAGGGAAGGCCTTGAGTGAACTTACAGTGGAAGTGAGACATTCAACCGCGTCGGATGGAGCAAATAGACATTCAACTCTTGACAGAGTTGTTGCCCCCAGTATAGCGATTTGGAGATGATTTAGCCGTTTGGAGATGAGCCAATTCCCTTCCACCCCGGTAATCGTCATCGTTGGGCCCACCGGATCAGGTAAAAGCGAACTCGCGCTGGAGATTGCGGTCCAGCTTGGGGGCGAGATCGTGAACTGTGATTCAGTTCAGGTCTATCGCGGGTTTGAGATCGGTGCCGCGAAAACTCCCGTGAATCAAAGACGCAGTGTCCCTCATCACCTAATTGATGTACTCGGCCCCGGACAGGAATTGACGGCGGGGGCGTACGCACGTTTAGCACGTCCGCTGATTCAGGACATTGAGCAGCGCGATCGCCTGCCGATCGTTGTTGGGGGTACGGGATTCTATCTACGAGCGCTTCTCGACGGCCTTTCTCCAGCGCCGACGAGAGATAGTCAACTCAGAAAACGCCTCGAATCAATCGCGGTTCGCCGGCCCGCCTTTCTGCATCGCGCACTCCGCCGCTATGATCGGGCTGCCGCTTCGAGGATTCACCCCAACGATGTACCGAAACTGATTCGAGCAATCGAAATCTCACGTCTCACCGGCAAGTCCGCAACAGAGGCGCAAGAGGCGCCGCGAGAAGGTTTTACTGGAGTCACTGTACTGAAGATTGGCCTGGCGCCAGATCGCAAATTGCTCTACGCAAAATTGAACGAACGCGCGTCGTGGATGTTCCACAACGGCTTAGTGGAGGAAACGCAACGGCTGCTCACGTCGGGTTACGCCCGCGATTCTAAGCCTATGCAGTCGCTTGGATATAAGCAGGCGCTGGAGGTAATCGAAGGGACCTGCTCGTTTGAATCGGCCCTTACAGAATGTCAGGCGAAAACACGCCAATACGCCAAACGGCAGACTACCTGGTTTCGAGCAGAAGCGGGTGTTCATTCGCTCAAAAGCTTCGGCTCCGAAGCTCCTATCATTCAATCAGCCCTGGAACTGAGTAAGGCTTTTCTCGAAGGTCGTTACATTCCTTAACTCTCGGCCCGTAACATTTGCCCCCGCCATTGTCGTACTTATATGCGACGGCAGCAGAATTGCAAACTGCCTGATGGGAAAAAAAGCGTCTTAGCTCGACCCAAGCCCATCCAAATCAAGGAGATTCCATGTTGAAAAAAATTCTTATCACACTTAGCACCGCAGGAGCATTAGTAGTTAGCGCAGCGGGCCTCACTTACAAAGTTTCTCTGCTAGACGATTCCACCATCGGCGGGAAGCAGTTCAAGGCCGGCGATTACAAAGTAGAGCTGAAGGATAACGATACGGCCCTTGTGACCAAGGGCAAGAAATCAGTCGAAGTTGCGGTGAAAACAGAAACCGCGCCCAGCAAATTCAGCACCACTGAGATCGAGTATGTCAACGATCACCAGGTCCAGGAGATCAGAATCGGCGGCACCACCACAAGGCTGGTATTTAGCGGCGCCAATACTGCCAGCAATGGCATGGAATAGCTCATTTGCACCAGACTTTTCGAAATTCCTAAATTGTTCGTACAAGAGAGACGGCTTCGCGGCCGTCTCTTTTTTGGTGTACGTCCAGGAACGGCAAAATTGCCGGAATTGTTAGCATGGAGTCGTGCCTTTGCGCCGTTTCTTGTTGTTTGTATTTAGCATTGCGTTAGCGGGCGGCGCACAAGCTTCTACATTGCTGGTTCTGCAGTTTCACAACAATTCGCAGTACACCGACCTAAACTGGGTCGGAGAGAGTGTCGCCGAAACACTGATTTCGGAAGTGGGCAGTTCCGATCAGATCGCGCTTGACCGCGACGCTCGTGCGGAAGGACTGCGGCGGTTGTCATTGAGGCCGGATGCCGACTATACCAAGGCAACCGTAATCCGCCTGGCTCAAAGCCTTGACGTCGATATCGTTTGCTTTGGCAATTACGATATCACCCTGCCCCCTGGCAGTTCGGAGTTGAAAGATAGCTCCATCCGAATAAGCGCACGCTTTCTGGATCTTCGCAAAATGCACGACGGTCCCGAGATGTCAGAGGCCGGCAAACTCTCTGACCTGACGCGCCTCGAAGAACACTTAGCATGGCAGACACTTAAATATGTCGAGCCGAGTACCGATGTTCCACTAGATAAGTTTCTGGCGCCCGCGAAACTAGTAAGACTGGACGCCGAAGAAAGCTATATTCGCGGTTTGCTGTCGGCGAGCCAGGAACAGAGAGAGAAATGGTTCCTGCAAGCGACCAAACTGGATCCGCAGTTTACGAACCCACTTTTTGATCTTGGCCGCCTGGAACTCAGCCAAAACAACTTTCGGCAGGCAATTACTTATTTGCAGCGCGTTCCCGCAACCGATGTGCGCTACAACGAAGCACGATTCGCAATGGGTCTGGCTGCATTCCGCAGCGGTGACTATAATTCCGCCAAGTCTTATTTCACTGAGGTTGGCAAGCAGATCCCACTCAGCGAGGTCTTCAACAATCTAGGAGCGGCGGAAAACGAATTAAATCAACCGGCCGCAATCGACGACTTCCGAAAAGCGCTGGAAGGTGACCAGAGCGATTCGACGTATCTGTACAACCTTTCTCTTGCCCTGATCAAAAACAATCAGTACGACGCCGCGATTGCTAAGTTACAACAGCTAGTTACGCACAGTCCCGATGATACGGACGCCCAGAATCTTCTGAGCCGGGCCACTCATCGCGAGACACTGACTGCCAACGCGAAAGCGCCGGAACGACTAAAGCCGAGCTTCAACGGAACGGCATTTCGCCAGTTGAAAGCTGTCTTGCTCCACCCAGGCAACTAGCCCCCTGCGGCGAGGGT
The DNA here is from genome assembly GCA_036276155.1 of Bryobacteraceae bacterium. Lineage (GTDB taxonomy): Bacteria > Acidobacteriota > Terriglobia > Bryobacterales > Bryobacteraceae > Bog-105. The sequence goes on along the minus strand of DATBEG010000019.1, from coordinate 10,307 downwards.
ACGCTGGACACCGCGTTCAAGCGGAGTCTTCAATCCGGTGATCTTCGCGTAGGCAAACGGAGGCGCACCAGCGGCGCGGTACAGACATAGCATCCCCCATGGCTGATCGAATCGCATTTTGCTGGTTTTCACCATATCGGCTAACTTCTTCTGGAGAGCCTGACGTTTCGCATTGAAATCGGGGTTGTGAATGAGCACTTTCGGATCGGAGTTGCCGGCCACTTTTCTTACTTGGTCGATGAGCTGTCCGGCATTCACCATCGCCTCCGCCCAGAAGCTAATGTCATAGACGTCACCGATGAGAACGAGGACACGCGAATCGTCCTGCTGGACGCCGACGAGGTCACCAAGTTCAGCAACGGCGCCGATCGAGACAGCCTGCGGCCAAACACCGTCGCTCAGTAGGCGTGCTCGTAATTTGTTTACGGGATCGGTGACGTCGAGCAACGACAGCAAAGCCTGCCGCCCGATCTCGAGATAGTGCTGTTGAGGATAGAGCTTGCCCGTTCCATCGAAGAACATGGCATCGCAGTCGTTCTCAGCAAACCCGGTGCGCAATACACAGGCCAGTTGTTTGCCCGGGGCGAAGCCCGTTAGGGCATCTTTCTCTTCAGCCGTGGTCATCAGGTTCAGCGCTTCGAGCCAATGCAAATAGCAGTTCACAGTGGTGCTGTCTGCGTTCTTGTTGACGGCAAGGTGGACCTGTTCGCAGGTGATAGCCGGCAACACCACCGCTTTTGCTGCCCGGTAAGATGCAGTGGCCAGCACGGAATCGAACATCACCTTGCGAAGCGCTTCGTGACGATCCGCCTGATTGACAATCGCGGAGATTCGATTGCTTGTGGCCGCGTCTTTAATGGTTACGTCGCCGGACACTTCGTCAGTCACCACTTCGCTGTGGCGTATGAGGTCAGCAACGGAGACGTAGTTGAGGATGCCGATCAGATTTAGCTTCAGCGTGAGACCGCGCTTCGAAGTCTCTGACGCAAGACTTTGCATCATGGTGAGGCCTGGCGCGAGTACGCCTTTTTGCATTTTGGTTTCCGTAGCAGTCAATAGGCTCAGATCGCCCTTGAGCGCTCGGTTGACCGCGGTTGCCGCGTCAGCGCTGAGTCTGGCTGGCTGAACTCGATACTGGAACGCCGGCTTCTCGTCTGTGGAGACCGAGAGTACTTCCTGGAGGCAAGCCTGGAGACTGTGGCTGAGACCGCTCTTGATTGCGTCGGTCACGGCGTCCCGCTGGCTTTTGTCGAGGTCGGCCAACGCTTGCGCCTCCTTGGCGGGATCGACGCTGACGGCTCCCACAATCATGGCAGTGACATCGGTGGTTCCGAATTGGCCGGCAACGCCGGCAGACTCCGCCAGATCGGCTTTGAACGTTGTGCCGTGCTGAGGCGAAATCGTCAGTTCGCACGTTTCGGCATCAATACCCCGCGCCTTTATCTCATATTTACCGCTAACTTCGAAGCTGGTGGTGAGCGCTACAGCGGGACCGGCGTTCAGCGAAAGTGTTCCGGCGCTGAGCGGAAGCGCCACAGACGCGAGGGGGTTGGGTATAGCCGTAACCTTTACACCCGCCGACACCTTTAGGCTGCCCGCTCCGGAAATGATAGCCTCGTCATTGACGCCCAGCTTTTCAAGATCCGCAACCGTGGCCGGAATGACAAAAGACGACATGCTTTCCGCGAGAGCATTACCGAGCGTCGGCTCGCCAGCACCCAACGGAAAAGCCTTCGCAAATGAGAGTTCGACAGTACTGGCCGCATCGAAACCGAACGTCAAGTCCCCGCTGGTCTCGCTGATGCCGGCGTCAAGGGAACCGATGAAGTGGATTTTGACGCTGCCTGTATTTGCCGGAAGTTCTTTGGAGGTTGCATCCACGTCGATGTCGACGGCGCAACCAGGCGTGAAGCAGATGGCCGGCTGAGTAGTTGTTCCGAGTTGGAACTTTTCGCTGAATTTCGCTTTGAAATCAATCGGTTGCGGCGCCACCTTTGTGAGGAGACTGTCTTTCCGCTGCATGAAGTCAGGCGCTACTGCAAGGTGCAGCAACTGCGCTTTGACATAGTTGAACAACGAAGAGGGAGATTCTAGATCGGGTTTGATGGACTCAACGGGAGTACCGAGATCGTCGGTTATTTCGATGTCTGGCATGAGGGGACCCCAATCAGGGTTTCTACGGATGATACCGCTTGGGCACGGTTATAATCGGAGAGCCTTATGCTAGAGGCTTTCGGCCTGTCTGATCCAGGCTGCATTCGCACAAACAACGAAGACTACTTCATCAACGACCCTGAACACGGGATCTTCATCCTGGCAGACGGCATGGGTGGAGCAAACGCGGGCGAGTATGCTTCACATCTAAGCGCGGAAGTTCTCTACGAGTATCTTCTGCGTGCGCCCGAATCGGACGGCGTGGATTTGCTGCAACAGGCGTTCCTGGAAGCGAACTGGTTTGTCCGGCAGGCAGCGAAAAACAATCCCGAATTAGACGGCATGGGAACGACGCTGCTGGTCGCGCGCGACTTGGGCAAGAACAAGCTGCAGGTTGCAAGCGTAGGCGACAGCCGGGCCTACAAGCTGTCACAACATTCGCTCGATCTGATCACTCAAGACCAGACTTGGGTGGCGGAAGTAGGCGTGCGGCTTGGGCTAACCGATGAGGCGCTTAAGAATCATCCTATGCGGCACGTACTGACAATGGCGGTCGGTTCGGCAGAGGAATTGCGGGTGCAATCGCAGGTTCTAGAGATGGGGACAGGAGATCAGGTGCTGCTTTGCTCCGATGGGTTGCACGGCGTTCTGAACGAAAAATTGTTGATTGAGACACTCGATTCAGAGAAATCTCTACCAGAGAAATGCCACTACCTCATCGACGCCGCAAAGCAGAAGGGCGGACCTGACAACGTCACCGTTGTTCTCATCCAACTGACTTAGCGCTTTCCACGGCGATCATCGAGGCCGGCAAGTCCGGCTGGACAATGAGGCCGCACATGAAAGCATTTCCTCTCTCTTCCTTCTTAACTATCGTTCTTTCTCACGCACTCGTCATGTCGCCGGTGTGGGCACAGACGCCGCCCGCGAGCGCGACGAGCAGCACCGCAGTCCCGGAAGGGTTGCAGATCCGGGTGCTGAATGCCGAGACATTGCAGAAGTCGGCGCAGGTTGGCACGAAGCAATCAGTGGACATTCAGGTGACGGATTCGACAGGCACGGCAGTAGAGAGCGCCGCCGTGACGTGCAGGCTGCCGGAAACCGGACCGACCGGAACGTTCGTTGACGGCACCCATGCGGCGGTCGGGTACACGGACGCTCAAGGACGGGCGACCATCGATGCCGTGCAGTGGGGCACTGTCGCGGGATCGGTGGCGATGCGGGTCACGGCTTCGAAGGGAACAACACACACAGGCATTCTGCTCGAAACCACGCTACAGGCGGCCGGAGCTGCTCCGGTCAAGGAAGCGGCGGCGAATGCACCCGTCCCGACGCCGCCAGCGACGACGGTTGTTACGCCGCCGGCACCGTCACCATCGCCCGCGGCTCCCATACCGGTACCAATTGTGGCAACGCCCGCACCCGTAGTTGCAACGCCAAGCGTGTCTGTTACGAAGCCGGGCAACGGTGGGGCTCCACAACCGGGTCAATTGGGGCCAAGCGCTCGAGCGGCCGAGACAACAACTTCAGCCAACACACCACCCGCTCCGGCACCGAGCAAACTCACGCCGGCGGTTGCGGACCCGACTGTGACGGTGACCAAACCGTCAGCCGTCGATACGCCGCACGCGAGTCACGCTAAGTGGTACGTGCTGGCGCTGGTAGCAGTAGCTGCGGGCGCGGGAGCAGCCTTCGCGATGAAGGGCAAGTCAAGTTCCAGCTCGAGTACGCCGACAGCCTCCATATCGATCGGATCGCCAACAGTAAGTGTCGGCGGCAGCCATTAGCGCGCAATCGGAAATCGGAGAAGAACGATGAAGCGCATTGTGTTGTTTCTGCCGTTAACGGCTCTTGTGCTGATGGCGCAGGTAAACGCGCCGACTATCGGTATCGCGCGCCTGGCGGACGGGAATGTCAGGGCGTTGTCAGGATTGCCGGAAAACCTCGTGCTGACACCGCACAGTTTCGGCGTATTCGATGCGGCGAGCTTTTCCGATAGCGCCGGCCTGGTAGCGAAAAACGGGCTCATTCAACTTGTCACTCCGTCCTTCCAGGTTCTCGGAGAGTATGCAAGCGCGGAACAGCATCCGGTATTGAACGTGGATTCAGGCGCCATGAGCGCGATAGCATGGCTGCCCTCAAGCCATTCGATTGTGTACTGGAACGGTACACAGTTCGTCACAACGCCTGTCGAGAGCGTTGGGCAGACGTTTCAGGCGACCGCCATTCGGCTGAAGGGCAACACGGCGCAAATGTTGCTGACGGGAACGGACAATGCCGTTTTCGCAGCGAACATCTCGCTCAGCTCCGGCGAGCTTGTATCGATCAGTGCGCTGCCGGGAATACGCGGACCGGCCTTCTGGCAGGGCACAGATGTGCTTTTCGTCAGCGAGAACCAGTTGCGCGTGGCCGCAGCTAACGGAACTATTCGAAGCCTGGCAGCAATGGACAGCAGCGCGTCGTTTGCGCGCGCTTCCTCGGCATGGACGGTGGTGACGCCGGCCGCCGGACGCACGCTGGCCGTTCATTTTGGCAAGGGTGACATCAACATCTCTGAACTGCCGCGGGAGTCGACCCGATGAAGCTCCTGGTATGCGGTTTCCTGCTCTGCGCGAGCGTGCAGGCCCAGAGCACGCTGGGGTTGAGCGTGTACCTCGACAACTCGGGCGGACAGGGCACCGTCGCTCAGCTTCAAAGCTTTCCCAGTTCTTATGCCTTTCAAACGACACCGGTCGGGAGCGTCACGACCATTGGCGTTCGAGTGGTGAATTCATCCAAGAGTGCCATTGAGATAGCCCAGATCGGCTTCGTCAGCGGGTCGAATCAGAACAACAGCTTCAGCAGTGACCTGGGCGTCGATTTCACGCTTGCACCGGGAGCAGGCCAGTTCTTCCATGTCAACTTCGCCCCGCTTGCGACGGGAGCGACAAGCGCAACGGCACAGATCGGCGTCGTGGGCGCGAGCAGTGTTTTCAGCTTTTCCGTGCTGCAGGGTAGCGGCAGCCCAACGTTGATCGGGCTGAGCTGCAACAACCCCGCAGTGGCCCTCTGCGACGGAAGCATACTGCAACCGAGCGTAGCGACACCCATCAATTTCGGCAATGTTCCGACCACTTCGTCTGAGAGCGCAACATTTACGTTGACGAACGGCGGAAGCAACGCGATCGACCCGCAGCAGATTGTCAGCCTGGTGACGGCAACTAACAACCCAAGCACCGGCTTCAGCCTGGGAACGCTGCCGGCGAATATCGGAGCGGGATCGTCAGGAACCTTCGCGGTGACGTTTTCACCGGGGAACACCACCCCGCAGAAAGCGACCCTGATGGTGGCGGGAAACAGTTTCGCTCTACAGGGCACGGGCACAGCAAGCGTGACGGGCGACATCGGTTCGCTAACGATCGTTTACACGGACTCGACAGGCGTCAACCTCGCGGCACAAGCGGGTTCACCGATCAACTTCGGGACGACGGTTGCGGGAAGCGGCATCAGCGCGAGCTTGCTATTCACGGTCACGAATCCGTCCACGACAATCGGCCCGGTCTCGGTACCTTCCATTTCCGTTTCCGGCGCCGGCTTCGCACTGACGGGAACCAATCCAGCTCCGGTCAGCATTCAACCGGGCAATTCCATTACATTTACAGCGGCCTTTTCCGGGTCAACTACGGGCACATACACAGGCACGCTGCTGATCGGAAGCAGGTCGTTCAGCCTTACCGGGCAGTCTATTGTGTCGCTGCTTCCGACTGCGAGCATAACGGTGGATCACAATCCGTTGTTAAGCCAGCAACAGGCGCACGTCACTGTCAATCTGGCTTCGGCGACTCCTACCGCCGAAATAGGAATGCTGACGATGCAGTTTACGCCATCGGTAGCGAATGTCACCGATGACCCCGCCATTCAGTTTGTGGCAACGAACGGGCGGCAGTTGCAGGTTACGGCAGCTACGGGCGCTACCACCGCGAACTACGCCGGCCAATCCGCAATCACGTTCCAGACGGGAACGACGGCGGGCACCATTCAGTTCACAGTGCAGTTCCCGAATCAACCTCCCGTAACGCAATCGTTCACGATTACGCCGGCTCAGGTGCAGATTACGTCGGGAACGGCGGTGTGGCAAGCACCGAACCTGGTGGTGACGCTGAACGGCTTCGACAATTCATACAGCACGGGGCAATTGTCCTTCGTGTTTTACGATTCGACCGGAAAGGTGCTGACGCCGACGGCCATCAGCGTGAATGCAACATCCGCTTTCCATCAATACTTTTTTGGTGAAACGACCACGGGCGGCGCGTTTTCCGTGCAGGCCAGCTTCCCTGTGTCTGGCGACGGAACGCAAGTTGGGTCAGTAGCGGTGACGCTGACGAACTCTGTAGGACAGACTTCGAGTACTCAGGTGTTTTAAGCGGCCGCTGCCATGGTTGACGACGCTTTCTTCGCGGTATTTTGCAGTTCGAGGCGTTCGGCTTTGGCGGCGGCGATGCGATTTTGGATTTCGCGGTGCTCCTGCTTGCAGGTTTCGATGCTCTGACGCAAGACGTGCATCTCTGCTTTGCGATTTTCATTCGCTTCGCGGTGCTTCTGCGAAACAAAGCCACGCTCCGCTTTTCGTCTTTCGTTTCTGCGCTTGCGCAGTTCAGTGGAGAAGCGAATGAAGGCACGTTCGTGCGTTGTCATGTAGCGCAAGTAGAGTGAGAGGTCCTTCTTAGCCTGCTTCTGCTCTTCGGGCGTGCCGGACTGGATGGTAATACAGCATTGATCCTGCAGACGGGTGGAACGAGATGACAGCCACATGGATTGCGCCATCTGCTGGACGAATTCGACCTCTTCCTGATCGGCAGGCGCTTCGGCGCGCATGAAACCAGCGAGCATTTGGTCAAAGTCGGCTTGCGATTCGCCGGGCAGAACCTGAAACTTGCCGGTGAGACCGTGGCGGGTCGCGTTTTGGGAAACAATGTGTTTTCCCGAGTCGGTGACAGGACCGGATGAAAGCTGGGCGTTGGCACGATTGGCGGCAAGCCTGGCTTCGGAGATCGGCACTTCAGTCACTTCGCCTGCGCCTACGCGTGGTTCTGCGACCGCTGCGGAAAACTCCGCTTTAGAAGCTTTCTTCTCTGTTTTGCGCGCGACTTTCTGTTCGAGACGACGCTGCTGACGTGCTGTCATGTTCTACCTTCCTTCCGGTCTGAGAGTAGAACGGCAGCGAACGCAGCGAGAGTTATCGCAAGACTCAAGACGCCTGTAAATGACTGATCTGCTTCAGAGAAAGTGGAATTGGAAAATTTTGCTTCCGTTGTGACCAGTTCATTCGACGGCATATTGAGGTATTCCACGGGGGTCGGAAGCGCGAGAGCCACCCGCGGATCCCGGGCGGACTTTATTTCGCGATTGCTACAAAAACGGAGTGTGAGCCCACAGTGTATGAGACGGACCCGGCCCCGAGTTGCTGTTCGGATCCGGCGGGAACAATGTTAGCTTCCGACTCCATCCAAGGAGCGGTATCCATGACTCTGGCCCAAGTCTTACCAGGCGGCGGTGCGGGCAACTGAAACGGCACGTCGCCTGACCATGCGTTATAGGCGATGTAAATAGCCGGTGACGAATCCTGGAAATCAACGCCACTCAGCATCCAGGCAAGGGCGTGATTATCAGGATTTTGGAAGTAATTGTTGTCCGCGACCCCACCATCGGGACGAAACCACTGCAGTTCCTGTGTCGAGTAGAAGTTTGCGGGGCGCAGTGATGAATGAGCGCTGCGAAATGCAAGCAATCTTTGCGTGAACGTTAAGTAGGTTTCCTGGTCCGAGGAGAGCGTGTAATTCAGCCAGTTCGCGGAAGTATCTAAGTTGTAGGCATTGTTGTTGCCCTGTAATGTCCGCAGAAATTCGTCGCCGCCTGTCATTATCGGCGTGCCGGCACTGAGCATTAGCAGAGCTAATCCGTTCCGCGCGGCTTTGCGCTGCTGCACGGGATCGCCCCCCTGGTCCCACGAAATGTTGTTGTCATTTCCGCCGTCCGATGGGCCCCATGGATACGCTTGATTATTGTTTTTTCCGTTATAGCGATACAGATCGGCAAGAGTGAAGCCATCGTGGACTACGATCAGGTTCACGGAATTCCATGGAAAACGCCCGTTATTCTGAAACAGGTCGGATGAGCCGGCAAAGCGGGTTGCCAAGTCGCCTGCGAGGGTAATGTCGACGCCGAGCTTATTTTGGCTTTCGCGGACGGTGTCCCGGAAGCGGCCATTCCATTCGGACCACCCAGAAGGAAAGTTACCCTGCTGTTGTGTTTCCGAGCCCCCGCCGGGGGCCCAAGGCTCAGCGATAAGGTCGATGCCGGGACCACCGGCAGCAGCTCGAGGAGAGAGTTCGCGCGGAATGCGGTTGAGCGCAGTTCCCGAAGCCAGCTTGTCATATTGAAAGCAACCGTCCTGGCAGGTGTCTCCAAGAATGGAGGCGAGATCGAAACGGAAGCCATCGACGCCTAGCTCGTCACGCCAATAGACAAGGGAATCAACGATGAGATCCTGAGCGACCGGGTTGAACGTGTTGTAATTACCTCCCACGCCACTGTCATCCCACGAATTTTGAAAATCGCTTGTTAATGAATAGTAAGTGATGTTATCGAGCCCGCGGTAAGACAGGATATTGTAGGTGCTGGTGTCAGTAGGATTCCAGGCATACCCTTCGCCGGTGTGGTTGTAGACGACATCGATGAAAACTTTCAGACCGGCTGTGTGGAATGCATTTACCATCTGTCTAAATTCCCGCGTGGGGCCGCCAGGAGTTTTGTCCGAGGAGTAGCGCCGGTCCGGCGCGAAATAATCGAGAGTTGCGTACCCCCAATAGTTGTCATTCGCGTTGCTATTTGGGGTCAATTCGTTGGCATCGTTTTGGGTTTCCTGGACAGGGAGGAATTCGACCGCAGTGACGCCGAGTTTTTTCAGGTCACCGGCCTTTTGCGCTGCTCCAGCGAATGTACCGCGGATATTTTGAGCGACTAATGAATCCGCTTCGGTCAGACCGCGGAGGTGGACTTCGTAGATGATGTCGTCTTTAAGAGCGCGCGTAGGTTTAGGTCCGATAGTGCCAGGCTGTTTGGCGAGCACTATACCTTTTGGAGCGACGCGTCCACTATCAAGCAAGCGATATTGGGCGCCGGAAGCATAAACAGTGCCGTCGGTCTGTGTTGGCGTTTCGGGGTCTTGACTCAGTTCAACGGCGTACGGGTCAAAGAGCAACTTGTTGGGGTTGAAGCGATTGCCTTGGGCGTCCACATCGGCGACGAAGCCGGCTTGGCTGCCTTTGGTCCAGGTAGCATCATAGGTCCAGTTAGGTCCCCACGCGCGATAGCCATAATAGACCGGGCCAGCGATGTCGAGATCTTGCTGGATATGCGAGACCGGAACGGTGGTCGACCAGACCATGCTCGCATTGTCTAGAACTAGTGGGATGCGTGCGGCCTCATCGACGCCAGCAGGTGCGGAGTATAGGTCTAACTCGATGCGGATAGCGCGCGAGGAGTATACGCGAAACGTTATTTGAGAGTTTGTGGAATCGAAGTGAGCTCCGAGATTGAGACGATTAACTTTGGCCTGGAGAGACGCCGTCGTAAGCAAGACGGAGAGCAGAAGCACGAAACCGATGCTACTGCCAAAGAAGCTGGGTCTTTTTCGGTGCGATCGCATGCATTTCTAATTGCCTTCTGGAAGGCTATAGTTATTGAGTAGGTGATTTTAGCACTTATTCCGCAATGAACGCCAGACGACTCTAACACCTCTCCTACATCTCCCACTCAAATTTCATCTGTCTGTATAACAAAAGCGGCGACCTGTTGAATCGGAACGTGATCGCTATACACGAGATAGCGAACGATAAGCTGCCGTTTCCGATCCATATGGCAGCCGCTTAGGTGGGCAGGTCTTCACGCGCTTTTGCCTGGATGTAGCGATCGGGATGGTCGTCGAACTGCTGCTTACATTTGCGCGAGCAGAATGCAAAAGTACGGCCGTCGTATTCAGAAAAGAATTGCGGATGATCGCTTTCGACCTGACGTCGGCAAACCAGATCTTCTTGCATGGTCACGCGCCCAGATTAGCGCTGAAGGTTTATGCGCAGGGCGCAAAGGACGCAACAATGCAGGCGCCGAGGGCA
>DATBEG010000018.1:0-14878 GCA_036276155.1 Bryobacteraceae bacterium | reverse complement strand
GCTCCAGCGTCTTCGCGGCGCGTAAAATGGCCGGAACCGGAATCGGCTTCTTGTTTTTGCGGTGGTTATTGCGGCCGATCGCTGTCCTGGTTGGCGTATCGAAGAAGTAAGCGTTCACAACGTACCCCGCTGCCTTGCATTCGCGAACCAACTTCGTACGCGAAGCACGGGTTGCATTCGTATCGTCGATTACGAACGATTTTCCTGAATCGAGGCATTCGCGAAACAAAGCCAATTCACGTTCCGCGGTCTTTTGCACGTCACGGCTGATGTGCATGTGTGTGGCGGCAAAGTGCTGGGTGAAATAGGTAGTCTTCCCCGCCCCCTGCAGGCCGACCAAGATTATTGCTTCCGCCATTTGGGTAGTTTCGGTGGCCGCGAGCCGTGACGGACAGCGCCTTCCACAGAAATGTATGTCAATTCCGTTCCAGATCGAGCGCAACGCAGCATCAATCCGCCGCGGCTCATATCGCCTCGCCCGACGAACTCGGAAGGAAAGAGGAGTCTGCGCCCGAACACATCGAGCAATGGGCCGATGTATTTCGCGCTGGCGATGCTGCCGAGCAAAATGTGTGCGCAATCGGGCCCGGCGTGCCGGTCGAGCAGTTTTGCCGCTTCGAGCAGCGGTTCCCGATATGCTGCAATGGCCTCATCGACGGGAATTTCCGAAATGGCTTTCAGTTGATCGATGGTCACAAGTGTCTCTGGCAGCAACAGGCCGGCGCCGGGCACGATCACCAAAGCGGAAGGGACGTTCTCTGGCGCTGACGGAAACGCTTCGGTATACGTGAGTTTGCCGCGAAAATACAGACCGCTGATGAAGGAATAGATCTCGCCGATATTGGCTACGCCCTCCCGCAGTTTGACAGCAAGATCGAATCGCGCGGCGGAACGAACGAGCATCTCATAGCGCGGGCCGCCCGCCTTCGCAGGGGACAGCAGAAAAACTCGGCCGTTCGAATTACTCACTGCTCACGCAAAACGGTTGCGGGGTCCACTTTCGCCGCACGGGATGCCGGCAGAAGCACGGAACCGATGCACAAGAACAAGAGTGCGGCGGCGGCAACGCCAAACGAGATCGGATCAGCCGGTGAGACTCGATAGAGCAGGCTTCGCAAAAATCCCGCACACGCGCCCGAGAGTCCCGCTCCTATCGTCAATCCGGGGAGGACGACAACCAAACATTCCCTTGCGACCTGGCGCAACAAATCTGATTTCTTCGCACCGATGGCACTGCGTATTCCAAACTCGCGCATGCGCCGCGTGACTGAATAGCTGAACACGCCATACACTCCAATGCCGCACAGTATCATTGCGAGTGCTGCGAAGGCGCCCATCAGAGCGAGGACGAAGCGTTGTCGCGCTAGGGATGCAGAGACGTAATCGCTCAGTGGCTTGACTGGTCCGGGAGCCTGCTCGGGATTCGCACGCAGGATGGCTTTGGCGACGCTGGTTGGTAGCGAAGGGTCGTCGGCTGTGGTCTGAACCAGAATCTGCATCTCTGGCGAGATACCTAAGGAGTACATGGTTGGGTCGGGTCCGGAGGTCAATCCGAACTCCCGCACATCCCCAACTATGCCGACGATCTCCGACTGTGTCGGATGTGGCGAAACGACTCCGAGCAAGAGCTTTTCGCGCACTGGGTCGGCGTCCGGAAAGAATCGACGCGCGAAGGCCTCATTGACGAGATAGCGCGGTTGATTGCGGTCCGCTTCGGTCAGCCAGCGTCCGCGCAGTAGCGGAATACCGACGAGGTCAAAGTAGTTCGGAGTGCACCACCGTGTCTGGGCGGTTGGGAAACGCCCCGGCTCAAACTGCCGGCCGACGATTCCGAAGCGCGTGGCGAAGCGGCTATGCTCGGTCGGCGCAAGGCTCATGGGCACCGCGTTCACGGCGGCGGCTTGTCGAACTCCGGGAGTGGAAAGTAACGCAGGCAAGATGCGCGTTTGGTACAGGGCGTCCGACTTGTTCCAATCGCGATCGACGAGAGGCGTATCTACCGTGACGATATGTTCTGTCCGGAATCCGGGGTCGGTTTCGAGAGCCAACGCGAAGCTGCGCAGCAACATCACTGCCGCGAGCACAATCGCGAGTGACAGAGCGACTTCCGAACTCATCAGCACAGTGCTGACCCAGCTCTCGCGAGCAGAAACACGCGCTGCTCCGGATGCAACGGTTCGGGTCAGATCGGCTTTGATCACCTGGACATAAGACGGCAACGAGAACAACACGGCGACCAGGAATGAGGCGACGATGCCGAAGGTCAAAACAGCAGGATTGAGGCCGACTGCTTGAAACCGGGGCACCTGCCCCTGGGCCAGTCGTTCAATGATAGGAAGGACTGCGCGCGCAATCACGATTCCCAGCAGTCCTCCGGTAAACGCTAGAAGCAGAGCTTCCAGAAGAAATGAACGGAACGCCGCGGATTGGCTTGCACCGAGCGCGAGCCGGATCGCGATTTCCGGCCTGCGATTGATAGCGCGAGCGAGCATCAAGTGCGCCAGATTGATGCAGGCAATCAGCAATACGAGCCCGACCGCAATCCAGGTCGCCATCAGCGCAGGCCGGATGGCACCCGTGACGCTGCTCATCAATGGCACGATAAATGCGCCGATTTTGCCGTTCGTCGCGGGATAAGCAGCGCTCAGCTCAGCCGAGACTTTTTCCGTCTCCACTTCGGCTTGGCGCACTGAGGCACCGCTGTGTAGGCGTCCGACAACTTCGAGTGGATGATACCTGCGCGTGCTGGTCGTTGTGGAGTCAATCAACGACATCGGCATCCACACGTCTGCCCAGACGGGAAACGCATTCTGCTGCGACACTACGCCTGTAATTGTGAACAGATTGCCGCTGATGCGTATCGAGCGTCCGACCACTGCCGGATCGCTCGAAAATTTTTTGCGCCACAGCGATTCACTGATCAATGCAACGGGACGCTTCTGCATCTCATCTGCAGCCACATACCAATGGCCAATGACGGGCTCAACCCCAAGCAGCGGAAACAGGTCTGAGGAGGCATTCGTGGCCTGGACAGGAATCGGATCGCCCTGCCCGCTCAAGGTGGCCTTATCCATCGCTTGGAAACTGTAAGCCGCGAGTTGCAGGCTCTTGATCGTTTCTTTCCAATCCAGGTAGTCCGGCACGGACACCTGCAGATTGTGCAATTCCGGATGTGTTTCCCAGACTTGAACAAGCTGCTGGGGATCGCGAAAAGGTAGAGGCTGGAGCAGGACCGCGTGAACTACGGCGTAAACGGCGGTGTTTGCGCCCACGCCGAGTACAACGGTCAGAATGGCAGTCAGGGTGAAGGCTGGGCTTTTCAAAAGGCCACGAAGCGCTTGACGAATTTCGCGCATAAAAGTACTGTTCAGGCTCTATCCTATCCGCTGTAAGGGCGATGCTGCGGGTCAGGAATCAGTTCTATTTTCCCCAACAGGAACGCATAGCCGGAAATGCCGGCGAGTAGTGTGACTGCCAAGGGCGCGAGGGCGCTCGCGGCGCGCAACTCGCGGGCGGTCTGGTGATGGGGTTTCGGACTTATTTACGGCTGTAACGGCACGACCGCTTTGCCGGCCGGACCCGAGTAGATCAATTCCAGCAAATGAATGCTTTGTGTTTTACCGCGATATGGGAAGAACAGAAGGCCTGCGACGGGCAGAGGCCGATCTCCTTCCGGCAGCGCGGCATCCCGGATATACCGGGTCATCTTTCGCTGCAGTTCAATGGGAATCTTCGGCGGAAGTGTGGCCGTATCTTCTCCGCCTCCGCCACCGAATGAGGTTTTCGGCTTTTCTTTCTTCTGAAGCTGCTCCGGCGGAATCCACTCGGGGTCACGCAACGAACTCGCCACCAGAACAAACGAGGAACTGGTCATCGGCTTTTTGTCGTTGATGTGCAGCTCAAAATTGTGCGGCGACAGCGTCAGGTGCGACCCCGCAGGACCATACACGGCAGCCTCGATTACAACGAAATCCTCCGTCGTCAGCGGATCTTCCGGCCGCGGCACGTTATGCCCGGCGTACTCCAGGGCGATGGTGTAGTCGCCCACCTTGGCATGCGCTGCGTAGTCGCCTGGCGTAGAGCGCGGCGGCATTCCTTTGAGCTCGTTCGCTTCCGGATTGGTGGTTGGCGGTGTAGTGTTTGTCGCGTTCTGTGCCTGTAACGCCCACACGCAGACAAAGCAGACTGAAACACATCCCCAAGGACTTCTCATTTCTGCTGACAACGTAACACAGCCGCACTATGGGTCAATGCACTTCCGGGCGAGTGCTGATACGGCGGCTGAACGACAGATTGAAAACGTATTTGGGAATGGTTGCGTCTGTGACGTTCGGATTGGCGGGACTCGGCTTGACGTCGACGTAGGTCAGGACACCGGTGCTGAAGTAGAAAACCTGCGGACCGAACTGAAAGCTGAGACCGGGCTCTATGAACTGGACATCGGCGGGCCGGCGAAATCCTTCGGAGGGTCCGAAGACATCATGCACCGGAACACCGCTGATCCGATAACTCAGCGATGGCAGCGGCCATTTCTTGCGCCACACTTTCGCGACAACGCCTCCCTGGCCGAGAAACTGATCGGTACTGGAATTTACTTGCTTGTTATTCGGGTTGGATAAAGAACCGAAGAACGTCGGGACACCCGTGGTTCCACGTGGGTTGAACAGATAAGTGCCGCTGCCAAAGAACGCGACGCGACGGAATTCACGGAATCCCTGCGCACCGAGCGGCACAGCCCAGGCCTTCGCTCCTGGCTGCACCGAAACATCCTCGGGCACGATGCGGCCGTAGATGGTGTCCATGACATCCGCTTTGCCAGTAGGCGCTTGCACGCCCAGTTGCAAAGCGATATTCCACTTCGGCTGATATGTGCTGCGCAGCCAGTAATTGGCTCTCAAGGTCATATCGCCAAGTCCGTTTGACTGTGTGCCTTCTTTAACCGGCGTCGTCCCGCCCGGCGGAACTCGATTCAACGTGTAACTTGTCACCAGAACCGGTGCTTCCAGCGCCAGCGCCAGCCGATCTGTCACCGCATATGTCAGCCCAAGCGCAAATGCATTCTGCACATTCGTAGGGCCCTTGGCAGTAAGGGAAGGAATGAAATTAGTGCCCTGGTAGTGACGATCTGAAGTAAAGTTCTCATAAGTGGTCGACAGCAGCCAGTCACCGGCCTTCAGATAGGTATTGTCGCCGGCGTAGCCAGCCGCGTTCTGCCGCTGGCAAACACATCCCTGGCCATACGTCACAGTCGAAAAAAAGGAAGCTAAGACAATAAATGGGAAGATCCATGTGAATCGCAACTAACACCCCTAACTGAAGTTTCATCCAGAGTAATCGGAATCGAGGAGGTGTTACGTCGGGCCAGCGACTGAGCACTTCGTCAACCTTTTGGGTGATGCCACGCTATGACACACTGAAGACACTGTTGAAATGTTCGTACGTCGGTTCGCGCCCGCAATCTTGGTGCTTCTCTACGCGGCGCGCGCCTTCGCGCTCGATCCCAGCAGGCCATTGACCGCCTATGGAAGGCAAACATGGCGTACGGATAGCGGGTTACCCCAAAACACTGTTCGCGCGATTCTTCAAACTCACAATGGCTTTCTGTGGCTAGCGACAGAAGGCGGATTGGTTCGTTTCGACGGACTGAAGTTCGTCACATTCGATTCGCAAACCACGCCCGAGTTGAGAAGCAACAATATTCGCGCGCTGGCTGAGGACGAGCAGCATGCTTTATGGATCGGTACGGCTGACGGTCTCAGCCGTTTTGATGGCTCTACATTTCAGACGTTGACCACCAGGGACGGTTTGCCAAGCGACAGCATACTCGCGCTCGAAACGGACGGCGCCGGGAAAATGCGAATCAGTACGTCTGAAGGGAATGTTCTGTACAACAATGGCCGATTCGAGAACGCGAGTAACTCCATTCCCGCGCATGATCCGCGCATCATCTCCCGTTTCCAGGACAGGCAAGGAGTCACTTGGGAAGGGACCGATACAGGCATCAGCCGCATTCGCAACGGGGTGGCGGAGCGTTTCCCGCCCGGCGATCCACTGTCGACAGAAGCGGTACTTTCCATGACGGAAGACCGAGAGGGCGATCTCTGGATCGGCACTGATTCCGATGGAGTCACGGTGCTGCGCGATCAGAAGTTCACCTCCTACACGTCAAAAGATGGTCTGCCCAGCGATCAAGTTCGCTGTGTTTTTGAAGATCGAAGAGGAAGGTTGTGGGTGGGTACGGAAGCCGGTCTCGCGCGCCTGGATTCAGGGCGATTCTCGGTTCTAACTACGGCCAACGGACTTTCAAGCAATGTCGTGCTGTCTCTCGCAGAGAATGCGGAAGGCAATTTACTCGTCGGCACTCCGAACGGACTGAATATCCTTACCGGCAGTTCAGTCAAGGTTCTTACTTCCGCGGATGGTCTGCCGGACGATTACATTCGCTCTATCTATCTGGACAAAGATGGCTCACTTTGGATAGGAACGCGTCACGGGTTAGCCCACTCGCAAGGTTCCATCACCACTTACACGTCGCATAACGGACTTGAAAGCGACTTAGTGGGCGTCGTTACTCGCGATAACGCGGGTGCGCTTTGGGTAGGCACTTTGCTTGGACTCAGCCGCCTTGCGGCGGGCAGATTTGTGTATTCGTTCGGGCCCATTGCGATAACCGCGCTGCAGGCTGAGGCCCAAGGCGCACTCTGGATCGGGACAGGCCAGAGCGGGTTATATCGTCTCGAAAGGGAAAAAGTTATTTCGCATATCACGACGCCTGGACTCCCAAACGCTGTCTTGGGTATTCTTCCGGATGACAGTGGTCGACTCTGGGTGGCAGCAAATACCGGCATTTTTCGCGTGAATGCCAGCAACCCGAGTGAAACCGCTCAATTCACCGCTGCGGATGGCTTGCCGGTATCGGAATGCAGCGACGGGGGACACCCTGGTGTCTGGCGCGGGCGCGACGGCACATTTTGGTTTTCCATGTCGAAGGGTCTCGCCAGCATTCGACCGAACAGCATTGCTTCTTCCGTCGAGGTTCCCATCGCTCTGGAATCTGTGCTTGTTGACGACCGCCCGGTAACTCCTGAGCAGGCACGCAATATCGCTCCCGGGCATACGCGATTGAGCTTTGAATACGCGGGTCTCAGTTTTGCTTCGCCGTTGAGCGTTCGTTATAAGTACAAGCTGGACGGCTTCGATAAAGAATGGATCGATGCAGGCACACGCCGCACGGCTTTCTACACCAATATTCCTCCGGGCACTTACACGTTTCACGTGTTTGCCCGCACGAATACAGGAACATGGTCCAAAACAGGGGCACGTTTCGCATTTCGCCTGCGGCCTCACTTCTACCAAACTTACGTGTTCTACTTACTGGTCGTGATTGCCCTGTTACTGCTAATGTGGCGCGTGTACCTGTGGCGAGTGAGTCAGGTAAAGGTGCGGTACGATGCTGTTGCCGCTGAGCGCACGCGGATTGCCCGCGAGATACACGACACTCTAGCGCAAGGATACGTAGCGCTTTCGTTGCAGCTGGAACTCGTCTCACAGGCGCTCTCTACATCTAAAGAGGCTGCACAAGACATGCTTGCGGCGGCGCAGGATTCTGTTCGAACGAGTCTGGGGGATGCCCGCCGGTCGATCTGGGAGCTGCGATCCTACGGGAGCGGCGCGGATGATCTCGCTTCTAGGCTGGCGATGATCGCGGCCCAGGTGAACTCGACGACTTCGCTAAAGGCAGAGCTTCAGGTCTTCGGCACGCGGCGCGCCCTATCACACAAGGTGGAACACGAACTGTTGAAGATCGGGCAGGAAGCGGTCGCGAACGCGGTGCGTCATGCCGATGCTTCTGATCTCCACATCGATCTCAGCTACGAGCCTAGGCAGTTGACCCTTGCGATCACCGATAACGGCCGTGGTTTCACGCCGGCGTCTAACGGATCCGGTCTTGAAGGCCATTACGGGCTACGGGGGATGAAGGAACGCGCCGATCAGATTCGTGCGCGGCTGCGAGTGGAAAGCGCGCCGGGAAAGGGCGCACAGATACTGGTTCAAACGGATATCGAATGAGCGACCCCATCCGCGTCATGGTCGTAGAAGACCATCACATTGTTCGCCAGGGCCTTGTGGCGCTACTCAAGACCATGCCTGATATTGCTGTTGTCGCGGAAGCATCTGACGGCCAACAGGCCATGGACCTCTTCCGCGCTCACAAACCGGACGTGACGCTGCTCGACCTCCGTCTGCCGGTATTGGGCGGTGTTGAGGTGCTCTCTCGCATACGCCAGCAAACACCGACCGCGCGTGTCATTGTTCTGACCACGTTCGACGGAGATGAAGACATCTACCGGGCTTTGCAGGCTGGAGCCCGCGGTTACCTGTTGAAAGGAATGCGGACCGAAGAGTTGATGGAAGCCATCCGTGCGGTTCATGCCGGCAAATCGCGGGTTCCGGCTGTGGTTGCGGAACGGCTTGCGATACGAGTTGGCGGTGACGAGTTGACCGCGCGTGAAGTGGATGTCCTGAAACTCATTGTCGCCGGCAAATCGAACAAGGAAATCGGCGCGGATCTGAAAATCTCGGAGGCGACGGTCAAAACGCACATGAACAATATCTTCAGCAAGATGGGGGTCTCCGATCGTACACAGGCTGCCACGACAGCGCTGCAGCGCGGATTAGTTCATATGGAGGGTCAGTGAAACTTGTTGTCGCCGCATTGGCGCTCGCCGAACTCGTCGCAACGACGAACTCACCGGTTTGGCGACCCGCTACGCAGGCCGAATTGAAGCAGATTATCCCGGCGCGCGCACCGGTAGAAAAAGAACGTATCGAGACTGAATTCCGCACCGCCTCCGGCATAACCAACGGCAGTGGCAAGTACATCGCGGGGGTTGTACTGATTACCGCGGGATATGCCGCCGAGGGCAAATATTCTAACTATTTCCTGACACAGGCGTCCATCCGGGTCGGCGACCTGAGTCTCGACCCCGGCGAGTATGTGTTTGGCTGGCATCGCAAAGATGACGACACCTTGATGGTCAAGTTCTACGTCGCCGAATCGGGCAAGTTTCTCGGAGATGTCGATGCTCACCGGCTGAACCGCGTGGGGCCAATCGAATCATTCCGCATTTCGCCGCCGTCGGAGAAGCCAGTTATCGGCATCGGCAGGTTCGGAATGCCCTACGCCTTGCAATAGAACCGCCGGTTACGGGCGTCGGATCGCGCTATACTGAAAGCTACTGCTACCGCATTAGGGCCGTACTGCGCTTATACCCGCCCCGGCTCCCAATCAGCGTTTCCTACGAATACGCCTGCGGTGTGCGCATCTCGAGACCATGTTCGAAAATTTATCCGACAAGCTGCAGCGGGTCTTTAAGAACTTGCGCGGCGAAGGGAAACTCAGTACCGCCAACATGGAAGAAGCGCTCCGGGAGATCCGGGTCGCGCTTCTTGAGGCCGACGTCCATTTCAAGGTCGTCAAGCAGTTCATCGAGCAAGTCAAAGAAAAGGCGATGGGCGAAGAGGTGCTTACGGCGCTGTCGCCGGGCCAGCAGGTGGTCAAAATCGTCCGCGATGAGCTGACCAAAATGCTGGGCGGCCATCAGGCCCGTTTGCGCTTTGCCAACGAGCCACCCACCGTCGTTCTCGTCGTCGGTTTGCAAGGTTCGGGTAAGACCACCAGCGCCGCGAAACTCGCCCGTTTCCTCAGCAAGGAAGGTAATAAGCCGGAACTGGTTTCCGTGGACGTCCATCGTCCGGCGGCGCGCCAGCAGCTTAGTATTCTGGCGAAGAACGTCAATACGCCCATCTACGAAGGCACGCCCGACGAAACAAAGCCACTGGAACTAGCCCGCTCCGCCCGCCGCGATGCCGTGCAGACTGGCCGCGACATCCTGCTGGTGGATACGGCCGGCCGCCAGCACATTGACGATCAGCTCATGCAGGAGTTGCAGCAGCTCAAGGAAACGCTGAACCCCACTGAAATCCTGTTCGTTGCCGATGCCATGACCGGCCAGGACGCCGTCAAATCGGCCGACGAATTCCATAAACGGCTCGGGATTACCGGCGTCATTCTGACCAAGATGGATGGCGACGCTCGCGGCGGCGCGGCGCTTTCCATTCGCTCTATCACTGGCCAGCCGCTGAAATTCGTCGGCGTAGGCGAAAAGACGGACGCACTCGAAGCCTTTTTCCCCGACCGCATCGCCTCGCGCATTCTCGGCATGGGCGATGTTCTCTCGCTGATTGACAAGGTCCAGGAAAACATCGACCAAGCCGAAGCCGAGAAGATGGCGGAAAAGATTCTGGGCGACGAGTTCACGCTCGAGGATTTTCGCGACCAGATCAAACAGATCCGGAAGTTGGGTTCGCTCGGGGGATTGCTCGACATGATGCCGAAGATCGGCCCGCTCAAGGAACTGAAAGACACCAAGATCGACGAAAAGGAGATCAATCGGGTGGTGGCGATTATCGATTCGATGACGCCCAAGGAACGGCGTAACCACATGCTTATCAATGGTTCGCGCCGCCGCCGCATCGCCAAAGGAAGCGGAACCAGCGTTCAGGATGTCAACAGCCTGCTGAAGCAGTACGCGCAGGCACGGAAGATGATGAAGAGTTTCACCGGTCCGGGCGGAATGTTCGGCAAGAAGCTGATGAAAATGAAGATCCCCGGGATGCCGTTCTAGCCCGCCGGGTCGGAACAGCGCCGAAACTTTGTAACAATAAGAAAGAAAAGAAAAGGTCACGATGTTAGCTATTCGCCTGGCGCGCTTTGGCGCTAAAAAGAAACCCACGTATCGCGTGGTTGTCATAGAGAAAGATCGCGCCCGCAACAGCCGTTCGATCGAAACCGTAGGTCACTACGATCCCGTCGCCAAGCCGGCCCAGGTGCATCTCGATCACGAGCGGATCCAGTACTGGTTGAAGAACGGCGCGCAGCCGTCGGATACGGTCACCCGTCTCCTCAAGAACAATCCAGTTGCCGAGACGCCCGCAGTTGCGTAGGTCGTACGCCTCGGCGTAGGTTCTTTTGAATCGGGGCTATGGAAGTGTGCCCCACAACGGAAAACAAATGAGTGAAAGTAACGGCGTAAAGACTCTCGTTGAAGAGATTGCTAAGGCGCTCGTCGATACTCCTACCGGAGTGGTTGTGAATGAGATTGCCGGGGAACATGCGACTGTTTTTGAGTTGCGCGTAGCGCAGGGTGACCTCGGCAAGGTGATTGGGAAGCAGGGCCGCACGGCGCGGTCCATTCGGACCCTATTGGGAGCAGTAGGTACGAAGCTGAACCGGCGCTTCTCGCTGGAGATTTTGGAATAGGGTTGGTAGTCATCGCCGATCTTCTTCGGCCGCGTGGAAACCGGGGCGAAGTGCTCGTGGCATCGCAAACCGATGTGCCTGGCCGACTCGAAAGTCTGAAGAAGGCAACGGTTCGGTTCCGGAACGGCCAACAAGAGCAGGTTGAGATCGAATCTGCATGGCCACATAGGGATCTTTGGGTCCTCAAGTTCGCCGGGGTCGATTCCATCAGTGCAGCTGAGCGCTTCAGCGGTGCTGAGTTGGTGGTCCCGGTTGGTGAACGCGGCAAGCTGGGCGATGGCGAGTTTTTTCAGTCCGATCTGATCGGCTGTGAGTTGATTGACAAGCTAAGCGGGAAGCCTCTGGGAACGGTGACAGGCTTTCAGCAGTGTGGCGGGCCGCCGCTGATGGAAGCGGATGTCGATGGGCGCGAGGTCTTGGTTCCCTTCGTGCCGTCGATTTGCCAGGAAGTGGATCTGCGCGAGAAGAAAATCAGGGTGGAGTTGCCCGAAGGTTTGTTGGAACTATGAAGTTCCACGTGGTGACGATTTTCCCGGAGTTTTTCCGCGGCCCCTTTGAGCACGGCGTCGTTGCTCGGGCCCAAGCGGAGAAGCTGTTGGAAATTCGGGTCCATGATCTGCGAAACTGGACATACGATCGTCATCGAACTGTAGACGACCGGCCGTTTGGCGGCGGCGAAGGCATGTTGCTGAAAGCGCAGCCCTTGTTCGAGGCGGTTGAATCGATTTTGCCGAATCGCACAGCGCGGCAGAAGGTGATTTTGCTGTCGGCCCAGGGTCGGCGATTCGAGCAGTCGGCGGCGCGCGAGTTCGCGGAACTGGATGAGCTGGTTCTCATCTGTGGCCGCTACGAAGGCGTGGATGAGCGCGTCGCGGAGCATCTGGTCGATGCCGAGATCTCGATCGGCGATTTTGTCATGAGCGGCGGGGAATTGGGCGCGGCGGTGATTGTGGATACGGTCGCCCGGTTGTTGCCGGGCGTGCTTGGAAACGAGGATTCGACGCGGAACGAAAGTTTCGGTAGCGAGATGGAAGCGTTATTAGATTGTCCGCAGTATACGCGGCCAGCGGAATTTCGCGGCTGGCGGGTTCCGGAGATTTTGCTCGGCGGCAATCACGAAGAGATTAAGCGCTGGCGTCGAGAATCGTCGCGCGAAAAGACACGGCGGCTTCGACCGGACTTACTCCGGGACCGCTAAACAGAATAGGACGAGAAGGCAAAGATAATTATGCAAAACGCACTTGTCAGCAAGTTCATTAGCAAGAATGCGCGCCAGACGCCCCACCCGGAGTTCCGCCCCGGCGACACCATCCGCGTGCACGTCAGGATCAAAGAAGGAGACAAGGAGCGTCTTCAGGCCTTTGAGGGCACGGTCATCGCCCGCAAGAACACCGGCATGGGTGAAACCATCACCGTTCGTAAGGTGAGCTTCGGCCAAGGCGTTGAGCGCATCTTCCCTGTGCACGCGCCTGTGATCGATCACATCGATCTGGTGCGCACCGGACGCGTGCGCCGAGCCAAGCTCTACTACCTGCGCGGCCTCAAAGGCAAAGCGGCCCGCCTGCGCGAGCGCGAATAGCTGCAGGCGTTGCGCGTGGCCGGAGGTCGCGGCGAGAATTCCAGCGCAAAACGCCGGAAGACGAACGTCAAGGACTCACCCCGTGAGAGGTTTATCCGCTGCCTCAGCACCTTTGAACGCGAGGCTCGTGAGCGCGGCTTTCAGCAGATCGCCGGCGTCGATGAAGTGGGCCGCGGCTGCCTGTTCGGTCCTGTTTTCGCGGCGGCTGTTATCCTCGATCCACTAAAACCCATCCGCGGTCTCCATGACAGCAAGATTCTGGATGCGGAGGCTCGCGAGAAACTGGCCGTCCAGATAAAGGCCCGTTGCATCTCATGGTCAGTGGCAGGCGCGGACGTCTTCGAAATTGATCAGTTGAACATTCTCCAGGCTTCACGCCTGGCCATGAAGCGCTCCGTCGAAGCACTGCCGATTCGTCCCGATTACCTTCTCATTGATGCGGTGAAGATCGATCTCCCGATGGAGCAACTGGCGTTGATCGATGGCGACGCTCGATGCCGCGCGATTGCAGCGGCATCGATCATTGCTAAAGTTCACAGGGATGCGTGCCTTGCGCGCTGGCACGAAGTTTTTCCCGAGTACAATCTGCTGTCGAACAAGGGGTACTCAACTCCCGACCACAAACGTGCGTTGCGCAAGCACGGTCCCACGCTGTTGCACCGTTTCAGCTTTTGGCCGGTGCGTGCGTTGAGTGATCATATCCACTGGACCGGCTATCTGGGCGAACCTGTCCAAGGCGAACTGTTTGAGATTGCCGAACTCACCACTGGAGCAGGGTCCTGATGAGCGCGCCTACGCAAGCATCGCCTACTCGCAAGCCGAGCCGTTTTGCCCGTTGGCACCGGCGTGTGCTTGGTTTCTGCGTGGCGATTTTTGCCCTGGAGATTGGCGTCTTCCTCGCGGTGTTTCCGTGGTTGAGTAATTGGGATCAAAGTTGGATTCCGGTGCACTCACCACGTTTCGCCGATGTGTGGATGAGCCCTTATTTCCGCACGTTGCTGACGGCCCTCGGATTACTGAACATCTACATCGCCGTCCTGGAGCTGCTGTCGCAGCTCAAGTCGATATTCGCGTCGCACTCGTAGCGGTTATTTCGGCATTGCGATTTCACCAGTAATCGCACGCGTGATCTTGGCATAAGCGTCCGGGTGGAGAATGATTTGCGTGCCGCGGACGCCCGCCGATACGGAAATCCTATCGAACAGAATCGCTGTCCCGTCCAGGTACACCGGATAGTCCTTCTTGCCTGCAAGCGCTGTCACTCCGCCGCGAATGTATCCAGTGAGCGGCTGTACTTCTTTCAGCGGGACCAGTTCCACTTTGCGGTCGCCTGAAACTTTCGCAAGCGCTTTCAGATTCAGTTCGGAGTCGCCCGGCACAACGGCGAACATCACGCCATTGCGGTCGCCCCGCAGCACGAGCGTTTTGAAAACTTGTTCCGCGGGCATCCCTATCTTCTGCGCCACGCTCTCAGCCGCAAGATCATTCAGATCCACTTCGTACTCCCGCAGTTCGTAAGGAATCTTCAGCTCATCAAGGAGCCGCGCGGCATTCGTTTTCATGGACCAATTTCGAATTTCACGCCTTGCGCGAGCGGCAGTTCCGAACCGTAGTTGATGGTGTTTGTCGCACGTCGCATGTAGAGCTTCCACGCATCGGACCCTGACTCGCGGCCGCCGCCTGTTTCTTTCTCGCCGCCAAAAGCTCCGCCGATCTCCGCGCCCGACGGCCCAATGTTCACATTCGCAATTCCGCAATCGGACCCTTCAGCAGACAGGAAGCGTTCCGCCTCGCGCAAATCCGTTGTGAAGATAGAAGACGCAAGCCCCTGCGGCACATCATTATGCATCCGGATGGCATCGTCCAAATTCCGATACATCATTATGTACAGGATGGGAGCGAAAGTCTCACGCCGCACCGTGTCGTATTGCGCATCCACTTCCACCAGCGCCGGTTTCACATAGAACCCTTCCGGC
>DATBEG010000017.1:0-37852 GCA_036276155.1 Bryobacteraceae bacterium | reverse complement strand
GGCACCCCAGCGGTTTGTGGGCACGCCAAGATCACGTCCTACCAGCCCTGGGGCAGTTCTACCTATCACGGCTGGGCGAATCAGTTGACCAGGCGCTTCACGAACGGTCTACTGTTCAACGGCTCTTACACCTGGAGCCACGACATCGATAACTCGACTGCCGAGGTCTTCAGCACGTACTCAACCCCGCGCCGCCCCCAGGATTCGACGAATCTGAATGCAGACCGCTCCAGTTCCGCTCTGGATCACCGCAACCGCATCACCTTGGTGATGCTCTATGACGAGCCGTTCTTCAAGAAGTCGAATGCGCTCTTGCGTAACGTGCTCGGAAACTGGGAGATCGCGCCAATCTACACGTATCAGACCGGAACGGTGTGGGACGTGCAAAGCGGCATCGACGCAAACCTCAACGGCGATACAGCCGGTGATCGTGCTTTCGTGAACCCAAACGGCGGGAACACGAACATTGGTTCCGGCGTCACGGGCCTGACCGCAACTTCCGGTCCGAACGCAGGTCAGACCGTCGCTTACGTCGTGACCAATCCGAGCGCTGGCTACGCGGAAGCCCCAAAGGGGACTTACCCGACCGCTGGCCGGAACACGATGAGGTTTAACCCGATCGACGATATCGATATCACTGCAACAAAGCGCATTGCGTTCACAGAGCGGTACAACCTCGAATTCTCGGCGCGTGTCCTGAACGTCTTCAATCACCCGCAATACACGGGCGGTTTCCTCAATGACATCGCACCCACGGGGGCGACCGGTACCGTCCAGCACTTGGTCTTCGAGCCGCAGAGCTCGTTATTTGCTAACCTGCCGGCGGCATTTTCGAGCAACCCGCGCAGCATGGTGCTCTCGCTCAAACTTCTGTTTTAGATCCTAGGATAGGCACCGAACGAAAAGGCCCGGACTCAATCCGGGCTTTTTCTTTCTGTTACTAAGCCTTAAGCAAAAAATAAAGGCTAGCTGTCTCTCGTTCAGCTAGCCTTATCAATATACGCAGACTCGGAGGTTTTCGCTGCGTTCTGTGCCTATTGACTAGACCTCTCAAGAGAGGTTTCGAATTTTCGAAATTTTTTCAGAGAATGTTGGGGGTACCTCGGGAAATCCCTTGAATCCCCCTCGGGGTTGATAAAATCACTAGAGTAGACGATTATGCTGGCAGTAAGCTCCATTACCGACGAAATCGTGGAGTGGAAGACTCGCCGACGAGGCGTCATCCTCGCTCATCATTACCAAGAGCCTGAAATTCAAGAGCTTGCGGATTCTGTCGGCGATAGTCTCGAGCTTGCCCGCGCGGCGAAGAACTTCGCTGGGGACGTAATCGCCTTCTGCGGCGTTCGCTTTATGGCCGAGACCGCAAAAATCGTCAATCCTGACCGGATTGTGGTGGTTCCCGACATTAACGCCGGCTGTAGCCTGGTGGACAGTTGCCCTGCCGAAGCCGTTCGCGCTTTTCGCAAACGCAACCCGGGCCATATCATTGTCAGCTACATCAATACCTCCGTAGAAGTGAAGGCTGAAAGCGACATCCTCTGTACCTCCCGCAACGCCGTCGCGATCGTAAACTCTATACCGTCTCACAAGCCGATCCTGTTTCTTCCCGACATCAATCTTGGCAATTACGTCAAAGCACAGACCGGCCGCAAGAACATGCAGATCTGGCAGGGTGCCTGTATTGTCCATGCCACGTTCCCGGCACGCCGTTTGTCTGCAGCCCGCTCGGAGCACCCAAACGCCCTGGTAGCCGCTCATCCGGAATGCCCGTCGGATGTGCTCCGCATGTCTGATTTCATCGGGTCCACGTCGGCCATTATCGACTGGTGCACGAGTCAGAGCGCGGACGAATTCATCATCATGACCGAAAGCGGCGTCAGGCACTCCCTCGAGAAACTTTCGCCCGGCAAGAAGTTTTACTTTGTTGCCAACGAGAACTGCAACTGCAGTGAATGCCCGTACATGAGAATGAACTCGCTCGAGAAATTACGCGACTGCCTTGAAAGCCTCGAGCCCCGCATCGAACTCCCTGCAGATATCATGGAACGGGCGCTTGTGCCGCTAGAGCGCATGCTCGCCGTTCGCTAGTGGGTCACCTAATCCAGATCGCAGATCGAGATACGCCCGCCGTTGCTTACCCCTCCGCCGGTCCGCTGATCGACACATTTGGACGGATTCACTCCGACCTTCGTATCAGCGTCACCGATCGCTGTAATATCCGCTGCTTCTATTGCATGCCCGAAGAAGGCGCCGAATTTGCGCCGATTGCAAAGTTGCTCAGCTTTGACCAGATTCTCCGTTTTGTCGGGGCCGCTGTTCCGCTGGGCATCTCCAAAGTCCGTCTGACTGGCGGCGAGCCCTTGCTGCGACCCAGACTCACCGAGTTGATTGCTGGATTGACGGAAATCCAGAGTATTCGCGATCTGGCTTTGACGACGAACGGAGTCCTGCTCGCAAAATATGCCCGGCCGCTCTACCAAGCCGGCTTGCGGCGTCTAAACATTCACCTCGACACCCTCGACCGCGCGCGCTTTCGCCAGATCACTCGCCGCGACGACCTCGGCCGCGTCATGGACGGAATCACGGCTGCATTCGAAGCCGGGTTTCCCGTTATCAAGCTGAACGCGGTCGCAGTGAAAGGCTTGACGGAGCCCGATGTCGTTCCGCTGGTGCGCTTCGGCCGCGAGCACGGCATCGAAGTCCGTTTCATCGAGTTCATGCCGCTCGACGCTCAGAATCTCTGGTCACTTGACCAGGTCTTAACTGCAGACCAGATGATTGCG
Organism: Bryobacteraceae bacterium; assembly: GCA_036276155.1. GTDB lineage: Bacteria > Acidobacteriota > Terriglobia > Bryobacterales > Bryobacteraceae > Bog-105. The sequence continues at coordinate 35,069 of DATBEG010000017.1, read as the reverse complement.
AAGCTCGAAGCGGAATTTGGCAGACTGACCGCCGTTCCCGATGCTGACCCGCGCGCACCCGCAACCGAATATCAGTTTGCGGATGGTCATCGCGTGGGCTTTATCGCCTCTGTCAGCCGGCCGTTCTGCCTCAACTGCAATCGCTTGCGCCTGACTTCCGACGGCAAACTTCGCTACTGCCTGTTTGCCCGCGAAGAAACCGACATCAGCGGCTTGTTGGCGGGTAACGGCTCAGCCGAAGAACTCCAGGACTCTATGCGCGAGACCGTCTGGCGCAAATGGATCGGGCACGAGATTAATCAGGCCACATTCCAGGCGCCGCAACGTCCGATGTATTCGATCGGCGGATGAAGCGCTAAGACACCACTATTCCAAGTCCGACAGAGGAACTCGAATCTCGGGCTCGCTGGTAGACAGGACGCCGTCTTTGATTTCGCGCACTGCGTCCGCTGTGTAGACAAATGCACGGCGCGTGGTCGGATGGATGAGCCATACGTAAGGGACGCCGAATGCCAGATAGTCGTCGATTCGCTGCTGCATCTGCTGCATGCGGTCTTCAGGCGAAAGAATCTCTATGCACAGAAACGGCGGCTCTTTGACAATCCCTCCGCTCGGGCGTTGCTTCACAACCGTGATGTCGGGCACGCGGAAACGCGTCGGCTTTATCTGCACCCGCTGTTCGGGAGCGACAAGAATGCCCCATTCTTTCTCGTGGTTGCTCAAATACCTCGCAATTAGTAGCTGTAACCGGCTATGGTCCCACTCGCCCACATTTCGCTCCAGCAATTCACCATCGATGTACTCGCAATCCGGCCGATAGCTCGTCGTTAAGTACTCGTCCAGCGATACAGTTAAGGCCGTCGACATGCCGAGTGTCTCCTCCTCTTATTCTCGTTCGAAAGGCGCGCTAGCCGCTATAGGTGTACACGAGCGCCAACACTCCCACAACACTCGCCAGAAAAAGACTGTGCTTCAGCGTGAATCGAAATAGCTTCGGCTCGTCCGCGGCGTTCAGCCCCGCTGCCGCGGCGGCCACCGAAATGCTTTGCAGGCTGATCATTTTGCCCATCACGCCGCCAGCCGAGTTCGCCGAGGCCATCAGGGTCGCGCTCAGACCCAATCTCCCCGCCGTTATCTTCTGAAGGCTTCCGAAAAGCGCATTGGCCGATGTATCGCTGCCCGTGAGAAACACGCCCAGCCAGCCGAGCATCGCGCTGAAAAATGGGAACGCTCGTCCGGATGACGCGAACGCGAGCCCCAATGTCGCGGTCGCGCCGGAGTAGTTCATCACGAACGCCAGCGCGAGTACGGACACGATGCTGATATAGGAAAACCGCAACTGTACAGCGGATTCGACTGCAAGCCTGAAGTACCGTGCAGGAGAAACGCGCATCACCACGGCAGCCAGAATCGTTGCCACAGCGCACGCCGTTCCGGCTTCGGCCAGGAAGCGAAATCTGTAAACCGCGGCGTATAGCGCAGGTTTCGCCACCACGGGCGCCAACTGCAGCACTTGGTTGTGCAGCCCGGGCCAGGGGAACGCAAGGCTCGGTTTATCCAGCAGCGTTTTCACACTTCCGATACTCCACACCAGGATCAATACAACAAGCAGCAGATAAGGAGACCACGCCCAAAAGATCCGCTTGGCGGCGAACTCCGCTTTCGGCCGTTCCACACCCGGCGGATGCCAGACCCGCAGCAAAAGCACCAGGGCTACTACGGAGCCCAGCGAACTCAATATGTCCGTAAGATACGGTCCGATGAAGTTCGAAACGCAGAACTGCACCGCGGCGAAGGTTCCACCACAGACCAGAGCCGCCGGCCATACGGAGCGGAGCGCCTTTCGGCCGCCCATCACGAGCACCAGATAAGCCGGGATAAACAACGATACCGGCGCGCACAGCCGTCCTACGTCAGCACTCAAATCCGAAAGCGGCAAGCCGGTGGTTGCGGCCAGCGTCACCAGCGGAATGGCAATGGATCCGAACGCTACGGGCGCGGTGTTCGCCAGCAGGCAGATACCCGCCGCGTAGAACGATTCAAAGCCAAGGCCGCCCAGAATCGCAGCCGCTACCGCGACCGGAGTGCCGAAGCCGGCTGCACCTTCCAGAAACGCGCCGAATGCAAACGCAATCAGCAGCGCCTGCAGACTGCGGTCGTTCGTCAAGTGCCCGATGGACTTCTTCAGCACCTCGAACGCGCCGCTGTCTACCGTAATTCGGTACAGCAGAATCGCCCAATAGATTACCCAAAAGATAGGGAAGGTTCCGAATGCAATGCCATACAGGCCGGAGTCCAAAGCCAAGCCCGCCGGCATGCGATAGACGGTGATGGCAACAACCAACGCCGCCACGAAGCCAAGCACTCCTGCTTTCCAGGCCGCCACTCGTCGAACGCCGATCGCGTACAGCAAAGCCAGCACAGGCAGTGCGGCCACAATTGCTGACCACAGCAAACTTCCACGAACAGGCGTGTAGGTTTGGGGCCAAGTCACGATTTTTTCTTCTTTGCCGCGTCCTCTTGTTCCTGCTTTTGTTTCTGCTGTTCCTGAGCCTGCTGCTGTGCCGCCGTCGCACTCGCCTTGGATTGCGCAAGCTTCATTGCCACAGCCGGCGGAGGCGCGGGTGGAGGCGCAGGGGGAGCACCGGCCGGCGCATCGCCAATCATTACCGTGGGAAATCCAAGAACGATAACGCCGCCGTGCACCGTTTCATCACCCATGCGAGCGGCCGGCAGTCCGCCGATCATTACCGTAGGCGACCCCATCGCGATCATGTCTGGCGGCCCAACGCAAACCAGCATGTCGGTAACACGGGCGGCGAATAGGCCACCGATCAGCACAGTCGGCATGCACGGCGGAATGATCGGTCCGCCAACGTGCGGCACGATGCCGGTGAACATCGGGCAGGTATGCATGTCAGTTACTCGCGCGGCAGGTGGCATCAGGTTTCCTTTGCTTTCGGTTCCAGCCAGAACCAGGTTATGGTTTCTAGATTCGCAGACGCGGCACCCAGAAATTTACACGGTCCAAAAAATTCGGTGAGCTTCGGTTCCGGCGCCCGCTGCAGATATTGGGTAAGCACGCGCGGATCGTAGAAGCGCAGATACGCCTGCTCTGTGGCCATCTTGATCACGACGAACTTGCGAAAGTGCGCAAAGGCATTCTGTACCGTCATCTCCGGCGCTTGCGGCACCATAAAAATGCCCCAGGGATGATTGCGGAAGTGAGCGCCCAGCCAGTCCACCAGCGTTGTATCTGCCCGAAATAAATATGGACCCACTGGCCAATGCTCGGGCTTATGTAAGCCGACGTAAAGCGATAGCGCGCGTTCGAAGCCGTATTGATCGGCGAGTTGCGGAATCGCGGGAACGTCTATCGCGTCCAGTATGGCGAATAACCGGTTTTCAGCCGCGAGCCGCTGCGTCGATGCCCAAGTCTGAACCGCGGAACGCAAGGTGTTCTCTGCCATTCTTAGGAGAGGCGTCCCGCGCCCGCAGCCGGTTTGCAGTCATAAAACACGGCATGCTGCCCATAGCGCTCCTCATACATCGCACTTAACGCGCTTTGAAATTCCGGGACCGCTTCGGACGCCACCAGGTTCACCGTGCAGCCCCCAAACCCGCCCCCCGTCATGCGCGCACCGTAAACGCCGGGAATTCCAATAGCACTGTCCACCAGGAAATCGATCTCTTCGCAGCTAATCTCGTAATCGTATTGCATGCTGCGGTGAGAGGCCACGAACAATTTGCCCATTGTCGCCAGATCGTGCGTCCGTGCAGCCACTGCGAAATCCAACACGCGCTGCGTTTCGTAGATCACGTGGCGCGCGCGCTGTCGTGGTATCGGCGGAATGCTTTCCTGCACCTCGACGAAAAACTCCGGCGATGCGTCTCGCAAACTCTGGATGGCAGGGTCGATCGCCTGCATCGCTTCTACCGCCGCACGGCACTCAGCCACCCGTTCGCGATACGCCGAACTGCCAAGTTCGTGTTTAACCATCGAATTCACGGCAATGATCGCGACCTCGTCCGGCAGCGGAACATATTCGTGCTGTAGGCTTCTGCAATCGATCTGTACCGCCGCGCCTTCCTTGCCAAAGACGGATGCGTATTGGTCCATGATTCCGCACGGCATACCAGCGAATTGCGACTCCGCGCGTTGTGCGAGCAGCGCAATCTCGAGCGGCTTCAGAGACTGTGAGCCGAGTAGCGCCACCGCTGTCGATACCTCCAGCGCTGCGGACGAACTCAAGCCGGAACCGATCGGAACCTCGCTCTTGATGAATAGGTCCGCGCCTTCCAAAGTCACGTCGTCTTTCGCAAGTTGCTGAGCGACTCCCACAACATAGTCGCTCCAATCACCGCGCGGTTTTAAATTCGGCACGTCTGCAACCCCAACGGACAAGCCATCGCGAAAATCATCCGAATAGAGCCGCAGCATGTCGCCGCCCGTGCGTACGATCGCCACGTAGCAAGCCATCTCCAGCGCAATCGGAAACACGTAGCCGAGATTGTAGTCGGTATGTTCGCCGATTAGGTTGACGCGTCCAGGTGCGCGATAAATCTCCGGGTTAGAATCGGTTCGAAAATGATCGCGGAACGCATTTATGATCGCTTCGTTCTGAATGAAAGCCACAGCATTATGCCTCCGAATACCACGAGTATGATTCCGCACTGCAGGTTGACGTTGGCGTCGTGGTCCAAGTCGGCGCGCACGTCAGAAGCGAAGATGCCGTATAGCAAGAGGATCAAGCCAAGTACTGAAAACAGAATCCCGATCGGGCGGCGAAGATCATCCATAAGTTCCTACCAGAAAATAATGTTGAACACCACCAGCACGGCAAGTACAATCACCGCCAGCGGTATGGGGCGTTTGTACCAGGCCACATTCGGCTCGTGAGGCAGATCCGTGACGCCATAAACCAGGTTGTGCAGAGCGCTTTCCGGCTTCGGTTTAGTTAGCACGCTCACCACGAACGTTACCACCAGGCACGCGACGAAGGCCATAATCGCGATCCAGAAATTTTGCGCCATCTGCGAAGGGAAAGTGTGCCACGGCGCGATCCAGCCGCCTTTGCCCTCCGCAACGGTAAGCCCATGCGTGGCGGCCGCTGCAAGCGTACCGGCGATGAGTCCGCTAAATGCGCCGTGTCCCGTTGTGCGCTTCCAGAACATGCCAAGCAGGAATGTCGCGAACAGCGGTGCATTCACAAAGCCGAACACAAGCTGTAGGAAATCCATGATGTTGTTGAAGTGTGTGGCCAGATAAGCCGCCCCCACTGACAATGCAACGCCAGCCACAGTCGTGACGCGCCCTACCCAAAGATAGTGCGAATCCGGTGCATCGCGCCTCACGTATCCCTGATACAGGTCGTAGGTGAAAACGGTGTTGAACGCCGTCACGTTCCCTGCCATGCCGGACATGAATGACGCCATCAGGGCGGTCAGGCCAATTCCCAGCATTCCTGAGGGATAGAACTTCGCCATCAACGTGGTCAGCACCAGGTCGTAGTTGTACCCGCCACCGTTTGGCTTCAGCGGCAGCGTGTAGCCAGTGTTCATGTTCATTAGCGCAACCGCCGCGATGCCCGGCAGAATGACGACAAACGGCATCAGGATCTTCGGAAACGCGGCGAACAGCGGCGTCTGTCGCGCGCCCGCCATATCTTTTGCCGCCATCGCGCGCTGTACAACCAGGAAGTTTGTGCACCAATAGCCGAACGAGAGCACGAACCCAAGCCCCGCCACCAGTCCGAACAGCTCAACGCCCATGGGGTTCTCGCTCGCATGGGCGACATATCTCCACGAGTGCGTCATCACCGGCTGCAGCTTTTGCGAGATGCCGCTCCATCCGCCCGCCTTCATAACCGCGTAATACGATAACGGTGCGAATCCCAAAACAATCAGGAAGAACTGGACAACCTCGTTATAAATGGCGCTCGTCAATCCGCCCAGCAGCGTATAAATCAAAACAATCACCGCCGAGAGCAGAACGGAATTGGTGAAACTCCACCCAAGTACCAGCTCAAATAACAACCCCAGCGCATACATGCTAATGCCGGAGGAAAAGATTGTCATGATGGCGAACGTGACCGCATTCAGCGCGCGCGTCTTTTCGTCGAAACGCAGCTTCAGATACTCGGGCACGCTGCGGGCGCGGCTTCCGTAATAGAACGGCATCATAAACACGCCCACGAACACCATCGCCGGAACGGCGCCCAGCCAGTAAAAATGCGCCGTCATGATCCCGTACTTCGCTCCCGACGCGCACATCCCGATCATTTCCTGCGCCCCAAGGTTTGCGGCGATAAACGCCAAGCTGGTGATCCAGACCGGAACAGAATGTCTGGACGTGAGGAAGTCTTCGCTGGTCGTGATCTTACGCTTCGCAAGCCAACCAATGCCCAAAACGAAGATGAAGTAAATAATGAGGCTAACGTAGTCAATCGCTCTAAGTGTCAAGCCGCTCTCGTTTCCGCAAGAATTCTATCGTAATGCTTCTTTCGGAGACTCCCCCGGCTTCATAACCGCTACGCCAAATGGCAGATGTAATACAAGCTAGCGGGAGTAGAATGAGGCCAGTAGACCGCGCATCGCCGAATGTGTTCGGCAGGGGAGTTTCTCAATGATCAAAGGAGTCCCGATTTTAGCCGCCGTGGGGACGGCGCTAATCACGTCGGCTCTTGCGTTCCCGCAGGCTCAGACTATCTCGGCCAAGCCTGGAGTTGTGAATTACATCGAAGGTACCGCCTACCTCAACGGAAACAAATTGTCTGCGGAAGCTATTCGCGCCACCTTCCTGGCCAGCGGCGATAGCGTTTCCACTGACACGGGCAAAGTCGAAGTGCTCCTCAGTCCTGGTGTCTTCCTGCGGCTGGGCGAGCACAGCGAGGTCCGGATGATTTCGCCCACCATCCTCAACACGCAGTTCGCCGTCCTGAGCGGTGAAGCCATGGTGGAAGCGGCCGGTCTGATAAAGGACAACACGGTAGTCGTTACGGATCATGGCGCCACAATCACGATTGAGAAAAATGGACTATATCGTTTTATAGCCGACGCGGAACCGTCCGCTGCGGTCATCGACGGCAAAGCGCTCGTCTATTTCGGCGATAAAAAGGTAGATCTCGGCAAGGACCACGAAGCTTTCCTCACTGGTTCCCTTGAGACTAAAAAATTCAATCCCAAGCAGCCAGACGACCTGTATGCGTGGAGCAATATCCGCTCCGAATACGAGGCGGCCGCGACCTATCAATCAGCCCAGGCGCTCTCCGGGTCGAGTAGCTACGGTTTCGCAACCGATGCCGGTTACGGGGGCTATTACGGTCCCGGTTGGATGTGGAACGGCGCGTTCTCTTCCTACGCTTGGCTGCCGGCAAATGGAGCGTTCTACAGCCCGTTTGGCTGGGGCTTCTACTCTCCCGGAATGGTAGGCTACGCTCCTGTCGTAACAACCGGCATCTACCGCGGCGGCACGTGGGTAAACGGCAAACCCGGTACCTGGCAACCTGGTCACCACCATTGGAATGGCGGCGCTATAACGGCCACCGTCCCAGTGAACACAAAAAATCCGCCCGCAGTCGGTGTACTTGCAGCTTCTCCGTATGCACTGCACGAAGCGCGGGTGCAGGCGGCACAATCTCTACAGCAAACCGGCACTTTCAGTCCGCGAGTGAGCACAGGTAACGCGCTTCTCGCCGGTTCAACTCGGATAGCCGGATCCACTACAACTCCGGTCCGCGGAGGTGGTTGGGTCGGTGGCGCCCACGGAGACCGCGCTGCGAGTACGGGTGGCTGGTCCGGTGGCGGCGTAGCGGCGCGCGCTTCGGGCGGGTTCCCAGGCGGTGGCGCCCACGAAGGCCGCGCTGCGAGTACGGGTGGCTGGTCCGGTGGCGGCGCAGCGGCGCGCGCTTCAGGCGGGTTCTCAGGCGGTGGAGGAGGGGCGGCGCACGCTTCCGGAGGACTCTCCGGCGGCGGGGGCGGTGGCCATGCTGGTGGCGGCGGAGGTGGCGGCGGCAGTCATAAATGACTGCTTACCTGCTGAAGTCTGAACCAGAAGTTTACTCGTTCGCCGATCTCGAAAAAGAATCCGAGACTCTCTGGGACGGCGTTACCAATCCGACCGCCGTCAAACACCTGCGGGAGATGAAGCCGGGCGACAAGCTCGTCATCTATCACACCGGTGATGAGCGTCAGGCTGTCGGCACCGCTACCGTGGTCAGCGTCGACGCCTCCGATCCTAAGGTCCCGAAGGTTCGTATCAAAGTCGGCAAGCCGCTCAAACATCCGCACTCGCTTGCGGACATCAAAGCGCACGCGCTTTTTGCCGACTCGCCCCTCGTCAAAGTCGGGCGGCTTTCTGTCGTGCCCCTGACATCTGCACAGTACGAATGGCTCGTCGCCTAAACGCCTAGGACCACAAGCACGTCTAGATCGCTGGACGGCTGATGATGCAGCATCTGCTTCAAGACCTGAAGTACTCCGGACGCCAATTCTTCAACAATCCCGGATTCGCGCTCACGGCCATCATCTCGCTCGCGCTCGGCATCGGCGCCACTACTGCCATTTTCAGCGTCATCTACGCCGCGCTGATCAATCCCTACCCATATCCCCACGCCGACCGCATCGTCCGCTTGTCAATGAAGGACAAGGCCTCTGATGTGGACACGATGCAGTTAAACGGCTTGCAAGTCCGGCAACTTCAGCAATCACCCGTCGTCCAAAGCGTCCTCGCCATGGACTATCACGCCATGATGCTGACACGCGCCGATTACCCGGAGAACGTCCAGGTAATTTCCTTCATTGCGAGCGGCTTCAGTGATCTCGGCGTTCCGGCATTGATGGGACGCGGCCTGCTTCCGTCAGATGCCCCCGACGGCCAGGATCCCAACGCAGTCGCAGTGCTCTCTTACAAATTCTGGAAGACGCAGTTCTTCGGCGATCCCGATATTGTGGGCAAGAAAATCGAACTGAGCCGCAAGCCGTACCTCATCGTCGGTGTCGCACGGCCGCGATTCACCTGGTACAGCCCCGACCTGTGGCTCCCATTGAAGATCACCAATGACGACTCACGCCGATTCATCATCGACTTCTTCTTGAAGCCAGGAGTCACTCAGGCCGCCGCGAACGACGCGCTTCAGCCCGTGATGGAACAATTCGCTCGCAACACCCCGAAGCAATTTCCAGATCGGTTCAAAGTGCGCGTCGAGGGATTGAACGAATGGGTCAACAGAAGCATCAGAGGAACTCTCTACCTGCTCCTCGGTGCTGTGCTGCTGCTGCTCGCGATCGCCTGCGGCAACGTTTCCATCCTGTTATTGGCGAGAGGCACTGCGCGTCAACATGAACTTGGCATTCGAGCGGCCGTAGGAGCCAACCGCATACGCCTGCTGGAGCAGTTGTTGACTGAATCTCTTCTATTGTCCCTGCTCGGGATGACATTCGGAGTATCGCTGTCGTTCGCCATGCTTGCCGGAATCAAATCGCTGCTTCCGCGTTACGCATTTGCTCCGGAAGTGGTCATCACGCTCAACGTACCGGTTCTGATATTCAGCGTCGCCATCGCGTTGCTGACCGGAGTTCTCTCCGGATTGTGGCCCGCCTTCCGCGCCTCAGCGACCGATATTGGGGTGGCATTGCAATCCGGCACCCGGCGCATCGCGGGCAGTGTACAGGGGCATCGTACGCATCAGGCGCTCGTGTCCGGACAGATCGCCTTCACATTGCTTCTGCTCACCGGTGCGGGCGCAGCCATGAACGGATTTCTCCAAACCATCCGTACGCCGCTCGGCTACGATCCGCACAACGTCCTTTCCGTTCCCATCCCGATGCGCGACAACTCTTTCACCACGTGGCCCGCTCGTGCAGCCTATATAGAGCAACTCAGCAACGCCATCGCGCAGGTACCCGGCGTCACCATGACAGCGATTTCAAACGGCGCAACTCCGCCCAACAGCGGTTGGTCCGTGCCCTTTGATCTCCGGGGCCGTCCTCAGAAAGAACAGCCGCTTCTCCGAATGCATATGGTGAGCCCAGGTTACTTTGCGGTTCTTCATATCACGCTGCAGGCGGGTCGCCTGTGGAACGAAACCGAAGACCGCAACTGCGCTCATATCGCCGTAGTCAACCGCGCATTTGCGCGGCGTTACTTTCCCAACGGCGACGCTATCGGCCACAGCCTCCGACTCAACAACATCGAAAACCGGCCGCCGCAAAACCTCGCCGCGCCGGACATTGCCAATTCCTGGCTGACCATTATTGGCATCGTTGAGGATGTTCGTAACGTCGGCTTGCGTGATGCCCCCAAGCCCGCCGCTTACGTTCCGTCCACGCTGGAGATGGAGCAGTTCACGCAGATTCTGGTTCGTTCGGACATTCGGCCGACTTACCTGGGAACGTCAATCCGAAAACAACTCGCGAGGTTCTACCCGGACCAGCAGACATTGGAGGTTCAGGACTTGGAAACATGGGTCTCTAATGAACCCGAGTGGCAGCAGGAACATCTGGCTGCGTGGATCTTCGGCGTATTCGGCGGGCTCGCTCTTCTACTCGCCGCCGTCGGGCTGTACAGCGTCGTTTCCTACGCAGTCGTTCAGCGGACAGGAGAGTTCGGCATCCGCATGGCGCTCGGCGCACAACCGACAGACGTGTTGCGCAGTGTGTTCCTGTCCAACCTCCCAGCCATTTCCCTCGGTCTGCTCGCCGGATTGCTCCTCGCGCTCACTTTCAACGGGATTCTTCAGAAGTGGGCTGGCGGAAGCTCTCGTGATCCGGTAACGTTGCTCGCGGGTGTGTTTCTGTTGTGCTTCGTGTCCCTCGTGGCCTGCGTCATTCCCGCCCACTACGCTACGAAGGTCGACCCCATGTCGGCCCTGCGGTTCAATTAGCGGCTGAATTTTCGTCTTGCATTCCGCCGCGTGAATGCGCCAAACTCAGCTTTACCCATTCGAGGATTGTCTCTATGAACATTCCTATTCAATCCTTGTGGATTCTCGGCGGCCTCTCCGGTGTCTGGATTGTTGTCCTGCTGTGCCTTGCCTACTGCACATTGAGACAGCATGAGCATCCCCGCTTCGAATCCCATTGGGGAGGTCTAGGCCGCGGACTCGGCGGTTGGTCAATGAATTGGACTCTTGTCCTATCGCTGATCGCTCTCGTCCTGACTGGTGGCGTCGTTGCTGTCGCCGTCCAGATTGTTTCGCCTCCTTTGGACAAGACAGACACCAAAGACACGGGTAAGAAGAACGAGAACAAACCTGCTGTAACTGATGCAACGAAGACTGCTACTTCCGCGAGCAAGGAATAGCGGAGCCCATGCCCATCTTCATCAAACGATTTGCTGAGCCGTTGTGCGCGCCGCCTTTTGACCCGCCCGATGGTCCGGCCGTGGCATCCTCCCTCGCCCGAGACACTTTGCGCCGGGTCATGCTGAACTATTGCGAACGCACCATCGGCGGACGTTCCATTCTGATTGCTGGCCATCGCGGCGCCGGCAAGACCACGCTCGTAAAGTCAGTCGTCGAAGAACTGACGCACGACCGGCTTCTTAAGCTCGATGCAAAGCCGCTATTCGTATATCTGCACGGACCCGACATCGTGGAAGGGGAAGACGTCCTCGGAGTCGACGAACAGAAAGCCGAAAGCGAACAGAAAAGCAGTTCGCCATCTACTGTGATCTACTGCGGCAATGCGAGCGCGCCCAACGGTCCCCAAACCCAAGCAAACAGCACCGGCGCGGCTCCCGAGCAGAGCGCGCAGGAACGCAAACGCGTAGCTCAAATCGCTCTTCGGCACCTGACCGTGGCGTTACAGCAGGCTATCGGCACTCATGTTGGCTGGTCCATGCAGAGTGCCGCCGGCCCAAACCACGCCGAAATCGCGACACAATTCCGCCTCGACCTCGACCGGCAGATAGAGAACAGCGAGTTGCGTTGGTACTGGGATAAAGCCGGCGTTCTTCATCAAGGAGTTCTCGACCGCGCTCCGGGCAAACGCTATAAGTCGTATCAGGGCATGCTCGAAATCGTTGCGCTTGCCTCTGTCAATGACGCCTACACCCGCGCGACGGCCAAGGACATCGAAGAATCCGAAGGCGAAGTTCTGGAAGCGAAACTGGAGCTGAAACAGGAACGCCTTGAGGACCGCAAACAACTTATAAATTCCGTTGCAGGCTTACTCTCGGGCGGCATCGCCGGGGTAGGCGCAGCAACGAGTGCCAGCGGCTCAGCGAAGGCCGCGCTGGGTGCGTTCGCGTTCATAGCCGCATCCGTAATCACCACGGCAGTGCTCAATCTTTTCTCTGTCCGCACCTTTTCGCAGAAGCGATCAAAAGAGAAAAAAGTCATCTACAACGAGTCGCTGGGCTCGCTCGAACTGATGGTCCCGTTACTCATCCATCGCATCCAGGACGCCGGCCTCGCCCCCATCTTCGTGGTCGACGAACTCGATAAAGTCGAAGATCTCGAAGTCAAGATGGACGTTTTGTTCCGGCAGCTAAAACATCTCGTCGCTGACAAAGCATTCTGCTGCTTTCTGGTGGACCGCACTTACTTTGACAAGGTGCGTAGTTGGAACGCCGCAGCCGAGCAGAGCCGGGGCCTGACTTACTTCGGCGAACAGTTGTATGTCATCGTGCGGCCCCAGGAGTGGCACGCTTACCTACAAAGATTGCTTGAGGTAAGCGGCGAGGACGTGAATGACCGTTTCGCCGCCCTCGTTCTTCGTTATGTATTGCTGGCGCGTTCCCGCATGCACGCAATCGATCTCAGGCGCGAACTCGAAAGACTTCCCAGGAAGCGGGGCACGGAGGACGAACTGGATATCCGCTCCAGCCGCGTGCTCTCGCGAGCCGGCTATCTGAATCTGTTCCATTACCAGGTTGCAGTCGAGTATCTTCTGCAAGATCCGAATCTGGCCCAGCATCTCGAAGAGAATCCCTATCACCTGCAACTTGCCTACGACGCGCTTTATTACCTGTTGCGCAAGTGGGAGCAGGCTGACGATCCTGTCTGGACGCCACAGGCTCTTCTTACGTATCTGCAGGCCCGCATGCGCACAAAGGCCGCTTGAGGATGCCGGAAGATCTTCCCCCGCCCGAAGCAAACAACGGTAAAGAGATGCCCGCAAACGACGGAACCATGCTCTCAGAATTTGATTTGGCGTGGCTGCACGAAGCAGTAGGCAAACTGGCCCAGTTTCTGCAAAATCCAAAATCCCTTGCGGAAGCAATCGAGAATGGTGTCGCGAGCGGCGCTCTAGACAGCGAGTGGAAAACACTCACCGAATTCCTGCCGAAATCGGGATCGTTCCTTACCATTGAAGGCGATCGTGGGCGCTGGCTTGTCGATATCGCCCAGACAGCCGCCCAGCAGCCAGACGCACCCAGGCCCGAGCAAGCCGAAGCCGCACAGAAGGAAGTGCAGCAGCAACCGCAATCGGCGCCAGCACTTCCGGATATCAACGAGCTCTCGGACAGGATACGCACCATTCAGGCCGTGGACGCCGAGATTCGACAGGCGACTGAAGAGCGGCTGAACCTGAGCCGAGTTGCAACTGAACTCCGCCTCATGGATCTTTCGCCGCCTTATGAGGCCTTCGCAGACTCCGCGGCCTCCGTGATGTCCTATCGAGGCGCGGCGCCGCACACGCAAGCCGATTCGCCCAGTTTTTCGGGTGATGTGGCCATCGTCGAACAATATGCCGCGAATTTTCAACGTGCTTCACCAGCCATACAGAAAGCCGTCTTCCTCGCAGCTCTCCTGGCATGCCGCGATCCCAAAGGCTATAGTCCTCGGAGTTTTTCGCGTGCGCTCCATCTGCTCGCTGAAGAGCTGGAATTCAGCAGCGCGACCCCCGAAAAGATCGAGGAGCGGTTGGATGAAGTGGCCTTGGAGATTCGCGACGCGCTCGACCGCTTGGCCGAATTTGTCGAATACGCAAACCTTCCCAAAAAGCCGCTTGGTCCGGCGCGCCTGGTTTCCATCATCGGCAACGCCAGAATGATGGATAAAGAACTTCCAGAACTGGCGCCAGAATTACAGGACGCCTATTATTTCGAGCGCGCGACTGCCCTTGTGCTTCACTTGCGGAGCGGCCTGCCGCTTCGGATTGTGAATCTTACTGAGCTAAGGCTCAGATTCATAGAAGCAGTGCCCGAATTCCACGGCAATCCGGACGAGCTGCCGCTTCACGTCTACGGACGCGCTCTTGCCTCAGCTATGTACTATGGCTCATTCGGGTTCTCATTGGCGTTGCTCCTGAAGCTGGGGTTCTCTGAGTACGTGCGAGCTAAACTCGCGCAACGTGCTCCGGGATTCGCGGAGAGGCTTCCGGATCAGGATGTACGGCTCTACGAAGATCTCTACGAAGAAGCAGCCAAATCGGGAACTCGCCCCAAACAGGTTTTGGTCGTCGCGCACGAGCCGTTTCCGCAATGGCGTCCGTCCAGAAGGTATGCTGCTCTTCTCGTGCCTACCAAAGAGGTCGAAGAGGGCCTGCTGCGCAATTGGCAAGCGCTTTTCGGCGATTTGCCTGCTTTCAATATCTGGATCCATGCGAAGGATCAGCAACTGCCCAAAGCAGGTTTGGAGCCTTTAGGAAGAATACCGCCGGTTTACGATTACACCGACGCGCAGTCCGTCGACGACGTCATTGAAGGCGGTCTGAAAATTACCCTCTAACCCGTGGCCGCTTTTCTCGGTCTGGCGGCCTTCTTCGTAGCCGCCGGTTCCGCGGCCGCTTGCGCCGTCATCTCTCTCGTCGCCGGTTTCCGCGGCAACTCGCTCAAACTCTTCTGCAGCGCCTGCATCAGGTCTATCACCGGCGCACGCTGTTTCGGCTTCTCGCCTGGCAACGCCTGCCCTTCGCGTTTGGCCTCGATCATCTGCATCAGCCGTTGCTGATATTCATCGTGGTATTTCGACGGATCGAAATCCGCCGCCAGCCCTTCGACCAGCTTCTCCGCCAGCGCCACTTCTTGTGGCTTCACGTTGATGTTCTCATCGCGCCGAAACTCCGGGACCTCACGCACCTCTTCCGGATAGAACATCGTGTGCAGCAACAGGCCGTCCGCGTGCGGCCGCACCACCACCGTGTACTCCCGCTGATGCATCGCGATCTTCGCAATCGCGCTGAACCCTGATTTCTTCATGGTCTCCAGCAGCAGGTGATACGCTTTCTTCCCTGCCTCTTCCGGAACCATGAAATACGAGGCGTCAAAGTAAATCGGATCGATCCCTTCCGCCCTCACGAACTCCAAAATCTCCATGTTGTCGCTGGAGGCCGGTGCAATCTGCTTGACGTCCTCGTCATTTACGATGACGTACCGATCTTTCTCCATTTCGAAGCCCTTGACCAGTTCGCTGCGTTCCACTGGGCGCTCGCAAACCGGGCAGACGGTTTGCTGTTTGATACGGCTTCCGCAAACCTGATGGATCTGATTGAAGCTGACGCGTTCCGTTCGCGCGGCCGCAAATAGCCGCACGGGAATAGTGATCAGTCCAAAGGTGATATACCCTTTCCAGACTGTGGAAGCCATAATCCTCTCCTAAGAAGGTCTCAAATGCTACATCACCAACTAAAACAATATCGTCAATATTTGTATTTGGCAATGGCGAAGTTTTGTTCGTCCCCCGCCGGAAGTGTGAGTAACTGAAGGGGATATGGCCATCAGTGACGATCTGGCGCAGATTGCCGTGCAGGAACGCACCCTCGCTTTCGACCTGTTCCGTGAGCACGAAGCCTGGAATTTGGGCTGTCGTTTGCGCGATACCGCCGCCGCGGCGAATCATCCTATCGTGATCGAGATCCGGCGCTTCGGACAGCCCCTGTTCTTCACTGCATTGAGCGGCAGCACGCCCGACAATGTAGAATGGGCGCGCCGCAAAGCGAACACCGTCGCGCGCTTTCATCGCAGCTCCTATGGCATGGGTCTGGAGTTGCAGCAGAAGAACGTTACGTTGCTCGATCGCTTCGGCCTCACTCTGGCCGACTATGCAGCCCACGGCGGCGGCTTTCCGCTGTCCGTCTCTGGCGTCGGCGTCATCGGCTCTGTAACGGTGTCGGGCCTTCCGCAGCGTCAGGATCACGAGTTCGTCGTCGAGATGCTTTGCGCCGAACTCGCAAAAGACTACACCGCGCTCAAGCTACCATGATCGAAAATATGATTCGTGCTTTCGTTTGCATCGTCGTCTTCAACGCGCTCGTGTCTGCACAAGGCCTTCCAGTCACTCCGGCCGATCAGGCCGCCGGCCAGCAATGGTGGGACCAGATCAAAGTCCTCGCAAGTGACAACATGGAAGGCCGCCTCACCGGTTCCGAAGGCTACATTCGAGCCGCCAAGTATGTCACCTCACAGTTCGATGCCGCGCGTCTTCAACCCGCTGGCGTCGACGGTTGGTATCAGCCTGTCAAGTTTGACGTCACTCGAGTGCTGCCGGCGCAGTCCTCCCTGGCACTCGTCGTCAACGGCGAGACGCAACCGCTCTCCATCGGCAAAGACGCTGTGCTCTCTGCCCGTGGCACTCAACCCAAATCGGTGACCGCGCCACTCATGTTCATTGGCTATGGCCTACATCTGCCCGAGGCCCACTACGACGATTTCAATTCGCCCGAAGTCCCCTGGTCAGCGCTCAAAGGCAAGATTGTCGTTTACATCAACGGCGGTCCGGCAGATCTGCCAATGGCGCTGAAGTCATTCGCCCGCACTTCGCCGCTGCAGAAAGCCTTGGCCGATGCCGGTGCTCTCGGCGCAATTACTATCCCCACGCCGAAATCCATGGACTTCGGTTGGGATCGCGTCGCCAGCAGTTCCACCCAGCCCGGAATGCGCCTCGCAGCAACGCCCGCCGACGAAGCCATCGCTCGCCGTCATCCCGCACTGGCAGATCAGCGCAAGCCCCTATTCTCCGCGCAATTCAATCCAGCCGAAGCCGAAAAACTCTTCGCCGGGAGCGGCCACACCTTCGCCGAACTTCTCGCGTTAGCCGACGCTCAGAAGCCTCTGCCCCATTTCGATCTGAAGAAGACGCTGACCGCCACCGTCGTCACCGAGAACACTACGGTCGAATCTCCGAACATCGTCGCCAAACTGGAAGGCTCAGACCCTGTGCTTAAGAATGAGTACGTCATCGTCTCCGCGCATCTCGATCACCTCGGCATCGGTGCGCCCATCAACGGGAGAACCATCTACAACGGCGCCATGGATGACGCCTCCGGTGTCGCGTCTGTCATTGAAATTGCAAAGAGCTTCGCAGCCAATCCCGTTCGCCCGAAGCGTTCCATGCTCTTCCTGGTCTTCACGGCCGAAGAAAAGGGATTACTCGGTTCGAAGTTCTTCGCCGGCCATCCCACCGTTCCCGAATCGAGCATCGTGGCCGACCTGAATATGGACATGTTCATGCCGCTCTTCCCGCTGAAAAAGCTAAACGTGCAAGGTCTGCAGGAATCCACTCTTGCCGAGGACGCCCGCGCAGTCGGCGCCGAGCACCACATCGAAATCGCCGTCGACCCCGAGCCCGATCGCAATTCTTTCATCCGCACCGATCAGTACAGCTTCGTTCTGGCCGGCATTCCCGCGCTTGCAATGAAGTTCGGCTGGACAGCCGGTTCGCCGGAATACAAAGCGTGGCGTCAATGGCTCGCCCAGCGCTATCACTCGACGGAAGACAATCTCTCGCAGCCCGTCGACACCGCCGCTGCGGCCCAGTTCAATTCATTCCTCGCCGACCTCGCCCGCCGCGTCGCCAACGACCTCAACCGTCCGCACTATTTATCTTCCAGCTTCTTTCACCGTTTCGAGAGCGAGTAGGTCTATCCGTACGCCCTACTCCGAACTCACCGTATACTTCCGTAGCTTCTCTGACATCTCGGCGATCGCTTCCGCATTGATCGTCTTTAGCGATTGCTCCATCTCCCGCAACGGTTCAAGAAGCTTCGGCCGATACGACTCCAGTTCCTCATCGTCCTGAGATCGGATCTCCGCCAGCACCTTGCGAATGCGCGTCTCCAGTGGCCGCCAAAGCTCCGCCATTTTCGCCAGGCGAGTCCAATCCACAAACTCGGCCCAGACATTCGCGCGATCTAAGCCGCTTTCGAGCGCATCGCGGCGCAGAAGATTTAGCTCGCGCTCCATGCTACGCGCGAGACTCCGGAACGAGCTGATGTTCACGATCTGAAAGCTCATGCTGGAGAACTCGCTGTTCTTCTCAAAAAACAGCGAACGAAAACGGCACATCATCTCCAGTCCTTTGAAGATCGTGGTCGTGCTCCGATCGCCATAGTCGCCGCGCTTCAGATATTCAACGAAGAATACGTTGAACTCGCGCACGCCATTAAAATAACGTGTGCCCGCTGTGAGAATCACGCGAAACGCACGCTTCTCGTCATACGAAAGAATTACCTGGCTATTGTCTACATCCAGTTGGCTCTGCAACGACGAGCACACAACGCTGCTGATCGCGTCCGCCCACGAATCCCGAAACTTCGCCTTCTTCGTTTGTCGCTGAAACTCGTACCACGTCATCTGCTCGTTCGAGAGTCCGAAGATCGACATCGGATTTCCGCTGCCCACGGGAATGATCTCCGCATCGGGCGGAAGGTCGCCCTCGGCTTCTTCGAGAGCCGCATCGCTCGTCCGAATCGTGATCTGTTTTTGCGGCTTCAGCGTCGATTCCGGCGTGTTCTTCAGATGGCAGAAGATCGCCATTTGCATGCGCTTCACCAGTGCAAGCAGATCACGTTGCTCCGGACTGAGTGGAATCTTCGCTTCGCCCGCATCCTCGCGCAGCTTGTCGGCTAACGCCTGGAACTCACGCAGGAACTTCACCATCGCGTTGTCCCAATCGATCTTCAAACTCACGTCGTACTCTTCAGGCGTGAGCGCCAGCGTCGTGCGCGAGATGCCGATGTTCACGCCTTCGTCTTCGGCCAGGACATCGGGCGGCTTCTCGAGATAAATCGGAACCACTCGACGGCGGAACGCCGGCTTCAGATCGCGTTCCATCGAATGGATGAAATATCCAAGCTCGAGTCCTGTAAACCCGAACGCCGGTTTCAGCGCGTCTGACGAAACCGCAATCAGCACATCGGTCTCGTCCAGCTTCTTCTTGATTTCTGCCTTGAAATCCAGTCCGAAGCGGAGGCCGCTGTCGATGAACACTTCAGCCGACGGCCCCAGTGCCATCTGCACTGCATTCGAGACGGCGATTGCGATCGTCTCGTCCTCGCGCGCATAACTGATGAATAGGCGCAGCATTCGCGTTTCGTTCTCCGGCTCGGGCTTTCTGCTGACTGCGGTTCCCATAAGGCGACAACTTCGCCGGACCCTAATGCACGCTGCCTGCCAATGGCTTTGGCGCGCGTGCAAGCGGCGGTCTTACACTCTAACGTTCATCTTTCGCACTTCTTCAGCGATGTATTCCGAGGTCCGCCAGCCCAGCGCAGTGATCGTCAAGGTCGGGTTTTTATCCGCATTGCTAACGAACGGTGCTGCGTCTGTCACAAAAAGATTCTTCACATCCCACGCCTGGCAGTGCTGGTTCAGCACTGATTTCTTCGGATCGCTCCCCATGCGAGTCGCGCCGACTTCGTGTTTTACTTCGCCGCCGTGTTCAATGCCCCAGTTGTTTGCCGCCGTTGCGTGCTGCGTAACCACGCCGCCCGCCGTCTCAATAATCTCGCGAAACGTCTCCTGCATGTGCTTTGCCTGCAAAATCTCATCGTCGCTCCACTTGAAATGGAACCGCAGCACCGGGATGCCCCACTGGTCCACAACGGTTGGATCAAGTTCGCAATAGCTGTTCTCGTTCGGAATCATCTCGCCGCGTCCCGCCAAGTGCACGTCACAGCCCCAGAGTTTACGCAAGTTAGCCTTCATCTCCGCGCCGTAACCGCCGCCCAGCCAGCGTTCCGCATATCCGCCCAGAGCGCCTGATGTGGGCATGCGCTTCCCGCCGCCGAGCTCAATGTGATAGCCGCGCGCAAAACCCATCTTCCCGGCCTTCTGTTCCTTATAAAGCCACCACGGCATGTAGAGATGCATGCCTCCCACGCCGTCCTCATTGCGCGGCGGCAGATCCTGCAGAATCGGCAGGAACCCGCCTACGGACGATCCCACCGTATCCATCACATAACGCCCCACCAGCCCTGACGAGTTCGCAATGCCGTTCGGAAAGACACTGCTTTTCGAATTCAGCATGATGCGCGCCGTCTCACAGCAGCTTGCCGCCAGCACCACAATCTTCGCCCGCACCTCAACGTCTTGGCGCGTCTGCCTGTCTATATAGGAGACGCCCGTCGCAAGCCCATCATTGCCCACCAGCACTTCGCGCACCATCGCGTTCGTGCGCAGTTCCAAATTGCCGGTCTTCATCGCGGGGAAGATATGCACGCCCGGCGAATTGAAATTCGCATTCACTCCGCACGCCCGTCCGCACTCCGCGCAATAGTGACAAGCTGACCGCCCGTTCAATGGCCGCGTCAGAATCGCCAGTCGCGACGGCACGCACGGAATCTTCAGCTTGTCGCTCGCCAGCTTCAGGATTTTTTCGTAGCAGCGGGGCGCCGGCGGCGGCTGAAACTTGCCGTCAGGAGCGTTTTCCAATCCTTCCGCCGACCCAAACACTCCAATCAATTCCTCTGCCTTGTCGTAATACGGCGCCAAGTCCTCATAAGTGATAGGCCAATCCGCGCCCTTGCCGTCGCGGCTGTACGGCTTGAAATCATAGGGCCCCATGCGCAACGAGATACGGCCGTAGTGATTCGTTCTTCCGCCCAGCATCCGCGCGCGCCACCACATCCAGTTCGATCCCGGCGCATTGGTGTACGGCTCGCCGGGCACCCGCCATCCGCCATTCCACGTAGCATCGAAGTAGCCCAGAGGCATCTCGCGCGTCGCTGCCCCTCGATGCGGAGCCTGGTACGCCCACTCGAACATTTTGGAGTTCTTCGTGCAGTCGTAGAGCGCGCCGGCTTCCAGCATGCAGATCTTGGCGCCTGCATTCGCCAGCACTTGCGCCGCTACGCCGCCTCCTGCACCCGAGCCGACAATCACTACGTCGTAAATAGTAGGTGAGCCAATTACGTGGGGCGCCTGTGGGTCCATAGATAAACTCTAATCTGTTGTCGAACTCTGTGGGTATCCCAAGACTCTGAATCGCTTAATGGAATCTGAAATCGAGTTTTCGCGCGTCTCGCAATTCGGGGTCATCTGCGGTGACATTACGCTCAGCCGCCCGGAGAAGGGAAATGCGCTCACGCTGCCGATGCTCGAGCGCCTGCGCGATATTATTTCGGAGATTCATTCCGACCTCGACATCCGAGTTGTCCTCGTTCGCGCCCGCGGCCGTTTTTTCTGCACCGGGGGCGATATCGAAGCCTGGGGTTCGCTCTCCCCGAATGAAATGGCGCGCGATTGGATACTGCCGGGCATCGATGTGTTTGAGCGGCTGGCCGCACTGCCTCAGCCGGTCATCGCCGCTATCTCCGGCCACGCTCTCGGTGGCGGCCTTGAATTAGCTATGGCAGCCGATCTACGCATCGCCCTTCAATCCGTCAAACTCGGCCTGCCTGAAGTAACGCTTGGAATGATCTCCGGTTGGACGGGAATTGGCCGCCTCGCTGAACTCATCGGCAATGCCCGCGCACGTCATCTTGCCGTGCTCGGAGCAACCATCACCGCTGCGCAAGCGCTCGATTGGGGTTTGATCACGGCCTTGGCGCAGGATCATGACGATATGGATCGCCAGCTCAACACGTGGCTGGAACGCCTGTGCGCCAACGGCCCCGCGGCCATGACGCTGACAAAGGGCATTCTCGCCAACCTCCACAAAGATCTTCGCCACCATAGCGCCGCTGCAGCCGCCCAGGCGCTCACCACCGAAGACTGCGCCGAAGGTGTTCGCGCATTCCGTGAAAAACGCAAACCGGTCTATAGAAATCGATGAGCACCGCTGTTTTTGTCAATGCCCGCAGCGCCGCCGAGTTGATCAAAGACGGCGACACGATTGCCATCAGCGGTAACGGTGCCGGCATGGTCTCAGCCGAAGCCATCTTCGAAGCCCTTGAGGCGCGTTTTCTCGAAAGTGGCCATCCCTGCGATCTCACCCTCGTCCACTCGCTCGGCCTTGGTGATCGAGCCGCGCTCGGCACCAATCGCTTCGCGCACGAAGGCATGTTGCGCAAAGTGATTGCCGCCCATTTCACCTGGTCTCCGAAAATTCAACAGCTCATTCGTGAAGAGAAGATCGAGGCGTACTGTTTCCCCGGCGGCGCAATCCAGCACCTTCTCCGCGAAATCGGTGCCGGGCGCCCCGGCTTGTTCACTCACTCCGGCTTAGGAACCTTTGTCGATCCTCGCCATGATGGTGGACGCTGCAATGCGCGAAGCCGCGAAGAACTGGTCGAACTGATGCACATCGACGGCCAGGAAGTTCTCCGCTATAAACCGTTCAAAGTCGACGTCGCACTCATTCGCGGTACCTATGCCGACACGCGCGGCAATGTCAGCCCCGAAGAAGAGCCCATCGACATGGACATCCACACCATAGCCCTTGCCGCGCACAACAGCGGCGGTCGCGTGCTCGCACAAGTGCGGCAAATCGTCGAAGCCGGGGCACTTAATCCGCGCAGCATTCGAGTGCCTGGCAGCATGGTCCACGCCGTCGTCGAGCATCCTGCCCAGCAGCAGTTCTACGATCTCGGCTATGACCCCAGCATCTGCGGTGCTCGCCGCGCTCATGTCGGTCAGATGGCCGCTGCAATTCCCGAAAAACTCGAACGCCGCATCATCGCTCGCCGGGCCGCCCTTGAACTGCGAAATGGCGCATCGCTCAACTTCGGCTTCGGCATTCCCGGCGGCATCTTCGGTGTCATCGCCGAACAGGGCAAGTCTGACGACCTCTGGATGTCCGTCGAGCAGGGCGTTCACAACGGTCGCATGCTCGACGATCGCCTCTTCGGGGCAGCCCGCAACCCTGAAGTCATCGTCTCCTCCATCGAACAGTTCGACTACTATAGCGGCGGCGGCATTGACATCACCTTCCTCGGCATGGGCGAGGCCGATCGCTTCGGCAACGTCAATGTTTCCCATCTCGCTGGCAATCTCATCGGGCCTGGCGGTTTCATGGAGATCGCCCAAAATGCTAAAAAGGTTGTCTTCTGCGGAACCTTTGACGCGCAAGGATCGAAAGTCGCCTGGCAGCATGGTCGCCTCGCCATTCAGCAGCCAGGCAAGGTTCGCAAGTTCGTGAACAGCGTGGAGCGCATCACCTTCTCGGCGGATTTCGCCCGTAAACACGGTCAGGACGTGCTCTACATCACCGAGCGCGCGGTGTTTCGCCTCGTCCCGGGTGGACTCGAACTTATCGAGATCGGTCCCGGTATCGACATTGATCATGACATTCTGCCCTACATGGAATTCCGGCCCCTCGTCGCATCGGTCGGAACGATGCCGATCAGTGTCTTTGATTAACTAGGCCTTATTCTCAGCCCAGATCTTCTCCGCAGCCCGCAACGTCAGCGCTCCAATCGTCGATGTTGGATTTACCGCCGCGGATGTTGTGAAGGAACTGCCATCCACGATATACAAATTCCGAACATCATGCGCACGATGCGACGCGTTCACCACAGATTTGTTTGGATTCGTGCCCATCCGCGCTGTTCCCATCAAGTGATACGCAGGAGTCACCAGCCCGCTGTCGAGAATTTCGATCGCGCCCGCCGCTTCCAATGCCTGCCGCGCCATCTTGCCGCCGTGATCCAGCATCTTGAGGCTGTTTTCGCCGTAGCTGTAAACTACACGTGGCGCGGGGATCCCGCTCGTGTCCTTCAAGCTCGGATCGATCTCCACGCGATTGTGTTCCTCGGCCAGATCCTCGCCCATCACCGTCACGCGAATCAAGTGCGGAAAGCGTTTGCGCATCTGATTGTGATGATCCTGCCCCCACGCGACCGGATGCCCGGAAAAACTGCCCCACGCCTGATGCAGCGGCCCGAAGCTTCGTTCCAGCAGTAGCGTGTACCCGCGCACAAACCCGCGGCTTGCGTCCGTCTCATAGAACTGCTGGCTCATAGCAGGAATGCCAAACGGACCCAAATGGCCGTCCATTGGCGCTTCAAACACTCCCTCTAGCGTT
The DNA here is from genome assembly GCA_036276155.1 of Bryobacteraceae bacterium. GTDB lineage: Bacteria > Acidobacteriota > Terriglobia > Bryobacterales > Bryobacteraceae > Bog-105. The sequence goes on along the minus strand of DATBEG010000017.1, from coordinate 10,941 downwards.
CGAAACGGATGCGTCATGAAGTTCTTGCCCACCAGCCCCGACGAATTCGCCAACCCGTTCGGAAACAGATTTGACTTCGAATTCAGCAAGAGGCGCGGCGTGCCGATCCCGTTGCAGCACACCACAATCACCTTCGCGCGCTGTTCATGCACCTTTCCTTGGCGGTCGTAGTAGATCGCAGATCGCACGCGGCCGCGCTCATCCACCGTGACCTCTCGCACGCGCGACCACGTCTGCACAACCGCACCTTTGCGAATGGCTTTGTGCCAGTGCGTCACGTCTACTGATGCTTTCGATCCAATCGGACAGCCGAACATGCATTTGCCATGAAGTCCGCAGGCTGGCCGATTGTTGTAGTCGGTCGAAATAATCGCGTTGTCCGACGGCCACCAGTGCCAACCGAGTTTGTCGAACCCGCGGCCAATGGTTTCGCCAAGCACGCCAATCGGAAGGACCGGCGTCGGCCTTTTGGACCGTGCCGGATTGGCCGGGTCTCCATTCAATCCCGATACGCCCCAGTCCAGATCGTTCTGCTCGTAGTACGGCGCCAGTTCCTCATAACGAATCGGCCAATCATCGCCCACGCCGTCCAGCGTTTGCGTTCGGAAGTCCGATGGATGAAAACGCGGAAAATGTCCTGCCCAGTGATGCGTGCTCCCGCCCACTGCATTGAACATCAACACGGCGGGTGGATTCGCGCCCGTTTCGGTAACGGGATAGTCTTCCCACCGCTTGCGAATGTTGGGGCTGAAATGGAACGCGCCGCGCCGCAGTTGAATCTCCCAGTCGGGACGCTGCGATGGATAGTCACTCGGCTTGATCCACCCGCCTTGGTCGAGACACATCACCTTCGCGCCCAGATCGGTCAGCCGTTTCGTCAATACCGCGCCCGCAGCGCCCGCTCCGATTACCAGAATGTCGACTTCGTTGTGCGGCACCGTTTAAGCGTCCTTGTACAGCTTCGGCATCTTGCGCACATTCGCCACGCACGCTTCATCGAACGGCTTCAGATGCGGGCCCACGTGATCGGTCGGATAAAGCTCATACCCGATCCGGTTCCAGATCGCCGGCTGCGTGTAGTACGACTCATAAACATAGGCGCGCAGCAGATCGAATACCGCGCCCGTCTGTGCTTCCATCTCTTTGAGCACGGCGATCTGCTCGGCCTCCGCCAATGCCGCAAACGGCTTCTGAAACTGTCGCTCGCTATAGGCGTCCACTGTTGCCAGGCCCTTGTGCATGTCCTCGGCGACGTTCTTATCGCGTCCCATCAAATCGGCCAAGTATCTCAGGCCACCCGCCTGGCTCGCTGAAGGCATCCCATCCGACTCCGGAATAATCAGATCCATCACCGTCTTCAAAGTGCTCTGCGTTTCATCCGCTACGGCCATGGCGGCCGGTTCAATCGCTGTGATGAGAACCGTGCTCGCCGCACTCGCGCCCAGGAAACCACGCCGGGTTGACTTCATATTCGCCGAACAATATCACAGGCGTGGTCTGTCGCCCGCGTGAAAGGCTCCCTCTTGCATCTCCGCCATCGCCTGCAAAATCGTACGCGTGTTCCGGTTGACCAGCGACATGATCTTCGTCGTGCAGATTGCCGCAATCAATCCGCCCATGATGATCAAGGTGCATTCAATCTTCAACTCCGAACTCGGGCTTCTTCCCGCCAGCCACCCCGCAAAGGCAAACGCCAGCACACTCACCACAATCTGCTTAATAAGCTGATACCGTGCCGCTTTATCCACCTTCGCCAGCGCTTTGCGAATAAACATCTCTTCCTGAGCCGTTCCGTTCATCTGGTTTGTTTCTCCTTTACAAATTGTCGAAGTTGCGCGATGCCGTAAGCCACGCGCGATTTCGCTGTTCCCACCGGAATATCGAGAATCGCCGCCGTCTCCTCTAACGACAAATTCTGCTGGTAATGCAACAGCAGCGCAGCCCTGCTTGCCGGCGACACACGAGGCAGTAGATCGCTCATTTCCTGTTCCATGTCAATCTCGGCTATTCGCGCCACAGCCTCGCCGCTGCTTCCGAACTCCGTCTCCGCCGCTCGCCATCGCTTCTGCCGCTTCAGTTGACGAAACGCGATGCGCGTCGCAATGCGATACACCCATGCTCGAAACGCTCTCGGCTCCCGCAGCCACGCGAGTTGCCGGTACACGCGCAGTGCTGTCTCCTGCAAGACGTCCTCAGCGTCATCGGCGCCCATCAACCCGCGGACGTATTTAAGCGTCGGCGCATAAATGCCCTTCAGAAGCTGTTCAAATGCGGCGACATCGCCGTTCTGCGCCAGCAGCACCAGCAGATGCTCATTGTCGCCGCTTGTCATCGAAAGAAATCTTGCTCACCATCCTAAATACACAGGAGTCCTCGTCCGCCCCAAAGGTTCGAACGCAAAGAAGATTTATTCGGGCATCGCAGTGTCTCACTTCTGCATTGACAGAAATCTGCTAAACGCCGATACTGATCGAAACACGCGGGAGCCAGTTGCCAGTCTCCGTCCGACGTCTACCGTCGCGCCTGCCTCTGAGAAATCACATGAAACTTAATACTGGCAGTTTGAGTTTGGGCCTCATTTGCGCCTCTTTGCTTTTCTCCGCGGGTCTTTGGGGACAGGCCACGGGAACCATCTCGGGCCTCGTCTCGGACGCCACCGGCTCTGCCGTTTCTGGCGCCAAGATTACTGTCACCGCACCTGCCACCGGCGTCTCTCGCGAGGCCATCAGCGACAGTTCCGGCCATTACGTCGTTCCGCTGCTCGGTGTTGGAAACTACAATGTTCGCGCGGAGATTACCGGCTTCCGTCCAGAGGAGTCGCTGAACATCATCCTGCAGACGAACGAACAGCGTGAGCTGGATTTCACACTCGCGCCCGCGACTTTGCAGCAGAACGTCGAAGTGAATGCCACCGCTGTCGCCGTGCAAACCAGCAACGGCACTCTTGGACAAGTCATCACATCACAGCAAGTTGCCGACCTTCCTCTGAACGGCCGCGATTTCGTCCAACTCGCCACGCTCACTCCCGGCACCACGCAGGAAACAAATCCAAACAGCTTCTTCAACGGCGGCGCTAGCAGCGAAGCCTCCGCACGCGGATCTTTTTCGCTCTCTGTCGGCGGGTCCCGAGCTAACAGCACTGACTGGATTCTCGATGGCAACGACAACAACGAACTCACCTCCGGCGCCATCTCCATCCTGTCGTCCATCGACTCCATTCAGGAGTTCAAAGTTCTTACCTACAACTACTCGGCCGAATACGGCACTCGCGGCGGCCCCACCGTTCTCGTAACAACCAAATCAGGCAGCAATCAGTTCCACGGCACCATCTTCGAGTTCTTCCGCAACACCGATCTCGACGCGCGCAGCTTTTTTGCTGCCGAGACCGAAAAATTCAATCTCAATCAGTTCGGTTTCTCGGCGGGCGGCCCAATCCGGAAAAACAAGACCTTCTTTTTCGCTGATTTCGAACAGAAAGACCAACGCCACGGCATTCCGTTTACTGGCGTCATTCCTTCCATCGCGATGCGCAACGGCAACTTCACTGACGATGCCTTTGGAAATCCGAGTGCCGTCCAGTTAATCAATCCTTATGCCACACGGGGAACCGATGCGAACCCGATTTCCGTTCCGTTCATGTGTATTGGTGGTAAAGCGTCGCCGACCGCGCCCAACGGAAGTCAGGCCCCAGGTGCACCCTGCAACATCATTCCTCAGAGCCTCATCAACCCCATCGGCCAGGCACTCATCAACCTCTATCCGGTGCCCAACGCCAACAACGCCGGTCTCGGGTACAACTACGTCAGCGAGCCCGTGCGCAAGCTCAACGAGGGCAAGTTCGACATTCGCCTGGACGAAAATCTTTCTGACAAGGATTCCCTCTTCGCCCGCTTCAGCTACGATCAGGCCACGTCTTATGTTCCCGGCGGCGCTCCCGGTTTTGCCGAGCAAGGCCCGTTCGCCAGCAACCAGAGCATCATCAATCACGCTCGCAACGTTGTTATCTCCGAAACCCACATCTTCTCGCCAACCACAGTCAATCAACTCACGTTCGGCTTCAATCGCATCTTTGACTACATAACTTCACAGGGTAATAACACCTACTTATCTCAAAAGCTGGGCATCCCGGGCGCGAACCTCGGTGGCAACAGCAACGGTCTCACTTCGGTCGAACTCTCCAGCCCCTACTGGTCACTGGGTGATCGTGGCTATTCTCCATTCGTCGGTGGAACTAACGTCTGGACCACATCTGATTTCCTCGACCTCGTCCGCGGCAATCACGATATCCGCATCGGCGGCTCTATTCGCGCGAATCAGTTAAACACTGTGGCTGTCGGTTTCCCGAACGGCTTCTGGATTGTCGGCGGCGCGTGGACTGGCGAGCCCGAAGCTGACGTGTTGACAGGACTTGTAAGCGGCGCCATTCACGATCAGGAATTTGGCGGTGGCAATACAGGCCGGCGCTGGAAGTTGTATCGCCCCTACATAGAGGACAACTGGCGCATCGGCAAATCTCTTACGGTGAATCTCGGCTTAGCTTGGGCTCTGCTCACGCCTCAAAGCGAAGTGGGCAACCGCATGTCCGATTTCAATCCCGCCACGGGCACATTCCTCATTGCCGGACAGAACGTAGGTCCCAGTGCCGGCGTCCAGATGGATCTCACCGCTCTTGAGCCGCGTGTTGGCGTTGCGTGGAAGCCGTTCAAGTCGAACACCGTCTTCCGCGGCGGCTACGCCATCTATCACGATTCGTCCTGGAACATGGGCGCCCAGGGCCTGTGGCAGAATCCGCCCTACTACGCCGAATCAGATTCCTTCCAGTTCGGCGGCTGCACGTTCTCCTATGCAGCCTGCGGCCAAAACGGACTCACCCCAACCGGTCTCAGCATGTCTTCCGGATTCCCTACGTTTACAGCGCCTCCGAATCCGGCCAGCTTCACCGGCACCATCCTCTCGCAGGACACAAACTTCAAGCAGGGCCGCATCCAGCAATTCAATTTCAACGTGGAGCAGGAGATCCCCGGCCAGGTCGTTCTCACCGTCGGCTACGCCGGTGCGCGCACCGCCCATATTCTCGAATTCGGCAATGACATCAACGTCTCGTCGCCCAGCGCCTGCGGTGTTGTGAAAGGATACACGCTCGGCTGCGGACCGAATGGTGCGGCATTCGGCGTTCCCTATCCGGCCTTTCCGTTTTCCGACATCGCCAGCGTCTTTGACGCCGGTCTAGCACACTACGATTCCCTTCAGGTCAAGGCGGAGACCAAGAGCACCAAATACGGCTTGTACGCCCTCATCGGCTACACGTATTCACGCGCCACCGATACCGGCTTCAGCGATGGCCTCGGCAGCATCATCGGCGCAACCTATTTCCCCTTGCCCGGCTGGCAGAACCTCGATTGGGGACTCTCGCAAATCAACCTCAATCACAACTTCACCGCCAGCCTGATCTACTCCTTGCCGTTCGGCAAAGGCCGCAAATTCGGCTCGAATTGGAACGCCGCGACGAACGCGGTCCTCGGCGGTTGGGAAGCAACGGTCATCGAAAAGGCTACTTCCGGATTCCCAATCTTCGTCGTCGACAGCAACAATACATCCGGCGCCGGATTCGAAAACACGAATGATCAGTCGCTCATTCGCCCCAATCAGATCTGCAATGCGGTCCTCAGCAACCCCACGCTTTCCAACTGGTTCAATGCGAGTTGCTTCGCACAGCCCGCGGCCGGCGAACTCGGCAACGCCAATCGCACTCCGCTGTCCGGACCCGATTTCGTCAACACCGATTTCTCCGTCACCAAGCACTTCATCATTCGCGAAAGTATGCGCCTGGATTTCCGCAGCGAGTTCTTCAATCTCTTCAACCATGCGCAATTCGGCGCACCGGGCGGCAATGGCTACGGCGCAGATCTCACCGCAGGCAGCGAATTCAATGTCGTGAATTACACCGTCAACAACCCGCGCGTCATCCAGTTCGCCCTGAAGCTCGCGTTTTAGTATTATTCATGCCGTAACGAAACGGCCGGATCCACGCGCGCTGCTCGCAATGAGGGGAGCCCCGCGGCGAACAACGCAGCCGAGAGGAGCACAACGGACGCCACGATAAAGGCCGTCGGATCTCGCGACGATACCTCAAACAGAAGCGCGGCGGCCAAACGGCTCAAAAACAGGGATGCGATGAATCCCCCCATGAGACCCAGTACCGTCCAGCGGAAGGCGAACGCCAATACTTGCCGCGCAATATCTGAGGGACCGGCGCCCAGCGCCATCCGCACGCCAAATTCGCGCGTTTTGCGGGCGACTAGAAAAGACACCACGGCATATAGACCCACAGAGGCAAGCAACAATCCGAACGCCGAAAAAACGCCGAGCAGTATAGCGATCAGACGAGGACGCGCCGCGAGCTCGTTTACGCGCATCGGCAACGATCGAATCGTTATCGGCAGCCCGGGCTCAACGGAAGCGACTTCTTGGCGCAGCAGACGCGCGATGTTCTCGGCGGGCAACGAAGTGCGGACGATCACGACGGCAGAGCGTCCAAGACTATCGGCTTTCCAGGTGCGAAGGCGGTAATATTCCGGCGCGGCTTCGGCGCTGAGTCCGCTATTCTTCACATCGGCTGCAACTCCAACGATGGGCGACCAAACCGTGCGGTCCTCTTGGAAGCCGCTGAGCGCAATCTCACGACCCACGGGATTTCGAGCGCCGAATAGCTTCCTGGCCAGGCTCGCACTGAGAATGACAGGCGCCACCGGAGAGGAACGATCGTCTTCCTGGAATGCGCGGCCGGCGACGATGCGGATTTCCAAAGCGTCGAAGTAGCTGGGTGATACATACCGAAACGCGACCAGGCCGCCTTGCTCCGGAAGCGGTGGGAATCCGGCGATCCGCATATTCGAAAACGGACGTGAGTGCATAGCACCCGCGGGCGGAACAGTATCGCTCAATGCAACCGATTCAAGGCCCGGCAGCGCGGCAAGACCGGATTCCAGCCGCCGATAGAAAGCATTTTGGGCGTCCGACTGCCGGTAGCGCAATTGAGGCAGCACGAAGGACGCGGTGACAACGTGCTCCGGTTCCATTCCCAATTGCTGCGTTTCGAGTTTCAATAGACTGCGTATGAACAAAGACGAGCCAGTCAGCAAAACCAGCGAAATGGCGATCTGAACCGCTACCAGAAGATGACGGAAAACACTGCGGCGCGCTCCCACTGCGTGCCAGCCAATAAGCGCTTCCGGGCGCGGTCGGCGCAACCCAGCCGCAATGCCGAACAAGAGAACCGCCGACAGACAAACAAAAGTCGCGAATACGAGAACGCGTAAATCGATGCCGGCCTGATTCAGACGCAGAAACGCGTTAGGAGAACTCTTTACGATCAATTTCAGGAAAGCCCACGCGAGTATCACTCCGATAACGCCTGCGGCGGCGCCCAGGAACCAACTTTCGATTAGCGAAAGCTGAAACAAGCGAAAGCGGCTTGCTCCCAAAGCGGCGCGCATCGCCAGTTCGCGTTCGCGGCTGCTGCCCCGCGCCAGCATCAGGTTGGCGACGTTGCTGCAGGCCAGCAAGAGAAGTGCTGTGACGGTGCCCAGCAGAAGCCAGGAAGCTAGCCACTGATCGTGAACCTGGCGGTCGCGCAACGAACGCATGACAAATCGAATTTCGCTGCGCAGCATAGGGGGCGCATCGAGAAGCGCGGCCTGGTACAGAGGCTGCATTTCTTGGCGTGCACGCTCTATGGAAATGCCATCTTTTAGTCGCGCAAAGCTGCGCAGAAAGAGGGTTGCGCCCGGGCGGCGTGCAGCGACTTCATCGATCTGTGCGGGCAATAGAACATCTGCCTCGGCAAGCTGTGGCATCTCAAACGACGCCGGTAGCACGCCAATGATGCGGGTCGGTCGATCGTCAGTCAAAAGAGTTTGGCCCAGGGCCGCCGGACTAGCCCCGAAATGTGCGCGCCAAAGAGCGTAGCTGATCAGGGCAGTGCGGGGCGCGTTTGGACGATCTTCCTCGCGAGTGAAGTTGCGCCCCAACAGAGGACGAACGCCCAGGGTGGATAGGAAATTCGATTCCACTGGCACGCAGTGAATGCGAAGTGGGTTCTGTGCGCCCAGATCGCATTCGACAGGCGGGCGCATCGAAGTAAGAGACTTGAAAGGATTCGAACGCGCCTTCCAATCCAGATAGGAGCCGCCAAGCATGAACTCGTTGGCGTCAATGGGTCCGGTAATGCCAACCGAGACAAGACGATCGGCCTGCGGGTAGGGCAAACTCCGAAACAGAAGCCGGTCGACCATGCTGAAGATCGCCGTCGATGAGCCAATTCCGATCGCGAGCGTGACAACCACCAGCAGGGTGAAGAGCGGTGTATGGCGTAGGCAACGAGCCGCAAAACGGGCGTCCTGTCCCAACGAACCAAGGGATCCCGCAATATAAGGCATCTCAATCGCAAAGTAGCATACTACATAGCAAAAGCGAAAGTGTCACCTCCTTCGCTTCGCCACCCTCTTCGTGCGATGGGGCTCCTCCGGTAGCGGCGGCAGATTTGAAAGCGCTAGCAGAATATTATTCGCCAACCCAAACGGATCTGCATCCGTCCTGACGTGTCCGTCCGTAAACGCGAAAAAAATTGCGGTGTGCTCCTTTGGCGTCAGCGCGACATAGGTATGAAATCCCGCGCCTGAGCCGGTCTTTTCGATAATCATCGAAGCGTTGCCGGCTCGCCCCAGCCGCATCCATCCGAGGCCAATTCCCGACGGATTGCCCGCATGGTTCAGCCCCTTTATGCCCCTCAGCTGCGTCGGTATCAAATAGACCTCCTGCGCGGCCGCGTCCTGCCGCGCTCCTGCGCTCGTGTCTCCAACTAAGTAACGAAGCCACCGTCCCACATCATCGGGGGTGGAATACAGTCCGGAAGATCCGGCAGTATTGACCGAGCTCGTACAAGCTCCCTCGTCATCCATTCCGCCGCGCAGCAATCGCAAACATTCGTCCGGAGTCGGGTCGAACGTCGTCTCCCGCATGCCCAGTGGCTTTAGGATTGTCTCCGCCAGCAAATGCGGATATCGTTCGCCCGCTGCTGCGCTCACCGCATCCGCCAGCAAATCGAATCCCACATTCGAATACAACGCCGCAGATCCCGGAGGCGTCAGCAAACGAATCCGCTGCAGCCACGCCCATCGCTGCTCAAAGGAAGGGTATGTGAAATGTGCGGCGTCCGCAGGTGTCGGCCCAATCTCGCGTGGCAGTCCCGCCGTGTGCGTGGCCAACTCCAGCAGCGTGATTGGCGTATTTGCGCGGCCGTGCAATGTCTTCAGCGGCACATAATCGCCGGGCGGCGCGAATCGCTGCAGCGGATCTTGCAGCCGCAATTTTCCTTCCTCGGAAAGCTGCACCAACACGTCGGTCGTGAACACTTTGCTGATCGAGCACAGCCGCATGACAGAGTGCTTATCCGGTTTGTGTCCGCTCCCCGGAGCAGTCTCGCCAAATGTCTCTGTGTAGACCTCGTGTCCACGCGCCGCGATAAACACCAGCCCCGTCGCCTGTTGTTCCTGATAGATCTTGCACGCGACATCGCTCACGCTCGCAAGCGGTGGCAATTGCGTGGGCGTGCTCCCCTGTGCGACGCCCCACACACACAACAATCCGGTCGCAATGCCGGTCCACGCCCTCACTAGACATGTCCTCACTAGAATGGAAATCAACTTTCCATTGTCGTAGCATCTCAATCGTGTTGTTAAAGAATGTAGCCATGCGCGCTCGTGTCCTACGCCTCCTTATACCTGCCTTCGCCTTCCTTGCCATTGCAATCACCGCGCGTACATCTCCGCAACACGCAGCGCCCGCCGATGCCTCCATCGAGACTCACGTCAATCAACTCCTGGCCGAAATGTCTGCACAGGAGAAAATCGGCCAACTTAGCCAGCTCTTCTACTTCGGCAACAACGTCGATCTGCCGGGCAGCGCGAAGAATGCTCCGCCTACCGAAGACCTTGTGGCGCAAGGCTCCGTCGGCTCGCTTCTGTTCATCACAGATCCCGCCGTCATCAACCGCTTCCAGCACATCGCGGTGCAGAAATCGCCGCACCACATCCCGCTCATCTTCGGCTTCGACGTCATTCACGGCTTCCGCACCATCTTTCCCGTGCCCATCGCGATGGCTGCCGGTTGGGATCCCGAAATCGCCAGGCGCGCCCAGACCATAGCCGCCGCGGAAGCCCGCGCCGCCGGCGTCGATTGGGCATTCGCTCCTATGCTCGACATCGCTCGTGACCCCCGTTGGGGCCGCATCGTCGAAGGCGCCGGTGAAGATCCGTATCTCGGCAGCGCTATGGCCGCCGCTCAGGTGCGCGGCTTTCAAGGCGATCGCATCGGTGCGCCCGATCACGTCCTCGCCTGCGCCAAGCACTTCGCCGGTTACGGCGCCGCCGTAGGTGGCCGCGACTACGAAGAGTCCTACATCTCCGAAGCGCAGATGTGGAATGTCTATCTCCCGCCGTTCCACGCTGCGGTCGAGGCCGGCGTCGGCTCCGTCATGAGCGCCTACATGGACCTCAACGACGTGCCCGCGACCGGCAATTCCTGGCTGCTGCATGACGTTTTGCGTCAGAATTGGGGCTTCGAAGGCTTCGTCGTCAGCGACGCGAACGCCGTCATCAACCTCAAAACCCATGGCTTCGCTGCCAGCGTCGAAGACGCCGCTTTCCGCGCCTTTACCGCGGGCGTGAACATGGAGATGGCGGAAGGTCAGACCGACTTCAATCAAGGTCTACCGCTCGGACTCGAGCAACGCCGTATCACTGTCGCTCAGTTGGACGCCGCCGTCCGCCCCATCCTCGAAGCGAAGTTCCGCCTCGGACTCTTCGACCACCCTTATGTCGATGAGGCCCGCGCCACCCAGATCTTATCCGCGCCCGACCATCGCAGCGAATCCCGTGCGGC